>NZ_CP179868.1:683750-1367500 GCF_051379705.1 Ekhidna algicida | reverse complement strand
GACTGTGAGGCCTACAAGCCGAGCAGGTAGGAAACTAGGATATAGTGATCCGGCGGTTCTGTATGGAAGGGCCGTCGCTCAAAGGATAAAAGGTACTCCGGGGATAACAGGCTGATCTCCCCCAAGAGCTCATATCGACGGGGAGGTTTGGCACCTCGATGTCGGCTCGTCACATCCTGGGGCTGGAGAAGGTCCCAAGGGTTGGGCTGTTCGCCCATTAAAGTGGCACGCGAGCTGGGTTCAGAACGTCGTGAGACAGTTCGGTCCCTATCTGTTGTGGGCGTAAGAAATTTGAGTAGATCTGACTTTAGTACGAGAGGACCGAGTTGGACTAACCGCTGGTGTACCAGTTGTTCCGCCAGGAGCACTGCTGGGTAGCTACGTTGGGAAGGGATAAGCACTGAAAGCATCTAAGTGCGAAACCCACTACAAGATGAGATTTCTTTTAAGAGATGTTCTAGATTAGGACGTAGATAGGCTGCAGGTGTAAAGGCAGTAATGTCAAAGCTGAGCAGTACTAATTACTCGTAAACTTTTTTGAAGCGTTTCGATAAACTCGCGTTTTTCATGTGAATCTTTCATTTTTAATGTCAAGACATTAAGTCCTGTCCTTTTTGGATATAGGCAAATTTTATGGTGATTATAGCGACGGAGTCCACCTCTTCCCATTCCGAACAGAGAAGTTAAGCCCGTCAGCGCTGATGGTACTGCCGTAACAGGTGGGAGAGTAAGTCGTTGCCAGTTTATTATAAAGAGGTATTGTCGTAAGATGATACCTCTTTTTGTTTTAAGAAGTTGTGGTTCAAGTAACGAAGTATTCAGCACGCCACAGTTGATATCAGCTTATTATAAAAGGGCTTGTCGCAAGATGATGTCCTTTTTTTCTTTTATATAACTTGTTGTACTAATAGATCGTTTAGTAGTCGAAAAAAGCATTAAGTGAATCCTTGGTTGTATTTCGTTCTCTTCCTTTTAGTACCGATTTTGGTGCACCTTTTTGATTTTCGGAAAGCACGCAAACTATATTTTTCATCTGTTAAGTTTATTGTAAACCTTACCTCAAAAACTAAGTCTAAATCTCGACTAAAGTATTTGTTGATATTATCTAATAGAGTTTTAATTTTCGTATTAATTATTGTTATGATATGGGTTTTATTGCAGAACCTAAACGAATCAGCTAATGAGGGCGAGGTAGGTGTTCATTTTGACAATTCTGTGAGTTCAACAATTGATAATGCCTCACTTAAGGTAGAAAATGGGATAAGGCAATTACACGAGCAATTTGGAGCTTTAGTATATTTTGATAATCAGGAAAAAAAACTCATCGATAGGAAAACTGAGATATCATTATCATCAGGCACTAGACCTCAATCCAGGACTTGGAAAGTTTTAGTTGATAAGTTCAATAAAAATGGATTGTCTTCGCATTATCTGTTTTCAGATTATCAAGCATTGAAAGTGTCCGATTTAGAAGAATCTTTGATGGATTCTACCAAAAAGTATTTCCTTGTAATTACAAATGATCTCAATGTGGTTAGGAATGTAAGTGTTGATAGTTTGTATTTAATGCCTAATCAAGAGAACCTATCTGAGATTTCAATCTTTGTTAGGTTTAAGGTGAATAATATGGAAACTGGGAGTGTAGTTGTGAAACTTATGAACGGCTCTCGGCAATTAAGTTCTGTTGTTAAAGATATTGAAGGGCTTAAGGAAGTTAGTTTTGATCTTTCAAAAGATGCTTATGGAGGATTTGAAATTGTTTTGGATGGGGATGATGTGACCTTTGATAATACGTTCTACTTTTCTGTTAGCGAACGTCTGAAACCTAAAATTGTAATTATTGAATCACCTAGTTCAGAGGCTTTAAAAGCGGTTTATGACAATCAAGAATTATTTGATGTTGACTTTCAATCCATCAATAATCTGGATTATGAAGCTCTGCAAGAAGCTGACCTAGTTGTGATAAGTAGTCAGTATTCTGTCCTTGAGGCAATTCAGAATCTTAGCAATACTAATTTCATTGTATTTCCTACTGATTCAGTAGATATCCTCTCTTATGAGAAATTTATTGATGTTAGTTTGGAAACTTCCGGTGAAAATGTATCCGAGACTTCTATAGATTCAGAACATCCACTCTTAAAAGGTGTATTTGAGAGGAGAGTTGAGGAGCAATCAATGCCTGTAGGGAGAGCAATGTTTTCGATTGGAAGAAATTTCGAACCGATTATTAAATTCAGAGATGGTAATCCATTCTTGCTCAAGAAAAATAATATCTACTTCTTTAACACTACATTGGAGTCGTCCTCAGGTGGTTTTCAGTCCCATGCGCTGTTCTTGCCAATTCTTTTTCAAATTGCTTTTTCCTCGACAGGAGGAATTGAACCACCCTACTACTATCCAGAAGGAACTATTTCTGTTTCCAGAAAAGCCTCTGATGTGCCAGTCAAATTGGTAAGAGATGGCTATGAGGTGATCCCTACATTTAATTCTAATGGTTCTGAGATGATATTGGAATTGCCGAACGATTTGGAGGCTGGTGAGTATCAATTGATTCAGGATAATGATACTTTGAAAAGTATTTCTATCAATATACCAAAGATTGAATCTATAATGCAAGCTCCCGATTTTGATGAAATGCGAGAGGCCTTTGTTGATATGAAGCATGTTGAAGTAACAAAACTCACTAATGGAAGTGATAATGTAGTATTTGCGAGCGGTTCTCAATCGAGCTTATGGAAATATGCATTAATTTTGATTGTGTTTCTAATTCTGACCGAAACAGTACTGCATAGATACCTTAGATGAGCTTATTGCTAAAAAATGTAATTGTACTTGATCTAAATTCTCCCGCTCACGGCAAGCAAGCAAATATTCTCATTGAAAAAGGAATTATAGCCTCGCTAAATGGCAAAACAGCTACGAAAGAGGTTGATCTAAAGGGGAAATCAATAACTGTTGGGTGGTTTGATCTAAATGCCCAATTCAATGACCCTGGAAATGAACATCGTGAGGATATTGAATCAGGGATAAAATGTGCTCAGGCTGGTGGCTTTACAGATATCTGTTTAATCCCGGAAACGGATCCACCAATTGAATCAAAAAGTGATGTTAGCTACATACTCAAAAAATCTTCTGGCGAGGTAGATGTACATGTATGTGCAGCTGTAAGTGAGGAGTTGAACGGTGAAAATCTAACTGAAATGCTGGATTTGAAGGAGGCTGGAGCAGTGGCTTTTTCTGAAGGAGACCGTCCAATTTGGAACGCAGAACTGTTGCTCAAAGCCCTTCAGTATACAGCTGGTATGAAATCTCCAATAATTCAAAATGGAAGGGACATCCATATTTCTACCTCAACTCATATGCATGAAGGCAAGACGAGTACTAATTTAGGCTTGAGAGGAGAGCCATCTTTGTCCGAAGAGTTAATCATTCAGCGTGATATCGAAATTTTAAAGTACAGTGGCGGAAGTATTCACTTTTCAAGAATCTCCTCGGCTAAAAGCGTTGATTTAATAAAAGCAGCGAAAAAGACAGGTTTAGCCGTCACTTGTGATGTCGGTGTGCATCATTTGATTTTCAATGAGGAATCAATTGGAGAATTTGATACAACGTTTAAAGTGTTGCCTCCATATAGATCAGAGAAGGACAGAAAAGCTCTTATAAAGGGAGTAAATGAAGGAATCATAGACGCAATTTGTTCAAATCATCGCCCGTATGATCAGGAATGTAAGCAATTAGAGTTTGACTTAGCAGACCCAGGCAATATATCACTTCAGACTTTTTATTCATCTCTACTTCAAATTTCTAGTGAGGTCTCGGTGGAGATTCTAATAGATAAAGTGACTAATGGGCCAAGATCTGTTCTCAACTTCGATCAATTAATAATTGATAAGGGACAACCAGCCAAACTCACCATTTTAGATCCAAAAGGTGTTTGGAAGCTTGATAGTCAAACAAATCTTTCCAAATCCTTCAACTCCCCTTACTGGAATAAAGAATTGAAAGGGTTTGTATTAGGTACCATAAACAGATCTAAAGCGACATTTAATCAGTGATAAAACCGACTTTAAAGTATTCCATCCTATGTGGACTATTCCTTGTAGGGCTTTTTTTTATATCAATCAACTTTGGAAGTAATCCACTGCTTGACTTCCGGCATTTTATATTTGATCTGGGAGTATTTTTCTTATTTGTATTTTTTGCCGCTAAAGAGTTTAAGGATTTCCGGAATGATGGCTATTTACATTTCTGGCAGGGTATAAGTATTGGATTTATTGTGATGATACCTGCAGTGCTTATATTTTCTTTGATATTTTTTGTAATATTTGAGAGCAATGGGGAACTAATGGAAGGGTACAAGGAAGGTGCAAAGGCATTCTTGCTCGATCGTAAAGAGTTTTTTCTGAAAGAATTTACACAAGAACAGTTGGAAGAGCAGCTTGCCGCTGTGGATGAGATTACAACAACTCAACTATTGTTTAGTACCTTTTGGAAGAAAATTGGTGCAGGATTCCTGATAACCCCCGTTGTATCGATAATTTTAAGAAAAAAACCTAAATAACTATGAACAATCACGCAATCAAATCCGGAGTAATGCTAGCTGTAATTAGCATAGTTCTTACTCTTCTGATCTACATTGTTAGTCCAGCTACGTTGGCTTCAATGTGGATGATGCTATTCTTCCTTGTTTTCATCGCACTTGTTTCCTACTTTGGAATTCAGCATAGAAAAGAAATTGGAGGATTCATGGCTTTCGGCAAAGCTTGGGTATATTCTATGCAATTGCTCGTGGTAGCAGGAATAATTATGACAGGATTTAATATACTGTTATATAACGTTATTGATCCTGAATTACCGGCAATTTTGGCGGACCAAGCTGTTGATAATGCAGAATCTATGATGTCACGTTTTGGAATGCCAGAAGATCAAATGGACGAAGCACTTGAAAAGACCAGAACTGATACACTTGATAGGTTTACAGTAATGGGGTCAATAAAGGGATTTCTATTCGGACTCATTTTCTATGCTATTTTAGCACTTATAACTGGAGCGATCATCAAAAAGAACGAACCTGAACTTGAATAAAGATTTATCTATAATCGTACCCGTTTATAACGAGGAAGAATCCATTCCAGAACTTTTGGAATGGATTTTTCGCGTTGTAGATGCTCATAATATTGAAACAGAGGTTATCCTAATCGATGATGGAAGTACGGATACTTCATGGTCTGTTATTGATCGGCATGCAAAGAAGGATTTACGTGTTTGTGGATTGAGATTCAATCGAAATCACGGAAAATCAGCCGCATTGCAGACTGGCTTTGATTATGCCAAAGGTGAAGTTGTAATTACGATGGATGCCGACCTACAAGATAGTCCAGATGAAATACCTGAGCTAATGCAGATGATAAAGGATCAAAATCTACATATAGTATCCGGGTGGAAAAAGAAAAGACACGACCCAATTAGTAAAACTGTACCCTCCAAGTTGTTCAACTGGGTAACAAGAAAGGTCTCAGGAATCAAGCTTCATGATTTTAATTGTGGACTAAAAGCATATCATATTGACGTAGTTAAAAATATTCATGTCTATGGTGAAATGCACCGTTATATTCCCTTAATAGCGAAATGGAATGGTTTCAATCGTATCGGGGAAAAGGTAGTTGAGCACAGAGCTAGGAAGTATGGTACGACGAAGTATGGTATGAAGCGTTTCATTACAGGGTTTCTTGATTTGCTTTCAGTTACTTTTGTTTCCAGATTTAAAAAGAACCCGATGCACTTTTTTGGAGCATTAGGCACTCTTTCTATTGGAGGTGGTTTTTTTATCACAATCTGGGTTATTGCAGAAAAGCTTTATGGGCAATACCATCAAATGGTGGTAAGAGATGTTGTTGATCAACCGCTTTTCTTCCTGGCATTAGTTGCTTTAATTGTTGGAATGCAGCTATTCCTTGCTGGTTTTCTTGCTGAAATGCTTATTCAGGTTAATCAGAAAAAAGGAGATTATCTAATCTCGGAAAAAACTGATGCTACAAAGGGCAATGCCTAAGTATTCCATTATAGTTCCTGTCTATAATAGACCTAATGAAATTGATGAGCTACTTAATAGTTTAGTCGATCAAACTTATCAGGAATTTGAAGTAATAATTGTAGAGGATGGCTCGGATAAACCTTCTGAGAAAATCATTTCTAACTACAATAATTTAGATATTAAGTACTTCTTCAAGGAAAACACAGGTCAGGGGTTTAGTAGAAACTTTGGAAGTGAGCATGCTCAAGGAGAGTGGCTAGTATTCTTTGATTCTGATTGTATCATTCCTCCCAATTACCTAGAAAATCTTGATGGACTAACGAGTAAAACAGTAGTTGAAGCATTCTGCGGGCCGGATTCAGCAAGGGACGATTTTTCTACCTTACAAAAAGCTATTTCATATTCAATGACATCTTTTTTAACAACAGGAGGAATAAGAGGTAGGGAAAAGAAAATTGATAGTGAAGCACATCTGAGGAGCTATAATCTGGTAATGCAAAAACAAGTATTCAAGTCGCTAAACGGATTTGCCAAAACCAATATGGGCGAGGACATGGAATTGAGCAATAGATTTCAATTAAGCGGGCACAAAGCACTCATAAATCAAAAGTTAGAAGTGTACCACAAGAGAAGAAATAGCTTGAAATCATTCTTTATGCAGGTTTTTTCTTTTGGGAGAACCCGAATACAGCTTAGAAGGATGTATGGTATAGCCATTAAACTCCCTCATATTTTCCCAACCCTGTTTACTCTTGGGTTTCTACTGATTGGGGTAGGATTCATCATATCTCATCAGTATGCAAGTGCGCTTGCAGTCATTTATTCTGGCTACTTTTTTATGATTCTTCTCCACTCTTCAATAACCAATAGAAGTCTAAAGGTTGGATTGCTATCAATCATCACTTCATTCATTCAGCATTGTGGTTACGGCTTAGGCTTTATAAAGGAGAGCATTTCACCAAAACATTCTTGATTCTATCTTTGAGTCATGCAGATAACACTAACAACACCGGCTTTACTCTTCCCAGCCATCTCGCTTTTACTCCTTGCATATACCAATCGTTTTCTTGCTATTGCCACACTGATTCGGCAGTTGCATAAAAGCTATTTAGATAATCCAAAAAGCGTTTTGGAGGGACAATTGAAGAATCTAAGAAAGCGACTTTTTCTTATCAGGGCTATGCAGCTTTTCGGTGTATTAAGTCTGCTTCTATGTGTGCTGGCGATGTTCTTTATTTATCTGAAAGTTGGAGAATGGGGGAGTGCAATTTTTGGTATATCCTTGGTATTACTTTTACTTTCGCTGGTGATTTCAGTTAGAGAAATTCAGCTTTCTACAAAGGCCCTTGATATTGAATTGAGTGACATGGAGCTTGGGAGCAAAATCAAATTCTGATGTCAGTTTAATTTGCTCGTAGAAGAATTGAAAATCTTCATCATGCGGGCAAGCGTAAGCCCCTGATAGAGGACGGTACTCACAACCACTACGTATGTCATAGTTACTATTATTTCCTGACCTGGAAAGTTCGTTAATGACAAAGAAACGGCAACAGGTAATCCACCTCTAAGCGCACCCCATGAGAGTATCGGGATAGTACCAGTGTCAAATGATCTTCTCATCGCCATCATTCGAATAGGAATAAAGACACTTATCCAGCGTCCGAAAAGTGCAAAATTTACTGCGAAAAAACCCAAGGCGAAATAATCCAACTTTAATGGGATGACGAGCATTTCAAAACCGATAAGGACAAAGAGCATTGCCGCAAGAGTATCTTCCATGAGCTGCCAAAATCTATATACATATTCCCCTACAGCACTTTCACCCTGTTCATCCCTGCCGAAATTACCAAGGATGAGTCCAGTTGTCACTGCTACCATCATTGAAGACATGGAAAACAGATCTGCGACATATGATCCACCCATAACTAATGCTAATGTCACTAGCACTTCGACCTCTACATCGTCATTATCTATGTAGGCTAGCAATTTGTACCCAACCCATCCAAAGAATAGTCCGCCGATGATGCCACCTCCGATATCTCTGATAAGAACCCAGATAGTACCGGTGAAGCTCAAAGCGCCCTCCGCTACACCTTCTCTGTATATATTCACTAAGACGAGTGCTAGGACAATTGCTATTCCACCATTAAGTAAGGCCTCACCCGATATTTTGGTTTCCAAATCGTTAGACATTCTGAATCGTTGAATAGTCTTGGTGATTGCTACTGGGTCAGTAGATGAAATGAGAGCCCCAAAAACCAGGGCTGCTATGTAGCTCAACGAAATGCCCAAATACCCTGCTGTGAAGTATATCAGCGTGGCAATAACAAAGGTGGAAATTAGCACACCGAAAAATGAAAGAACAAGCACTGGAATAAGCTGATTGCCAAGCTTTTTAAAGTCAACATTTAAGGCGCCAGCAAAGAGCATCACACTTAAGACAAACCGATAAAGTACGTCCGCGAAATCATACTTTTTCACTTGTTCGGCGAGGTGGAATTCGGGGAAAAGCTGGCCGAAGATAAAAACAAGTAAGGAGAGAATCAGCGCCAGGATAGTTAGTCCAATTGAAGAGGGTAGTTTTAAGTAAAATGTATTGATGAAAAGAAATACGCCTGAGAAAAAAATAAGTACGGTGATGATATCAAATATGCTCATGGCGGCTTGTTTTGATCTTAAATCTAGCAATTTCCATGCTGATTTCATTCTATTCAAAAAATGAAACTTTCCTAGCTCTCAGATTTGACGATTGTTAATTATGTAATTACACCAAATTGAATTAAGGCCGGACACACCGGCCCTAAGTTTACTTCTTTGTCTTTAACACCAGCGCTAAAAGTAGTGCGACTATGTAGATAATGATTCCGTAAATCGTGGTGATCATCGATACCTTAAGACCACCTGCAAGCATTGCAGGTGACACTGAGCCCATTTGTTGGATTGCTTCAAAGGCGGAAAAAAGACCAATTAATTGACCAAGAATTCCAGTAATAGCTGCTAAAAGACCAACTGACTTAATCTTTCCTGTATCGTTGCCTCTTTCTGAAAATCTCTTTACCGCAAGGAAAATAACTACACCTAGCTCGATTGTAAGTATGCTCATGAATAACATACCACCCATTTGAAATAATTCAATCATTGTTTTTGTATTTGGTTAAACATACTGACAAAGCAAGCGGGAGAAGGGTGTTATTTGAAAGGTCATATCCAGACGGAAACGTGTTGTTTATCTACTTTTCTGCCAAATTTGCGCAAAAAGGATCATCTTAGATCTTATGATATCAAAAAGAGCATTCATTTTTTGGATTACAGCATGGGTAGTACTTACGCTCTTATTGAGCTCATCTGTGGACGATTGGGTGGTGTCTTTTTATTTTGTCACCATTATGATGCCGGTGGTGATTGCCACCTCTTTTTTCTTTAATCGTTTTCTCGTACCACGCTTTCTCCTAAAAGACGATAGGCCCAAATTCTATTTGTATTTCACTTATATGCTTATAGTTTCTATTTATCTGGAACTGTTGGTGATGGTATTAGCCTTCGTTATACTAGCAGATTATCAGATAGAAAATCTCGGTAAGATTGCTGGTGATATTTATTTACTGACAGTGATTTTGTACTTAGTAGTTTTGATAGAAGGTTTGATATTATCCATTCAGAAGCTCAAAGAAAAGGCTAGTGAGATGAATTCGATGCAGGAGAAGCTGTCTATAGAAAATCGAACGGAGATAGCCATTCGGTCGAATCGAAAGCAAGTATTGCTTCCTTTGCATAATATATTGTATGTGGAGAGTAGGGGAGATTATGTTCAGATCCATACAGATGCGCAATCACACAAGACTAAAGAGAAGATAAGTAGTTTGAACGAACGATTGCCCAGTTCATTTATTCGGATTCACCGATCTTTCATAATAAACAAAAACCAGGTTTCTAATTATAATAAGGACGAGGTTACGCTTAAGAACTATACCATTCCCATAGGAAGGAAATACAGAAAGTCAGCCGATGAACTACTTCAGCAGAATGTCATTGCCTGAAGTAGGCCTTTCCATTTAGCATAAACGAATGCGGCGTGTCTATCAAAATGGTTAAACCATTGGAATTTGATATTTTAAGTCGAGTACCTTTTTCGGGAGACAGACTTTGTTTTTTAACTCCTTGACCAGAGATAGATAAAAGGTAGAACATTTGAAGGCTTGGATCATAACCGAAATACTCAATTATTTTACTTCCTCGATCCACTTTTAACACATTAGCTTCAACCAGCTCGGCATTCCAGATCATTCCGTTTGTTGTTTTATAATCACCTGTCAGTACTTTCATAATAGTGTTGATGTCAGATTCATCATTATTAGCATAAATCTGGATGCTTGCAACGATGGCATCTTCGAATTTTGATTTAACCACCTCAGCATAATTTGAGAGACTGTCGACTAATGTTTCTGGGAATGATAGAAATAAAAATGAGGTACTACTTGCTCTTCGGTTATTTATGGATTTATGGATTAGGTCCTGGAATCCATACGTTCTTAATTCAAGCATCTGTCCCTTTACCACTCGGCCTCTCGATTCTTTAACGTCGGTGATTTTCAGACTTTTTGGATTGATATCCTGAATGCGAAACTTTCGGATAGTGTAGGTCTTATCTCTGATATTAGCTGTATTGGGTCTGTCAGAAACGATATGTTTGATAGTGATTTCGTTGTTTTCATTGGCATAGAAGGTGTTATTCCACCAGCGTTCACTTGTGTTTTCATAGTAGAGGTAATCGAGCTTGATCTCAAGCCACCCTAGAGCTGATTTTAGCTTTACTTCATCTTCTTCAGGAGACTGAGATGAAGCCAAAAGAGGAATTAGAAAGAAAATAAAAAGCTTAATTTTTTGAATCATGTAGGACTGATTGTCTTTCTCTATTAATATTCAGACTGAGCACATCAGGTCTCGAGTAATGCCCCGATGGGTCAAAGTTCTGCCGTTCCTCTCTCACTCTTTTGTGATCCAAATCAGCAATAATTAATTTTTCTTCGTTCACTACCGGCTCAACTAACCATTTTCCATCTGGACCAGCAATACATGATCCGCCATCAGCAAGTGCGTCTGGCGTTGCACTTTTCATCTCCTCTGCATATGGGAAGTGCTCAGGGATGTCATCCGGGCGAAATATTCCTGACACACCAACGACGAAAGATCGAGACTCTTGTGCAATTACCGGCAGTAGCATTTCTGTATTCCTTTTATTACCAGGCCAAATCGAAATATGAAGATCTTCTCCCTGGGCGTACATGGCAGCTCTGGCTAGCGGCATCCAGTTTTCCCAGCAGTTTAGACCACCCACGGTAAATGGAGATATTTTGTGTGTAACTAACCCATTCCCATCACCAAGACTCCATGAAAGCCGCTCCTCGTATGTTGGCATTAGTTTTCTGTGAACAGACTTTATGTCGCCATTCTGATTAATATAAACCATGGAGCAGTAAAGACTATGTCCACCTCGATCCAGTGGTCTCTCCATAATTCCAAGATAAATCGCAATCTGTTTCTTTTTGGCCAAAGCGCATAAAGTGTTAAGATGGCCCTCTTCTATGGAGATAGCCTGATCAAGATATAACGCATGAATCTCCTTGTGCATCGGAGAATTAAATTCGGCTCCATTTATTCGATCCAGCCAAAATGGATATCCTGGGAGTAAGGCTTCTCCAAATACAACAAGTTTGGCCTTCTGATTAGCTGCATCTGTAGTCCATCGCACAATCTTTTCTATCGTTTTTTCTCGATGAAGCCATACAGGCGCGATCTGTGCTAGAGCTAGTCTAAGACTTGATTCCATAGTCAACTTATTGGGTTCTTGAAGCACTAAAATAATTGGAATTATCTTGCATGTGTAACCATTGCCTGATGAGTGTATTAAAAGAGGAGGATTTACACGAGAGACTTCAGCTTTTCGAGTCATCCGTATCTCATGCCAGTATTATCTGGAATGACCTTCAAAAGGTATGTATCATCGATAGAAGCAAGGATTTCTTTTTGGATGAAGGGGATTTCAACCTGTTGGATTACACAGATAGAATTCAGCTTGAATCTATTAAAAAATTTCATAGCTCCATTGGTTTTGGCTTTTCTGAGACTTTTATATCACTGAATTATAATGGCAGAAAGGTAACAGTTAGATGCTGCGCTACACAAAAGGAAGATGTGATAAAAGGGCTTTGGGTGGTGGTTCCTGAAAAGGACAATTCAATCCTGTATCTCCAAAATGCGGCTCATGACTTTCGGTCTCCGCTAGGTTCAGTAATTGGAGTAGTCAATTTGATGCAACACTCTATCAAATCCGATTCAAAGATTGATAATGAGGAGTTGGCCACTTATTTGGATATGATAAAATTCAGTACAGATAAAGCATTGAATTTGGCTGGTGAAATAATGCAGCTTGCCGAAATTGAATCTAAAGAATATGTTCTGAAAACGGATAAAGTGGTAGTCAAAGACTTTGTTCAAAACTACATTGATACACACAGATTATTAACTCTCAAGAAACGTATTCAGATAAAGTTTGATTGCCATTCTGATGCTTCGGCTTCAATAAATGAATCAAAAATGACCCGGGCACTAGATAATGTAATTACTAACTCTGTCAAGTTTAGTAAAGAGGGCACCAAGATTACATTCACCTTGCTGGAGGAAAAAGAAAAAGTAATCATAAAGATATCTGATGAAGGAATTGGGATGAGTAAGCGGATTTTGGATAACCTATTTGTCAAATTTGGTAATGCGAAAAGAAGTGGTCTCAATGGTGAACCTACCCATGGTTTAGGGATGTCGATTGTTCGTCAAATTATGAAGCTTCATCTAGGAGATATAAAAGTTCGAAGTGAAGAGTCAAAAGGAACCGAGGTAGAATTGATTTTAAATATGTGCGGATGAAAAAGATAATTATAGCCGATGACTCTTTCTTTCAAAGGAAAACGCTACAGGATATTACCCAAGAATTGGGATATGAATCTGAAGCGGTTTCTTCTGGAGAAGAACTTTTGAGCAAATTGAATGACTCTCATGATTGTATTTTTCTTGATCTACTAATGGGAGGAATGTCTGGGATTGAAGTGCTCGAGGAGCTTCAAAAAAGAGAAAACAAAATTCCGATTGTTGTAATTACTGCAGATATTCAAAAGGCAAGAAAAGAGGAAAGTCTGGGATTGGGAGCTACAGCATTTATGAATAAAATAGTTTCCAAAGATGAATTGATTTCAATACTTGATAACATTTTTAAGTAAGCGATACAGATATGTTAAGTGAAAAACAAATAGATACTATAACAGAAATAATTAACATAGGTGTTGGTAAAGGATCTGCTTCGCTTAGTCAAATGATCGACGGAGAGATTCTACTAAATGTTCCATATGTGAACGTGATTTCGTTTGATGACGTCTTATCAGAAATTGAAAAATTAGGAGGAGGTGATAGCGTACATGCTGTTGAGATGAAGTTTTCCGGAGAGTATGAAGGTAGTGCTAACGTGATACTGGCTGGTGACAGCTCAAAAATTCTGGCTTCCTTACTCATTCATGAAGACCCTGACTCCAGTGCCATTGCCGAGATGAAAGATGGATTAATGATCGAAGTGGGAAATATTATTCTCAATGCAATCATGGGGTCTTTTGGGAATATTTTAGATGCTCCCCTAGACTATCACATGCCCAAAAGCTATCAAGGTGATGTAAAGGGTGTATATAGTCAGCTTGATAAAGATCGCTACAATCAGGTGCTTGTCTGTCACACAAACTTTACCATCCGAGGAAAAAATGTTAGCGGTGACATCTTGATTATGTACGAAATGGGCTCATTCGACAAGCTCACAGGTGTATTAAATAAAATGATTGAAGGTTAAAATTTAATCGCGTTTAATCTCAAAAGAGTGCGTTTGTTCAGCACTTAATGATCCTGCCACAGAACAATACTTTTTAGTTGCTAAATCTACGATACGCGACGCTTCCTCTTGGGTAAGGTCTGGCGAGGTGATAATGTATTTCAAGTGAATTTTTGTGAAGCTTCTTGGATGTTCATCCCTTCGCTCTCCACTGATTTCTGCATCAAGGTCAACGAATTTCTTCCTTCGTTTCTTTACCATAGACACGATCTCAACGGCCGCACAAGCACCTAAAGCAGAAAGTAATAATTCAGTAGGGGACTGATTCTGCTTTTGATCACTAGCGCGCATATCAATCTCTACCTTATTGCTATTTGAGTTTGTTGAGGTGAATTCTTCATCACCTTTGTATTTAAGATCTATTTTCATTTTTCACTCAGTCAATTTTCCAAGCTAATGTATCATGGTGATCAGCAATGAGTGAACGCAAGTAGCTCCCTATAAAGTTCACACCTTCAAATCCGGCAGCTTTTGCAGCTTTATCTTCTTCTTCGAATGCAATTTCCGGTCCTGCAAAGTCATGCATATCATCATAAAAGCCAATGGTGAAATTATCCCAACTTGGTCCAAACACTCGGTTAAATATGAAATTCGGCCTATGATTGATTAAAGCATAAAATTTGTTTTCAGACTGCCGTTGTTTTACAAGCTCTGCTTGCTTACCGGCGAGTGAGGTAAATATCTCAATATGGAAAAGCTTATATTTCTCAAAAGCTTCTACAAACTTGTTGATGATTGGTCCGCTGACGATGGCTTCTTCTTGATATGATACAATGTCGAAAAATGGATCACCAATGGGTTTTTCAAAGGATTGACTTCCTTTCCGCTTATTGCTCTTGTCATTTGAAAAATATGAGTCTAAGTCATCAATCGGATAGATTAGCATCAAATCCCAATGATCTCCCTGACTATGCCTTAAGAGATATGGTTTGTTAGACGTATAGTCGGTGTAGTTTGAAATATCCTCTTTAATTACTTCAATTAGACGCAGAAGTTCACCAGGTTTAGCTCTAAGGAGCGTTACTTTATACAGCTGATCTTGAGCTGTAAGTTGAGAGGCCACAAGCAAAGTAAATAGTATGAATATTTTTCTCATACGGCTAATTTATGCCGATTTTGAGATTAATTGTACCAGCATAACATTTCTCTATGCAGATCAGGGTTTGAGCTATACTTAATTTCCTCTCCAAAACATCAAATTAGATGCTAGAAACTATCTTTAAAAAAGATGAAAAGAAGGACCTTCTTATGGCACTCATTATTTTGGGTGGTATACATGTCTATTTTCACCTTTGTAGAAGGTGGTTACAGCAATAAATTCCGTCAGGCATTCTTTATTGAGACTGCTTACTTCCCCATTCGACTGGTAGTTGTTTATCTCAACTACTTTGTGATCATGCCTGGATTTTTGTTGAAAGGGCGAATCGGACAATATCTCACTCGAACATTCATCAGTATACTAATAGCGGCTGTTTTCCATCGCTTTGTGATGTATCAGTATATCAATGAACTGATATTTCCAGACTGGGATCAAGGCAGTTTTTGGCAGCTCTACAAATTTGTGCAAGCAGGTATGATTATCACCTCTCCAATGATTTTTCTTATCGGAATTACCGTGGTGTACCGATTGATTGACTCCCAGAAAAAATTAGCTCAGATAGCTGAGGAGCGGACCAAGGCTGAACTCTTGTATCTGAAGAATCAGATCAACCCACACTTCTTTTTCAATACACTGAATAATTTATACGGCCTGGCGCTCTCGAAATCCGACAAAACTCCTGAGGTGGTCATGAAGCTTTCAGAGCTCATGAGCTACATGCTCTACGATACTAAGCAAAGCTTTGTGACGCTTGATAAAGAGATTCATTACATAAAAAACTATATAGAGCTGGAAGAGGTCCGTTTTGAGGGACGGTTTAATTGCAATATGAAAATAGAAGGCATGACTGAACAATTGAGTGTACCTCCGCTTTTGCTTCTTCCCTTTGTTGAAAATGCGTTTAAACATGGAGTAAACACCTCTTCATCCGGAGCTTGGATCAACGTAAATCTGGTAGTAACAAAAACGGAATTGTCATTCTCAGTCGAGAATAGTATTGGTTTGAAGCAAAAAAGTCATAAAGGCGGATTAGGGATTAAGAATGTGCAACGTAGACTTGAGTTGTTGTATCCCGATAAGCACGAATTGACATTTGGTGAAAATGATAATAGCTATAAAGTTTTTTTAGCACTGCAATTATGAGTGAGATAATCAAATGTTTGGTAGTCGATGATGAACCTATCGCTCAGGATATCCTGGTAGGTTACATTAACCAGATTACCAATTTGGAACTTGTAGGTACATGTATCAATGCGATAGAAGCAAATAACGTTCTTCAAAAGGAACACGTTGATTTGGTACTTCTAGATATAGAAATGCCGATGGTGAATGGATTGAATTTCCTGGCAAATCTTGAGAGTCCTCCAAAGGTTATAATAACCACCGCATACAGAGATTTTGCAGTAGAGGGTTTTGAGTTAAATGCTGTGGATTATTTACTCAAGCCGATTTCAATAGAACGCTTTATGAAAGCGGTTCAAAAAATCACTATTGCAGCGATAGCAGAACCATACTCTGAAGAGTCCTTTATTTATCTCAAAGCGGATAAGAAGATGGTTCAGATTGTACTTAGCGATATTTTATACATCGAGGGCCTCAGTAATTATGTGAAAATTTATCTGACTGACCGAATGGTAATCAGCTATCAAAAATTAAGCTATCTGGAAAAGGTTTTGCCGGCAGAGAACTTCCTGCGAATCCATCGATCTTTTATCGTTTCCAGATCCAAAATCAGATCGTATACCAGCACTTTTATAGATGTAGCAGACGTAGAACTTCCGATTGGTGGAAGCTACAAGACTGGCGTTCTCGAAAAGCTAAAGGCGAATGAGGGCTAATCCCACAAACTAATTTTTGCTTTGGTTTGACCTTTTTCTTCAAAATATGCCAGCAGCTCTTGCGAATCTTCACCACCACGCTGTGCATGATGCAAGAAAGTAAAGCCATGTGGTCCAAGTGAGTTGATAAGAGTCGGGTAAGCTTCCAATGTAGGTTTTACCAACTCAGTTCTCCCAAGCATCGTCAGCGCATGCAGAGTTGGTCGAGCACCTTTTGAAATCAGGTAGTTCACCATTGCTTTATGACCGACATGCCCACCGGCACCAATTGCGGTTTCGAAATCACCACCACCCCAGTCCCATGAGCTGTAAATGAGATTAGGAAATTCTTCCAGAAGTTCTTTCACCTTATCAAGATTGCTGTGGCCGGCACCGACAAACGAGGATACGACCTCTTTCTGGTAAGATGCGGGTTTTTCTTGCCCCAAGATAGTATTTGGAGCTACAATTAGTCCGGCGCTTGCCAGTCCAATGCCTGAGATAAATTGCTTTCTATTCATAATTCTATTGGTTTATTCTTTTCCAAGTTGATTCTCCCTCAAACTGCCAATCGTCACTTTCTGATGTTTTATGATATGTTTTGGCTTTCATTTCATTTTTTGAAACAATGAAATGAATGTCTCGAGTGAAATGGACTCCTCCGGAGGAGGAAGTAGTCTTGAATGTAATGTCTAAATGTTCACCTTCATACCGTTTGACATTGCCTATACTTTTATCTCCCCATGTGGTCCTCTGAATCAAGAAAGCACTCTCTTCATCAGGCTCCAGGAAGTTCCAGACCTCCATTAATTGAATGGTGTCGCCATTATTCCTTACACCATAGATACTACCCAACACCGATGATGGAGACGACCAGGTTTCGAACTGCATATAGAAAGCTCGAAAACTATTGGGCTTTTTGTCATTTTTTATGTTTTCTGATGTCCAGGTTCCACCTACCGGAAAATTCAGTAAGGTTTTCATATCCGTTTGCGCATGAGTATTCAATGCAACAATCACAAGTAAAGTAATGATGGATTTTTTCATTTCAATCGATAGTTACCTTTAGAATTATCGGTTCAAAGAGCTGTTCCATGGGCCAAAGCGTTCCGTCTTCATTGAAGCTTCCAAACTGCGCATTCGCTAGGTAGTAAAATTGATTTTGCACCAAAACCCCCGTGGTAGGATTCATCATCAGCGGATGATTCTTCTCCAGCGTTTGCATCTGCTTGATTCCATCGCCATTATCATTTAAGTCCATCTGAGAAACCGTGGAAATATCTGGATGAACACCGATCAGACTCCACTTGTAGTAGTAGAGTCCATCAATGCTCGCTCGCTTTGATATGTTCTGACCTTCGGGAATACTCAGTTGCGTAATTTTCTTTGATTGAATGTCAATGCTGCTAATCCCATTACTGTGAGCAACAAAAAGTTTTTTGTCTTCTTTTATTGCAATTCCATTGGGGTATGGGAGAGCTTTGGTGGTAATGAAAAGCTCGGGCTCTTGATTCCATGCAAGCTTGTAAATGGCATGTTTATCAAACATATGCGTAAAGTATATATCCCCATTTTTCTTGTTAATGGTTAAGTCGTTGATAAAATGAACCTGACCTTTTTCCGAAAAAACATATTTGTCTATCAGCGCGCCGCTATTCAGGTCAAACTTAAAAATGCCAGCAGGCCTTCCGTCAGTTTCATCTTTGAGGTTGTAGTCCACTAGGTTGTCTCCACCCGAACTACATACCCAAAGAACACGCCGTTGCGCATCCACTTTCATGCCGATGGTCATCCAGAGACCATCTTGCTTGGGAGTGATGAAATCGCTGACATTACCATTTGAGTCAATTTTGATCACTTTTCCTTTTCGTGTGCTACTAACGAAAAACGCCTGTTGCTGAGGATCATATGCTATGCTTTCGGGTAACAGATCTTTTTCAGGAATGGTAAAAGCAATGAAGCTGTTGTTGATCCGCACTGGAGGTTGGGAGAGACAGACAAGTGAAGTGAAGAAGAAGATAAAGGCTAGATTTCGCATTCTTTTTTAGATTAATCTACGAAAAGCAACATGATGGTTTCGAAGACTTATCCCAGCGCTGTTGTCTCGAATGTGAAATCGTCAAATTCTGATGCGAATCATTTTCGGTTGTTGTATTCTTTAATCAAGGCATTTAGCCGCTTGAAGTCAAGTTCGCCTACGGATTCTTTCAGGTGGTGCATAATGGCGAGTCCTTTTGCAAGTTGGCTATCTACATTTTTGACTTTGCCCACCAGATGTATGAGTGTACGTTGTTTTCCTTTTGTCAATTGATGAAAATAGATGCTTCCTTCCCTGTCTTGATCTAGTAATACCTGGAAAGACTCTGGCATAGGCATACCATATTCGGAATGATCTTTCTCAAGCGTGAGCTCAACTTCGTCACCTTCAGAAAGGCCATTTTTTTTCATGAATTCTTTCTTAACATATATACTGTAAACGTCACCTTTCGGCATTAATGCGCTGTGAATAGCAGTGCCTGTACCTATTTTGCATACGATCCTTCTGTCCTCACCATTTATAAATTGGTCCCCAATTTCTTTAGGAATTGCCACGTAGTAGCTCCATAAATCAGATTCAAATTTTAGAATAATGGCTTTGAGTTTCATGCCGATGTTTCGCTCAGGAAATAGTTAAAAGTTCCCTTAAGACTAGTAAAACTGATTTTTTAGTTAAATAACTAATTAATCAGTTGCATAACTGATAAATACGTTATATCTTCACTGCATGGAAAGACTGACCAAAGCAGAAGAGCCGATCATGAAAATTATCTGGGACAAAGGAGACGTTTTTGTAAAAGAGATTGTAGAGGAATTGCCAGATGAAACTCCGTATAATACAGTGTCATCTTTGGTGAGAATATTGGAATCCAAAGGAATGGTTGGGCACAAAGCTTTTGGTAGGACTCATCAGTACTTCCCACTTGTCAACCGTGGCGAGTACCGGAAACGAATGCTCAAAAATATGATTGTCGACTATTTCGACGGTTCATACAAAGGACTGTTGTCCCAAATACTAGATGATGAAGAAGTAACGGTTGAGGAGGTAAATGAAATAAAGGCACTATTAAATAAAAAATCATGAATCAGTTTACTGCTTTCTTAATCGAAACTCTTCTGTTGTCGTCCGTCTTTTGCCTTGGATATTTAGTTATACAGAACCATACCACACCTACTTTCAAGCGCTTTTATTTGCTTGCCTGGATGATTTTTTCTGTTTCATTCCCATTGATAACTGTAAAATCAGAAGCAGCGCCCTATTTAAGTGTTGGAAAAGTGATTACCGAATCTTCACAGCGGCCTTCTCCAAATTTTGAACTACGGGAATTGAATAATGTGGAATTGCCATATGACTTGGCCGAGAAAGCACCAATTAGTGCTGCTTCAAAGACTGAAACAAATGCTGAGATTAGCTGGGTTATGATTTTGACAGTGGGCTACTGCATGGTATCGGGTTTTTTGTTTCTCAGAATTATAATTGGTCTTATTCAGATATTGAATTTGAAACATAGATCACAGATTTTAAAGGAAAGTGATGGCCTGGTTTATCAGGTAGATGATTCTTTATTTAATGGAGCTTCTTTTTTCAATTGGATATTTGTTGGTAATACACTGGGAGAACGTAATTTGATCATTCGTCATGAGCGACTACACTCCAAGTTGGGACATAGTTTTGATATTCTGCTGAGTCATGCGTATTGTGCAGTCTTTTGGCTCAATCCATTTAGTTGGTATATGAAAAAGTGTGTAGCACTGAATACAGAGCTGGAAGTTGATGCTCAAATGCTTCATTCTGAGGATGCAAATGATTATGCAAACACCTTGTTTGTACTCTCCCAAAAATTCAAAGGACCTTCGGTGATGAATTATTTCGGAGCATTTTATTTAAAGTCTCGAATCACTGCCTTGACAAAAACCATACGCCATAAGCACTGGGTATCCTTCTTTTCTTTTTTCACTGTGTTATCGATGTTTTTTTTGATAAGCTGTGAAGGTGTGAATTCTTCTGAAGTGATGGCTGAGCGTCTAAGCGATGTGAAAACGATTACAACAAGGTTTACCAGCCACCAAGCTGATACGCAACAGAAAACAGGTAGAATTGTAGCCATTGCAAGTTTTTCACCAGATGGCGTATTAGAAGAATTAGTTGAGCAGACGACCTATCCCTATGATCGAGAGTTTGAAGTGAAGAAGGTATTTTGGGAAGTGCCGGAAAAATCAGGATTGCCATATGTAATGGATGGCCTGTCTCTAGGAAATGCAGAAAAAAGCTTTCTGTATGGCCATGACTGGCCTAGCGCATATTATAAACATTTGTATGCCAAGACTCAGTCAAGAGATTTGCCATGGAATGAAATCGTAGAGGTTGATAATGCACTATTGCCTCAAGAAATCACCACTAAAAGAGAATTTGAACCAAATGGATTTGTAGGCTTTGGAATGCCAGATGTTACCGAATATTATTTATATGAAGATGAGAAGGTGGTAAGTGTGTCTTCAAAATCTGTTTATAAGGACCTTGATTATGATGATGAAAGGAATAAATCCCTGAAAGAGCTTGTTGAAAATAATACTACAAAAGCACAAAGAGAGGTTAAGGAGCGCATGATAAGAAGTTCGGGAAAAATTAGTCATATTGCTAGTTATGAATATGACGGAGACCTTCTGACAAGTATAAAGGAGGGAGATGCGGAGAGACGATTTTATTATGAAAATGATTTGATGATAAAGTCAGAGTATATCAGAGGGGAAGAGGTGATAAACACGCGTATCCATTACTACAAGAATAGTCTCAAGGATCGAACAGAGATATTTAATCGGTACAATGAGCCTGAATATACCATTACGTATGAGTATGAGTTTTGGTAAGACAACCTTATTTCTTAATTAAAGGAAGTTTGATAGTTGCCGTGGTTCCTTCGCCCCATTTAGAGGTGTACTTAAGAGATCCTCTATGCTCATTAATAATTGCATAAGTAATTGAAAGCCCAAGCCCGGTTCCTTTGCCAGGATCCTTAGTGCTAAAGAATGGCTCAGTGATCTTTTTGAGGTTTTCTGGTTTTATTCCATGTCCTGAGTCTATGAATTCTATCATGATGTTTCCACCTTCTATTTTTGTTCTAATTGTGATGCTACCCTTTTTGTCAATTGCTTGAATGGAATTGGTGATGATATTAAGAAATGCTTGATGAAGTTTGCCATTATTCCCCAAAACAAGTGCGTTTTCATCTGTGAACTCTTTTTTCAATTCGATACCATTTTTTAAT
Source organism: Ekhidna algicida (assembly GCF_051379705.1). Lineage (GTDB taxonomy): Bacteria > Bacteroidota > Bacteroidia > Cytophagales > Cyclobacteriaceae > Ekhidna. Next base: position 1,345,323 of record NZ_CP179868.1, on the reverse strand, counting down.
CGGTATCTAATCATGGTAAGACAATTTTCGATGAGGTGATAAATATCACAAGGTTCAAGTTTTTTATCTGATGAGTGGCTGAATTCGTTTAAGCTTAGCACAATGGTAGAAGCCCTTGAAATCCCCTCCTTGATGGCTCTTAGTAGCTCAGCATATTCTTCTTTTTTGATCTTCCGACTTCTTTTCAATGTTTGCTCTAACCCTTCTACCCCTCCTTGAATAAAGTTTAGCGGGTTATTTATTTCATGCGCTACCCCGGCAGCCAGGATTCCCAATGAAGCCATTTTATCTGATTGAATCATTTGCTCCTGAGCACTTTTTAGCTGCTTTATGGCTTTTTTCAACTCTCGTTTTTGAAGTTCCAGAGCATTGGTGCGTTCCGATACTGTCGCTTCTAGTCTAAGATTGTTCGCAGTAAGCGATCTCAGTCGTAACCAGTAGATGAGAAGCGCAATTAAGGCTATCAGGAAGCCCAGAAGTATCTTAGCCCAGGCAGTTTGCCACCACGCTGCCTCAATTTCTATTTCCTGGATTAAAACTTCTGAATTAAAACTGTCATCGATTCCGGTCTGAAGTTCGAATGTATAGCTTCCAGGCGCCAGATTGGTGTAGAGCCCATTCCTTACATCATTCGCATTCACCCATAGCTTATCGAAAGGCGTGAGTCGGTATCGAAACTGCAACAAATCCGTTTGTGTGTAGCTGATGCCCGTGAAGTCTATCAATAGCCTGTTGGTTCCGGCGGGAACTTTCGCTCCGGCCTGGAAGTCGATTCGTTCATTGTCGGCGTAGATACTTTCAATGGTTACCTTAGGATTGAAGTTGGGATCCACTACTTCATCAGGGTTAAGTCTTACAATCCCACCAAGAGTTGGAATCCAAAAACGACCGTTAGAATCTGTGTACGAAAGCACGGCGCCTAGGCAATGGCTGTTTTTCATTCCATAGCTTTTATCATACTGCTTTACTTTGATTTCTCTATCAGGATTTTCGGCAGCTATTTCCAGGTCTCTAATCTTAGCACTCATGATCGAGTTTTCTGACGGCATCCATAGGGTGCCATAATCATCAAGCAACAAGTCATAAATGATGTTGGATGGCATCCCATTTTCAGTATTAAAGTTCACAATCCTATCATCATTACTGTAGCCGGTAAGGCCGTCGTTAGAGGCAATCCATATATAGTTTGGCGTATGTAGGGTAGCAAACATAAAATTGGAGGGTAGGCCATCTTCTACTTTGATCGTTTTAATTATCTCTTTACCTCGGATGATGTTAAGGCCACTAATTGTTCCGATAATCAATTCCCCATTTTCGTTTTGCTCGATTGATAGGATGTAATTTGAGCTAAGTCCATCGTCTATCGTAATTTGCTCCCAGCTATTTAGCGAATTGAAGACTATTAATCCAGCATTTTTTGTACCCACCCAAATGCTTCCATCTGCTGCCTGAAATGCCACACGGATAAAGTTATCTGGAAATCCATTGCCGATATTATAGTGTTTACCATTACTGCCATCCAGGACGATGAGGCCTCCATACGTACAAATCCAGATTCTTCCTTTTTTGTCTGTAAGCATATTTTTAAGACGTTCGGAAGGAATAGGAATAGGAGAATTATAGGTTGATATAACCCCATCTTCCAGTTTATTGAGGACTCCATTTTCATTGCCAAAAATAATAGCGCCGTTATCAGCTTCGGTGACGCTGCTAATGATATCTGTTGCTAACCCATCATTTTTTGTAAAACTGGTAATAGATCCATCAGCTAGAAAAAAAATACCGCTTCTATATGTCCCTACCCACAAATTTCCTTGCTGATCAAATAGCAAATCTTGGACGATGTTATTGGGCATTCCGCTTTCCTCTGTTAGCGAGTCCAGTTGATCAGATTCCTTTTGATACCGGAACAAGCCTCTCATGGTTCCCATCCAAAGTGTGTTAGAGTTGTCAATCGTTAAGGTATTTATTGTCGTGTTCGGTAGTATTTGACTTTTACTAACTTCTTGTCCGTCCCATACAAAGAGTCCTCGACCGGTGCCCAGATAAATTAAATCATTTGACGTGAATAGCGAATTCACCCCGTTTACATCGATCGCTAGCTGAATTTTCCTGGTCTCCTTAGATTTGGAATACACAATTAACTGCGAATCATCCGTTCCGAAATAAATGTTCCCTTTCGGATCTTCCTCTATACTTAGAACTGTACTATTCCCAATTTGAAAGATGTGCGTAAACTCTTTGAGGATGCCATTATGGTACCTAAATAGGTGATTGGATTTTGTGCTAAACCAAAGCTCATCGGAGGCGGTAATTAGCATTTTCTCAATACTGAAGTTTGTCACTTTTTCAAGCGCCTCCGGCGTAATAAATTCACCGTTTTGGTATTGAGCAATTCCATGTAGTGTGCCCATCCATAGTTGCCCATCAGTGTCGAGTTCTAGATTTAAGACATTGGAGGATGGTATCGAACTGTTTTGACTATTAAAAACTGTAAAATCCCGCCCATCGAATCTATGTAAGCCAGTATAGGTAGCAATCCAAATGTATCCATTTGCTGTTTGGATAATGTCATTTGCAGATTCGGAGGTAAGTCCATCCTCAGTATTCCAGCTTCGTAAAACAAGCTGACTCAGCCGCTTGTTCTTGTCGAGATTACTTTGACTGTTTGCTTCAAATGCCCCAAAAATGATGACGCTCGAAATAAGAGCGTAGACATTGATGGATTTTAAAAAGCTTAAAAAAACTTCCTTAAAGCATTTGAAATAATAAATCATTTGGCAGTATCAGTCCATTAATTTAAAAAATCAATCCCGTATTCAAGGCTTTCGTGCGGAATGTATTTGAAACGTTTCGTTTAAATCACATTTAGCCTTGACAAACCCATTCGGGAGGATGATAAAGGATCCAGTTGTAGATCATCATGTAGTGGCTGAAACTGCCCAGTAGGACGAATATGTGAAAAATCGCATGATTCATTGGAATGGATCTGATACTGTAAAGCACTGCTCCTACAGTGTAAAAAACACCACCAGCCAGGAGCCATAAAAGCCCTTCCACTGGCATGGATGATAATAGAGGCTTAATCGCAAAAATTGCGATCCATCCCATCAGCACATACATAGCTGTTGATAGCTTATCAAATTTTCCGGTAAAAAATATTTTGAGTATCACACCGGACAAGCCGACACCCCAAATGGTATAAAATAAAGTCTGACCAACATTATCAGCAAGAGTGATCAAACATACAGGTGTATAAGTTCCAGCGATTAAAATATAAATGGAAGCATGATCCAATATCCGAAGCTTCGCTCTGAGATCAGCTGATTTAGCAGCATGATAAAAGGTAGATGCACAGTAAAGAAGGATTAAGCTCAGGCCGAAAGCAAGTGTGGAAGCTGATTCAACAAAAGTGCTGGATTTTAGCTGCAGTAGAATTAATCCTATCACACTTATGATGATGCCAAATCCATGGGTGAGTACATTTAGTCTTTCTTCAGGAGCAGAATAGTGCGCGTTTGACATAGAGCGCAATTTGATGAAATAATCTATTACTTAGTTAAAGTTAATAGTAATTCTGAGCAGTCATTTGCATTCTTACTCTTCTATTTCAGGAGGTATAAAAGCAGCGAGATTATTCTTCATGATAAATGAAGATAACATCTCTTTTACTTCTGCTTTATTAGATATGACGTCCATGACATGGATATTTCCCCAATCGGTATGATGAAACTCTGAGGATGAATTTAAATTTTCGGCAATATTGACAGACTGTTGAGAGTTTGTTTGTGGATCCGCTTTGGAGTGTATTAGAAAAACAGGCTCTGAAATATCCTTTGTAGCTTTTATTGGACTTGCTTGAGCATAGTCAATATCAGCTCTTATGTTTACCCAATACATTACTGCCGGAGCAATACCATTAATCCAGGAACCATAATCTTCTATAGCGCGCTCAAATATTGCGGTGTGCCAATCCTGATATGGAGAGTCTGCGAAAATAAACGCGGGATTACGATCGTCGGCACCTGCCATTAGGGCAGCGCCTGCTCCCCATGAGCTACCTACCCAGGCAATTTGATTCCATTCAAACTGCTTGTTTTGTGCAGCCCATTCAGTAACTGAGATTAAGTCTTCAGATTCTTTAATCCCACCTGTTGGAAACTTACCTCCACTATCCCCATGAGCTCTATGATCATACATAATTACATCACAGCCACATTCTTCGACAATAGGATAATATTTTAACATGTTTTGCCAGCTGCGCGCCCAACCATGTGCAAAAATGTACAAGCATGAAGATGAATCCGAAACCGTAAAATATTTGCCATTAATGATCACATCATCATTTGCTTGAACACTAAAGTCAGTGGGTGGAGGAAGTAGGGCAATCATTTCTTCATAACTAGTGTCCCAATAGTTTTCAATGTCATTCAGCGTTTTTTGAAATGAGCTATTAGTAGTCAATACACGATTGGAAAGAGAATAGGATAGGCCGAAATACACAACGATCAGTAGTATCAGAAGGACTCCTAGAAAACGTTTAATTATCAGCATCAATTGAGATTATGCCAACGAAAATAGTCAATTGGAATAAAGGCAGAAAAAAAAGCGCCACTTGGCGCTTCTAAATGTTTAACGGTAAGTTGTGCGGTGACACAGAGCGATCTCAACCAATCAACAACGCTAGAATAATAACAAGTAAGAAGAATTTTCCAGCGAGTTCTACGTGAATGCGTTGGATTGAAAGACTTTTAATTAGTTGACTCATAGCAATTGTTGCGATAGTTGGTATTACAAATCAAGTGGCTTTTTGCTGCGAAATCAATACCCTAAACAGGGTATTTTATACCTCTTTCGATGAATCAATAGCGGGTGACTACCAACTACCGATTATTGCATTTGAATGCGATTTTGAGTAAATTATGTATAATCAAACTCCAAAATCATGGGTATCATTCAAAAAATCGAATCGATTCGTCCACCCATTTTGGTAGATTTTCTTCGCATTGCTTTGGGTGGATTCATCACTTACAAAGGAATTGTTTTTGCGAGCAACTTTGATAGTTTCACAGCTAACATTCAGTCTGTTGGTTGGATTTTCGTTGCAGCTCATCTGGCACATGCGATTATTTTTATTCACATGGCTGGAGGAATCATATTGATGTGTGGTGCGATTACTCGGTGGATGTGTCTGTTAAATATTCCGATTCTCGCCGGAGCAGTTATTTTCAATTATAAGCAAATGCTGACTGCTGAAAACTATATGGAATTTCCAATGGCGCTTACCATTTTAGGACTATTGATTGTGATTGCCATCACAGGGAGTGGTAAGTTTTCACTCGACTATATCATGGAGCAAAGAATTAAAATGAAATCCACTTAGGGCAAAAGCAACGAGCTGTCTCCATAACTAAGGAATCGATAGTCATTCTCCAATGCAGATTCGTATACCGTCCTCCAATCTGGGCCTATAAATGAGGCCACTAGCAGGATTAGTGTTGATCCTGGAAGGTGATAATTAGTGATCAAACCTTCGCATATCTGAAACTTGTAGCCTGGATAAATGAAAATTTCTGTTTGTCCACCAATTTTATCTAAACCGAGATTGTTCATATGATTTAACACAGCTTCCAAAGCAGCAATTCGATTTATAGGTTCAAAGGTGTATGGGTCATTCTTATCAATAAAAAAATCGGTCTGACTATTCAATAATCTCACACCAAACCAGTAAAGGCTTTCAATTGTCCTCATTGAAGTGGTTCCTACTGCGATCACTTTTGATGCTTTTATCAGATTTTCGATGTTTTTCTTAGTCACCCAGATCTGCTCATTATGCATAGGGTGATCTGCTACATTCTTACTCTTAATGGGTTGAAAAGTGCCGGCCGACACATGCAAGGTGAGGAAGTCTGTCTGAATGTTTTTTGCATTGATATTTTCAATGACCTCTGTTGTGAAATGCAAACCTGCGGTAGGAGCCGCCACAGCACCTTTCATTTTTGAATAGACCGTCTGATAGCGCTCCTGATCTGATTCTTCTAATTCTCTGTCAATATAGGGAGGGAGTGGGATCTTACCAATCTCAGTGAGCAGATCGGAGAAAGTTGCATCTCCATCCCAATGAAAAGTAACTTCATCGTCTCCGGACCGGACTGCTTCTAATGAAAGGTCTGGCAGTGAAAGAGAGGTAGCTGGTTTCCATTTTCTTGCATTTCCAATCATACATTTCCAGGCACATTTACCGGTTGCATTCATCACCTCTTCGTGAACTTTTGAAGGAGAAATTGGCTCCAGTAAAAAAATCTCAATGCGAGCTCCGCTTTCCTTGTGCATGATGATTCTGGCAGGAATCACTTTTGTGTCATTAAAAACGAGAAGAGATTCGGCTGGAATTAAGGACACAATGTTCTTAAATTCGTGATGTGAGATATCACCTTTGTTGTAAAAGAGCAGTTTTGAATCCGCTCTTTCTTTTGGAGGATGTTTTGCGATTCGTTCCTCTGGGAGTTCAAAAAGAAAATCTTCTAATTGTAAATTCATAATGCGCCTCGAAGTTATACCGTATGTTCTTGATTTTAAATTTTCTGCACGCACCAGTCGAGGCAATTTGAAAGACAGGAAAGTATGGTTCCTGAAAATTCATGAAAATGGTATTTATGGCTTAGGTGAAGTTGCGCCTATCGATCGTCTCAGCCCGGAGGATGTGGAGGATATTCCTGAGTTTTTAGAGAAACTCATGGTTTCGCTGCAGGGTTTTGATAAGCCGTCATCAAAAGCGGATGTTTTTGAACTGGTTGGCAAGCTGGTGCCGTCATCGATACCGAGTGTTCGATTTGGATTGGAGATGGCCTTTCTGGATCTTCTAAATGGAGGTGTGAAGCACATTTTCCGAAATGATCTCAACCAGATTCAATTACCCATTAACGGGCTGATTTGGATGGGTGACAAGGCCTTTATGAAAGAACAAATCGAGGAAAAGCTGGAGGCGGGATTTAGCTGTATCAAGCTGAAAGTCGGAGCCTTAGATTTTGAAACGGAAATTGAAATCATCAAATCGCTGAGAAAGGTTTCGGAAGATTTGATTATCCGACTCGACGCGAACGGAGCCTTTCCTACAAACGAAGTGCTCTCCAAGATTAACACTTTGAGTCAGTTTAACATACACTCAATAGAGCAGCCAATAATGCCTATGCAACCAGAAGCTATGGAGCTCATTTGTAATAGAAGTGAGATACCCATTGCTTTGGATGAGGAGTTGATAGGTATTCACTCCTCCAGAGATCGTGTTGATTTGCTACAAGAACTGAAGCCGCAATTTTTAGTATTGAAACCCACATTGCATGGTGGATTTGCTTCTGTAAAGGAATGGATTGATTTGGCAGAAATTCATGGAATAGCTTGGTGGATTACCTCCTATTTGGAATCCAATATTGGATTGAATGCAATCGCACAATTTGCAAGCCAATATTCGACCGATGATGTGCATCACGGATTAGGAACCGGTGGTCTTTATCATAACAATATCACCTCACCGATCATTATTGATCAAGGTTATTTTAAATACGCCAATTCTATGGTCTGGGGCGAGGTGGGCGGTTAGAGTTGTCTTCCATTGGAATGCGCTCGTAATCAGGCGCTCCGGTGGCCTCTCTAAAGATTCGTCCAAACTCTCTTTGCTGCTGTTTATTCGTGATGGTTCTTACCTCACTAAAAAAGCGAAACAACTCTAGCTCCTTTGCTTTTACAACCTCTGTAAGATCTTCCAGGAGGAGTTCTGCTTTTTCTTTGTCTTGACTGATCATGGCTCGATTCAGCTGTCTTTTAATGTCCCGATACCGCTTTTGAAGTTCAATCTGATTGTTGTGGTGCTGAGCTGCGATAGATCTAAAAGATTCAGATGTTTCCTTATCAAATCCAAGTTCACGAATAATAAAGTCATTGACCTCAGTAATTTGAGTCTTTTGATATCCTTTATCAGGGGATTGCTTTGTCCAAAGCAAAGTGATGAGAACTCCATTAAGGAGAATCATTACAATTACAGCGAGTATTATTAGGCGGATGGTGGTTTTTTTCATTTAAAGATCTCCGATTAGGTGATATTGCTGAGCTAAGGAATCTAGCATCTGGTCTCGCTGGTTGACTTGACTTTTAAACATAACTATACCATTAAGAATCGCCATTGCTACCATAGCAACCAATGCTAGTTTGGCTCTATTTACCCATCTTACCTGATCCTCTGAAAAGATCATTTTAGCGGTGAGCGAATCAGTAAAATCTACCGGAGCTTTTGCTTTTCTCAATCGGTCAAGGCTGTTGAGGGTGAGTTCTACCTCACGTTGGATATCAGATGGTTTCATAATAGTGAGTAAGTAATTTCTGCAAATTTTTCTTAGCTCGAAAGAGCAATGATTCCACTGAGCTAATACTTTTCTCCATAACCTTGCTAATTTCTTCATAGGAAAGTTGCTCGATTTTGGAAAGAGTGAAGGCTACACGCTGAGGATCTGGAAGTTTTTCAATTGCTGCAAAAAGTATGGCTGCTCGTTCTTTGTCTTCCATAGCTACCCCTGGATGAAAAAAGTCCGGGGCTTGATTTTGTATTACTTCATCAGAAATATCCGATAGCTGTGCTGATCTCTTCTTTCTTCCTTTTCTCCGAATCTCTTCCAAACACTTATTGGTCGCAATTCGATAAATCCATGTGCTAAGCTTAGAGTCCCCTTTAAACTTTGCAATGTTTTGATACACATGTATGAAGACTTCCTGAGCCATATCCTTAGCTTCCTCATTATTTTTCATAAAACCAAGACATGTATTGTAAACACGATCTTGGTTTTCACTTACGATATCCCTGAAGTCTGTTTCTTTCACGAGTTGATAGTTGACGCTGTAAAACTAGACGTACAACCCTGTAAAAGGACAGTTTAGGGGGTTAGCATTTGGATGCTCAATCCGAAAAAAACTTGCGGGTGATGGAAATTTATTTTTCGGCTATGCCAAAGGCTTTCTGAGTAAGCAAAACCCAAAATGGACTAATGAAAATAGTGATCGCTATTACGATTATTGTGATCTGATATCCAAAGTTGGAAATAAGACCTTGTTGCAGTCCAATGGTTGCCAGTACGAAACTGAATTCGCCAATTTGTGCAAGGAACGAACCCCCAAGCACACTCTCCTTCCATGTGTTTCCGAGAAGCCTAAGTGAGATTGCATTTATTCCGTGATTAGATATGTATACAAAGAACACTAAAAGAGAAACGGAAAGTATGTGCTCTTTGAGAAAGGCTAGATCGATGAGCATGCCCACGGAAATAAAAAATATGGAAATGAGGATAACTCTGAACGAGTGAAGGCTGTCATGTAACCACTTGTTTGAATCTGATGCGTTGATAAGAATGCCAGAAACCAATGCTCCCAAACTCGCAGAGAGTTCAAATAATGAAGTCAATAGTGCAATACCAAAACATGCAATGAGTCCAGCAAATATCTGAAGCTCATGGTCTTTACTTAGGATCTCTTCAAATGGTAATTTGATTTTTTGTTTCTTGATCAGATAGACCATTGTCACGATAATCAAAATTCCCCCAATGATCTGAAGGGTTACTTGCTGTACATCCAACGAATCACCTCCAAGCAATGAAAGTACAATTATCATAGGTACAATGAGTATATCCTGAGTAAGGAGTATACTTATCACATTTTGACTGGTTTTGCTAGCAGGATCAGCTTGATCCTGGATTAGCTTGATAACTACCGCAGAACTGCTAATGGAAATTATAAAACCGAGTAGAATCATTCGATTAAAAGACCATCCTAAAAACGTACCTAGAATGTACATTAGAATAATGCTGAAAGCCACTTGCATGCCTGTGCCGAAGAAGGCTACCTTCCATCGCTTGAGAAAGTCAGGAAGTGAAATCTCCATACCGATGAAGAACATAAGGATAATAAGGCCTATGTCCCCTAGATGTTGGGCGACCTGTACGTCAGTCACAATGCCTAATACATGAGGGCCCAAAATAACGCCTGACAGAATGTACGCTATAATATATGGCTGATTGAGACGCCTCAGGATTAAACCTAGAATTACAATCAACAAACTGATGATCAAAAGTAGATTGACTTCTGATGCAAGGGCACTCAATATTACCATTAAGGTAAAATTAGCTTTTAAAAATGCAATTTTAGTCCTTCGTGAGTGGCTTTGAATCCAAGCTTTTCATAAAAGCGCAACGCATCAGATCTTTGTTTATCGGTGGTCAACTGTATAAGATGCGCACCGCTTGATTGGGCTTTCTCAATCATCCATTTGAAAAGCTTTTCTCCAATGCCTTTTCCTCTCATAGAAGATTTAATTCTGACTGCCTCTATTTGAGATCGGACCCCACCTTGGTAGGTAAGGTATGGAATGAATGAAAGTTGGGCTGTTCCTATAACTTCTCCATTTTCTTCAGCAACAACCAAATGCTGATTAGGATCTTGATCAATTTTCTCGAATGAATCGTAGTAAACACGAGGAAGTGGATCTATAAAGTTTTCTCTTTTGCTGCCTAATTCATCGTCTGCAAGCATTGCTATGATGTGTATTACATCTTCCTTTCTGGCTTTTCTGATTTCCATTTAGTAAAAATAAAGCCCTGTATTTACAGGGCTTATTTTTAATTATTTATGTCGATGATAGACTTTAGCGACAATCTTCCAGCCACTATCAAATTTTAATAAACTCAAGTAGTCTGTATATACAAGCTTGCCTTGGTTTCTAAGCTCAACTTTAACCTGTGCTGCACCTCCTGTAACATCTACTGATAAGTTGTGCTTCCAGACATTTTTTTCGTCTTTAGGATTGTATTCAGCTGTTTTCCTTTTTTTGACACCTGCCACCCAATCGGCGATCGGATATTTACTAATATCTTCTCCTTTGGCTGAGTAGATAGAGAAGTCTTTGTGAAATCCTTTTTCCATGGAGGCAGCATCCAGTTCGTTGAAAGCGCCATTGATGTACGATTCAAAGACGACTTTTTTTACAGCTTCTTCCTCTTCGGTGGAGGCTTTAGGCTTGGAAATAAAGGAGAAAATGGAAATGGCTATAAGCCCAAGTATTCCCGTGAATTTAAGAGTTGATTTCATGATTGTGTTGGATTTATTCTTTCCAACTTAAAACGATCGTCAACGCAAAGGGTTGGTGTTATTGGAGAAGGTCGTATTCTCCTAAAGCTTCTTCTTCATCAAAAAGTGACTTACATTGTTCACTTAACTGGTCGTAATCAGCTTTATTTTCGTCGATAAAGTCTTGATAGTCTGCTTTGGACATCCACTTGTCAACGACCAGATACGTTTTGCCGTCAGCGTGCTTCATCAACTCACTACCTAAATAATCATCCGAGGACTCAAAAAACTTGAACCAGCCTCCATTTCGGCCATATTCCTCTTCAAACTTTGCTTGATTTGACGATACTTTGTATTTCCAGGCAAGACAGTACATTGACATAATTTGAAATTTTTGAGTACAGCTAAAGATATAGAAATATGTAGATATCCTAGCGAATGGTCGAAAATTTACGACGGCTTGTTGTCTATTTTCGAGCAGATTCTTTAATTGCCTTTCAACATAGCTATAAAGTGATTTTTATGCAACATCAGATAGAGTTGATGGAGATTGGTAGCATCGCAATTTTTGCTGCCTATAATCTGGTAATATACAGTCAGGTCAGGCGCAGGTATTACCTATTTCTTGGACTTATGTCCTTTTTTGTTTTTCTCCGTGCCACTTTGGTGGATGATGGCTCTATGATTTTTTATACCTTCTTTCCGGACTTATCTCTGAATCTGGGGAGAAAAATCGAATATTTCAGTAGTTATGCTGGCGCGCCACTGTCGGTTTTGTTTTGCTATACACTATACACTTATACGAGCATTAAGAGGTATGTGAAAATTTATGTTGGTGTTGCGAGTATTTTTTTACTCATCGTGTTATTCACCGCCTACGACTTCTTCTACCACACTCTGGATGCTTATCATTTCATGATCCTTGCTTCTTATGTCCTGATGTTTACCATTTTGACCAAAGCAGTCGCTGATAAAAGGATTGGAGCAATGTATGTTTTGACAGGGGTGGTTATGAGTTTTCTATTTGTCATGGCTGAGATTTTAAAAATTGCTGGGGTGATTTATATAGATGCTGGTCCTAACCTGGTGAATACCGGGTTTGTCATATTTCTTTTTTTCCAATCAATTGCTTTGTCAGAAATCTTTGCAGGATCATTCAAGGAGAATCAGGAATTAAACAAAGACTTGGAGAAGCGTGTGGACGAAAAAACTGCCGAAATTTCGAGAGCGAGTTTGCTTAGAGATACGTTGATTCGAATTGTAAGTCATGATATTCGCGGACCTATGAGCAATTTGAAAAGCGTGATTACGCTTGTGCGTGAGGATCAGGTTGGTATAGATCAAGCAAAAGAGTTCATGGTAACTATTGATAAGGGTGTAGACCACACTATTCAAATGTTGGATGAATTAATGGAATGGGGACATGCTGCATCTCAAAATAAGCGTATTGATCAAGAAGAGATTATTTTGAATGAGATTGTAGAGCCAGTAATCAATCAAATGAATGCAAATATCGAGGCAAAAGATCTCAACTTACAGGTGAAAGGTGATCTGGAAGCAATCTGCCTGTTTGATAAGAACGCACTAAAGGTGGTTATTCGAAACTTGCTTTCCAACGGGGTGAAGTTTACAGAGAAGGGAGGAAGTGTGACAATAGATGTGCAAACCCAATCGGATCATATCCTCATTAAATTCATTGATACTGGAATTGGAATTCCGACCGAAATGAAAGAAAATCTTTTCGAAATGAAGAAAGATAATAAACGTCCCGGAACAGAAAACGAAAAGAGCTCAGGAGTAGGGCTATTTATTTGTAATGATCTCATATCACAAAATGGTGGAACATTAGGAGTCGAGGACAATCCTGATGGCAAAGGATCGATATTTATTTTTACCTTGAAACAAGCAGGTTAATCTTTTAGAAGTATCTCTCTTTCCCCTAACTGTATGTTTCCTTCTTGAGTGAGATTGATCACATGATTAAATCGAGCTTCGCCCGTTTCATTTTTAAGATCCCTTGCGGATAGAAACGTGTCTCCGTTAAAGAAATAGTCTTTCAGCCAGTATTCATTTTTGTTAGGCTCTTTTATAGTTATGTGTATATGAGCGGGGATACTTCTGCCAGGATATGGTTCAGGTTTAATTGTTTCAAATTCATAAGTCCCATCATTGCCAGTCTTGATCCAGCCTCTTAAGTAGCCATGTCTTCTTCCGTTGCCTGACTCTGACCCATTTTTAGGATAGATACCTTTTGCATTTGTGTGGTAGAGGTAGAGTATGACATCTTTAGCTGGAGTCTTTTTGTCTGCTAGAAAAACGGTACCGTTAATTTTTATCCTTTGACCTACTTCATCCACAGTTGCAATTGTGGTCCTTGATTGGACATTCGGCGGAGCCTCCGTAGCACCGCACCATTCACAACTTGATTGTTCGGGCTCGGATGATTGTTCTTGTGCCTGTGTGCAACTGAATAAAACAATGGATACGAGTAAATAATGGATGGCTTTCATTTTTATAGGTACGGTAAACATTCAGCACAGTTTTGATAATCAATCTGATGTCATTTGAAATTTTAAGTTTTTCACGAAATAATTTTTTATTGTATTTAATGAATTAAGTATTTTGCTTAAGCAAAAATAGATATCCAATACTCGTTAATTCGTGTATTTTTGTAGATCAAGATTTGTGCTTATGGAAACACTTACAGCAGAAGAAAGAGCAGAACGTAGAGCCGCAAGAAGAGCTGCTAGGCAAGCGAATAAAGTAGATAAAGAGTACACTATTCTATATGTGGATGATGAGATGCCAAACCTCAGAGGTTTTAAATCTACTTTCAGAAGGCTGTACAATGTTCACACTGCACTGGGTCCACATGAAGCGCTTGAAATCATAAAAAAAGAAAAAATTGATCTGATAGTTACAGATCACAGGATGCCCCATATGTCCGGAGTTGAGCTTCTAAAAGACGTATTCACCACAAAGCCGGATATTAAACGAATGATCTTGAGTGGCTTTATAAAAAGAGCAGATTTGTACGAAACGATTGGTGATTTCGGAATCCATGATTTCGTAACTAAGCCATGGGATTTTGATGATTTGAATGGAATATTTCAACGCATTCTTAAAACGGATGCTGACGTCAAGGATTTCAGCAAGCTTGGATAATTAACTCAGTCGTTTACAGGGAAATCAATAGATATTCCCTTATTTATCATTTTCAATTTCCCTTTGATTTGTTTAGTCAATAGCTCTACCAAAGAGACTTCTTCAATCAATATGTCGCTCCCATTCTTTGCGACTACCTTGAGTTGGCCATTTTTACCGATACATTTCAATTGAATAGCCAAGTCTGTCACTTCTTGTGATCTGATACTTACAAGAATTTTTTGAAGTACTATTCCAAGCAAAAGGGCCTTTTCATGGAACATTAAATACTCATCAATTTCTACTTCCAACACTATTACCATTCTGGATTGAGCGAAGCTGGCAATTAGTTTTTCAAGGTATGGCTTAATGGAAACTTGTTTGTAATCTTCGGTATGATACAATGGATCATGAGCTCGTGCAATGGTGTGAATGCTATCTGAAATTTCTTTAAACTCTTGTTTTATTTCCGGCTGACCATACGCTTCTAGTTCAATTAAACTATTGATGAGAAGCAAATTATTCTTCACCCTATGATGCACTAATCGCAATAGTTGAGTTTTTTCATCAAGGCTTTCAACGATTTCTTTTCTATATCTTTTCTGGCTCTGAAGTTCATCTGTAATTCTTCGGAGGTTATTTTTAGTAATGTTCGAGAAGCTAAATGTCATAAAAGTGTGAATTATCAACACTGAAAGGGCAACTGCTAAGTCTACCCAGCTTGTTGCAGGAACATCGCTAGGATAAATATTGTGTTGTTCCTCCAGAACTATTAAAGCCAGGCAAAGAACTACAAGCGATGTGGTAATGATTACTCCTCTTATATTCATTACCAGGCTGGAGAAAAATACTATCACAGGAAAAATGATCACTCCAACTTCATGTATTCCACCACCAAAAAAACATATAAAGCTGGTTGAGATTAGCATAACGGTGGTTATGACAATCATTGCTGTATTGATCTGACCCTTATTCAGATAATACATTGAAATCAGGCAAAAGACCGGGACAGTTAGTGTAGTAAGTGCAATGTTGATATATCCAAAAATGAAACTTACAGTCGCGAGCACCACTGCAATACTTGGGATGATATAGAGAAAAATTCGCATCAAATTTTTCACTTCCCTGTGGGAGTCTTCATCCAGCATTTCGTCATATGGTAGCCATGCCGACCTCATTAATTAGGAGTGTGTTTAAATGAAAGCAGGAATTCGGTAGATGATTTGCTCAAGGTTCCCTGCAGCTGTTTGGTCAGAAGGTCAATCACTATTCCGGGTTTGGCACTATGATTACCTTCAAATCCCGAAATCTTTAGATCAATTGTTTCTTTGTTTACTATTAGTGTGACACTTATTGTTTCATTGCCTTCAGTATCTGCATCATTCACTAATTCAATGAGGCATATCCCGTAATTGATTGCTAGATCCAAAGGCACAAAATGAGATACGCTCCCAGTATCGATTCGGAGAATAGGCGTTTTTAAGTTCTTTTCATATTTATTTATAAGTTTGGATGTAAGGTTCCTTATGTCCAGCATGATTGGAGTCTTGGCTGAAAGGAGAATATTATGAGCAACTTCTATTACGAGCACTTTTCTTTTCAAGCTTTCATAAACCGGCTCAAGCTCACTGATGTCTTGCTGCTTGTTATCAATAAGTTGTCGAATGTGATTCAAGCTGTTGATTACTGTGCGATGGATTTCTTCAATGATTTCTAGTTTTTTGTTCGTTTCCTCGCTGAGATTCTCTGCATCCTTTTTACTGGCAAAAATTTCTCGTTGAGCATCTTTTAGTGAGATTTTCATATTGCGCGTAAGACTAAAGGCAACGATTCCACCCAAAATGATAAGTAAAGCAGAAACTAGAAAGTCTCCAGCACTCCCAACTGGTTTTGTCACTGGAGTATAGATATTCAAATACTCGCCAATGACCAGCCATAGCACGGCTGTGATACTAAGAATAGAGGCAATGGCCAGTTTTTTTTGATCTAAAATGATTCCCGAAAATCCTATGATAATTGGAAAACCAATTATTCCAATATCATTGATTCCATTGCCAAGCGAGCATGCAATGGTTAATAGAATATTGAAAAAGATCACGACGGATGCGATAGACTGTTTTAAGTATCCTTTTAGGAACTGACTTCTAGCGAAAAAGCTAAAAACTAAGCTGATACCAATTACTATGCTTAAGTCTATATCATCCTGAACCAGTTGGCGTATGAGCACCACTGTGAGAAATACAGGAAGGAGTAAGTAGCCAACATTGAGTACAGAAGCAATACTTTCCGCATCACTCCCAACATAATGTGTGGGTGCATTCTTCAGGGCTTTCAATAATAGGCGTTTGGTATTTTAAATCTAGAGAAAAATTCCGAAGGAGAAGATGAGCTATTCTCTACCGCTCATACAATTGGTATAACTTTCCGCCTTTTATCTCGTAACAACAGCGCAACGAAAACCTTTCTATGAAAACCCATGTATTAGTGAGCTATTTGTTTTTAGCTCTTGCACTAAACTTATCTGCCCAAGAATTTCAGAAATACAAACCTGGGAGTATCCGCCAAAAGCTCGAAAAGCTAAATGTTCTTGGAACAGTTCTCTACGTAGCAGCACATCCTGACGATGAAAATACACGACTGATTGCATACTACGCCAATGGCGAATTAATGCGAACAGCCTATCTGTCGGCGACACGCGGAGATGGTGGGCAAAACCTAATAGGTCCTGAAATTAGAGAGGAGCTTGGGCTGATTAGAACTCAGGAATTATTAGCTGCAAGAAGAACCGATGGCGGACAACAATTTTTTTCCAGAGCCAATGATTTTGGATATTCTAAAAACCCAGAAGAGACCTTCAATATTTGGGATAGAGAAGATGTGCTTGCTGACTTTGTTTGGACATTCAGAAAGTTTAGACCGGATATCATAATTACCAGGTTTAGCGATACCGGAAGGTCACACGGGCATCATACAGCAAGTGCTATTCTAGCTCGAGAAGCATTTGAGTTAAGTGGAGATGAAAACGCCTATCCTGAGCAGCTCAGTTATGTAGATACTTGGCAGCCGACCAAAATATTTTGGAATACTGGATGGTGGTGGTTCAGAAATTCTGATCAAGACACTACTAAATTGATTAAGCTCAATGTTGGGGGTTATAACCCAATGCTGGGTGAGTCATACACTGAAATTGCAGCTCGAAGTAGGAGTATGCACAAAAGCCAGGGTTTTGGATCTTCAGGATCACGCGGAGATCAAATTGAATACCTTCAGCAGTGGGGAGGTTCGGAAGGAAAAGAAGTCTTCGAAGGCGTCGATACTTCCTGGGAACGTGTAAAAGGATCGAAGGAAGTGGCTTTTTATATTAATAAAGCAATTAGCGAGTATGATGAGTCAGATCCATCCAAAATCATTCCTTCACTGATGGGTGCCAGGAACGCCTCAGATCAAATTGAAGATAATTTCTGGAAGGAGATCAAACAAAAGGAAATTGATGATCTGATCGTAGCTGCATCCGGGCTATATATCTCCTTAAGAGCGAATGAACCCAGCTACACAATTGGTGATTCCATTACGATAGGTTTAGAAGTTGTAAATCGAAGTGATGTTAAGATGCACTTAGAAAAGGTGAAGTTTAAGAATTGGGTAAATCCTATATCATTTAAAGCTCCGCTGCTCAATAATAAGCGATTCAATTCCGAGATGAATTTTGTGATTCCTGCCGGATCAAAGTTTACGCATCCATATTGGCTAAGACAACAAGGAGAACTCGGTATGTATTCGGTTGATGACCAGGAGCAAATCGGACGTCCGGAAAATGATCATGCAATTACCGCCTCGGTAACTTTATCCCTTAGCGGCACATCCATTTCGTTAGATGTACCAGTGGTTTTTAAACGTACAGATCCAGTAGATGGAGAAGTGACCGAACCACTTACAATCGGTCCGCCTGTGACGGCTAATATATCCGGTGGTGTGCTTGTTTTTGGAGATAATATGCCAAAGTCGGTAGAAGTTCGAGTCATCGCCGGTAAACAAAATTGTTCAGGAAGTGTTTCGCTAAATGCTCCGAAAGGATGGATGGTTAGTCCGACAAATTATACCTTCGATTTGGCTCAAAGAAGAGAAGAAGAAGTATTTACATTCAGTATTACGCCACCTGATAAGGCATCAGAAGGGCGCGTTTCCATTTCAGCCACTATCGATGGTAAAACCTATAATAAAGGCCTTTCGGAAATCGACTATAACCATCTTCCTAAGCAAACACTCTATCCCGATGCTCAAGTAAAAGTGGTAAGATTAGATCTGGAAAAGAGAGGAAACAAAGTAGGGTATATAGAAGGTGCCGGAGATGCCATCCCACAAAACCTGGAACAGATTGGATATGAAGTAACAACTTTAGGAAAAGATGATGTTACAGCGGATAATTTGAAAAAGTATGATGCCGTAATCCTTGGAATTCGAGCATTTAATACGGTAGGCTGGCTTTCATATAAGAATGTGGAATTGTTCCAATATGTCGAGAATGGCGGTAACCTTATCATTCAGTATAACACCAGCCACAGACTGGTAACACAAGAAATTGCGCCGTATGATCTCAAGTTGTCAAGAGACCGGGTAGCGGTAGAGCAAGCTCCTGTTGAGATCATTGGATTCGATCATCCGGTAATGAATGCTCCCAATAAAATTACCAATAAAGACTTTGAAGGATGGGTTCAGGAAAGGGGACTTTACTTCCCTAACGAATGGGCAGAAGAGTTCACCCCAATTCTTAAAAGCAATGATCCGGGAGAAAGTCCAAAAACTGGAGGGTTACTCGTTGCAAAGTATGGAGAGGGATATTACGTGTATTCTGGATACAGCTGGTTCAGAGAATTGCCGGCCGGAGTACCAGGAGCTTATAGAATTTTTGTAAACTTGATATCATTAGGTAAATGACAGAATTGATTTCGGAAAGAAACATTGACAAACCACCATTATTCAAAAAATGGCGATTCCTTTACATTTTTGTTGCTGCCTGGCTGGCCGTACTCATCATTTTATTTCATTTCTTTAGCTCATCTTACTGACAACTAAATGAACAACCTTGACTTGATTGTGCTGTTTGGCACACTTCTCTTTATTGTAGCTTACGGCGTTTATAAGACTAGAGGACAAAAAGACATTGAAGGGTATTTGCTCGGTGGACACTCAATGAAGTGGGGAACGATAGGGCTTTCTGTGATGGCAACTCAAGCCAGTGCAATTACCTTTATTTCCACTCCCGGACAGGCCTATGAAAGCGGTATGGGATTCGTTCAAAACTATTTTGGATTACCCATAGCTTTGATTGTAGTCTCGGCGGTATTCATTCCAATATTTTATAGACTGAAAGTTTACACTGCTTATGAATTTTTGGAAAAGCGGTTTGACCTAAAAACACGTTACCTGGGTGCTGCACTTTTCCTTGTTCAGAGGGGACTTGCGGCAGGTATTACCATATACGCTCCAGCGATTATTATTTCTTCGATTCTCCACTGGAACCTCACTGCTACTATACTTGGAACTGGGATATTGGTGATTATCTACACAGTATCCGGTGGAACAAAAGCGGTCTCCATTACGCAGAAACAACAAATGGCTGTCATTATGGCCGGTATGTTCGCCGCATTTTTCGTAACACTTGGATATATCGGAGATCATACTTCTTTTGGAGGAGCACTAGAGATTGCAGGAAATCTGGGAAAACTTGAAGCAGTCAATTTTAGCATGGATGCAGGTGAAAGATATACGATCTGGTCAGGCTTGGCCGGAGGCTTCTTTCTCCAGCTTTCTTATTTTGGAACGGATCAATCGCAAGTGCAGCGATACCTTGGAGGAACAAGCGCTGCGGAAAGCAGAATGGGATTGATGTTCAATGCGATCCTGAAAATTCCTATGCAATTTTTCATTCTGTTCGTAGGTGTGATGGTATATGTCTTTTTCATATTCTACAATCCACCAATTCACTTTAAGGAAGCCTCTGTGGAGATTGTTGAAAACTCAGCTTACGCCGGGGAATTCGAACAAATAAATGATGAGTACTCAGTTGCGTTGGAAGAAAGAAGGCTTGCTGCTCAGTCTTTAACAAGCGAGACAATCTCTGACAGTGAACGTACCGCATTTGCTGAGCAATTGAAAATCGCAGATGCTAAATCTGTGGAGCTGAGGCAGCAGGCAAAAGATGTAATCCTAAAGGCCGACAGCACCTTGGAAACTAAAGACTCAGATTATGTCTTTCTCACGTTTATCATCACATATCTTCCACATGGCCTGATCGGACTATTGATCGCAGTGATATTCTCTGCAGCCATGTCCTCGACTTCTTCAGAATTGAATGCTTTGGCGTCAACCACCTCGGTTGATTTTTATAAACGCGCCATAAAAAAGGATGCATCAGATCATCATTATTTAAACACTTCAAAACTCATGACTTTTGGTTGGGGTGTTTTGGCGATTCTCTTCGCGATTTTGGCTAAAAATTCTGAGAATCTAATCGAGGCTGTAAATATTGTAGGTTCAATATTTTATGGCACAGTGCTAGGGATATTCCTTGTGGCTTTCTTCTTTAAAAAGGTCAAAGGAAATCCTGTTTTCATCGCAGCTATCATAGCTCAAACAGTGGTGATCATTGTTCACTTGATGACAGAGGCAGGAATCTTCTCACTGAGCTACTTATGGTACAACCTGATTGGTTGTGGCGGGACGATTATTTTAAGTCTGATTATACAGCAACTATCAAAACTATTTGGTAATAAGGCATAAAAAAAGCGTGAGCATTGCTCACGCTTTAATACTTTCTTAAGAAGTAATTACTTCAAAGAAGCAATTAAATCTTCGTTTCTTTTGATGTAACCAAAATCACCCTGTGCAAAGTTTTTGGCTTTCTCCATTGAATCTTTAGCAGTTGCGATAGCTTCTTTCTTGTTACCCATTTTAGCAAGAATTTGAGCCTTAGTGTGTACATGCCAAAACTGTCCGGAATTTTCGCCAACAGATAGATACTTGTTCATCCATTCCAAGGCTTGCTCCAAATTTTCGCCAGCGTTGAGGTAATAGTTAGCAGCAGCTACATAGTTCTGAGGATTTACCTGAGTCTTAGAAGCAATTTCTTTCATTACAGCCGAATGAAAATCAACCGATACAGGCACTTTGAAAGACATGTTGTCCCACGCAAAATGAATGTTAGCAGAAGTATTGTCTTCAGAAATAT
The DNA here is from genome assembly GCF_051379705.1 of Ekhidna algicida. Taxonomy (GTDB): domain Bacteria; phylum Bacteroidota; class Bacteroidia; order Cytophagales; family Cyclobacteriaceae; genus Ekhidna. The sequence continues at coordinate 1,323,845 of NZ_CP179868.1, read as the reverse complement.
CAGAAATCTGGAAAGTCATTCGCTCTACAGAATTACCAAGCTTCATGGTCTTTACTGTCACTTTTGCAGCATCATTTTCAGCTTTGTAGTTACCCATGTTCCCACCAATCATTTCTTTGTGAAACATAACCTGCCATTCGTCTGCGCCAGGAATTGAAACAATTTGGTATTTACCTGCCGGTACATCCTGTCCAGCGATTTTCACATCTGTGCTGAAGTTAACTATGGTTCCTGCGTTTGCGCCTGTTCTCCATACCTCTCCATATTGCTGAAGGTAATTGTCTCCACTACCAAAAATTTCTCTTCCTTTTTTACCAGGTCGGAAATAATCAATGCTGATCTCTGTAAGTCCAACAGTCGAACTTACTGAACCAGCAGGGCTTGGCTGAGGAGTATTGATTTGAGCGGTTGCTCCAAAAGTAACTAACACGCATAGTGCGATTAGATTTGTGATTCTTTTCATAGTTTAAGGTTTTTTATGGTTTTCAAAATTAATACATCCGTTTACGAAAAACTCCCAAGATCGTTTTATCAAAGAACAGATGTCGTGCAAATAGCAAAAGATTTGTTGGGGAAAGTGCTCGTAACACATGTTGATGGTGTATTAACTGCAGGAAAAATCGTAGAGACAGAAGCATATTGTGGAAGGGGCGACAAAGCGTGCCATGCTAATAACAAGCGAACACCCAGAACTGAGATCATGTATAGTGACGGAGGAACCGCATATGTGTATTTATGCTATGGCATTCATCATCTATTCAATGTGGTGACAAATGTCGAAGGAATGGCAGATGCAGTGCTGATACGAGCCTTGGAGCCCATACAAGGCATTGATGCAATGAATGAGAGGAGAAACTTCACTAAAGCAAAACTTGCGTCCGGACCCGGTACATTGGCGCAGGCAATGGGTATTCATGTGAAAATGTCAGGTGTCGATTTATGTGAAGATCAAATCTGGATCGTTGACAATGATGGAGAGGAAAAATTAGATATTCAGTCGGATACAAGAATCGGTGTGGAATATGCTGAAGAAGATGCGTTAAAGCCCTGGAGGTTCTTAATTGCTGGCAATAAGTTTGTGAGTAAAACAATAAAACAAAAAAAGTCCGGCTAACCACACCGGACTATAATTCACTAGCTGTTTAGTTTTGTCACCAACTAACCAATAGAGAAACTTTACAAGTACAATAATATATTAGGATATTTATAAAATCAAGTTATTTTCACAAAAAAATATAATTAATTAATTGAAAAGTTCAATAATATCATTTTTGATGGTTCTTAGTTTCACTGGTGCTGCGCAGGTTGCATTCGAGGGAAAGGGAGAAACAGTAGATTCACTCAATACACCCAATGGACAGAATTATCTGGTCCTCAGTCCACATAGTAAGTCAATTGCATTTACTGAGGAACGAGGAGGGACTAATAGTACGTCCAAACTATTTGATTCCCAGTCCAAATCTTTTGGTGCTGAAAACTGGACCGTCTCGACTTTTTTAGATTGGCTAGGTGAAAAAGGAATGGTAAGCCCAATTGGATTTACGAAAGAAGGACTGTATTACAGCGAAGTAACCTTTGATAAAGGCATGTACTACGGAAAAGTAAAGTTTAGCAGCAATGGAGTTGATAAGGAAGTAGACATCCCCTTTTTGAAAAATAAGTCACCCATTCAAAGCGGATGTTTGTCAAAAGGCGGCAGGTATATGATTCTTAGCCTTGAAGCTAATAACACGTATGGAGTTGAAGATCTCTATATCGTGAAAAAGAAAGCCGATGGGAGCTGGGATCGTCCTAAAAATTTAGGTTATCAATTAAATACTGAGTTTCAGGAAGTGACACCTTTTCTAGCAGAAGATAATCGCACACTTTTTTTTGCCACAAATGGAAGAGGCGGTCAGGGTAGTTTTGATCTTTTTTATAGCGTAAGGCAAGATGAATCCTGGAGAAACTGGAGCGAACCTGTAAATCTTGGTTCCCAGGTCAATACCTCAGGATCAGAAACTTCTTTTTCATTTTTAGATAGTTCTGAATGGGCATACTACGTCAGTTCGCAGGATAGTGATGGTTATGGAGATATTATGCGAATAAAGTTCAAAGAAGAAATTGAGGAGGATACGACGCAGTTGGAAACTCTACCAATAGTAGCTGAGGAGCCTGAGACGGAAGCATTAGGAGCCATCATCCTGAAGGTAATAGATGCGAAAACTGGCGAAGCATTACCAGCTGAAATGATAGTTGGAGCAAATAGAAGAATTGGGCCAAATGGAATATTTGAGATCGATTCATTGTCTGATGAGGAGATAGAGCTCAAGTCTCTCGGTTATTTACCTAAAGTGATTGTGCTCGACGAACAACTGAAAATTGGAGAAAATGTAATCCAGCTATCATCAGTGGCAAAAGGAAGCATAATCACCTTGGATCATGTGCTATTTCATCGGGGAACAGCAAACATGATTGAAGGGTCGGAAAAAGAATTGAATCTGGTAGTGGAAGTTTTGAATGACAATCCTAAGATTAAGATTCTTCTAAAAGGCCATACAGATAATACTGGAGATCCGGTCAAAAACGTGCAGTTATCAGAAGCTCGGGTGAAGGCAGTGAAAGCATACATTTTATCTCAGGGTATCAACGCCTTTCGTGTGACAGGCAAAGGATACGGTGGCAATCAACCGATAGCAAGCAATGAATCTGAGGAAACTAGAAAGCTAAATCGCAGGGTCGAGTTTGAGGTGGTTGATGATTAGCCCAACTGCTTCTCAAACGCTACTTTTTCAATGCCTATTTCAGTCATCCATTGCCTGATGATTCGGAAGCCATGATGTTCATACAAAGCAATAGCCGGGCCGTTAGCGGCACCTGTTTCTACGGTAAATGTTTTCAAGTTGAATTCATTAAAGACGAACTCCAGAAGCTTACTTGCAATACCTTTTCTGAAAAAATCAGGATCAACAACTAGACTGTGGATATGTAAGATCTGATCCTCTGCTTTTACTTCGGTAACGGCAGCTAATTCCGCTCCCTCAAAGTAGCCAAAAAATGTAGTTTCCGCATTCAAGAAATTCTCGAGAGGTCTTTTTAGAGGAGGAAAATCATCGGCCTGCAAAAGTTCGGCCTCTATTGCATAAGATACCTGGAACACCTGGCGTATTTGCTTTGCCTCTTCCTTTATTTTGTGGTTTATAAGCCGAATCATTTTTTAAGATTGAAATATGCAAAGCAGAAGATTTGCTCGGAGAGAAGTCTCCTCTCTTTTCAGTTCCTAAAACTAGTCATTGTATCATTCATTATATTGCCGTATCAACTTGACTTTACATGCTGAACGATAAAAAAATCATCAATGCCTGGTGTATGTATGACTGGGCAAATTCTGTTTACTCGCTGACAATCACTTCAGCAATATTTCCCATTTATTTTCAAAATGTAGCGGTCAATGCAAGTGGTGGTGATCGTATTCAGGCCTTTGGGTTCGAGATTGTAAATTCGGTTTTGTACTCATATGCACTGTCACTGTCATTTCTCCTGGTTGCTATTGTCCTGCCCATTTTATCAGGGATAGCAGATTACGCGGGGAAGAAAAAATTCTTCCTAAAAATGTTCATGTTCATTGGATCATTTTCATGCATTGGGCTTTTCTTTTTTACAGGTGAGAATGTTGAATGGGGGATTATTTGCTCCATTTTCGCAAGCGTCGGCTATTCGGGTAGCCTCGTCTTCTATGATGCATTCCTGAGTGAGATAGTCACCGAAGATAAGCGTGACATAGTCAGTGCAAAAGGATATTCATACGGATATCTTGGAAGCGTTATTCTTTTGGTGATCAACTTAGTGATGATTCAAATGCCAGATACATTTGGTTTTGCAGGTGCGGGTGTTGCCTCTCGGGCAGCCTTTCTCACTGTAGGCGTATGGTGGATTGGCTTTTCGCTTTATGCGATTTCCAAACTTCCTGAAAATGTACACGGCAGAAAGCCAGAAGGTCACTATTTGACCAACGGTTATAAGGAGCTAAGAAAGGTGTGGATGGAGCTAAAAGAAATGGATGGAATGAGAAAGTTTCTACTCGCTTTTTTCTTCTACAATATGGGTGTGCAAACAGTCATGTACTTGGCAGCAACCTTTGGTTCCAAAGAATTAAAGATGGAAGCTTCCAGCTTGATTATGACAGTACTTCTGATTCAATTTGTAGCAATAGCAGGAGCTATGCTTTTTGCATATGTATCCAAAAAGCAGGGAAACATTAGATCTCTGTCCATTCAGATCGTTATTTGGATTGGGTGCTGCTTTGGGGCATATTTTGTCAATGCTGAAATGGAATTCTTTGCTTTAGCAGCTGTAGTTGGATTGGTCATGGGTGGGATTCAGTCACTTTCGCGGGCAACCTTCTCCAAGATAATGCCTCAGGATACAGTTGATACAGCTTCCTTTTTCAGCTTTTATGATGTCACCTACAATGTATCTATTGTTATAGGAACTTTCGTCTACGGATATATTGAACAAGTCACAGGAAGCATGCGCAATAGTACATTGGCGCTTGCATCGTTTTTTATCTTAGGTATTATTTTTCTATCTCAAGTGAAACTGAAAAATGAAAACGCTCAAACTGCCGGAGTTTGATGTTAAATTGAAAGACAACACCATTTTTTGTCTGATTAGAAAGAAGTGGATTGTACTTACACCTGAAGAATGGGTCCGCCAGCATTTTATTAACCTCTTGATTGTCCATCTAGCTTATCCAAAAGGAATGTTTAAGCTTGAACACTCGATGGCCTATTTCAAAAATCAAAAGCGATCAGACATTATAGTTTTAGACAAAGACGGATACGTTTTCTTATTGGTCGAATGCAAATCTCCTGATGTGAAACTGGATCAAAAAGTACTGAACCAGGTAGCAGCATACAATAAGGTGCTTGATTCAAAATACATAGCCATCACAAATGGATTGAATCATTTCATCTGGCGAAAAGAGAATAACCGATTCAATCAAATTGGTGAATTTCCATCTTACGCTTAGAGTGAATTGTTAATTTTAATGATATGAGAAAAGAACCTCAGACAGGCCAAAATCAGACAATAGCTAAGATTCTGTTACTCATTTTAGGCGTATTGAGTCTCACCCTCCGAATCCGGAAGATGATCCACTACAGTATGATGGGAGAGGAGCCAACCGGCATGGATTGGTATTTGGTGGTTATGTGGTTGATTAGCATACCACTGCTTATCTGGGAGTTGACAAGAAAGAAAGTCAAGAAAAATGAAGGCTTCAATGGCGTGAAAGTTTCAAGGAAGACTTATCGGGACAAGCAAAATCAGGCCACAGGTCCTTTGGTTGTTGCCGGGTTAGCCTTCTTGATGCTTTGCTTCAATGGCTATATGATTCTCTTTGAGCATAAAAAGGCAGACTGGGATGTGTATATCTGGATTGTCCTGCTTCCATTGCTATTGATAACCTGGCGAGTACGCGAGAACAAACTCAAGAAACTGGAAGTAGAAGAGTGATTTTTAAATTGATCAGCTAATTCCCTATTTTTACACATCTGCTGAAGCTTTGAAAATCAAACCACCCTCAAAAATTCAAAGCAGATGAAAGACTTATTGAACCGTATCCCACCTTTCTTGAAGAACTTTTATGTTCTCGCGACTCTATTCTTTATTGTATGGATGGCTTTTGTAGACAGCAACGATTTGTTTTTGCAGTCAGAGCTTTCCGGTAAAAAGGCAGAATTAGAGCAAGCTCGTCAGTTTTATCAGGATAAAATCCTTGAAGTAAAAAATGATCAGGCAGCTTTGAACAACAATCCGAATTTGTTGGAAAAAATGGCTCGTGAGAAGTATCTCATGAAAAAACCCAACGAGGATCTTTACATTGTCGTAAAATAGAAGATGAAACTTTTAACTACGATAGCAGCTATTGTCTTTGCTTTGAGTGTTTCGGCTCAGAGTAAGTTCGCTGATAAAATTTACTTCGGTGGTGGCGGCGGGTTCAGCACCAGTTCGAATCAAACCAACATTAGCATTTTTCCACAGGTTGGATACAAAATCACTGACCGGTATTCAGCAGGTATAGGCATTACCTATCAGTATGTAAAAATCAAGCAGCCTATAAATACATCGCTCTCGAATTTTGGATGGAGTGTTTTTAACCGCTTCAATGTGACCAATCAGTTCTTTGCCTATGCAGAGTTTGAGCGACTCACTTTTGAATATTTAACTTCATTTTCACCTGAACAAACCGATAAATCAGCTTTCAATAGCCTTTTGATTGGGGCAGGTTACTCTGAACAGATAGGAGGAAGGGCCTCTTTTAATGTGATGGCGCTTTACAACGTGCTCTACGATGAATCTGAAATACCCAGACCTTACAATAGTCCGTGGGTATTGAGAGCTGGCGTAGGCATTGGTATCTTCTAATTTGGAGAAATGTCGAAATCCATTTCCAGAAGCTCACTATAATCCATTCCCATTTCTTTCATTTCAACATCTGTTTGGTCATATAGCCAGTGAATATTGAGAGAAGGACGGTACTTTTTCACCGCCCTGAATACGTCGAAAAGCAGTCTCGCTGCTTTTGTATTGAAAACACTTAGCTGGATGTTAAGATCTGTGTAGGGTGTTCGTTCAATATTCTGCTTTATATCCATGGCCATCTGTTTACATATTTTCAAGTCTTCGCAAAGTGAAACGCCTTTGATGAGGGCAGATTTGGAACCTGAATCCATGATGACAGCCGGCAGTATGTCGGAGCCTTTTCTGAAATAATCCATTAGGTAATTATTAAGGTGATAATAGATTAAACTACCTGATAGGATTGGGGTTGGAGAGATTAGGTTAGGTCCGCTGAATTGTCGGTGAACTATGCCAAAGATTCGGTAAATAGGATAATTTATTTTTTTATTTGGATTGATCTAATAATTCTACGAATTATACGGCCATTGTTTGCTCCTTGTGTTGAGGTTTTGATTTCAAAGCGTTGGCCATACTTCATGAATGAGTAGGCATGCAAAATGTACTCGCCATTCATTTTTTCTCTTTGCTTAGCGATGACTCCATCAATTTTGGTTTCGGTGAAATCTGCATCTTTAGTCTTGTCAGCTCGTTCAGCACTGGGAAGCTCGCCGAAAGGTTGTGCATTTTCAAAGTAGGTAATGGTAAAATAAATGTCTGCAGAATCTTTGGACGAAGGGCTTACCTTCACAAGGTATCCATCATCAAAAACTTCCCAATTTTTGGGCTTCTTAAAGCTGAATGTGAGATCCGGATCTTCGAATGTAACCCGCTGTGAAAACGAAAATAGTGTTGAAACAAGTAAAAAAAGACTAATTGTAATCCGCATATCGTTTCTTCAACGTTTCTATGGACTTTTTAGTCATTTGCTCGACCGCTTTCATGTTTATATCAGCCAACTTCTTCACATACAAACAGCCAACACTTTTTTTATGCTTTCCAAGTTTCTCAAGATGTTCTTCTTGTCCATCGAAGCCTCCCACTATGTAAATGGTCATACTTGTTTTTCGAGGAGAGAACCCGGCTAAAAACCAATCACCTTCGCGTCCGCTTTTATACTTGTAATGGTAATTACCATAACCAACGATGGAATCCCCCCACATCACCGGTTTTTCACCGGTAACCTTTTCAAAAAGTTCTTGCAACTGCCGCGCATCATCTCTTTTCCACTCTGGCTCTATCGAGTCAATGAAGTCTTTGACGCTTTGATCACCGGGTTGTGTTTTAAGCTCAGCCATGATTTTAATGTCTAGGTATCTAACTCAAATTTACGCCCAATTTTTCGCCGAGTTCCTTCAAATCTGCCACCACAGGATCCAGCAAATCAATTCCATTTTTGAGCCGTTCTGCTGTCATCTCACGCTCGGGATCGCCCGGGATCAAAACTTTATCTCCTGGATTTACAGTCTCCGAGCTTCTAAATCGCTCAATCCAGTTATCCATGTGTGACTTAAATTCTTCTCCATCTCTAAATGCATCAATGCGCATAGCACCAAAGAAGTGACCCAAGCCTTCCCCAACGGGATTTGGAGCCGGATCGATGAATGCAACAAAGGGAGGAACCCATGGTCCATAGTTAGCTCCAGAGAGGACCGCCGACAAGATGTCTACTACAGCACCCAGTGCATAACCTTTATGTGATCCATGTTCACGATCACCACCTAAAGGTCGCATCGAACCGCCCTTCACCAATCCTTTTGCATCAGTGGTAATGTGACCTTCTTTGTTTTGTAACCATCCTTCAGGCGCATCCATACCTTTTCGCTGCAGTACCTCAAGTTTGCCATTGGCGGCTGTAGTAGTTGCCATGTCTAGGACAAATGGAGGTTGATTTTTTGTAGGGATGGCAATGGAAATCGGATTCGTACCGAGTAGCCGTTCCTTTGAGAAAGTAGGGGAAACCAGCGGACTTGCATTGGTAAGGGATATGCCAATGCAATCTTCTTCCAGCGCCATCATCGCATGATAGCCGGCAATGCCATAGTGATTAGAATTTTTTACCGAAACCCAGCCTGAGCCTACATTTTTAGCTTTCTCAATTGCTAACTTCATGGCCTTGGGACCGACCACAAGTCCGAGTCCAAGATCTCCATCAACTACTGCAGTAGATGGGGTTTCATGTACGGTCTTGATCTTTGGTGTCGCATTTAATCGTTGCTTTTCATGTAACCGTATATAGCCTGAAAGTCTGGCTACTCCATGAGAATCTACACCTCTGAGATCGGCGCTAACCAAAACATCGGCAGCCTGCTGAGCTTCTGCTTCAGGGCAGCCGATGTTAATAAATACCTTGGTTGCAAATTGCTTTAGTTCTTCCGCTGAGAAATTCATGCGGCGAAATTACTCATTTAGCTCTGCTATGATCTGGTTGAAGACCAAAATTACGTTTCTGGCGTCTTCAATATCTGTCATGCTTAGGTCAAAACCATCCTGATAGTTTTCAATTTCACCGTCTTTATAGTACTTGATGATGTCTTCTTTAAACTTCGTTTCGAATGAAATGGCCAAAGTTTTGCTGCCAATTTTGTATTGTATACTCTTTGGGTTGATGTCCGTGAAGTTGAATTCAAATATTTCTTCCTGCCCACCTTTCGCATCTACTTCAAGCTTAGTCATCTTAATCTTTTCGGGATCTGTGTCATCAATTCGCTCAAATGTTTGTGTGATCGTTTTATCCCCGTCTCTCACCTCATCCATGTTTTCGGTTAGCCAGGCAATTTTTTGCTCGACAGCCATGTCTGCAAATGGATCAATGTAATCACGTTCACAAATTCTGATGGCATCTTCCAATGCTGCTTTTATTCTGCGAGCCACTTCAATATTCTCAGCATATATCTTCAATTCATCATCATATCCGTCGAATTCGTCATTTTCAGACATCTTTAAGAGATCCAGAGATTCTTTTGTGACAAATTCAACAAACATCTTTCCTGAGGTAACATCAAAATCTATAAGGTTTCCATTCACATCAATCAGGTTGAATTCAGCTGTTATTTTTTTTGTACTTTTTGCATCAGCATCAACCTGTGTTATTTTCAAGAGGCAATCTCCTTCTACTGATTGTTCCATTGATTCGTCACCATAATCAATGTTTTGAACATACTTTCCTAGAAAATCAAGTGCAGGCTGCAAAGTCTCAAACTTCTGAATGGAACCTTCGACTAAATCTTCCGCGAGCGGAACAGCTTTGGTAAGTATGTTTTTAAGGTCACGCGCTTCTTCTACATTATTTGTGAAAATTTCAATTTCGTCATCGAACCCTTTTGGTGCCCCACTCTCCAATACTTTTATCAACTTCTGTTTTCGATTGGTCTCAAAGTCTAACGAGAAACTGGAGCCCGAAATGTTGAACTTCAAACTGTTGATATTAATGTCACCTAAATTGAGAATGTATTGAATTTCCTTCGATGACTTTGCTGTGATCTCAGTTTGGATGAGTCTGAAGTAGCCTGGAAAATCATCTAAAGCTACGAGTGTTTGATTGTAGGTTTTTGTACCACTTTCTGCATTGACAACATGTTCGACTAGCCAAGTTTCCATTTCCGGGTAAGTATCTACCGCAAGTTTTTTGCTCATGATATCCTCAGCGAGTGGAATAGCTTTTTTGATGAGATCTTTAAGTATTCTCGCATTATCAATGTTTTTGGTTACCATAAGCATGTTCTCATCGTATCCTTTCACCTCACCATTCTCGTACTGCTTTATGAATTTTTGTCCATTATCCACCGTGAGACTGAGATAGATAATGTCCTTCTTGGTTTCCTCCCTGACCACATATGGATCTAAATCAGCCACATTGAATTCATACACCAGCTCGTCTCGATTACCCTTTTCATCAACCTCAACTAACGTGTATTTGAGTACTGAATATTCGATTAGTTCAAGCTCATGCGTATAAGTCTCATCACCGGTTTGAACCTCAATAAGATTTGCTTGGATGTCGCTTACTATGCTTTCGAATTCAGCATTCTGTGCCAGAATTGATGAAGAAAAAAATAGAAATACTGATCCCAGTAGATATTTCATGATGATAAGATTTTTAATCTGGTAAAAGTTAAAAATTTATAAAGCTTTTTCAATACCTAATTAGAGGTATTTGCCTGAAGCTGGTCTAAGACATGATAGAGGATGCCTTCTTTTAGGGCGAAGGCAGAAATTCTCACATCTTTTAGGTTTAGTTTGTCAACGATGAAGTCAACAAGTACACATGCGACAACAATCATGTCTACCCGCATTTCGATCATGCCGGGAATAGCCAACCGCTGTTCTCTATTCTTTTCAATCAATCCTTTGTAAATACCTTTAAAAGCATCCTTACCAAATGGTAACTCGGTAGCGTCTTCATCTCTTGAGATATTGTTCTCCGTAGAATAGATATCACTCAATGTGTCGAAAGTACCTGAACAGCCAATCAAAGTTGTTGGGTTGTGTGTGCCACATGCATCCAATAGCGGATTGAGTTCCTTCACAAAATAAGTGTGTAGCTCTTCGATTTCCGAAGCGGTAATCGGATCAGATTTATGAAAATTTTCAACGAGTCGTTGACCACCTATTTCAAAACTCTGCATCCAATAGGCTTGGTCCTGGTCGGCGATGATGAATTCAATACTGCCACCACCAATATCCATAATCAGGTTTCTTTCAGACCCAAAATCAAGTGCTTTACTTGCGCCAAAGTAGATAAGCTCCGCTTCCCGAGTGCCGGAAATTACCTCGATCTCAATTCCTGTCAAACGCTTAATTTCCTCGACAAGTTTTGCGCCATTCCCAGCGTTTCGAATGGCACTGGTAGCCGTTGCAAAGACCTCATCAATTTGATTTTTATCTATGGTGTCTTTGAACTCCTTGAGTGTAGTTACCGCTCGGGTCCAGGCTTCAGGAGTAATCTCTCCTTTGTTGATTCCTTTTTCGCCAATTTTAACAGCCTTTCGCTCCCGATGAAATATTTCATGTGAGCCACCTTCCACTCTGGCCAGAAGAAGATGAAAAGTATTTGTGCCTAAATCGATAACCGCAACGTTCATAGCGGCCGCAATATAGCAAATTGGTGCTGAGTGATTTTAGATTTATTCAATAGATAATTTCAATTTCTCCTTTCTCCATTGCTCGCCTTATCTTTGGCGTTTTCAAAAGAAATATGAGTACAGAGAAACCCAAAACCGCAACCAACATACAATCCATCGCTGAAAAGAATGAGCGTCTTGAAGTGATGAATGAAGAAGCCCTCAAGGGTGGAGGTGAAGATCGAATTGCAAAGCAGCACGAAAAAGGTAAGCTGACAGCCAGGGAACGTATTGATTTACTGCTGGATGAAGGATCCTTTGAGGAGATTGGAAAGTTTGTGACCCATCGAGCCACCGACTTTGGCATGGATAAACAAAAAATCCTTGGTGATGGTGTGATAACAGGATATGGGACAATCAATGGTCGTCTTACTTATGTGTTCAGTCAGGATTTTACGGTCTTTGGAGGCTCATTATCTGAAACCTTTGCTGAGAAAATCGTGAAGATCATGGACATGGCTATGAAAAATGGTGCTCCAGTGATCGGGTTGAATGACTCAGGAGGTGCGCGTATTCAAGAAGGTGTGGTTTCGTTGGGTGGATATGCGGACATTTTTTATCGCAATACCCTAGCTTCTGGTGTCGTTCCTCAGATCTCTGCAATTCTTGGCCCATGCGCAGGAGGCGCAGTTTACTCTCCGGCAATCACAGATTTCATCTTCATGGTGGAGCAGAGCAGCTACATGTTTGTCACTGGACCCAACGTGGTAAAGACGGTTACTCAAGAAGATGTAACAAGCGAGGAGTTAGGTGGAGCTCAAACTCATGCTTCCAAAAGTGGAGTTACCCATTTCGCTTGTGCCAATGAGGCCGAATGCATACGCCAGATCAAGCAACTGATGAGCTACATTCCTTCCAATTGTGAAGAAGAACCACCAAGGCTCGATTATGAGATAGGGGATGAGACCCGTAAAGAGCTGGATAGCTTGATGCCGGAGAACCCAAACCAACCCTACGATATGCACGATGTGATCAATGGGATTATTGATTCGGATAGCTTCCTGGAAGTGCATAAAGATTTTGCTGAAAACATTATATGTGGATTCGGGCGGCTTGCGGGTCGAAGCATTGGTATTGTGGCCAATCAGCCGATGAGTATGGCTGGTGTTTTAGATATACATTCGAGCACCAAGGGAGGAAGATTTGTTAGGTTCTGTGATAGCTTCAATGTGCCACTATTGGTTCTAGTAGATGTTCCGGGATTTCTTCCGGGTACAGATCAGGAGTGGAACGGGATCATTACCAATGGTGCAAAGCTGCTCTATGCGTTTAGCGAAGCGACTGTTCCGCGGATTTCTGTAATTACAAGAAAAGCATACGGAGGCGCCTACGACGTTATGAACTCGAAGCATATTGGAGCAGACATGAATTATGCCTGGCCAACAGCGGAAATCGCAGTAATGGGTGCTCAGGGAGCTTCTGAGATTATTTTCAGAAAAGAGATTCAGAAGGCGGACGATCCAAACGCCATGCATCAGGAAAAGATCAACGAATACACAGAGAAGTTTGCTAATCCTTATATCGCTGCAGCCCGTGGCTTTGTGGATGAGGTAATCATGCCAAATGAAACCAGAACCAAACTAATCAGTGCGTTTAGCATGCTCGAGAATAAGGTGGACAAACTGCCAAGGAAGAAGCATGGGAATATTCCACTTTGATAAAATGCGTTTGATCTTAGGAGCACTAATATGTCTTGCATTCTTTGCCTGTGAAGGCGAACCTGAGCAACCATTTGATCTTCCGGGAAATCCAAAATATTTGCTCGCTGGTGACTCTGCGAAAACTTGGAAAATTGCACGAAGGTTTAATAATGGAACACGGATGAATATGGGCGATTGTTTTATAGCTCATCGTCAAACTTTCAGACTAAATAATGAATTTGCTACAAATTCAGTTGGACGAAGTGATTGCGGCGAACCAATGACAGGAAGATGGTCTTTAGCTCGAGATCCAAATGGTTTTAATTATCTCAAATTGGAAAGTAGCCAAATCCCGGAGATGATGAACATTGAAGAAGATTATAAACTTTTCAAGATAAAGATGCTTTCAGATAGCCTGCTTGTGGTTCAATTCAACCATGCACAGACAACAAAGAAGCAAACGACTCTAGTGGATTATTTTGTGCCGGAAGATGTTAAAGTAGACGATCGTAATTTTCATTGGTAAAAAAGAAAAATGAGTCAGGTAGCAATTATTACAGCAGCAAGTAAAGGGATGGGATTGGCCTGTGCTGAGAAGCTGGCAAGCGAAGGTTATCAATTGGCAATTCTATCACACTCTTCGGAGATTCATGATTTGGCGAGTAGGTTGGGCGGTATTGCTGTGCAAGGATCTACAGATAATGTAGAAGATCTGACTCGCTTGGTAGATGCAACACTTGAAACCTATGGTCAAATCGATGTGGTGGTAAATAATACGGGACATCCACCAAAAGGTGAACTTCTGGAATTGACAGATGAGCAGTGGAAAGAAGGAATTGATTTGGCTCTGATGAATGTGGTGAGAACGTCAAGATTGGTCGTTCCACACATGAGTGCTGGAGGCTCGATCATCAATATTTCGACATTTGGAGCCAAAGAACCATCATTGAGTTTCCCAGTATCTTCTGTCGTACGAACAGCTCTCAGTGCCTATACAAAGCTCTTTGCTACCAAGTACGGATCTAGCAAACTGCGAATGAATAATATCCTTCCGGGATTTATTGATAGTTATCCGGCAGATCAGAAAATCATTAATCAAATTCCGATGTTGAGACAAGGGACACCGGCAGAAGTAGCAGAACTGACACTATTTTTAGCGAGCGATAAATCAGAATACATAACAGGACAAGACTTCCTAATCGATGGAGGACTTGTCAAGAGTATCTAGAAAATTAAATATTGTAGAAAAAAATATTCTCAGGTTACCTCAAAAAATTCATCAATTGAAATCAATTCGTGAACTTGCAACTTGAGACTTACAACTAAAACACATGGATAAGAAAAGCAGAGACTTTTTATTTAAATACCTCAACAACGCCGCACCAACAGGCTTTGAGATGGAAGGACAAAAAATATGGTTGGATTATGTGAAGCCATACGTGGATGATTATGTTGTAGATACCTATGGCAGTGTATATGGAGTGGTCAACCCGGACGCCAAATACAAAGTGGTGATTGAGGCACATGCCGATGAGATTAGCTGGTTTGTCAACTATATCACTGACAAAGGCTACATCTATGTAGTAAGAAACGGTGGTTCGGATCACCAGATTGCCCCGTCTATGCGCGTGAATCTTCACACAAAGAAAGGAGTAGTTAAAGGAATATTTGGGTGGCCTGCCATTCATGTTAGAAAGGACAAGGAGGACAACCCGACTTTGAAAAATATTTGCATAGATGTAGGAGCTGAATCCAAAGAAGAAGTGGAGAAGATGGGCATCCATGTAGGAACTGTCGCGACATTCCAGGATGAGCTTTTCGAAATGAATAATAAGTATTTCGTGGGTCGTGCACTAGATAACAGAGCCGGTGGTTTCATGATTGCGGAAGTTGTTCGAAGAATCGTTGAGAATAAAGTGAAGCTTCCTTTCGGGCTGTATGTAGTGAATTCTGTTCAGGAAGAAATTGGACTTAGAGGAGCTGAAATGATCTCACGTCGTATCAAACCGGATGTGGCCATTGTCACCGATGTAACGCACGATACTCAGTCACCGATGTACGATAAGATCACCAGTGGAGATATGACGGCTGGTAATGGTCCTGCGGTTACGTACGGTCCAGCCGTTCAAAATAACTTGCGTGACATGATCTTGAAAGTGGCGGACAAAAACAAAATTCCATACCAGCGAATGGCCGCTTCAAGAACTACAGGTACTGATACCGATGCATTTGCATATTCTGATATTGGTGTTGCTTCAGCATTGATTTCCCTACCGCTGAAGTATATGCATACCACCGTAGAAACAGTGCACAAAGACGATGTTGAAAATGTGATCAAGTTGATTTATGAATCTGTGATTCAAATCAAGGGCGGTCAGGATTTTACCTACTTTAAATAATCATGAGTGACCTTCGGACTGTTCACGATCAGATGGGTCGGGAGGTCACTTTCTCTTTTCCGCCAAGGCGGATTATTTCACTAGTCCCCTCTCAAACCGAGTTCTTAATTGACACTGGAGCGCCAGTGGTGGGTCGCACTAAATTCTGCATTCATCCTGCAAATAAAGTGTCAAAAATTCCTGTAATTGGCGGCACAAAAAAATTCCGGTTTGATTCAATAAGAGCGCTCAATCCAGATCTTATCATTGGTAATAAAGAAGAAAACTATCAGGAAGGAATCGATGAGCTTGCAAATGAGTTTCCGGTTTGGATGAGCGATATCTATACATTGAATGATGCATTTAAAATGATGACTGCCCTTGGCAGTATTTGCAATAAAGAAGAGCTTTCTAATCAAATTATTCGGGTTTGTAAGAATGCGACCAAGGCAGTGAAAGGAGCCAAATCAGGCAAAGTGGTTTATTTGATATGGAAGGATCCTTGGATGGTAGCTGGGAAGGATACCTTCATTGATCATATGCTTGAGCATTTAGGTTTTGAGAATTTAGTTACAGAGAAACGCTATCCCGAATTAACCTCAGAGCAAATCGCTGAATTGAATCCCGATACGATTCTGTTTAGTTCAGAACCTTATCCGTTCACGGAAGAACATCTGAGGCAAGTGCAAATCCAATGGCCAGAGGCCTCATTGGAATTAGTAGATGGTGAATTATATAGTTGGTACGGAAGTCGCCTGAAGGAGTGGATGTAATTTTGTGTTTATGCCCATATATAGACTCACGGATGATCTCATTTTCCCGCCTGTAGAAGGGGCGGAAGATGGCATTGTGGCAGTTGGTGGAGATTTGCTGCCTGAGCGCTTAATGGTCGCCTATCATTCCGGCATCTTTCCCTGGTATAGTGAAGGTGAACCCATTATCTGGTGGAGTCCGGATCCGCGATTTGTGCTCTTTCCCGATCGATTACACATCTCTAAGTCGATGCATAGAGTATTGAATAAGGATGAACTGAAAGTGACTTTCAATCAGGACTTTGAAGGTGTATTGGCTCAGTGCAAGAAAATACCAAGGGAAGGACAGCAAGGCACATGGATTACTGATGAAATGCAATTAGCCTATATCCGCCTGCACGAACTAGGACATGCCAAATCGGTGGAGGTTTGGAAAGGTAAGGAGTTAGTTGGCGGCATGTATGGAGTGGATTTAGGCAAAGTCTTTTGCGGAGAATCCATGTTTTCACTTGCAAGCAATGCCTCCAAGCTGGCCCTTATCAAATTCATAGAGAAGTTTCACAAAGAAGGAGGAGAGCTTTTTGACTGCCAGGTGCATTCAGAACACATGGTGAGTATGGGCGCACAGGAAATTGAAAGAAAGGCGTTTTTAGCGTATCTAAAAAAGGATTAGTGTGTATCTAACGCTTTTTTGCTTTCTTCTCTCTTTTTTCAGCTTTCTTTTCTTTTGCCGTTTTAGTGGGTTCTTTTTTTACGCTTTTCTGCGCGTTTTTTCCTTTTGCCATACGTGTGTCTTTTGGTCAAAGATGCAGACTTAAAAGTTGATCTTTGTATCATTTGATCTTTTAAGATGAATTATATCCATCTTTATTCCTTAGATGGAGCACTATTCACTTGAGGATTGGTATAAGAGTACAACAACTTTCAGCTGGAAGGAGCATCAGGTCATTTATAAAATTCATGAAAGCGAGAAGCCCTGGCTATTGCTGATTCACGGGTTCCCGACAGCATCTTACGATTGGCATAAAATCTGGCATCAGTTGACTGAGAGATTTTCTCTAGTAGCTTTAGATATGTTGGGTTTTGGTTATTCAGACAAACCCAACCCATTTCCCTATTCCATTATGCAGCAGGCAGATCTGATGCAAGATCTAATTCAGCATCTGAAAATATCTGATTGTCACCTCTTAGCTCACGACTATGGCGATACGGTGGCACAAGAGCTAATTGCTCGACACAATGAAGGTGGAAGTGTTAATCTCATCTCTGCGTGCCTACTCAACGGTGGCATCTTTCCCGAATCACATCATCCATTGCCGATACAGAAAATGCTGATGAGTCCGATTGGATTCATTTTAAGCAAGCTGCTTAATCAAAAGAAATTCGAGAAAAGCTTTGGTCGAATCTTTGGACCAGATACATCGCTGGCAAAAGAAGAGTTGAACACCTATTGGCAATTGGTGTCCAAACATAATGGTCATCGCATCGCACATCTGATTATTCGCTACATGCGAGAGCGTGTGCAACATCGCGAGCGCTGGGTTGGTGCGTTACAAAATTTTAAACAACCGCTCGGACTAATCAATGGGTTAGTCGATCCCATCTCCGGACAAGTAATGGTCGATCGTTATCGCGAGATCATCACCGTAGAAAACATCTGGACGATGGATCGAATCGGTCACTATCCACAGGTAGAAGCGCCGGAGGAGGTAATGAAATTTTATAGGGAGTTTTTGAAATACCTCAAATAGAATTTGTCGAATGATATGTTGGGCAAGCTATTAGTTGAATAGCTGTAATCAGAAAAATTGAGTGTACTTTTCCCAAAGAAAATTAACATCCATGCCAACTTATCAATTATCTCAAGAGCTTTATTTTCCACCGGTTTCCGATGCTGAAGAAGATGGATGCATAGCAACAGGTGGAGATCTGGCGCCCGAACGGCTCATGCTGGCTTACCATTCCGGCATTTTTCCGTGGTATAATGATGATGAGCCGATTATGTGGTATAGCCCCAACCCGCGCTTTGTCTTACTTCCCGAAAAGCTCTACGTTTCCAGATCCATGCGTAGCGTCTTGCGAAAAGAAGAATTCAAGGTTACCTACAATGAAGATTTTGTCGGCGTGATTAATACTTGCAAGCAAATGCAGCGTGTGGGTCAGGACGGCACATGGATTACACAGGAAATGGTCGAAGCGTATATCAAGCTACACGAGCTGGGACATGCCCAATCGGTGGAGGTATGGAAGGATAGTGAGCTGGTCGGTGGCATGTATGGTGTCCATCTGGGCACTGTCTATTGTGGAGAGTCCATGTTCTCTAAAGTGAGCAACGCTTCCAAAGTTGGTTTGATTACATTCATCCAGAAGTTTAAAGAGGAAGGCGGACAATTATATGATTGCCAGGCCTACACAGACCATATGGCCAGTATGGGTGCAGAGAATATAGACCGAAAAGCCTTTTTGAAGCACCTCCCTCAAGAGCTCTAAAAATAAAGCTATGTCATGCCGCACTTAATCGTGCGTCTCACCCCATTGAGGTTATTCCCTTCCGCCATGTGGTTGGCGCTTTCCTTCTTCAGTTGATCATCGTCCGTGTTGAGGTTATTGCTCTCCGTATTCAGTTGATCACCCTCCGTGTTGAGGTTATCACTCTCCGTATTCAGGGAATTATTAGCGGAGTTATGGAGATTGTTATCTACCGTGTCGGTATCATTCACTTAGCTGTCGGTACCTCTTCCAAAGTCGCGGTAACAACTTCCGAAGTTGTAGGCATACTTTGCAAAGCAGTTATACTAAAGATATTCGGGTGTAATGCCGGACGTGATCCGGCATCTTCAAGAAAAGCAGCTTTCAACAACTTTTTAGCTTGAGTAATCAATCATCAAATAAATACGCCACTGTTTAATGCTTAATTCCAGTTTCAATAATTTCTATTTCGTTTGAAATAGCAAAGTTCAATAGCTTCAGCATTTAGCTATTTTCTCAATATTTTTTCCTTTAAAATCCCTCCGCATAATTATCACCTCTGGAGTAATCAGCCCCACCTTCCAGTTTACCATCTTCTCTCACTAAAATGCAATCCATTCGTCCCATCGCTGTGCGCATTTCGATCGGATGTCCCATCTTCTCCAGTTTCTCTATCACGGATGAGTCTATCGGTCTCTCTTCAATCAAAATACGATCTGGTAGCCATTGGCTGTGTGTCCGTGTGGCATTGACGGCATCCTGCATACTCATGCCATGATCAATCACATTCATAATTGCCTGAAATACCGATGTAATAATAGTAGCACCACCAGGTGTGCCAACAACCATTTTTAGTTTACCGTCCTTCTCTACAATGGTGGGGGTCATGCTGCTGAGCATCCTCTTTTCCGGCTTAATGGCGTTGGCCTCACCACCAACAAGTCCGAATTGATTGGCGACACCAGGTTTCACGCTGAAATCATCCATCTCATTGTTGAGAAAAAAGCCAGCACCTCTCACATACACTTTACATCCAAAAAAGGAGTTTAATGTAGTGGTTAGTGAAACTGCATTGCCTTCGGGATCAACGATTGAAAAGTGAGTGGTTTCCACGCTTTCAATCACCTCCACTTCACCTTCTTTTATGTCCTGTGAATCAGTTTTCTTTTTAAGTGATATAGAAGAAAATCGCTCTTTATTGTAATCTGGATCTAAGAGCATATCCACAGGCACATCATAATGATCTGGATCGCCCAAGTAGGTGGCTCTGTCCGCGTAAACTCTCCGTTCAAGTTCGGTGAGCAAATGAATTGTTTGTGCAGTATTATGTCCCATCTGATTAATGTCATATTGCTCAGCTCCTTGCAGCAATTGTAATACTGCAATGCCACCGCTTGATGGTGGAGGCATAGAGATAACTTTGTGTCCTCGGTAATTAGATGTCACTGGATCTCGCCACTGTGCGCTGTAGTTGCTTAAGTCGTCCTCTGATATTAAGCCACCGCCTCGCTGCATCTCTTTCACTATTTGATCAGCCACTATCCCGCCATAAAAACCATCCCTGCCTCTATCTCTGATTTGCGTGAGTGTTCCTGCCAACTCAGTGAATTTCACTGTGTCACCTTCCTGCCACATTCGCTCTTTCACCAGAAAGAAGTCTGAGCCATTTATCTCTACAAAATCAGATCGCTTTTCATTGAACTCATCGGCTTGATCTTGCGTGATTGTAAATCCATAGTAAGCGAGATTGATAGCAGGTTGAATGAGTTCAGAAATTGGCTTTGTTCCAAATTTTTCATGAAGCTTCAGGATGCCGTCGACCGAGCCCGGAACACCCGCTGCTTTGTGACCCTTCACACTCAATCCATCCATTACATTACCATCTGCATCAAGATACATATCCCGGGAGCCGGCCATGGGTGCTTTTTCCCTGAAATCCAGAGAGCCAATGGTGCCGTCATTCATGCGGTACAAGGCGAATCCACCTCCACCAATATTACCTGCTCTGGGAAATACCACCGCCAGCGTAAACTTGACAGCAAGGGCAGCATCAAATGCATTTCCACCATTTTTCAAAACCTCAACGCCCACCTGGGTAGCAAGAGGATGTGCTGAAGAAATCATAGCTTGTTCGCCTAAAGGACCAATTTCAGGTTCTGCGGGAGAGGTAACCTGGGTAGACTGACAAGCAGCAAGAAAAACAAGAAATAGGATTTTAAAGATTTTCATAGGGTAAGGGTTTGGCTTATTACATCGTCGAAACTAATCAACGACCAAGCGGTAAAAAAATGTCACTACACTTCCGTTATAAGAAAAACTGCAAAGATGATTTTCATAACTGGGTAGTATTCAAGAGGTAGCATTCGAATTCATTAAGCTCTTGGTGAATTCGAAATTTTGTTGTTACGGGTCGATTTACTATCTTCATCAGCCCTTAACTAAAATTGACTCCAATCAACCTATAAATACAAGCCAGCAATATGAAAGATTCACCTCGAACTCCACTGGATATAGAAATCCCAAAAGGGTACAGAAGATATAAGTTGAAGGGGATAGATCGTGAAATCATAGCCAAAAAGGGAGGCCCAACAGCCAGGCAAATCAAAACAAAAGCATCATACAAAGAGCTTCGTAATAATCAGAAAGAATTTGGAGTAGCTTCTATGATGGCGAAAACACTTCGCCAGTCTTTGTCCACAGGGATGTCAGAGATTTGTGAGACGTATGTTTCAGGCAAACTGACGGCACAGTTTAGAAACCTGGCCAAAATGGAAGAAGGTAAGACAGGCACCCGACCACTTTTTTTAAGTAAGCATGGACATTTATTGAACGGGTTTGAGTTCAACTCAAAGGCACCGTACGAAAAGATATTTGGAGCAAAATATTTTGTTAAGCCCGGATCCCAACGTGGACAAGTGATCCTCCATTTTCCTGCCTTTATTCCAGAAAAGATATTTAAGAGTCCCAAAGGCGCCACCAATTTTAAAATCACGGCACGTTTGATCGCACTATCGGATTATCAATTTGATCAGAAGGCGGGCGGATATGTGCCCTTGAACAAAGACCTTCATGGTAAGTATGGAACTTATGAAAGTTCGATGCTACCCTTGTTGAAAATTCCAACCGAGCCGATGACCGGTATGATCTCTATAGACAACAGGATCATTCCTGAAGGCACAGGATTGTTCCTGGTAATGGCGATCAGCTTTTACAAGATGGAAGGGGGGAAATTCGAACATTTGAGCAAAGAGAGCAGTATGCAAATTCAGCGCGTACTATAACCTATTGGAGCTAAGGTTCGTTCTTCTTCTTGAAATCCAACAGCCTTATGAAAGCTCTTCTATCATCGTTACTCCTTTTTGGGGTGCTACAAGCTTTTTCGCAAGACTACTATGACCGTGCACGAGCCAAGTTCAATGAAAATGACCTAGACTCAGCCCGATATTTTATCAATAAGAACCTGACGAAAAAACCGAACGCTGAAGATTATTTCCTGAGTGCGATGATTCACGAAGCGCAAAAAAAAGATCTTCGCGCCTTAGCTGACTATGAAGCTGTCATCCAGAAGGATCCAACAAATCTGGAGGCCTATTTTCAGAAAGGAATGATCTACTACAACGCTGCCAGCACTGAGCAAGCGATCAAAGACTTTACCTACGTTATTGAAAATCAAAGTGGATCAGAGACTCGCGCAATCTACTACGGGATGGATCCAACAGGTTCGAAAGGAACTTTCCTGACAACCCTGCAAACAATGATTAGCAGAGTGCATCAATATCGCGGCATGGCTCATCAAAAGATGGGAAATTGGGATGCAGCGCTAGCTGATTTTACTGAGGCATTTGAATATGATTCTTTGGCCGATTGTTTTGTGAATAGATCTCAACTATTTGCAAAAATGGGCAGAGAAAATGATGCGATCAGAGACTTGAGGGAAGCTATCCGTCTGGACTCAACCAACTATCATGCGTGGTACAATCTGGCTATTCTGGATGAAAATGCGAAGTTGCCCATTTCACTACTTACAAATGAAGAGTTTACGCCAATGCTCAACCTGGTAGGAGCTAATGCGTACGAAAGCGGTGATTTTGATTTATCTGCGATGTATCACACAAAAGCTATCGAAGCAAATCCCAATGATGACCTTGCATACATCAGTCGTGGTAAAGCACTTCTTCGAACCGGTGCCTATGGGCAAGCTCGACAAGATTTTATCACAGCCCTCCAGTTAAACTCATCGCGATCCGAGGCATTTTATTTGATTGGAAATACCCTATTTCATGAAAAGAAATATAATGACGCGATAGGTTTTTATGAACAATACCTCTCGGTGGATAAAGGCTATGAAAATGTATGGTTTAATGCTGCAATGGCATACCTCAATCTAAGTAAGTCAGAGAAATCATGCCAATACCTCCTGCAGGCAAGTCGCTTAGGCATGAAGCAAGCCGATGACATGATAGCGAAGCATTGCGATAGTCAATAGCTGATTTGTCTTACCTTTGTAATATGGCAAATCAGACAAGTTTGAAAATAGATATGCACACGCATATCCTCCCTCACAACATTCCAAATTTTGCTGAAAAATTTGGCTATGGAGACTTTATTCATCTCTTACATCACAAACCGGAAGCGGCACGCATGATGAAGGGAGATAAGTTCTTTCGTGAGATTCAATCGAACTGTTGGGACGAAAACCTAAGGATCAAAGAATACGAGAAATTTGATACTCAGGTGCAGGTAGTCTGCACAATCCCTGTAATGTTCAGTTATTGGGCAGACGCTCACGACTGTCTGGATCTTTCCATGTATTTGAACGATCACATTGCACAGGTAGTGGAGCAAAACCCAAAGAATTACATCGGTCTTGGTACAGTTCCAATGCAAGACACTGATTTAGCTATTAAAGAACTAGAACGACTGAAGAGCCTTGGCATCCCCGGAGTGCAAATTGGGTCCAACATCAATAATGAAAATCTAAGTAAGCCTCGATTCTTCGAATTCTTCGAGGCTTGTGAGCGTTTGGGAATGGCTATACTGGTTCATCCATGGGAAATGATGGGTCGGGAATACATGGAAAAATATTGGCTTCCATGGTTGGTAGGCATGCCAGCTGAAACCGCTAGAGCAGCTGCCTCAATGATCTTCGGTGGTATCTTCGAAAAATACCCAAAGCTACGTGTGTGCTTTGCGCATTCGGGTGGTTCACTGTTGGCAACCATTGGTCGCTTGGAGCATGGCTTCAATTGTCGGCCGGATTTGGTTGCGGTACACAATAATGTGAATCCAAGAGAATACTTGGGCAAGTTTTGGGTGGATAGCATTACTCATGATCCCACCTATCTAAAATATGTCATAGATCTTATTGGCTCAGAAAAAGTATGTTTAGGCTCAGATTATCCATTTCCATTGGGAGACTTGGAGATTGGAAAGTTTATTGCAGAGATGGATCTGCCACAAAATGATTTAGACAATATTTTCTATCAGTCAACATTGGATTGGCTTGGATTGAGCGAGAACAAGAATAAAGAATTGCTTAAAGTCTTGATGGGGGAGAACTAATGCTCTATCATGTATTTATTTAAGGATGATTTAGCCATTTTTCGGACTTTGTTTTTAAGGATTGGGGACCATCCTAACAATGTTCCTGTCAATCCTAATGCCATTTTGGACCACCGCCAAAAATCAAAATGATCAGTATGCTTTATAATAAGGCCATCTTTGAATTCCATGGTTGCATGTATGACATTGTGGACCTGATTTCCAGTTTTAGAGAATTCATAATCGGCTTCCCAAATACATTGTGCCATATGATCATCGCTCACAATTGAATCAAAATTGATTTCAAGCTTACCTTTTGAGCGTTCAATTAACATGGCCCACATGGCGGCTACTTCTTCGTAATTCAAATTTTGGAATGCTGGATCGTTGAAAATTACCTCTTTATGATAGCATTCGGCCATTTTCTTAGCATCATGGTTCTTAAACGCGTTGTAGAATTTTTCTAAGGTTGTCTTACTCATTGGTATTTTTTTATCAGGTGGTCTTTCACTTTTGGCAAACCTGTACTTGCCGCTTCTTCATAAAAATGGAAATTGTCGCCGCCTGCAATTTCGGGTATTTTAGGATCAACAATAAATTTAGGCACTGCAGGTCTGATGAAATCAATCAGTCCGGCTGCCGGATAAACGACTAACGAAGTTCCTGCAACGATGAAAATGTCTGCAGTTAGTACCTCTTGCATTGCGGGTTCCATCATTGGTACCGCCTCACCAAACCAGACAATGTGAGGTCGAAGTTGTGAACCTTTTGCACATTTATCCCCCTCTTTCAATTCCCATCCGTCAAGTTCATAGATCAATTCCGGGTCTAATGTACTCCTTACTTTACTGATTTCTCCATGAAGGTGCATGACATTCGTGCTACCTGCCTTTTCATGCAAGGAATCAATGTTTTGGGTGATGACTACAACCTTAAAATGCTTTTCTAAATCCACTAATGCATAGTGCCCCGCGTTGGGATCAACTTCCTGCGCTTGCTTGCGTCGTTGATTGTAAAACTCGAGAACTAATGCACGATCATTTGTCCAGGCTTGTGGAGTAGCCACTTTAGTCACATCATGTCCTTCCCATAGTCCTCCAGAGTCTCTAAAGGTCTTCAATCCACTCTCTGCACTGATGCCTGCTCCTGTAAGTACTGCAATTTTTTTCTTCATCCACTCATTTATTTGAACAGCATAAAAAAGCCCTGACAATCAAGTCAAGGCTTTTAATTAAAGTAAGTTTTACTTAGAAGGAATACATTACTCCAGCCTTCAACCCGAATCCGAATGGATCATTTGCTCCATCTGGCTTTGCCAAGTTGTAATTCAATGCAGTTGTTATACCAAAGCTACTTGCAAGAGGAAATATTGCTCCACCACCAAGATTTAAACCTAACGTACTGCTTGGATCACCACCAATATTGGTAAGTCCCGCATTACCGTATACTTGGGTGGATCCAGTTACAAAATAGTAGCGAAAATTAATATCCAATACATTCGTAGTGAAGCTGTCTTTAGTATATGAATAATACTCCAAAGATCCGGACATATCACTTTTGAAGAGGTACTCCAGGTTGGCACCAAAACCAATGGTTCCATCACCTCCAAAAGGGCTGGCTGCAAAGCCTAAGCCAGCACCTGCACGAAAGTCTCCTTGACTTTGAGCCGAGGCTACCATGGTGATACACATAAACGTTAGAGAAAGAAGTAAAATTTTAAATTTCATAGTCTGAATTTTGTTTAATGAGTTTATTAATTCCAACTAAATATAGCTCATCTCGAGACAAGGAGAAAAAAGTGTGAAAGTGTAGCTTTTTTGCTGAAAGCTATCTTATTGATAATGAGGTACGTATTTGTATAATTACATAAGCGGATAAAATACCCACACGGTGGTATTTTATACTTCGCTAGGTATGCCTATATTGCACTCATTGTACAACCAAATTATTTATTAATCCTATGAAAAAATTTACTATCCTTTCATTATTTGCAGCATTCGTACTTTTCGGATTTTCTGCAAACGCACAAGAGCAAGGCGACATCAGAGTTGGTGCTGGACTTGCTATCGGAACTAAAGCTGGTGCAGAAGCAAACGGAAATACCGTAGATTCTAAGCTTGGTATTGGAATCAACTTGGGAGCAGAGTACCTAGTTACTGACGCGATCAGTATTGCACCTAGCTACACATTCTTCTTTAAGAACTCGGTAGGCGGAGCTGATTACTCTTCTAGTTCATTAAATATCGACGCTAGATATTACTTTGGTGAAAGTGGAGTTTACGGTCTTGCTGGTTTTGCTTCAGGAACAGCTAAAGTAGAGGGCGGTGGATTCTCTCTTTCTACTTCTGAAGGAGGTCTTAACATTGGTGCAGGTATCATGTACCCACTTAGCGATAACCTATTCGCTAATGGACAAGTTAAGTACACGACTCCTGGTGATGGTCAGCTAGTGATCAACGCGGGTGTAGCTTTCGCATTCTAAGAAACACTTAGATAAGAAATTAAAAGCCCTTCCATTTGGAAGGGCTTTTTTTGTGATCATTTCTAAATATTGTATCCTTTCATTTCGAGTTTCCGTTTTTTGGAATAAATAAAACAATACTCAAAATGAAAAAACTAATACTTACAGCAAGCCTGATCGCTTGCATCGGAATTGCACAGGCACAAACAGAAAAAGGAGGATGGCTTATTGGAGCTACGTCCAGTCTGGGTTTTAACTCCACTAAATTTGACGGAGTGAGTGATCGACAAACATCCTTTAATATTGGAGGTTTGGGAGGATATTTTTTGATGGACAACCTGGCTGCTGGCCTCAATGTTGGCTATTCGAGTGCAAAGCAAGGGAATTCAAAGGGCTCATCTACTTTGATTGGTCCATTTGCTAGATATTATGTAAACGGGACATTTTTTGTTGGCGCTTCGTTTTCTGCCGCATCAAGCAAGTTCGATGCAGGTTTAGGTGAAACCAAAACTAATTTTACGGTATTGGCATTTGAGGCCGGCTACCCAATCTGGATTGTCGATAATGTAGCAATTGAGCCAAGTTTGAACTATGGGATGTCATCAGGAGATGATATAACCAATAGCAATTCATTCGGGTTAAACGTTGGGTTTTCACTCTACTTTTAAGTCGAATTTTTATTTCATTACAAAAACCCCTTCATAGGGGTTTTTATTTAATACACAGGCACGTAAATGATCTTCTTGGTTTCGAAGAAATCCTCAACAAAGTAGCCTGAAAGGTCTTTTTCAATATATCGTCTGCCAAATTCTTTCATTTCCTTAGATAGGTCGCCGCCTTTCAACAATATCATTCCATTATCGAGCTCGTTGCGCTGTATTTTGCTTATTTTTTGGTGTGCCCATATAAAGAGTTGCTTTGTTTGAGCTACGGCTCTGGATACAATGAAATCAAACTTTCCGCTCACCTTTTCCATACGTTGATGCTCCGCAGTTAAATTAGTAAGCCCAATTGCATTTGCAACTTCCTGAACTACAGTAATTTTCTTTCCTATGGAATCAACTAAGTGAAATTGGCAGTCTGGATATAAGATAGCTAGCGGGATACCTGGGAAGCCACCACCCGTTCCTACATCAAGTATTTCTGATCCACTTGCAAAAGATGTAAACTGAGCAATGGCAAGACTATGCAAAACATGCCGCTCGTAGAGTTGATCAATATCTTTTCTGCTTACGACATTGATTTTTGCATTCCAGTCTTCATACAAATTTTGGAGTTGTCCAAATTGATCTATTTGCTGGCTTGTAAGCTCGGGGAAGTATTTTTGAATGATTTCGATGAGCTTGTAAATTAAGTCACAAAGATTCTGAAATAATTTCAGAATGATCGGTTCAAATTTAGATATGCTTCTTTTTGTCTTTCACTAATTCATACATCAGCTCCCTTGCGCGATGCAGTTGTGCTTTTACGGTACCCAAAGGTGCTTCCAGCTCTTGAGCTATTTCATCGTAAGACAGTTCATCAAAGTAGCGAAGCTTGACCAATCGCTGATACTTTGCCGGCAGCTTGTCCACAAACATTCGAACCAGTTCAATTTTTTGATCTTTGATGGTTTCCTCGTCTGGAGTTAGGTTTTTATCCTGTACATCAATGTTTACTGATTCACCGCTATCATCAGTAAAAGTACTGTTGAGACTAAAGGTGTTTAGTTTCTTCTTTCGAATAAAATCAATCGCATTGTTGGTTGCAATTCGGAAGAGCCAGGTGCTGAATGTGTAATCTTTTTTGAAGCGGCTTAGGTTTTTAAACGCTTTTGCAAATGCTTCAATGGTTAAGTCTTCTGCATCATCCACATTTCTGACCATTTTTAAGATCATATGATACACCGGTTTTTTATAGCGCTGCATCAACTCTGCATAAGCTGCTTCATCATTGCCCTCAGTGGCAAGATCAATAAGCTTAAAGTCCCGCAGAGCTTTATCAGAAAACTGACGATTTAGTTCTTCCATTTAATGTCCTTTTCGAGTTTTGACCACAATGCAATCCCAGGGAT
This sequence comes from Ekhidna algicida, assembly GCF_051379705.1. Lineage (GTDB taxonomy): Bacteria > Bacteroidota > Bacteroidia > Cytophagales > Cyclobacteriaceae > Ekhidna. The sequence goes on along the minus strand of NZ_CP179868.1, from coordinate 1,294,987 downwards.
TAGCACTGCATATATGATGTCAACGAGTGGAAGTAATATATAGTTGATATTGACTTCCATTTTGCTCGCAGCAAATCTATAACTCACTAATTTAATAAATAGGTAAAAAAGGAGCATTGGAAAGAAAAAAGACTGAGTGGTAGCAAATAGTAGAAGAATTAGTGTAGAAAGGTGAATCAGATGAAATAAAGTTAAGAATGCTTGATCACGGGCTTTATATACCTTACCAACAGACAGGTGACGAATTTTCTGATGCCAATAGGCTTTCCAGCTTGTTTCAGGTTTAGTGTACATTAGACTTTCACGTCCTAAAACGACTTGAATGTTTGATTTAGTCGCATTTCGTTGGATGAACAAATCATCGTCGCCTCCGGTGACGGATTTACAGCTTTCATAACCACCTGTTGCCTCAAAAAAAGACTTCCTCACAGCCATATTTCGACCTACACCCATATAAGGCTTCCCTAACAATACCCTGGAAATGTATAGAAAGGCGGTCATAAAGGCTTCAAATTGAATGAAGTAGGAAAGGAATGTGCCATTGGATTGGTAGGGAGAAATTCCAATTAGGATGTTTTTTTCGTTGGTAATGTGATTGTTTAATGTCTTGAGCCATTGATCGGAAGCCGGAATGCAATCGGCATCTGTAAAAACAAGCCACTCACCAGTAGCTTTGGAAATCGCTTGGTTTAATGCAAATTTTTTAGGATTCCAATTAGCAGCGACTTCCTTGATATCAATCCAACTAATTTTCGAATTATTAAGGCCGTCCAAGTAGGCTTTACTTTGATCGGTGCACCTATCGAGCGCAATTATCACCTCAAATTTTGGGAAGTCTTGCGCAAGCAATAATGGAACATGGTTTTTCAGGTTTGATTCTTCATTTCGGGCGGCAATAACTATGCTCAGTGATTCTTGGTTCTGATTGAATGGAGATTTGTAGCTCTTGAAAGCAGCCGTTAGAAGAAGGGTAATACCAAGGTGGAGGACACCGATTATGCACAAGGCGATGAAAATCATATTGCAAGATGATTAAAATATAAAAGCTGAAACATGCGTCTCAGCTTTTTTATAGTAAAAATGGAATCAAATTAATTCTCTCAATAAGGTTCTGCCATCTCATAATCCTCATTGGTGATTTCGTAGGTATAGGTTCTTAGACTAGTACCTTCACCAGATACCTTATATCCTTGTTGCGTTTCCATTTCCAGTATGTTTTTGTTACAGCAAGGCCCAAATTCTGATTCTATGAATTTGATTATTCGCTCATTATTGAAAATAATATAAACTGAATCCTCTAACGCTTGTGCTAAAACGAAGCTGTAATCAGGATTTGAACATTGAAGTTCTCCACCTACTGCAACACAATAAGCTTCGTATACAATAGAATCACTTCTGTGGACAAGAGTGTCAAAACTACCTTCATAAAAAAAATGAATTAGTTGTACCTCATAATTGGATTGATTATTGAGCACTCTTTTTAAGGTATACCTCGCCCCAATTCCATCAGTGCATCCTACGACTGTGAAGATTAGAATGATTGAGAAATATAATCGAATAAATGGTTTCATGGATCAGTCAAATTGAGAGTAAAAATGGAATAGTTCATCAAGGTGTTCCTGTGTCGGGTTGCTGTAGTAAACTTTCAAGTAGTTTTTCAGATGGCTAATTTGTTTTGAATATCGTACTGCTTGTTGTATCTCAACCATAGCTTCATCTTTAATCAAAAGGCTGGAATCCGGATTCCAGCCTTTCATTAGCATCAATCTCCACCATCATACGGCTCAGCCATCTCATAATCCTCATTGGTGATTTCGTAGGTATAGGTTTCAATACTTGTTCCTATGCCTAAAACTTCGTAACCCCATTGAGATTCTTGTTTAAGAATGTTTTTTGAACAACAAGGGTCAATTGACTCCCTTTCGAATCTGATAATTCTTTCATTATCATTGAAAATCAGATATACGGAATCTTCAAGACCTAATGCATGGGAATAACTGTAGCTTGGATTTGAACATTGTAGTTCACTTCCCACGGAAACACAATAAGCAGAAAACATAATTGAGTCTTTAGGGAGTATTAATGAGTCAATCTCATTTTGCTCAAAAAAAAGGGTTATTTCAATATCGACATTGGAAGAATTTTTTATCACTCGTTGTACTTTGTATTGAGCACCTATTCCATCTGAACACCCTGTTATCGTTAAGATGTAGATGCTTGTAAAAAATATCTGAATAAATGGTTTCATGGATCAGTCAAATTGAGAGTAAAAATGGAATAGTTCATCAAGGTGTTCCTGTGTCGGGTTACTGTAGTAAACTTTCAAGTAATTTTTCACATGGCTAATTTGTTTTGAATATCGTACTGCTTGCTGTATTTCAATCATAGCTTCATTTTTAATCAAAAGGCTGGAATCCGGATTCCAGCCTTTCATTAGCATCAATCTCCACCTTCATACGGCTCAGCCATCTCATAGTCTTCATTAGTGATTTCGTAGGTATAGGTTCTGATGAAGGTGCCTTTTCCTGTTACAGTATATCCCCATTGTGCTTCAGCTAATAGAATGTTCTTTGAACAGCAAAGACCAATTGTTTCTCGGTTATATCTTATAATCTCCTCATTATTAAATATTAAATAAACCGAATCTTCATCAGCTGTCGCAAATGCTGAATTATTTCCAACGCTTAAACAGTCGTCATGACCATTAATGTTTTCGCAATATGCTGAGAACAAAACTGAATCTCCAATATTGATTAATGTATCAATAGAGTCTTGTTGATAATATAATTTCAACCTTAATTGATGATTTGAGGAGTTTTTAATTATTCTATTATTATAATATTTCGCCCCAATTCCATCAGTGCATCCTACGACTGTGAAGATTAGAATGATTGAGAAATATAATCGAATAAATGGTTTCATGGATCAGTCAAATTGAGAGTAAAAATGGAATAGCTCATCAAGGTGTTCTTGTGTCGGGTTGCTGTAGTAAACTTTCAAGTAGTTTTTCACATGGCTAATTTGTTTTGAATATCGTACTGCTTGTTGTATTTCAATCATAGCTTCATCTTTAATAAAAAGGCTGGAATCCGGATTCCAGCCTTTCATTAGCATCAATCTCCACCATCATAAGGTTCTGCCATCTCATAATCCTCATTGGTGATTTCGTAAGTATAGGTTTCAATACTTGTTCCTTCCCCTCTGACGGTATACCCACATGGTACTTCAGCTTGAAGGACGTCCTTCCCAAAACATCCGTTGAAATCAATTCTTCTGTACTTGAGAATTCTTTCTTTATTGAAAATGATGTAGACTGAATCTTCTAATGCTTGCGCTAAAGCATAGCTGTATTCGGGATTGAAACATCCAAGTTCACCTCCAGTAACTACACAATTTGCTGAAAAGGCCACAGAATCACCTGAATGCAGTAATGTGTCTAAGTGATTTATTTCAAAGTAGTGTCTTAGCTGTATTCGATGATCCGTGGAATTCTTAATTACCCTGGTTATTGTAAACCGGGCGCTCACTCGATTATCATTCACACATCCAGTTGAGATTAGCAGAAAAAACCCAAACAATAAGATACTATAGTTCATGATTGATAGATTAAAATTGAAAATAGAAATTAAATAGTCTATCTAATTCATCTTCTGTGGAATTGTGATACCTACTTTTTAAGTAATCACGAACATGATTGATTTGATGTGAGTTTTTTACCGCAGCTTGAATTTGACTAAATGTATATCCTTTAACTCGATCGTCTGCTCTATCTGTGCCGGGGAATTCATTAAGTTGATTATGATCATCCATTAGGTCAACCAAAAACTGACTGTATGCAGATTTTTCTGATTTCTTAATTGTTTTTGCATCGTAGTTTGGTATGCTTACATTACTCTTAATTTGGACTTTTGGGTTATTTTCATAGTACTCCTTGGTAAAATAGTATTCTATAAATGTTCCCCAACTCTCTTTAAGAATATGGCTGCTCCTTGTCATATTTCTCCGATTGAGCTTCCAATGAGACTGATGTCCCAGCTCATGAAATGTCATGGCATATAAGTCATCTGTTTCACGATCACCTCTACCATCTTCGAACTTTGTATAAACCCTGATTCTGTTGATCCTCACTACGAACATGTCGCCTTTTCCTTTTTTAAAAACCGCCCGTATCTTTGTTCGGTGACCAATCCATGCCCAGAAACCTTCCGGAAATGGATTTTGAATGCCTTTATCTAGTCTTTGCACATTGTATTCATAAGCTGCATTGACCAGCGTAGCTTTCACCCAATTGGCTGTGTGCCAGTGGTAATAGACATTCCAGCGTCCTTTCCTTTTAGGCCCATTATGCCTGCCTGCCCAACCGATGTAGTTAGTAATCTTCACATGTGGTGTCTTGAATACCACGCTGTAGTTTGCGGGTCTTCTAAATGAACCTGTCTGGTAGTAACCATTCACATTAGTATCGGCAGTTTTTATGGTAAACCAGCGTCGAGTTCTCACCCGAACTTGCTTCACCGGAATCCAGCCTCTGGTAACGTTTCCACTTCGTTCTCTCACCTTCACATATCCATCGGGATACCATTTGGGTGGCCATCAGCTGTTCCAAAACCATCGGGCTCTTCCTTTGGTATCCAGGTTTGCCAGTTGCTCTTTCTCATCTTCGGATAAATTGTCCGTCAGCGCCAAAGACATGGTCTCCATCCGCATGAGTAGTTCCCCTAAGGTGGTCTTGCTACGTCCTGAAGTTGATGTCGTATCGGGCTCCACAAAATCAGGATGGTTTTCCGGAATGAAAAGTTCGGCAAGCAATTCATGTCTTACGCTATCGGGGAAGGGGTAATCTGGCTTTACTACACTATAGAGCCATTGGGTTGAGTGCTCGGTCCAGCTACTGTCTACGTACACATCACCTTCAATGTCAATTTCATAATCCAATGGATGATCGTAGTAAACCATCGTGGTATCGTCCAGCATGGCATCTTGCTGCGTAGAATCTCGAGGAAGAAAACGAACATAAAGATCCGTAGTTTCTATGGTCATCTCATCTGCGGCGCGAAGCATCCTACTTTTAGGCTTAAATGATTCTAGGGAGGTCTTCATAGAATCCAAAGCCATTTGCATGTTGGACAGGCTGTATGGGTTTTGAAGTTGCTTCCCAAGTTTCGTCCGCGTAAGGCCGTGTTCCGCTAGCCTTTCGTCAATCGTAAGAGCAGGAATAATATCCGTATCTGTACGACAACTAATTGAGCCAATGATCAAAAAAGAAGGGTGATGAGTTGAAGGAGATTTTTACGTTTTTTCATTTTAGCTATTGTTAGATTGAAAAGGTGTTTTTAGCTAGTAATGGCAGGTGGCCAGCCGCTTACGTGTTTTATAATCTCCGGAAGAAGCTCCTATCACACAAAAAATTGTGTTACTGGTATACTTCAAGTACACCTGATTTTAAGGTGTGTTGAGATTCAATAAAAAATGGTTGATAATCTCATTCAAATGAGAAGTTTATTTGACTGAATAGAACCACTTGATTTCGGCTTATTTTTGCGCTCCAATGCAATTCGAATTACTAAATACCGACGGTAAGTCTTCGGCCAGAGCTGGAGTTGTCAAAACGGCTCATGGCGAAATTCAGACACCGATATTTATGCCTGTTGGGACAGCAGGAACAGTGAAAGCTGTTCACCAGCGTGAATTGGTAGAGGATATCAAAGCACAAATCATCTTGGGCAATACCTATCACCTATACATGCGACCTGGCCTGGATGTGGTAGAGCAAGCTGGCGGCCTGCATAAATTCAATGGCTGGGATCGGCCAATTTTGACCGATAGTGGTGGATATCAGGTGTATTCGTTAGCGGATAATCGCAAAATTGTTGAAGAGGGTGTTCATTTCCAGTCCCATAAGGATGGAAGTAAGCACTTTTTCACTCCGGAGGGTATCATGGATATTCAGCGAACCATTGGTGCAGATATCATCATGGCTTTTGATGAATGCACACCCTATCCTTGCAAATATGACTATGCGGAGAAGTCCATGCATATGACACATCGTTGGTTAGATCGTTGTGTAAAGCGATTTGATGAAACAGAAGGTAAATATGGGTTTGATCAAACTCTTTTTCCCATAGTACAGGGTAGTGTCTATAAAGACTTACGAACGCTATCAGCAGAATACATAGCAAGCAAGGAGCGAGAAGGTAACGCGATTGGTGGACTCTCTGTAGGGGAGCCCGCAGAAGACATGTATGCGATGACGGATCATGTATGTGGCATTCTTCCAAAAGATAAGCCCAGGTACCTAATGGGAGTGGGCACGCCCGCAAACATTCTTGAATGTATCGCGCTAGGTGTGGACATGTTTGATTGCGTCATGCCAACTAGAAATGCCAGAAATGGTATGCTTTTCACCACACAGGGAATTATTAATATTCGTAATGAAAAGTGGAAAGATGATTTTACTCCAATTGATGCTGAATTGGGTGGATATGCGAGCACCTTTTATACCAAAGGATATTTAAGGCATTTAATCACCAGTAATGAGATTCTTGGCGCACAAATTGCAAGCATTCAAAACCTTACATTTTACCTCTGGTTGGTAGGTGAAGCAAGAAAGCAAATCATAAATGATAACTTCGCGAGTTGGAAAGAAGGAATGGTTAAAAAAGTAAGTCAACGACTGTGATTTTAGTCAATAGATGAAAAAGCTCGACTGGTACATATTGAAGAAAGTCCTCGTCACGTTTGTGTTTGTGGTAGGGTTGCTTGAGCTCATCATTTGTGTGATTGATTACACAGAAAAGAATGATGACTTCATTAAGAATGAACTTAGTTCAGGACTGATCTGGCAGTATTACCTTTCATTTATTCCTTACATCGCCAGTCTACTCACGCCAATTACAGTTTTCATTGCTACAGTTTTTGTGACCGCTAAAATGGCTTCAAAAACCGAGATTGTAGCAATTTTGGCTAGCGGCGTTAGTTTTAAGCGTATGCTTTTTCCATACCTCATTGCGTCTGTAATGATTGGTGGAGCTAGCTTTTACATGAATAGCTATGTGATTCCTGATGCCAATAAGTTCAGATTAGATTTTGAACTCAGATATCTCAAAGACCCATTCTACAATACCGATAAACACATCCACATAAAAATAGCCGAGCGAGATAGTCTTGAGGATTACATCTATATCTATCGTTTTGACGTGAGAAGGAATGTTGGTTCAGCAGTTACTTTGGAGACTGTAAATGGTACTCAGCTGGTGGAAAAACTGACGGCTCGTCAGATCGATTGGGATTCTACCGGACGATGGACTTTGAAACGATGGCAAAGGCGTGAAATAAAGAATCAGAAGGAGATTATCACGGAGGGAGATGAGTTGGATACTTTGTTGAATCTTTCACCTAGCGATTTTGGTAATAAAGATAGAATTTGGGAGACAATGACGATGAATGAGTTAACCGATCATATTAAGCTTCAAAAATCACGTGGAGCTGATGATGTCCATATTTTCCAGATCGAAAAGTACATAAGGTACATGTCTCCATTTACTATGATTATTTTGATGGCTATAGGTGTGATTGTGTCTGCACGGAAATCCAGACAAGGAACCGGCTTTCAGATAGCCTTAGGATTTGTAATAGCATTCGCATTCATTATAACCTTCATTTTGGCACAAGCAATAGCGGAAGCCGGGTCCATGAATACAATTCTGGCGATCTGGATGCCGAATATCATCTTTACCGGAGTAGCCATGTTGCTTTATAGAACCGTACCTAGATGATACAGGAGAAGAAGGACTTTCTTACCCTTCATTTCATTGTGCTGATTTGGGGTTTCACAGCGATTCTCGGATTACTTATTGATATCCCATCTGTAGAGGTCGTTTTTTTTAGAACGCTTATTTCAGCGGTAGGTCTGTGGATAGTTCTGAAGTTTTGGAAACGATCATTTGCTATTCACTCGAGAAAACATTTTTTGGTAATTATGGGCACGGGAGTGCTTATTGCTATTCACTGGATACTCTTTTTCCTATCTGCACGCATTTCCAATGCCTCCGTTTGCCTGGCTGGTATGGCTACTTGCTCCCTTTGGACCAGTTTGATTGAGCCATTGTCACAAGGTAGGAAGATCAAGCGTTTTGAAGTTCTTCTAAGCATCATCGCTTTTATTGGAATAGGGATCATTTTCAACGTAGAATTCGATTATTTGTCTGGTTTGCTCATAGCAGTACTTTCTGCGTTTATCGCTTCCGTTTTTACAGTAATTAACGGAAGGTTGACCAAAACGTATGATCCCTACGTAATCACATTTTATGAAATGGCTGGCGCTTGTATCGCAACTGCTCTTTTCTTTCCTATCTATTCTGGCTTTTTTGTAGATAAGCTAACACTAAATCCCACACTTAATGATTGGTTTTATCTGGGCGTGCTCGCAATTGTGTGTACGGTATATGCATATTCAGTTTCAGTTGAATTGATGAAGCGTCTTTCTGCTTTTTCAATTAACCTGGTGGTAAATCTGGAGCCAGTGTACGGAATTATATTGGCATTGATTATTTTCGGCGATAGCGAGGAGATGAGCCCGGGATTTTACATTGGAACGCTATTGATCCTAACCTCCGTGCTACTCTATCCGTTATTGAATCGGCGCTACAAAAAGAAGGCGCTTTCTACTGATATAATTAGATAATATGCTACTTACAACAACGAACAACATAGAGGGTAAAACCATCTCTACATACTATGGAATGGTCACCGGTGAAGCCATCATCGGAGCTAACATTTTCAAAGACATTTTTGCTTCAATCACCGACATTGTTGGAGGCCGATCGGGAGCTTATGAAAAATCACTTAAGGATGCTAAGAATATAGCGGTTCAGGAACTGATGGAAGCCGCTAAAGCATTAGGAGCAAACGCCGTTATTGCCATAGATCTTGACTATGAAACCCTGGGGAAAGATGGAGGGATGATGATGGTTAGTGCGAGCGGTACAGCTGTGAAGCTGGATTAATTCCCATTTAGTAACTTGCCTTTATGGCAAGAAAAACATTTCTACTTATAGCACTGAGTGTTTCTATCACGCTCAGTGCGCAATACTATCCTTCCAAAAGTCAATGGGAAACCAGGTCAGCTTCCCAAGTTGGCTTGAAACAATCTGCTATAGACAATGCGGTTCAATTTGCTGCTGATAATGAATATTCAGGGCAAAAAGATCTTCGATTGGCAATACTTCAATCCTTTAGCCGTGAACCATACCACGAACTACAAGGTCCTACAAAAGAACGCGGTGGCCCTGCCGGTATGATTATCAAAGATGGTTATGTAGTGGCCACATGGGGTGATATTAAGCGTGTGGATATGACCTTCAGTGTGACCAAGAGTTACTTATCTACAACCGCAGGACTTGCACTTGACGATGGGTTAATCTCTTCGGTTCAAGATAAAGTAAAAGACTATGTCTGGGATGAGACGTTCGAAGGAGAACATAACTCGAAGATTACCTGGGAACATCTATTACAGCAGACCTCTGATTGGTCAGGCGCATTATTTGGCTTGTACGATTGGGCCGATCGGCCGGATCGTGAAGGCAAGCTAGATGACTGGAGGTATCGGGAGTTGAAAGAGCCGGGAAGTAGCTATAAGTACAACGACGTGCGGGTGAATGTTCTTTCCTACTCACTCTTAAATGTCTGGAGAAAACCTTTGCCGCAAGTATTGAAAGAGCGAATCATGGATCCAATTGGAGCTAGTACTACCTGGCGGTGGTATGGTTATAATGATTCATGGATGACAATCGATGGTCAGCGCATGCAAGTGGTTAGTGGTGGAGGTCATCATGGTGGAGGTGTATTTATAAGCACAGAAGACCATGCAAGATTTGGACTACTGTTTGCACGAAAGGGTAAATGGAATGATAATCAGCTTATCTCTGAACAATGGACACAGATGATACAAACCCCAGCTTCTGCTTATGAAAGCTATGGCTACATGTGGTGGCTAAATAAAGGCCCACGTTCGTGGGAAGGATTGCCTGATCATCTATACTACGCTGCAGGTTTTGGGGGAAACTTCATTGTGGTCGATGAGCAAAAAGATATGGTCATTATCACTCGCTGGCTGGAGCCATCCAAAATAGGAGAGATGGTGCGCAAAGTCTATGAGGCAATGGATTAGTGATCTAGTCCAACATAGAAATTATAACTTTTCCGGTATGGAGGCCATCGCCAAAATGCTGAATCGCCCAAGGCGTCTTTTCCAATGGATAAGGTCCGTCCACTACAGGTTTCAATAGACCTTTTTCGTAAAGTGGATGTATCTTATCAAGGTCTTTGTTTGCTTTCAGGCCTACCATGTAAACTGGCTTCTTTCGTATTTTTCTAGCGAACGCAAGCTGAAGCAAGTTCTTGATTTCACCTCCAATGGAGACATACTTGCCCTTGGGCGATAGTGCCTGAATGAATGAATTAGGAGGTCTGCTGGTTTTTGCATCAAGTATTAAATCATACCTTTCTTTTTCTTTGGTAAAATCTGTTTGCTTGTAATCCAGAATGTGATCAAAGCCAATTTTAGCCATGGCCTTGAGTTTATCGCCAGTATCTACTCCAGTTACTTTAGCGTCATATGTTTTGGCAAGGTACAATCCCAGTGTACCAACCCCACCACCTGCTCCGTTGATTAAAACGCCCATTCCATTAGAAATTTGTCCTACATCCACAAGCCCCTGCCAAGCAAGGTTCGCTGCATGGGAAAGTGCAGCTGCATCTTCAAAAGACATATATTCAGGCTTTCTCACGACCGCCTTTTCATTTATACAAATGTATTCTGCAAAGCTTCCAAATCCATGATCTGAAATATCTCCGTACACCGCATCGCCAATCTTGAAATTGCTGGCTTCCTCACCCAATCCCTCAATTGTTCCTGATAGCTCCATTCCGAGAATCGGGCGTTTAGGCTTAAACAATCCAAAGAATAGACGGTAAACCCCAGGTTTGCCACGAACCATGCTCCAGTCATAGTCGTTTACCGCACTGCAATGTACTTTGATAAGTACCTCATTCGCTTTTGGCGATGGTTTCTCTACTTCAACCAGTTTTAGATTTTCGACTGGACCGTATGAGGTGCAATGGATTGCTTTCATTAATTCGTAGGTTAGGTGTCGAAATTAATGACGAATGTGATGAATGTCGTGTTACACTTAAATTTCTTGATCCATCAAATCAGTCACCACATGATAGCGCGGATCATCGATAGAAGACACAATCATATGCTCAAAGTCAGGACTGGCTTTGTAAAGTAGCATTTTACACTCCGGACTAAGATGAACCAGTTTCACATTTTTCCCATAGTCTTTGTATTTCTTTTCCAGTGCGAAAATGGCTTCAATGCCCGAGTGGTCGCTTACTCTAGATTCCAGAAAGTCTAATTCAACATTTTCTGGATCATTGGCCGGATCAAACTTTGAGTTGAATGATTGCACGGAACCGAAGAATAACGGCCCCCATATTTCATATACTTTGGTGCCATCCTCTTTGATTGATTTACGCGCTCGGATCTTCGTAGCATTTTGCCATGCGAATACAAGAGCAGACATAATCACACCTACAATTACTGCGATAGCCAAATCCTGCCAAACCGTAATTGCAGAAACCGTAACCAGTACGATAGCATCGGCCAGTGGTATTTTATTGATAATACGGAAGCTACTCCATGCGAATGTGCCGATTACAACCATAAACATTACACCAACTAAAGCTGCAATTGGGATTTGCTCAATAAGTGGTGCGGCAAATAGAATAAAACAAAGCAATGCCAGTGCGGCGGTAATTCCAGACAATCGTCCTCTTCCACCCGAACTCACATTAATGATCGACTGACCTATCATAGCGCAACCTCCCATTCCTCCAAACAAACCATTAAGAACGTTAGCGCCACCTTGAGCCACGCATTCACGATTACCACTACCTCGCGTTTCGGTCATGTCATCAATAAGGTTAAGGGTCATCAATGATTCTATAAGACCCACTGCTGCTAAAAGAACCGCAGTAGAAATGATCAATCCCCAATGGCCTTGAAGGGTTTCTAAGAGCCCAAAAATTTGAATTTGAAAGCTAGGTAAGCTCCCTTCCAGTCCGTTACCACCACCTTCGCGAATAAACGAACCAACTGTACTCACATCCAGCCCGCCGAAAATGGTGATGGACGCTACCACGATAATACCTACTAAAGCCGCCGGTAGTTTCTTGGTCAGTTTTGGAAGAAAGTACATAATAGCCATTGTCAGCCCCACAAGTCCCAACATGATATATAGGTCTAATCCACCCATCCATTGATATTCACCATTGATGCGCTCCTTGAATAAGCCAAGCTGAGAGAGGAATATGACGATCGCCAAACCATTTACGAAACCCATCATTACTGAATGCGGTATCAAACGGACAAATTTTCCTAATCGTAAAATACCAGCCAATATTTGAATTGCCCCCACAAGCAAAAGTGTAATGAATAGCCATTGTAATCCAAGGTTATCAATAGGAGTACTGAGTGCATTTCCGACCTCATTTCCTTTTTGGATCATATGCACCATTACGACTGCCATTGCACCGGTAGCGCCGGAGATCATACCCGGGCGACCACCAAACATTGAAGTGACAATTCCCATCATAAAGGCACCGTATAGTCCAACCATTGGATCAATGCCTGCCACGAAAGCAAAAGCCACGGCTTCAGGAACTAGTGCCAAAGCAACTGTGAGTCCTGAAAGGATGTCATTTTTTGGATTGAATGTGAAGTTTCGAAATAATCTTTTCATACGTCTACTCAAATAAGCGCGCAAAGATAGAATATTTGGAGACTGTATGTAAGGGGCGTATAATTATTAATCCTTAATCAGACCAATTGATACTGCATGTCGGTAAGCTTCGTCTGTATGACTGACCATAAGTACCGGGACATCAGCATTTTGAGTGATTTGCTCAACTTCAGGCGATAGCTCTTTGTTTTTTCCTATTGCTCGAATATAGATGGCTTTTATACGCTTTGGATACTTTTTCACAATCTCTGCGTAAATCTCAGGATCTCTTTGTCCACTGTCTCCTATTAGTACAAAGGGCAGATCTGTATAACACTCCATCAGAGCTTCAATCTTTTCCTGCTTATGCATGTGTGTACCGCCACCAGACTTAATGAGTTCTTTAAGTCCCTCCTTAAATCTCTGAAGCAGGAAAGGTCCTTTTGGTAGATTCTGGGTTTCGAAAAAGTCTTTTAGAAAATCAAACAGATTCCACTCACTGCTGCTCACGTAGAATATTGGGTTGGCGGAATTATCGCCAGCTAGTTTATGGTAAAATTCTCTTACACCTTCGAATGGAAGCCGTGTCTTGGCATTCTTAGTAAGTATCAATCGAAGCTTGCGGAGAAGCTGGGTAGCGTGTGAGATCAAAACCGTATCATCTATATCAGAAATGACTCCAAATGTAGCCTTATCATTTACTATGAGTACTTCTCCCTCTTCTTTGGAGCATTCTTTTCCTTGCTCATCCTTAATGGTGAATGTAACTGTATGCCATCCCGGTTGAGCTGGGAGATCTAGTGCAATGGACTTTTGAAAAAAACCAAGCTCATCTGTTTTGAATGAGCTTTCGTGTGCTTTGAAATATACGTTTACCTCTGTGTCGGGTATCGCTGTGCTCATGTATCGGGCAAGCATATTTTTGAAGTTCTTCCTTTTTTTATCGGTTTCACTTGCAAGGAAATTTGGTCTGTTTTCCAGCACGTGACCCGAAATGCTAATCTGTGTGGCATTACCGTACCCCCGATAAGGAATGACCGTGGGAGGACGCATAATTCCGAGCTTTTTTTTCAGCCAAAGGAAAAACCGAATGCGAATTTTTTTGAATATTGAGATGACTGATTCGAGTTAGTTTTGTTAATAAGGATATCCAATCAAAAACACGTGGACAAACTAAAGGTTTTATTCGTAATTAACCCAATAGCAGGGGATACAGACAAAGAAGATCTCGATGGACTCATTGAGGACTTTTGCACAAAAAAGGATATCACATTCGAATTGCTGAAGACTACAGGTGAAAATGACGCTGAGTCTGTAAGAGATTCAATTGAAAAATTTCAGCCTGCGGTTGTTGTAGCGGGTGGGGGAGACGGAACGGTGAAATTAATCGCAGAGCAGCTGCTGGGGACTTTTATAAAGCTGGCAATTCTTCCGTTAGGATCAGCCAACGGATTAGCAACGGAGCTAAATATTCCTGAGGATTGGAATGAGAACCTCAATCTATTAGTAGAACTAAAAACCAAAACCATTGATGCGGTAAGGGTAGATGGAGAACTATGCTTACACTTGAGTGATATTGGTTTTAATGCTGAGCTGATCAAAGAATTTGAGGAGGAAGGTACTCGTGGCAAGTTGGGGTATGCTGTTTCATTCTTTAAGAAAATTGTGGAGAGGAAGCACGGCGATTTTAATATTGAAATTGATGGTGAATCGTACAACTACACTGCTGAGATGATTGTAATAGCTAATGCGTCCAGCTATGGCACGGGAGCCGTGGTAAATCCTCGTTGCGATATGCAAGATGGTTTATTTGAAGTGTGTGTTTTTAAGCCTATCCCCCGGCATAAACTACCGAATTTAACATGGCACAGCTTTGTGGGGCACCTGGAAGATTCGGAATATTTTGCCATCCATCAAGGGAAAAAAGTGAAGATTACTGCAAAAGGGAAGCATACACTTCAGGTAGATGGGGAAGTGATTGGAGAAGTGGAAGAAGTGAAGGCTGAAGTAGTCAAAGGAGCCTTGGAGATGGTGATTTAAGATTTCTATTTGTTTCTGAGGGATATAATCCGACCGATCTCTCGTACCTGAGTGCGGCTCTATGGTTTTCTAATGCGGCTCTATAACTCCTAATAGCGGCGCAATAGTTTTTTCATACGGCGCAATGATTACCGAGAGCGGCAGGGTGATTTTCTAATGCGGCGGAATAATTCCCAAGCACGGCAGTATCATTTTACTGTGCGGCAGTGCAATTGACTTTAGCGGCGGAATGATTTTTTGTAGGGGTGGAGCTTTATCCTTTAAGCTTTTTTCAATAGATGAATGCAAGCTAATCTTGACTTTTCTGAATCCAGTAATAGCGTGAAAAATCCTACCTCATTCTGCAAGAGGGTCATTAAAAATAAATGTAGCTATTTTCCATTCTTGCTCTTTTTTGCGTGCTATCAGGACATAATTACCTTCGTTAAAAGTGGTAGTGGTGTCACCCTGATCTATCCAGGAGTATTTAACGTCAAACCTGCCTCGAATCCATGCGACACCATTATTACCTTCTATGGCATCTGGATAATGATTGAATGAGTGAACAATTCCACCTATTCCATCAGGCCAAAAGAATTCTCTTAAGTTTTCTTTTCCAATCACAGGATCATCACCATGATGTGGTATAAATGCAACATCCTCATCAAAGACTTTCAATACTGCTTCTTGCTGATTTTCAGCAAACCAACCGTCAACATATCCTTTTTCCAGTTCCTTAATTTCTGCAATGTCCGAAGGTTTTAAGTCCGAGCTCTGGATGCAGCTAAAAGTAGCAGCTAATACGAGTAAGTAAAAAGAGTGATGTTTCATTTTGATGCTTATGTAGAGAATGAATTTTGAACAGCTTTAACGTAATGAACCCTTAAAGAGATTTTCTTGTCTGTAGTATCATTCTAGTTCGGTTCAGCTAAGGCCTGCGTTATGGACATTTATTGACTTACTTGCACTAGATAGATTCGCAGCTACTTGTGTCATAGCTGCAAATCATTTCTTTTTAGATGTATGTTCTAGAATGTTTGTATTTCATCGAATGATGTCTCACTATCCAATACTTGATTAGTTTTATTCAAAATGTCATAAACTCCTATCAGGGGATTCCCAAGGTTATCCTCAGCTAAATAATAAATCAAATGATCTCCAAGGCTTACTTTTGAAACATTATAACCGTCCAAAATTGTACTGATAGAATTATTTTCATTTCTATTGACTAAAGAAATTTTATTTAACTCTCTTACTACCAGGTATTCATCATTTCCGAAAAGCACTTCGTTTGGAAGTCCGCAATTCATACATGAGGAGGATCCTGGCTGAAATATGTTTTCTGTTAATACACTAAGATTTCCATTAGTATCGAAATGACCTAAAGCATAATTGGTGAAATCTCCAACTTCAGACATTGCTTGATTAAGGACTATTATACCATCTGATACTCTCAATGATTCATGATTCCAGCTGCTAATGTCTGCTACTGTTCTGTTTCCATTGCTTATGTCAATTAAAATTTGGTTTGAACAATCGTCTAAAATTGCCATTGTGCTTTCAGGAAAGGCCTCCATTCTTGGTCCGTTGCACCCATTTACATTGTAGCGAACATTGCTTACAGTATTGAATATTTGAAAAACGGAGTTGTCCGTGATTATAGCCAGATTGCCGGAAAGAGACTGAACTGTTGGAAAATCAAGAGTAGTTTCCAATTTATCAATCTCAAGAGAGCTTGCACGTAGAATTGAGACATCAGAAAATATTAAATCACCATTTTCATTTTCGCCCTTGTATTCGCCATTAATTTCATCTTCAATTTCTAAGTAAGAGCTGTTGTGATATACATAAAATCTTCTGACGTCTGGAGCTCCATCTTCGCGAATCTCCACGTAAAGTCCTTTGGAAAAAGTTCTTGCGAAAGTCACCGTAGCGCTATCTATTACTGCGCTTATTTTTCCACTATTATCAACCTTAAATAGATTGCCATTAATGTTGCTATCATCCGAAGATGCTTGCTTAAATACAATAGCTCTAGCGTCGAAAAGGTCGAAATTAATTGGAGTCTCTGGGAGTGGATCTTCGGAGCTACAGCCAATTAATACAGTTGCAATAAGCAGGTGAATGAAGGTTAGATTTTTTATTTTATCCATAGTAAATTGTAATGCTGGTTTAGTTCTTTTTTAAATTGTGACGAAGCTAACAGGTTTAGCTTGTATAAATGCGTATTCCCGAATATTCGTATTGAACTTTGTAAGTTTTTTTGGGCACGAGAGTTTGTCCTTTCAATAGATAGCTCTGTTGGGAGGCAATATTCAAATTCAAACGTTTCTGATGGCTAGGTCTAACCTGGTATTCTCGTTGGAGAACGGGGCAATTCTTAAAAATTCTTTAGATAGATTTTCAAATAAAGGCTATTCCTCTAAATTGATTTTTTGTGGTTTTATGACTGTATCAATTTTGATGATTTATGTCGAAAGGCATTTCCATCCTTTGCCTTTAACCTCTCCCTCAAACAACCCAAACACCGTGCTTCCACTTCCAGTCATGGAAGCATACACAGCACCTGTATCATACATTTCTTGCTTTAAATCGGCGATAGCCGGATGGTTTGGGAAAATGGACGATTCAAAATTATTGACCAATGTACCTTTCCAATGCTTAAGGGGTGTCTGGATAATCTCCCTTACAGACTTTGTAGGATTTTTTGGCGATACACCGCCATATGCTTCTCTGGTGCTTACATGAATGCCCGGATTATGAATTGCCAGATGATAACCTGAAAGATCAAGATCAATAGAGGTTAATTGTTCCCCACGTCCCATTGCGATCACTGGTTGATTCTTAATAAAGAATGGGCAGTCGCTCCCAAGTTGTAAAGCATAAGTCTCAAGTTGCGAGTCAGTCAGACTGAGTCGAAACATTTCGTTAAGCATCTTAAGCATAAATGCTCCATCTGCAGAGCCACCTCCAAGTCCTGCACCCATTGGTATGTTTTTTAAAAGATGAATCTCCACCGAAGGGATATGGTGATCTTTTTTGATCAACTCAAAGGCTTTTACGCACAAGTTGGAAGATGAGTCTCCCGGGATATCTAATCCATAGCTGTGAAAAGCAAAAGAAGCTGCTTCTATCACTTCCAGGCTGTCATGCCATGGGATAGGATAGAAGCAGCTTTCAATATTGTGATATCCATCTTCCCGCTTGCTCACAATGTTGAGTCCAAGATTGATTTTAGCGTTGGGGAAGGTGATCATTTTGGCTGATTATTCTTGAATGTCATTCCGACGAAAGGAGGAATCTATCTCCGTTGTTGATAGATCCTTCACTGCGTTCAGGATGACAGTTAAAAACTGTCACTTACTTAGCTCTTCCACCATTGCATCGGTAATGCCTGAGGTAGAGAATCCACCATCGTGCATTAGGTTTTGCATGGTCACCATTCTGGTGAGATCTGAGAACATGGAGATACAGTAGTCTGCACAGCTTTCAGCGTCAGCGTTTCCAAGCGGAGACATTTTATCCGCATAGTTAAAGAATACATCAAAGCCTGGTACGCCTGAACCGGCTGTGGTCATAGTCGGTGATTGTGAAATGGTGTTCACACGTACCTTCTTGCTTACACCGAATCGGTAGCCATAGCTTCTTGCAATGGATTCGAGCAGTGCTTTGGCTTGTGCCATGTCTGCATAATCAGGGAATGTTCTTTGAGCGGCGATATAGGAAAGTCCAAGGATTGAACCCCACTCGTTCATGGCATCCAGTTTTTCGGCTGTCTGCATCATCTTATGAAATGATAGAGCGGAAACATCCAATGTTTTTTGGAACCAGTCGTAGTTTAAATCTCCGTAATCTTTTCCTTTCCGAACATTCGGACTCATGCCGATTGAGTGAAGTACAAAGTCGATCTTGCCACCAAGTGCTTCCTGAGACTTTGTAAATAGATTTTCTAGATCTTCCATGGAAGTAGCATCGGCAGGAATGATCTCTGCGTTGCATTGCTCGCCTAGTTTATTGATCTCACCCATTCGCATAGCGATAGGAGCATTTGTCAAGGTGAATGTGGCTCCTTGCTCGTGAGCTTTCTCAGCTACTTTCCACGCGATGGAATTTTGATCCAAAGCGCCAGAAATGATTCCTCTTTTTCCTTTCAGTAGATTATGTGACATAGTTTTTTGATTATTCTTAATTGATAGTCATTCTGAACTTCATTCAGAATTCAAATATATCTTAGTATGAACAGACGCTGAAATAAATTCAGGGTGAGGCCAAAATTAGGATTTGATTAAAGCTGCAACAACTCCTTGGCACTTTCCATGGCAGAAGCGCCCGGGTTTTCACCACCGATCATCTTAGCGATTTCGGTTATTCTGTCTTGATCGGCCAGACGTTTAATGCGGCTGACAGAGCGGTCGGAGCTGTGATCTTTGTAGACATAGTAGTGTGCGTTTCCTCCGGCAGCAAACTGGGGAAGATGGCTGATGCTGATCACTTGGTGATTCCTGGACATTTCTTTCATCATACGGATCATCTGAAGCGCTACTTCGCCCGAAACACCAGTGTCAATTTCATCAAATATGATGGTCGGCATAGCGGTTTTGTCAGCTATGAGGTATTTCACCGCAAAAATCAATCGTGAGAATTCACCACCGGAAGCTACTTCTTTGAGCTCCTGTGGCTTTATTCCTTTGTTGGCACTGAAGTGCATCTCAATCTCATCCAATCCATTTGCTGCAGGCTCTATCTGCTTGATCTTAATCTCAACGGTACCGTTATCGATACCGATTTGATGGATGATTTTTTCAATTTCGTCAGCAAAATTGAGCGCAAAGAGCTTTCTGGATTCAGTGAGCTTTTCGGCATGTTGGAGCATGGCTTTCTCTGTCTTTGCAAGTTCAGCTTTTGCCTTAGCTATGTCGCTATCAAGATTGGCTACCTGACTCAGGCTCTTGTCCAGATCATTGCGAATTTCTATTAACTCAGAGACAGTCAAAACACTGTGTTTTTTTTGTAATCTGAACAATAGATCGATACGATCTTTCAGTTCCTGGATTTTTTCAGGGTCGTGTTCTACCTTGTCTTGTACCCGCTGCATTTCAGCTAAAATGTCTGTCAACTCAATTGAAGTGCTATCCAGCCTGTTGCTTAGTTCCTCAAGTTCCTTCGAAAATGACGAAAGCGTATTAATCAAGGATTTAGACTCTGTCAATTGCTGAAGAATTGCCACCTCAGATTCATCAAGCATATGGGTAATTTGCGAGAGCTTGAGTTTGATGTCTTCTGCATTTTCTAAAACCTCAAGCTCATTTTCCAGTTCTTCCTGGTTTAAATCATCGAGTTGTGCTTCTGAAAGTTCGTTGAGTAAAAACTGTTTGTAGTCTGCGTCCTCTGCACTTTGCGAAGCAAGGGATTCAAGCCTGCTCAGCTCTTTCTTTGCTTGAGAATAGTTTTGAAAGGATCCCTTATAGCTGGAAATCAACTCTGGGTGGGATGCGAATGCGTCGAGTGCATTGAGTTGATAGGTGTTGTTTCCCAATTGGAGTGATTCATGTTGGGAATGAACATCCATCAATTTTTCACCAATCGCCTTAAGTGCTGAAAGATTTGTGGGAGTGTCATTTACAAAAGCGCGAGATTTTCCGGCAGGACTAATCTCACGTCGGATGACGCATTCGGTTTCGTAATCCAGATCTTCTTCTTCAAATATTTTCTTCAGCGTGTAGGAGGAAATATCGAAGGTGCCTTCCACAATACATTTTTGATTTTCATCGAGGAGGACCTTCGTGTCTGCTCTCTTGCCAAGCAATAGGCCAACAGCTCCCAGCATAATGGATTTACCTGCTCCGGTCTCTCCAGTGATAATATTGAGATTTGGAGAAGGAGACATTTCCAACTCCTGAATGAGAGCATAGTTTTTTATCTGGAGCGACTTGATCATATTATGAGTAACAAAGATATCAGAGACTACTCAATCAACGACTTATATTCGTCGGTTCTTGACGGATCAATATTGCTAAGTAAGTTGTAAGCCTGTCTACGTGTAGCCAGGCTTGATTCTGAAAACAATTGCAGGAGTTCGCCAGACTTGGCATCCATAAAACTTATAGTCAAGATAGATCTGGGACGTGCTCTATTTGCTCGCTGTATATCTGAAAGTGCTTCAAGTATCATCTTTTCAGTTTGCTGACGATCTTCTGTAATGATGTCGAGTCCATTTCTGTGGTATTTATATAACGCTTTTCTAATAGGCTCTAGTTGTGGATTTTGTACATTTTCTACTAACCAGTATCGGTTTCTCACGCTGTTGAATTGTTGCCATCCATTATAACTTGTTTGTTGGGCATTGTTGACAATTTTAAATGCATTTTCAAAATGCGGAGTTCCTCCCAGTTCAGAAAATGTATCGTAATCAAAGCCAATGATCATGTAGGCATAATAAGCCAGCATGGAGGTGATATTACTTGTGAAGATATTTTCATTAAACCTGAGTGGTTGCGATTGTACATACTCAAAGTCCCAATCTCGATCTGCAAAATTCATTATTACGGTTTCATATCCGGAACCATAAACAGCACGACTGGAAAGAACCTGAACGGAAGCTTTGAACACGCCCACACTGGGCATATCAGAGATGGTAATTACCAGGTTACAGTTAATTACTTCCTCTTCTTCAAAGGTATCGTTTGTCCATTTGGTCGTGTTTAGGAATTGGGCAAATTCTGTTTCCATCTCAGCAAATACTGCGCGTTCTGTGGTTTGCACTTGTTGAGCATTTACAATTACCCGACAGTTGAGCTCTTGCGCGAAAGAAATACTGGTTAGGAATACGAGAACAAGTCCAAGAGTTTTCATTTGAGATTTTTTATGACATAATCAACAATGTCTTGCGCCACTTCGGTCTTACTTTTCAACTCAAATTTGTGCTCGTTATTGTTCTTATCAAAGAACGTAACCTTGTTGGTGTCTTGCTGAAATCCTGCGCCTTTATCATTGAGTGAGTTCAGCACGATCAGGTCGAAATTTTTCTTTTTTAGTTTCTCTTTTGCGTTGACCTCTTCATGGTTAGTTTCTAAGGCAAACCCGATATGGAATTGTTTTTTCTTCTTTTTGCCAAGTTCTGCGGCAATGTCGGGATTCTTAATCAGGTTGACCTGAAGCGTATTTTCCTTTTTCTTGATTTTGTCTTTGGCTGGATTTTCGGGACGATAATCTGAAACGGCAGCCGAAAAAACCACAATATCAGCTTCTCCATGTAGTTTTTCGGTTTCAGCCAGCATCTCATTGGCGGAGGATACTTTGATCAATTTGCCATGCTGGGGAAAATGTGCAGCGGGACCGGAGACCATGGTTATCGTGGCGCCGACCTTTTGAAATGCTTTGGCGATGGCAGTGCCCATCTTCCCTGAAGAGTGGTTGCCAATAAACCGAACGGGATCAATCGCTTCAAAAGTGGGGCCTGAAGTGATAAGAACGCGCTTGCCTTTTAGGGCTGCTGCATTAATGAACTTTTTTTTTACGAGTTCGAGTAACTCTTCCGGCTCTGCCATTCGACCTTGGCCCGAGAGTCCACTGGCCAATTCACCATCACGAGCCTCTATTACCTCGTTTCCAAAAGTTTGAAGTTTGCGGAGGTTCTCCAAGGTAGTCGGATGTTGGTACATGTCCAGATCCATTGCAGGTGCAACCATAACAGGACATTTGGCAGAAAGGTAAGTAGCCAGCAAGAGGTTATCACAGATGCCGTTGGCCATCTTTCCTAGTGTGTTAGCACTGAGTGGGGCAATAAGCATTAAATCTGCCCACATTCCGAGCTCTACATGATTATGCCATTCTCCGCTGGCTTTGTCAAAGTATTCTGAGTGGACCGGGTTTTTGGAAAGAGTGGCTAAGGTTAGAGGAGTGATAAAGTCCTTTGCGCTTTCGGTCATTATCACCTTTACTTCGGCACCTTCTTTTACCAAAAGGCGCACAAAAAAAGCGGTTTTATAGGCCGCTATCGAACCACAAACCGCTAATAATATTTTTTTACCCGCCAACATGGCGACTAATTTATGCTAAATCCGAACTAGACTCGTCTTCTTCTTCAGGTAATCTGAAATTAAGCTCGCCATTCAAAAACTCTTCAATTGCCGAAGTAGTTGGTTTTGGCATACGCTCATAGAATTTAGAGATTTCAATTTGCTCTCTGTTTTCAAAGATTTCTTCCAAATTATCCACTGAAGAAGCGAATTCAGCAAGCTTAGAATTCAGCTCTTCTTTTTGATTTGCGCTGATTTGTCTTGCTCTCTTAGCGATGATTACCAAAGACTCATACAAATTGCCGGTAGGCTCTAAGATGTCCTGGTTGTCTCTCGTAATAAGTGAGGAAATTATATGCTGCATTTCGTTCTTTTTAATTTGAATCGGCAAATTTAGTTATTTCTTCGATGCAATCACCATAAATCTTCTCTGCATCTTTTAAATATTTGCTGCTTGGATATTTTTCCAGGAAAGAAAGGTAGAAATCCACTGTGTTTTTGTAACGCTCCTCTTGCCTCTTTTCTATACTTGCCTTGGCGTAATCATAAGATGTTTCTATCTCCAGATAGTCTACCTCTTCATTGTAGTCTGAATCTGGAAAATCTTTTGAAAAGTTGTCATATACCACCAAAGCAGCCTTATATCTTCTTAGCTTGTAATAGAGTTTGCATTGTTCGTAGGCTTTTTTCTCAAGTTTTTGCTGCATATCATCAATGATGCGATCAGCCTCCGGAGCATAGTCTGAAGCCGGATATTTATTGATGAACTTTTGCATGGCTGTCACGGCCTCATAAGTCACAGTTTGATCCAGCTGATAATCGGGTGACTGTAAATAGAGTGAGTATGCATGCATATAGGCAGCTTCCATTACATATTCTGACCGACCATATATTCTTACAAACTCATTGAAGTGGTGCGCACTCAGGATGTATTGCTTTTGATAATAATAGCTATACGAAAGGTAAAAATTGCCAAGTTCGGCCTCTTCTGTTCCGCGAATAATTGGAAGAATATCTTCTAAAAGGAGGATGGTTCGGTGATAATCTTCCTTTTCATAATATTCAAGTGCAGCTTCGTACTTCACTTTCCAATCTCCACTTTTTTGAATCTTACGAAACTTGCTACAGCCAGCTACACTCACGGCTATGATAAGTAAGAAAAGTATTCGAATTTCCCTCATAATTTTTTAATAGGTCGGCAAAACTAAGGACTTATACCTTAAACGGAAACAAGGACTCAATCATTCACCCTCGCCTTTAAGGGTTTTTAACGTTTTGAGGTTCTTTTTTGACTTACTTTTTAGATTAATTTCCTGGTCTGGGATCGGTTTTGTTGATTTTTCCGGTAGAGATGGACCAATTATCACATCTGTAAGAAGATCCTTTAGTTCAGGTCTTTTGTCGCCACGCCACTCAAACCCATCTAGTTTTTGTACATCTGGCGTTAATTCATGCGGAGGTATGAATCGAGCTTCAGGTTTTTTGTAGAATGAAATATTATCCAGCTTTTCATTTTTAAACCTAATGGTCATATCACTGCAGAGGATTCGATTCATCCCGAGTGTGAAAATATTGTTCGGGTCGTTTTCGTCAAGTACATAGTAAATACTTTCGCCATTACCATTAACATAGATTCGGTCGATTTTTGAAGCTTCAAAAATCGCATTCATTGTCCGACCCTTTATTTGATTATAGTTCTGTATGGTATCCTCAGTTGTCAAAAATGCTCGTTGAAGCAGAGACATATTTTTTATCTCTTTTTCAGTTACTTCCATAACTATTGTATCGCCTTCCAACTGATTGTTGAGATTCCAGAAAATGGGATCTTCATAAAAGTATAAAAGGGAGTCGTGCAGGTAATAGGATGCAGAATCGGACAGACCTTGAAGATTACTTTTCCAAATCCTTACGTTATGATAGGCAAGAATTCTTTTGGCTGAATCGTACTCACTTTCTATAGAAACCAAAGTGTCTGCAGCAACATACAAGGTGTCTTTTTGCAAGAAACGTCGCATCAACGCATTTCCATACACCTTACTCACACCGTTGTTTTTGTCAGAATATCCATAATCACCGGTGATCACAATGTCTTCATTTTTAGCAGTAAGCTTCACATTGCCTGCAGCATCATAATACTTTCTGAGGTCGTCAAAAAACAGCTCATCGCCTTCCATGTAATAATCAATGGTTTCTACTGTTCCGTCTACAAATTCAGACTGTTCTATGCGTGTTCTAAAGGTTCCTCCTTTGGAATGAAGGATTGATTCATCTTCTGTAATGATGGTGGTTTTTCCTTCTGTGATGGCAATTTTGGGAACCGTGTTGTATCTAAGGGTGTCGGATTTTAAGACATAATCGGGCGCTGTAAGTACCACGTCACTGTAAAACATCGCATACTTCTGAAGTCCATAATAGTAGCCAGATTGGCTGGTAAGGACGTTTACTGAGTCTTTCAATTTTCCGCCATTAAAATATTGACCCACTTCCGTATCCATGTGATAGTCCAGGAATTCTGTGGTTAGACGTTGATCGCCTTTGGTATACACCACATTTTCTCTGAGTTTTGATGTGCGGTCCTGACCATTATAAATCAGCTTTTTTGAAGTAATCGTCACAGAGTCGTCCACAATTTTCACCCGACCGAACGCTTCCATCACATTGTCTTTCACGTAGTAATAAGAGCTGTCACAGTACATAGTTGATGTTTCTTGTACAAAAACCACATTACCGATTAGTCGGCGAATTTTTTCTCCATTTTTCCGAAATTCAAATAAATCATCAGCTTTGTATTTTATTCGATCTATTTTTTGAGCCTGGGCGCTCATTGTCGTGAATAGAATAATGAAAACAAAAATGGTTTGGATTAACTTCCGCATTTCGCAAAATTAACTGATCAAGTCGTGCAATCTTTACAAAAACAGTTCCATGATTTCATTCTAACGAATGATTTGGTAAAGAAAGGCGAAAAAGTGCTGTTGGCAGTGAGCGGAGGTTTGGATTCGATGGTCATGGCTCACCTCTTTTTGAAGGAAAAAATACCGATCGCTATTGCACATTGCAATTATGGATTGAGAGGTGATGAGTCTGATGGTGATGAGGCATTTGTTATGGATTGGGCGGATAAGCAAGATATAAGCTGTCATGCCAAAGCCATTGAAATTACTGGCTCAGTTCAATTGGAAGCAAGAAATGCCAGGTATGAATGGTTTACTGAGCTGGCCTTAGAACACAACTATGATAAAGTGGCTACCGCGCATCATTTGAGTGATTCTCTGGAAACGATCTTAATTAATCTCACGCGTGGAACGGGAATTAAAGGAATGTCTGGAATTTCTGTTAAAAATGAGAATGTAATCAGGCCGCTATTGTTTGCAGACAAGCAAAGGCTCCATGATTTTGCCATGCAACAAGATCTGGAATGGCGCGAGGACTCGAGCAACTCAAAAACAGATTATGATCGGAATTTAATCAGGCACGATGTTGTGCCGGAGTTGCTAAAACTCAATCCTTCCTTATTTAAAACTTTTGGTTTGACCACTGAGCGATTGAGTTATGCTTCAGAGATTGTCGATATGCGGACGGAGGAAATCAGAAAGACATTTTTGGCAAAACGAAGTAATGGATTTCAATTAGATCTAAGTTGGTTAAGTAATTCTTCTGATGAACTAGTGTTAGCTGAGTTACTTACACCTTTTGGTGTAAACTATACAACAGCAAAAGAGATATACGATGCATTTGGAAAATCTGGAAGAAGCTTTCCTGTACATGATTGGCTGATTACAATGGATCGAAGTACACTCTTCATTGATAAGGATGAGAGCAAAAAAGTAGAGGTTTGGATCGATTCTCCGGGTGAGTATGAGATAGGAAATGAAAAAATGCTAGTTGAGCAGGTAGGGAAAGAAGATGTGGTATTTGGAGCATCACACATCGCTTATTTTGATATCAGGAAACTTAAGTTTCCCTTGTTGGTTCGGTCATGGCATAAGGGAGATAGGTTTCAGCCATTTGGGATGACGGGTGAAAAGAAGATAAGCGATTACCTTATCGATGAAAAAGTGCCACTTGCAATTAAAAAGGAAGTCCTTGTTTTGGAGTGTAAGGATCACATTGCGTGGCTTATCGATATGCGTGTATCTGACGCTTTTAAGGTCACAGATGACTCAGCACAAATAATTAAAATTACATTCTTGAAGCCCAAGGCGTAACATTTTTAGTTTTATTATCATCGTGACTATATGCTAAACATTATCCACACCTTTAAAACAGCATTTCATAATGCTCGGAGTAACCTTTTTCACACACTCCTATCTGTTTTAGGAATGGTCATTGGGGTTGGGGCTCTTGTAGCCATTTTATCCCTGATCGATGGAATGGAAAAGTATGCGCAAGAGCAAATTTCTAAGACTACTTCTTTAGAGAGCGTGATGGTGTCTACGATCACCACCAAACGAGTGGATAATATTAATGTCCGAAAGTCAGAGTATGAGTATTTTGACTATTCTGTTTTCAAAGAAATGATGAAAGAGCTGCCAAATGCGGAGGGTTACCTGAGGTATCAAGAATCTGGATTTATTCAGCTGAATGACACGATCGAAAGAGGCGTCCTACTAACAGGTATTTTAGATAAATGGAACGATCGCTTGAGGCAGGTTGCAGGCAGATTTATTTCATCGGATGACTTGGATCAGCAGCTGCCTAATGTGGTAATTTCGCAAGAGCTCGCTCTGGCAATGGCCTTGGATACGACCAATGAATCTTCACTTGGTAAGATTGCATTTAAAGGAACAGAATACACCATTGTGGGTATTATTGATGCCCCTTCAGAAAATCTGGAGATTTTTTGTCCGATTTCACTGATTACGGATAAGAAGCTTGAAGCTAAACCTCCAAGCGCAATCCTAATAGCTTCGAGTGTAGAGAAAGTGCCTGAAGTCGAAAAACAGGTGAAGGACTTTTTGAAGGACAAGTTTGGGGATGAGTCAGAAGACTTTAGAGTAGTAACTAATGGATTTCGGGTAGAGCAAGCCAATCAGGGCTTTCTGGTTTTCAGGATTATAATGGGACTCATAGTTGGTATTTCTGTCTTGGTTGGTGGTATCGGAGTAATGAATGTATTGCTGATCTCCGTGACCGAGCGTACGGCTGAGATTGGGGTGAGAAAGGCTGTTGGAGCCAAGCGGAAGGATATAGTCATCCAGTTTCTTTCAGAATCATTAAGCATCAGCTTCATCGGTAGCTTCCTGGGATTAATTCTGGGAGTGTTATTTACATTGGTCGCTGTACCAATCGTGAAATACTTGACAAAAATGCCTTTCGAGGCGGCTTACACGCTGGACACACTCTTAGTCATTATGACTGTTTCCATCTTGGTCGGAATCGTTTTTGGTACGTACCCGGCGATGAAAGCATCTAAGCTAGATCCGGTGGAAGCCATTCGTAGAGAATAATCAGCTCTCCAATAGATTTCTAAAATCTGCGAGTGCGGTGGTGTTTCCGATAACTGTTATCACGTCACCAATAAGCAAGTGAGTGTCTCCATGAGGTATAAAAATTTCGTCTTTCCTGCGCTGAATTACTAATGATCCGGAAGGAGGGAATGCCACTTCTTTCACCAATTTGCGATGAATCTCCTTATTGGTAATTTGAATTTCTTCTACCCGATACATGCCAAAGCTTTCCTGTAAGGTGCCTACAGAATTAGGACGTGTGACCATATCTTCAATATGACTTGCCAATACTTCATCATGGTCGACGATTTTAAGTTCTCCATGTGGATCAATCAAATCATGAGAAGCTGCCTGCTTGCGTGTAATAATCTTTGTGTGACTGAGGTCATTTTTGATGAATTTGGTGATTTCCAAATTGAGTACTCTGGATTCCATTAGCACAATGACCAAATCGGTAGGTCGGATTTTCAGGGTATTTAAAAACTGTGAATCTATACTTTCTACGTCCACATGTTTAATGCCTTTTCTGTCAAACTCGTGAACGATATTCTTATTTTGGAGGTAGGTGATGGATGACGAATCATGCATATTGAGCCGCTCCGCTAGAAACAAACTTGCTCGACTTCCACCAAAAATGTAAATGCCATGATGCTCGTCTCTTTCATTGCTAAATAATTGATAGATAAAAGGGGAGATCAGGCTCACAAGAATTGATGAAGCTACGATTCCTGCATTGTCTGCTGTGGTAATCACTCCAAGGGATAATCCTACTTGCGCGGTGGCAATGGTCAATCCCATTCTTGCTGTATTCAAAACACCTCCGGCAATGGCTCTTTTTATTCCAAATATCCGGATCATGATTAGTGAAGGAATAATTTGAATAAAGAAGAAGCTAAAAACCAAAGTGAGAATCAATGGAATAGATTCCTGAAAGTTGCTTAATGCTGAGAGGTCGAGGTTTACACCTACCATGATAAAGAAGATCGGGATAAAGAATCCATAGCTCATACCATCTAGCTTAAACAAGAGTGCAGATCGTTCTTTGCTCACGAACATGCTGAGCAGTGCTCCGGCAAAAAATGCACCCATCACATATTCAGTATCTATAAGGTGCGCTACGACGACAAATAGCAGTAAAAGCACAACAGCTCCTCGTACTCTTATCTGACTTGCCGCATGCTCCAATGTGTAAAGTAGCTTTTGAAAAATCCTCACCTTTAAAAGCTTTTTTCCAAGTATATAGGTCACTATGAAAACCAGAAAAATCACTGAAAAGAGTAGTAGTTCAACTTCAAATCCATTCTTCAATACACCAGAGTAGACTGAGATTAGGATAATACTCATTACTGTGGCTATTGCTCCTTGCATTAGCAGAACCTGACCAAAACGACGTGTTAACTCTCCTTCGGCTTTAAGAATCGGAACAGTGATGCTTACTGCCACCGTTGGCAAGATGAGTGTATAAAAGACAATGTCAATCTCAATGAATTGGTTGATTAGCCATGAAACCGGAAGTGATAGAATAAGTGATCCAAAGTAGATGATAATAGCCATGATAAGCGTATTGCTCACCATGTCAAACATGCGAAACTTTCTGGGAAATGAAGTGATAATCTTATTGATATCAATTTCAAGTCCAGCTAGAAATATTAGAATGAGGAAGCCTGTTTGAGCAAGAAAATCCATATAGGGAGTTTCTTCCATTAAATCCAAGGCATAAGGACCAATCAGGACACCTAACACAATTTTGACCACTACCGCAGGAACTTTGGATATCTCCAGCCATGATAGGATCAGTGGCACTAGCCAGGCAATAACAAAAATGATGAATAAAGGTCCGTAGTTTATATCCATAGCTGAGTAGTAGACAATGAAGTCGAACCTCCAAAATAGGTAAAATAAGGGAAGGGGTTATCTGTCTTGAGATAACTTCATGAAGTGATAGAGATTAATTGTCCCAATGTGGCAATTTCATGTAGAAAGTGGTGCCTTTACCAAGTTCGCTTTCACATCGAATTTCTCCTTTCATAGCCTCTATGTACTTCTGCGAAATTGTCAGACCTAAACCTGTAGATTCTAAATCGCCATTCTTCAGTGGCCTGAAAGTTTCGAATAAGTAGGTCAGATCTTCTTTATCCATACCTGGTCCTTCATCCTTTACAAAGATTTCAAAAGATCCGTTGCTTCTATTGGCTCCTAAATAGATAGTGGACTTCTCAGGCGAATATTTCACGGCATTATACAAGACATTCTCAATTGCCTGGGTAAGGTATATTTTATCTCCACGGATAAATGAATCTTCCGGAATCTGAGAGGTATCGAAAGATATGTGCTTTTCTGAAGCGGTCAAGCTTTGCGATTCTACATTATCCTCAAGCACATCTTTGATTAGGAGTTTTTCTTCAACCACGTTTAGTTTCCTACTTTCGATGGCCCCAGCATCCAGGATTTTATGAACCATATCCCGATATCCTTTGGATGATTTTTTAAGTACACTTACCAGATGATTGAAATCTTCCGGCAGTTTATCTTCATACTGCTCCAAGATCTGGGATAATGAACTGAGGTCGTTGATGGGCTTTTTTAGATCGTGTGCCACCATGCTCATCATCAGATTTTTCTCTTTGTTTACTGCAGAGAGTTCATCATTTTTAATGGTGAGGTAGCTTCCTTGTTTTTGAATCTCCTCCTTTTGTTGACTGATCTTTTGGTTCTGCTCGGCAAGAAGGATGTTTTTCTTCTTCTTTTGTCTGTACTGAATGTAGAGCAAAATAAGGAACGTAAGCGTCAGACCAATTATGATGATGAGACCGAAACGAAGCAGTCGTTCTTTTTCAAGTTGTGTTTGTTGTTCTCTAAGTGTGACCTCATTCAATTTAAGCTGAAGCCTTTGTCTTTCTGCAATTTCATTTGCGCGTTGCAAAGAGTCCTGAGCAGCCTGTAATTTGAAATTACTGTTTACAAGTTCTCGATCAGTTTTGGCTTTTTCTGTAGCTATTTGAGCGACTTTCTGTTGTGATTCGGATTGTATTTTTTTGGCTTGCTCATCACGCAGGAATTTATCTACTGTAGAATACAAGTCGAAATATTCAATAGATTTTTCAGATTCTCCCATGGCTTGATAGCATTCGTACAGAATGCCATAGCATCGCTTGGTCATATTTATATCTTCAAGTTCTTGCGCAAAATCCAGCGCCTCCAGCGCCAGCTCGGTAGCTTCCTTGTTCCTACCCAAACTTTGGCTGACGGATGCAGCGTTAATGAGGCCGGAAAGTATAAAATTCTTTTGCTTTAGTTCTTTAGCAAGTGAGATGCCTTGGTTAAAAGCTTCTAGTGCTTCTTCATATTGTTCATTGTCTATTCGAACAAGACCAAGATTAAAGTATGCACTCTTAATGCCATTCTTGTTTCCTACTTGCTGATTATGTTCGATGGATTGTTCAAAGAATGAAATGGCTTGGTCAAACTTTCTGTTGTTCCAATAGATGTATGCAATTTTCCCGCAAACACCGGCAGCATTATCATATTTAGCTTCATCAAGCGCTTTTTGAAGCGCCTGCTCGTAGTGAACTACCTGATCGGAAGCTTCGCTACTCAAATCTTGTGCAATAGTATATGTGACGATGCAAAAGAAAATAAGACATAAATAGGCTGCTCTTTTCATACTCATCATTCGATATAGAATGCTATTTCTTCCTGGTTTTCGTTTCCAAGCTTATCCAAAACTGATACATTGATTCGATAAAGCTTGTTTTTTTTGAAATTCTCGATCAAACTACGGTAAGCCAGCATACTTCCATCATTTATCTGATAGCTGATCTTGTCAAGTCCAGCGCCTTTGTCTGTAGATGAAAGGAATAGCACCACATGTGGTGGATATACATTTACAGTTTCTCCTTCGATGACCTTCGTTTTATTGCTGTTGATGCTGAATCTATTATACACTTCAGGTCCATCATTGTCCACCATGCAAATCATGCTTTCTGTGCTTGAGTTGGCCAGGTTGTCATAGCCATTATAAGTGATGGTGTGAAAACCTCCGGACTCTATGCTAAAAGGCTCCGTATAGGTGCTCGAAGCACCATTATCAATTTGATAATCAATTTCTTTAAATCCTGAGTCGTCATCTGAGCCTCTTAAGCTGACTGTAGTTTCTTTTGAGATGTAAATCGTGTCTTTGACCGTAAATGAAGGCCCCGCTACCGAATGTCTGAGTTTTGGACCGGCCAGGTCTACATAGCTTAGCAGATTGTTTTTATCAGAGAATTCCGCAGTTCGCACTCGGTTATTCACCTTGTCCATGACCAATACCTCAATGTTAAGGTTACCTGCCTCAGACAAGTAGAAAGGGCTTTCGTATAGTTTAAACTCTCCACCGTTAACAGAATATCGGATCTCTTTGACACCAGCTTTGTTGTCCATTGCTACAAGCTTAAGCTTTGTTCTTCCTGAATAGTATTCTTTGCCATTGGCAATAAATGTATTCCCGATGATTTCGTCAATGACTCTAGGAGCAGACTTATCTAAAAAGAAATTATAGGATTTCTTTTCCTCGTTGTTGTCTACATCATCTACTGCAAAATAGGTCACTGTATGTTCTCCTTCGCTGAGATTGGTGATTTCGATTGGCTTTGAATATATGTATGTCTTACCATCATCAATGGTATAAAATACCTTGCTGCTAGTTGAAGAATTGTCTTTAGCTTCTAAAACAATTGTTGATCGAATAGATAGGACATCTTCAGATTTATCACCTTCTATGTTGAGTGCGCTAACAGGTGCTGAGTTGTCAACCAATAGGTTCACAGTTGAAATTTCTTCGGCGTTGCCCACATTGTCTACCGAGTAGTATGCTACAGCACTTGGCTTTTCTTCATTGAAAGCAAGCGGGCTGGTGTATTTTTCAAACGGTCCATTATCAATTGAATAGTAGATTGCTTCAATGCCTGAAGTCTCGTCACTTGCGGAAAGGCTCACTTTGCCACTTTTCATTACAATTTGTTCTCCGACTTTGGCCAGCTTCTCAGAATCAAAGTCTATTGCAGTTCTAGGTGGTTTGCTGTCAGCATAAAGTTCAAATACAACCTCAGCTTTTGGATAAACCACTTTTTTTGTCTCAGGATCTACCTGCCATGGAGATCGGATGGTATTATAACCTTCTGAATCCAGATACATTGGGCTGCTGTAAGCAGGATTTTTGCCATCCAGAAGTTCGCGATCACTGCCATCAGGCGTTGAGGAAACGCTTAAGTACACTGGCAAATCTTTATTGACAAATACTTTTCCTT
This sequence comes from Ekhidna algicida, assembly GCF_051379705.1. GTDB lineage: Bacteria > Bacteroidota > Bacteroidia > Cytophagales > Cyclobacteriaceae > Ekhidna. The sequence goes on along the minus strand of NZ_CP179868.1, from coordinate 1,261,430 downwards.
CCTCGTCTTTAAATATTTTTTTCTTGTGTTTAGGATCTTGGGCTAGCAGTTCGAGTGAAAGTAAAGCCAGTATTGATAAAGTCAGGACTCTGATACTCATAGTAAAATTGGTTATTTAGTGGTAATCTGTGCACTAATATATACCCTGAACTGGCCTGAGGTTTTTTTTATAAGACAGACTGGAATGCCACATCGACTAACAAGCAAATAAAACGACCAATAGATTTTTGATCTACTCCAAAATCTGCTTAACTCTCCCTACAATTCCGTCTTCTAGCATTACTTTAATGCCATGTGGATGAGTGGGTGATTTGGTCAATATTCTTTTAACCACACCCTCTGTGAGTTCACCAGATTGCTGGTGATGTTTCTGCACAACTGCTACCTCGGCACCTACCTGTATGTCACTTCTATTCGTACCGTCCATTAGGCTTTCATTCTAATTTGCACAAGTTTAAATACTGAAAATACAACCCAGACAAAGTTGACTGCTACGAATGGGAAGGCTCCATTCATGTATGCGTTGTAAAGTAGCAGTAGAGATCCAATTAAATTAAGCAAAAGATAAGTGATAGAATCGGCGTGTATTTTTTGGAACAGGTTAAGGGCAAATCCCACAAGTAAACTGCCTGCTCCGAGCCATCCAATAAGTTCTAATGTTGACATAGTCAGATTTTGAATAGCGAAAGTAGACTGCTTTTTTGAAATTGTCCTTACTCGTCCTTCAAGTATTGCACAGGGTTGGTTCTTACTACTTTGAAAACTTGAGAAATGATGGCAATTAAAGCGATTGTAATCGTGATTACAATCGTGATCATAATGATGTCGGCACCAAAGTCTACGTGATATGGATAGTTTTCTAGCCATTTATTGATCAGTAGATTCCCAATTATCAAACCACCGGTCAATCCTGCAGCGATAATAATTAGAAACCTTTTAGTGAAAACTCTGTACAAGTTTCCGGGCGTGGCGCCAAGCACCTTTCGAATACTGATCTCTTTCAGTCGCTGGTTGAGCTGAAGGCCTACAATTCCGAGCAGTCCCATGGCAGCTAAAAATATAGAGACGAAACAACCGGTGGCTAGCAACTGCATCATGCGCTTTTCCTGCCTGTATGCGTTCAGATATACTTCTTCCAGGAAGCTAAACTCGAACGGGAACGGGTCGAAATGCTTGGCCCAAACCGCATCAAATTTTTCCTGATTAAAAATGGTTCCTTCACTGAACTTCAGATAGACGGATTGCAACGGATATGCCGGAGCTTTATATATCACAAGTGGATCTATGACATTTTTGGCTGACTCAAAATGATAATTCTCAACTATACCAATAATTTTTGGATTGATTAAATCACCGTATTCGAAAGGGACGATTTCTCCAATGGGATTTTCAAGGCCCATTTTTGAAACAAATGCTTCGTTGACCAAAATAGCCTGAGTCTCGTCTGAGCCAATTTTCGGATCAAAATTTCTGCCTTGCACAATATTGATATCCAATAGATTCATTAAGTCGTTGTGAATACGTAAGTGGCGAACGTCAAATTGATTTTCACCCTTCATGCGTGTGCCATTATAACTGGAGATGGCAGCCACACTGGCCACTTCAGGCATCTGCGAGAGTTCATGCACAAAGGGAGTTATTTGGCTTTCGTCCGCCTGGATATAGTCCATGTAAATCACGTTCTCGTAATCAACCTTTGTGTCGAACGAGGTTAAATATTTGATCTGATCATTCATGGTGAGCATTCCGGCGACTAAAACCGTAGCGATGATAAATTGCAGTCCAAGCAATGATTGTGTTATCCATTTGCCAGACTTGATTTTCTGTTCGCCTTTTAGGCTCTTGATGATTTTGAATCGTGATAGAACCGATGCTGGGTACACACCACTAACGAACGCAACTCCAACTAGAATTCCGATTGCACCTAAGATAAAGTTCCAATCAGCTAAATAGGAGAGGCTGTAATTCTTATTTACAAATGAAGAAAAACCCGGAAGCAGGAAAGTCATAAGGAGGAGTGCCAGACCACCCGAGAGGAGGGAAGAAATAAAAGATTCTGTAATCAGCTGGCTGAAAATGCCTCTTTTTTCTGCTCCAATAACTTTTCTCAGAGCCACTTCTCTGGCTCGATTGATATATAGCGAGATGTTAAAATTGGAATAGTTGATCATGGAAATAATGAGGCAGAAAAGTCCGATTCCGGCAAAAAGCTTAATCATTGTTGTACTTCCGCCTCGAGATATTCCATTGTAGTGGCCATAGTCATCGTTTAGGTGAATCTCAGCAATAGGCTGAAGTTTTAGTATAACAGATCCGTCCTCACTGTCTGGCTCATTCTCCTGGTGGAGGACATTCATTTTTTGCTCAGCACTTGCTAGTGATGAGGCATCTTTTAGCTTCACCAACGAGTTCATGTTGATATCGAACCAGGTGGTGAGTCTTCTTTCGGGAGCATTTGTGAGGTAGTTGCTGTAAGACATGATGAGATCTCTTCGAACCGATGTGTTTTCAGGAATATCCTGATAGACGCCACGCACAATAAAGTCTTCAAATTCCTCTTCTCTAATCAGCGAAATAATTGAGCCGACAGCCTTTCCTCTCAAGTCTAGTTTGCCTGCGAGGCTTTCAGAAATAATGATATCATTGGGTTGGTCGAAGGTGGAGGCTGTGCCTTCCAGGAATTTAAGATCCAGGATTTTGATCATTTCCAAATCGGCCATGATCAATGATTGGCCAATGGCTTCTTCGCCTTTTCTAATTAGGCCATAATCAGATTTAAATCGTGCGATACTTTCTATCTCGGGGATTTTCTCCTCAAATTGTACAGACATGAAATTGGAGCTTCCTCCTATGTAATGTATGTCATCTCCACGCTGGAAGTCTGACACTATTCGGTAGAGCCGTTCGTGATCTGGCAGATGTTTATCAAAGCTCAATTCATCATTGGCATATAGATAAGCCAACCAGCAGAAAGAAATGCCAAGTGACAGACCAAGGATATTCAGGCTTGAGTAGAGCTTATGCTTCTTGAGAAATCTCCAACCCGTTTTAACATAGTTTTGATACATCATAAGATATTGATTTAGATAGTTGGTAGGTCTTAGTGTTGAAAAGCGAAGCGATCGGATTACCTCGAAAATGAAAAGCAATCTGGCACGTACAAGCCCTCGCTTTTTTGCTCTCCAATAAAAGGCTTCATGCAAATCTCCCTGAATCTCCTCCAGCATGTGAGGGACACAAAGTCTTTGGATGAGCCAATCTGCCCATTTTGGAGGATTAGACATGGACATACTCAAGAGATGGCTTGGTCACTCCATTCCAAAGTCGAGCCTTTACCTCATTGAGCTCACTTACCAGCTTGTACGCCGTTGGTGTAGCCCAATAAATACGTTTTCTTCTACCACCTCTTTCAGCTGTAGGCTCGCCAAATTCTGATTTTACCCAGCCTTTTTTCTCCATTCGTTTTAGCACGACATGAATTGCAGGGATAGAAATGTTTTTGCTCAGTGCATCCTCATATTCTTTAGCAATATCCACACTGTTGATTCTATCATTTCGCAGTAAAATCATCAATACAATTTCTTCTAGTGATCCAATCGATTCCATTAGATTAATAAATGTTTAAGTTATCAATACGAATATGATTAATAAATGTTTAAGTAATAAATAAAAAAGAGGACGAAATCACTTTCGTCCTCAAACACTCAACCATAATTTGAACTGAGAAGCTACTTCGTCTTCAGCTTCTTCCAGTTTTCGTTAGCATTCTTCACCATGTTCTTATGCCCTTTTTCGTTCCATACTTGCTTGGCATCTACTTCGATGCTGTTGAGGAACAGGTAGTATTTTCCGTCCTTTACCACAAACTTATTTGGGTCTACTCTGAATTTTGCTCCGATCGCGACTCCAGTTGCACACCAGCCACCATATTGTGGTTGATATTTTTTAGGATTTGCATTGAATGACTTTTTCTGATCCTCTGAGGTAAAAAAGTATTTGACTCCATCTACCTCAGACATGTACTCTTTTGAGCCTCGCTGAGCAAGTTGCAAATCGAGGTAGGAGACAGGACTGTAGCCGTTCATGGCTATTTTGCTATCATCTGTGTTGTACTCCTGCGCTGATGCTGCAAAAACGACAAGCGTTACTAGAAATGCTGTTGATATTTTTTTCATTGCTTTGAATTTTAGTTTTGGAAATAAGTTTCATTTACGACCAGACCGTTTTGCCATTCTCTTCGAATAACTTCATGCCAGTTGATTTCATTACCGTCCTCCATACTGAAATGAAAGCGAAATTCAGACATGCTCACATCTTCTCCGATGGAGCTGTTTAATAAAGTGATCTCTTTTACTTGTGCGATGCTTCCAACAAATCCGGTTAGTTTTTGAACCGCCTCTTCTCGGGTGGAAGTCTCAGAGCCGTCCACGTCTTTTGTGTGTGCATCTTCACTAAAAAATTTGGATACTGCCTGAGGTATTTCGCCTCTCAGCACCATGTTGTCCATTTGTGATACTAATTCTTGCATTGTTATTTAATTGTTTAATTGAACAATGCAAATCAAGGACAAGAGTGTGCTCGCTTGTTTATAAAAATTACCTAATCTATGGTACTTTTTGATTGTAACCGTGATGGAGCTTTTCGGGTATGAAGTTTGAAAAACTGCGAAAAATGACTGATTTCTTCAAAGCCAAGTTCAAATGTGATAGAACTGACAGTAGCGCCCTCCGCGAGGAAATGCTTGGCTCTGGAAATAATCTCATTGTTAATGTGATGCTTCGGTGTAAGGCCGGTGGCAGACTTGATGACTCGACTGAGGCTTTTGGTAGTGAGATTTAATTGATTGGCATAAAATACTACGGAATGATTTGATTGAATATATTCCTTCAATAGAGACTTGAATGCTTTCACAATTCTTTTTTCTTGAGGTTTCTCTTCTATCGTCTTTATGAATTCCCCAGGAGAATGCGATGTGTAATTTCGAAAAAAGCGACAGAAATATGCTGAATCCTTGAAGCCTAGTGCATACGAGGTTTCTTTAATAGATCCACCTGATTCATATAGCTTTTGACGAGCGTGACCAATTAATTTTTGATTCTTCCATTGGAATAGGGTGAGATGGAGCTTCTCTTTCGACAATTTCTGAGTTTCATGATAAGTCAACAATCCGCTTTTTATATCCAGCGCTGCATCCATATTGTGATCCAGCCATTCGTTTGCGTCAAAAAGAATCTCTAGTTCTTCATCCGTTGTTTTAAAGGGATTGAGCCTTCTCCACTTTCGATCCGAGTAGTCAAGCACCTCATTTGTGTTTTGAGATTTTATTTTTTCATCTGCTGCTACATGTCCAAGCGTGAGAATTCGTGAAAATAAATAACGATAGTGATTGGGTGATTCGGGATGAACAGGAATGGTTTGTGCAGAAGGATCCGTTTTTATGTATTGACCGGAAGGTATAAAAACAGCTGATTCTTGGTTTAAGTGATACGATTGGAAATTCAATTCAATAGATGAGTTTTCCGGTATCATATATATCAAAGGTTCCTTGCTCTTCTCCATTTAACATGAATTTACGAGCTGTAAAGTTTTGGTTTGGGAATTTTGTTAATTGATAATGCTAATGTCTCGAAAGCGTCAAAGATTTGCAGGCTCAATCATCACTACTTCTTCTTTCTCTACGATTACCTGGCCAGCAGGCGCGCCTTTCATTTTCCTGACAAACTTTTTCTGAGTGTAGATAACAGGGCAAAGTGAATCAGTTTTCCTTTTCGAGTTAGCGGCTGCTAAGGCCGCAGCTATTTCAATGATGTGGTTGGGGAAGTTTTGTCCGGGCTTCTGCCGAATGACAACATGCGAGCCTGCAACATCTTTTGCATGGAGCCATAGATCGTTTTTATTGGCTACTTTGAGTGTCAATTCGTCATTGGCTTTCGCATGCTTTCCAAGTAAAATCTGCCATCCTTCTACTTCAAACTCATGATAAGGACGGTTTTCGTTTTGCGCTTTTTCCATTTGTGTAAGGCCATGATCCTTCAGATATTTCCTAAGCTCCTTGGTGTCTGAGATATCCTGTATGTGCAGTATTTGTCTGCTCAGCTTTTCTATAAGTGTTTCTTTCGCTGCGATATTGTCTTTTAACGTATCTATTTCCTGATGCCTGTTCTTTGATTTTCGATATAGATTCTCAGCATTTTTTTGGGGACTCAAATCCCGATTGAGTTTAATTTCAATGGGTTGGTCAGTGTAGAAATCATGAAGCACGGCCTTGGTAAGCCCGGTTTGCAGGCTATTGAGGTTGGCCATTAAAATATTGGCGATCTCTTCCGGGCTTCTGGCGTTTTCAACTTGTTCCAGTTTACTTCTGGTCTTCGAGATGTAGCTTTCGGATTTTTTGATTCGCTGCTTGAGCTTATTTATTCCTACACTTTTTTCCTTATCAAAATAAAAACTTCGAACTGTTTTATTGTAGAGCCAGTTGCTGGCCTCAATAGCACTTTTGGTTTTCTCAGTACCGGATATAATTAGGCTGATGGCTGGTCCTTCGTGTAAAAAGATGGGATTTGAATTGAGTTGATCAAGCAACTGTTGAAAGTGGGCCCACTTCTCATCACCCGGTAAGTCAAAGAATTTAGATTGCTCCAGGTGTGCTTTTACTTCCTTGCCTAATGCAGGTATCAGTTCGACTGGATTGTTGCCAGCGATGGCAAACTGTTGCTCAGAGATAACAATTTCTTTGTGCAGATCTTTTGGATTGATTTCTAAATCAGCATCTAAGCTTTTCCTGAACAGATTGATGACCTCCAAATTCTGACAATGTAGAATATTTGCTCTGCGAGCATGCATCTTAAATATTAATGCTTCATCACCAAATTCAAGCTGGAATGAACGCTCGTAGTTAAAGACAGAAACACCGGTGACTTTTTTATCTAGCAATGTCGGAAACAGGTCTACACTGTTTTTTCCGGCTCTAGCAAACTGATCGGGGAAGGAGAGTAGCGAAACGTTGGGATCTAGATTTGCACGTATATAGAATTCTCTTTCGGGATCGCCAAAACCGAGGATTAGCTCGTCTTTATTCTGGGAGAAGCACTCAAGCAACACAAGACCTTTGAGCTCTTTTTCTAGTTCGGGTGCAAGGCGTTTTAGGAAGAAGTAATTGTGGAACATGACACTAGTTGTCCAACGATATTTGCAATCCATCCCAAGCGATCTCAATATTCTCAGGCAATTCTTTGGAGACGTCCATGTGCGCACCAAGCCGATGGCTGATGTGAGTAAGGTACGCTTTTTCAGGATTTAATTCTTTGAGTAAATCTACTGCTTCTTCCAATGTAAAGTGGCTGATATGATCATCCTTTTGGAGTGCATTCAGCACAATGATTTTTGAACCTTTGATCTTTTCTTTCTCTTCCTCAGAGATGTAATTGGCATCAGTGATGTAGGTGAAATCGCCAAATCGAAATCCGTAAACTGGTAGCTTGTGGTGCATCACCTCAATCGGGATAATGGTTTGCCCAAGTACATCAAATGGACTTCCGTCGAGTGTGTGAAGCTCTACCTTTGGTATTCCCGGATACTTACTGGCCGAAAAGATGTAGGAAAATTCTTGCTTCAGTTGATCCTGTACTTCTTTTCTAGCATAGATAGGCATGTCTTTTTTCTGCCGAAAGTTATAACTGCGGATGTCGTCCATTCCGGCGGTATGATCCTTGTGGGCATGCGTGAAGAGTACGGCATCCAATTGATCAATTCGTGCACGGAGCATCTGTTGTCGAAAGTCGGGGCCTGTATCTACCACAATATGCACTCCATTTATTTCTACATAGATGGATGACCTCAATCGGTTATCTCGATGATCTACTGAGGAGCACACCTCGCATTTGCACCCTATCACAGGCACACCTTGCGAAGTGCCGGTGCCAAGAAATACAACCCTCACAGCTGAAGCTGGTTATTGGTGATTTCAGAATAAAGCTTCTTATTGTTATCGCTAAGTCTGGAGGTATCTACTTTTATGGAGCGAATGATTTCTATGAGACTGTTCACCTTTCCTTCAAGCGCGAAAAATTTATTTATAACAGCTACTTTGCTCTCATTTAGGATGCAATATCCAGATTGGAAATTGCCCTTTTCGTAGCGGAGGATGTAGTCCGTTTCGGACATAATATCCTCAAGTTTGTTCAAAAAGTGATTCGTGTATTTAATTGTCATCCGTATACTTTTTCACCATCTCCACCACTGAATCGTAGTTTAGTGGCTTAGGAATGAATGCATTTATTCCCACATCTTCAAAGTCCTCCATCGTGTAATTATTTGCATTTCCGGTGATCGCGACGATTGGAATGTTTTGGTTGTTTCCTTCAGAATTCCTGATTTGCTTAGCACACTCCATCCCGTCCATTACAGGCATGTGGATGTCGAGCAGGACTAAACCAAACTTATCTTTGGCGAGCAGATCTAAAACCTGTTGACCATTTTTTACGGAGGAAATTTCATAGTTGAGCTGTGAAAGAATCTTTTTGGTTAGATTTTGAATTACACTGCTGTCTTCGGCTACAATTATTTTCTTACTCATCGGTGACTAATAGGTTTTGGCTACTCTCTTTGAATTCCTGGAACAACGCTTTTAAGTCCAGCACTTTGTTCTCCAGTCCCTCAAATTTATTTTCTTTTAATCTTTTTTCAATATCCGCTGCTTTTTTAGATAGTTTTTCAACACCTAATGTACCTGCGTTGCCTTTTAATGTATGCAGCTCGCCTCGCATTTTTTCATATTCTTTCGATTTCAAAAATGTTTCGGTGTTTTTCACTAATCCTTCTGCCTCTTCCTCAAATTCCATCAGTGTAGCTTCTATAAGTTCTTGACCTCCAAATTTAGCTAACTGATTTAAGGTGTTCTGATTTATTGCTAAATCTTCTGCTTTTTCAACAATTGACTCGATAGAAACCTTTATAGGCTTGAAATCAACCCATTTTTTAATTTTATCGATCAGCATTTCAGCTTTTATGGGTTTCGCCAAATAGTCATCCAGACCAGCGTTGAGAAACCGTTCTCGATCTTCTTCCATTGAGTAGGCAGTCATTGCAATAATGGGAGTATTCCCGCCATTCCTTAATTTTCTTACCTCATGAGTTGCTTTGATACCATCCATTTTTGGCATCTGGATGTCCATAAAAATTAAATCGTAATTTTCTTGCTCTACTTTTTCTATCGCATGGAAGCCATCGTATGCTTCTTCTACCTGGCATCCCGATTTTAGCATAATACTGCTCGCCACTTTTCTGTTCACATCGTTATCATCTACCAGCAGTATTTTAGGCTGCTTCCCGGTAAATTCTTTTGTAAATGGCTTATCAGGCTGTATTGATTTTACTTCATCTACTGAAACCTCTTGTCCCATAAAAGTAAACCAAAACGTGCTGCCGAGACCTGGGGTAGAAACCACGCCAATTTCTCCTTGCATAGACTTTACTAATTCGCGCGAGATGGCGAGACCAAGACCTGTTCCTCCAAAGTTTTTGGAGCTGCTATTATCAAGCTGATGAAAGCTTTGAAAAAGACTCTTTTGATCTTCTTCAGAAATACCAATTCCAGAGTCTTTGATCGTGACCTTGAAAACAAACTGCTTTCCACGTTTCTTCACAAGCCGAATACTCATATTGATATTTCCTTTACTCTCACTGAATTTAATGGCATTAGATGTGAGGTTTGAAAGTACCTGAATTAACCGGGTTTCATCCCCAAGTATCCATTCGGGTATCTTTTCATCAATATGATAATAGAGGTTGTTGTCTTTAGATGAAGCTTGTTGCGAAAAAAGGTCGTATACCTTTTCAATCGTTTTCACCAAATGGAGTGGCTGCTGCCTAAGATCCATTTTTCCAGCTTCAATTTTCGAAAGGTCCAGGATGTCATTCAGGATGTTGAGTAATGTTTGAGATGACTTGTTAATGGTCTTTACATATTCAGACTGTTCACCATCCAGGCTGGTGCTAGCCAGCAAGTCGATCATGCCAATGATGCCGTTCATCGGGGTCCGAATTTCATGACTCATATTGGCGAGGAAACGTTCTTTTATTTTAAGTGATCGCTCAGCCATTTCTTTGGCTCGCATGAGTTCCTCATTGGTCTTTTTCAGTTGTGAAATATCTCTGGCTACACCTTCAATCTCAACAGTCCCATCATCTTTGTTTATTAGCCGAATGTTGAAGAAAAATTGAAGCTTTTTTCCATCCACCGTTTTAAGCGTGCCTTCAACGTTTCGGATTCGTTGTTCCTTGTCGATTCGTCTTCCGATCTCCAGTATTTGCTTTGCTTTGACCGCATACTCCAGCACATTGGTATTGATCACATTTTTAGATTCATAGCCAAGCACCTCTTGAACTGAGGGGCTTATCATCGTGACTTTACCTTCAATATCACATCTGAAGTATATATCCTGGAAGGATTCGAAGATGGTACGAAATTTCTCTTCACTTGCAATTAACGCACTCTCAGATTCTTTTTTCTCGGTGATGTCATTGGCTATAATTGAGAGTTCTTCGATTCGTCCGTTTGGAAGGAAAATTGGATTTACAAACACTTCTCGCCAAACCATCTTGCCGGACTTATCCAGGTTATTGGTTTGAAAGTTTATAAACTTTCCCTTAAAAGCTTCTTCGTATTTTGAAGCCCAAAATTGTTGGACTTCTTCAGGTAGTTCTTTTGAAACTTCATCGATGCTGGTTCCGATCTTTGGCTTGATGCCATAATATTTTTTGAAAGCTATTTCATAGTTCTGGTTGAATGAGGTAAAGCGCGATTCCTTATCAACAGACCAAATCTCATGCGTACTACTATCGAAGATTGCTCCAAGGGTAGCGGCCTGGTTTTCAATTTTTTCTTCTTTATGTTGGCGTTCCATCGCCAGACTGATCTGACCACCAATGTAGTCGAGAAGTTCAAGGTCTTTATTGTTGAATGCGCTTTGGTCGTTATAGCTACATATCGACATTACGCCCATCTCTGTAGCTGTGCGAATGATTACACCCAGCCATATCTTGGGTATTGGATCCTTGAATTCTACACCAATCTGTTGGCTTATTTTTTCAATTCCGTCGCTGTAAACAATCAGAGAGCGGTCTCTCTGAACTGTATACTCCATTAACTCATGGTCTACATCAAAAGTCAATTCGTCAGAAGCGGCCTTTTCATTAATGCTGAAAATTTTGCGATATTTTTTTCCTTCCTTTAGTGCGATGTGAAAGTTGTGTACTTTCAGCATCTGGTTTAGCTGATTATAAATATTGGTATAAAGCTGCTCAAGGTCATTTTCTGTGATGGTGATATTGGCAATCTGATAATATAGACTTTGCGCACTTTCAGCTCTAATACGCTCTGTAATGTCATAAAAAACACATCGATACTCGACAGGCTCATCATTTTCAAAAACTGATGTAAGCTTCCCTGTGACGTAGATGTTTTTCCCGGTTTTAGAAATGAGGACAGTTTCGAAACGCTCAAAGCGACTGCCGGCAGTAATCTTAAGGATGTTTTGAAGTGTACCTCTGCGATAATCCGGATGCACTACTTCTAGAAATTTTAGATCGGTGATTTCCTCTTCAGTGTAGCTGAGCTTATTTTTTACTGCCTCATTGGCAAATCTTATTTCTCCAGTTTTTCTAAAAATGGTGATGAGATCGTTCGAGTTGTCGAAAAGGTCTTTCAGGTTTTGATTGGTCTTTTCTACCAGCGTATAGTAGTCACGCTGTGTATTGTCCAACTGACCCTGAAGATTGGCAATTTTCTTCTTTAGTTCATCTATATCGTTTTCGACCTCAGCCATATCGAATAAAATTAGGCATTTTAGCCTTTGAAAAGATGGCTATTTCGAGCAAACCTTTATTAATATCTATTGTGGGCCCTACAGCAGTAGGTAAAACAGCCTTGGCAATTGAATTAGCACAGTGGCTGAAAACCGAAATTATATCTGCAGATTCTCGACAGTTTTACAAGGAAATGACCATTGGAACGGCCAAGCCGACGAATGATGAGTTGGCCAAAGTACCACATCATTACATAAACTCTCATTCCATAGAAGCCCTTTACAGCGCAGGTGAGTTTGGACGTGATGCTTCAACGACAATTGCTGATTTACATGCCAAAAGTAAAGCTGTAATGGCCGTTGGCGGGTCCGGTTTGTACCTAAAGGCTATTTGGGAAGGTTTTGATGACATGCCGGAGGTAGATCCAAAAATTAGAATGCAGCTAAACGACCAACTAGAAAGAGAAGGGCTGGATAAGATGCTCAAAGAGTTGGAAAATGATGATCCAGATTATTACAATGAAGTTGATAGAAAAAATGGTCAGCGAATTATACGGGCATTGGAAGTGATGAGAGAAACCGGAAAGCCATTTTCTTCCTTTCGGAAACGTACTGAAAGTACTTTACCATATACTAATTTGAAGATTGGGCTTAATATGGATCGGGAAGTTCTGTTCGATCGAATCAATCATCGAATGGATGTGATGATAGAAGAAGGATTATTTGAAGAAGCTCAAGCATTGATTGATTATCGAGATCACAATGCCTTACAAACAGTAGGTTATTCTGAGATTTTTGGTTTTCTAGCTGGTGATTATGATAAAGAGGAAGCGGTTAGGTTGTTAAAAAGGAATAGCCGAAGATATGCTAAAAGGCAACTGACCTGGTTTAGGCGTTATGACGATATCCATTGGTTTGAGCCTGATCAAATTGACGATATAAAAGATCTTATTTCCAAGACTCTTCTCTGAGTAATCGGATTTATGTTGATTTGCCATTGAAATTATGGAATCCAACCGCAAAGTCCTCATTATCTCATATTACTGGCCTCCAAGTGGAGGAGTAGGTGTACAGCGCTGGATGAATTTCGCCTTGCAATTGAAAAATAGAGGATGGGATCCAATTGTGCTTACGCCTGAAAACCCTCAGTTTGAAATAAAAGACGAGAATCTTTTGGATATGGTGGATGAAATTCCAACAATTAAACTACCCATTTGGGAACCATTCAATCTTTTTCATAAACTGACCGGGAATAAGGACCGAAAAAATGTTCAGCAAGGATTAGTGCTTGAAAAGTCTGAGAAAAAATTCAAGGATAAGCTTATGGTGTGGGTTAGAGGCAATCTATTGGTTCCTGATCCTCGCGCTTTTTGGGTCAAATCAGCTGCTAAACAAGCGATTAAGACCGTCAAGGAGCAAAATATTGGTACCATCATCACTACTGGACCACCACACAGTATGCATCTGATTGGCAGAAAAGTGAAGCGAGCAGTTGAGGAAGTAAGATGGCTGGCAGATTTTAGAGATCCCTGGAGCAAGTGGGATGTATTGGAAAAGCTGAACACTTCGGCCATTGTGTTGGATATTCATAAAAGAATGGAGCGCAGTGTAATCAGAGAAGCTGATGTCGCAACAACTGTAAGCACTCGGCTTGCGCAGGCTTTTGGTGGCATAGATTTACTCCACAATGGCATAACTGTACAAAACAAATCAATAAGTGAGCCCAATGAGTCTCATTTCACGATTGGATATTACGGAATGCTCAATGAATTGAGGAATCCGCGTCAGCTCTGGCTCCTGCTAGATCAGATGTGTAGAGAAAATCAGGTGTTTGCCAACAAGTTGAAAATCAGAATTGGAGGCATCGTCTCCGAATCAATCAAAGAGGAAATTACTGCATTAAGCGAACTGAAAGGGAAAGTGGAATTTTTGGGATATTTGCCTCATCATAGTATCCAGGATGAATATAGGAGATGCAATGTTTTATTGTTGCTATTAAATAAATCCGATAATTCAGAATGGATCTTACCTGTCAAGTTTTTTGAATATCTGGCTGCCGAGCGAATGATTCTAGGTCTTGGTGGGCGCAAAAGTGATTTAGGCGATTTGATGAATGATAAGGATGTTGGTGAAATTATAGCTTACCCAGAAATTGGTAGTATCAGAGGATTTTTGGAAGATATATTTGAGAATGAACGATTGCCGTTAAAAGAGGATACCGAAGCACTATTAAGGCAATTTTCTCATAGTCATTTAGTAGAAAAATTAGAAAAGTTATTGCTGAGAAATGGATAAAATAAGAATAGGACTGATAGGATGTGGTCGCATTGCCCAGAGACATGCAGGACATATTTCCAAGCTTGGCAAGCTTGCTGCTGTTTGCGATGTAAATGTGGAGAAAGCCACTAAGCTTGGTGAAGAATATGAAGTCCCATTTTTTACAGATGTTGAAACGTTTCTCCGCTTTAAAGATATGGATGTTGTTGCTGTTTGCTCACCAAATGGACTACATGCAGAGCATTCCATAAATTCATTAAATGCGGGGTTTCATGTGCTCTGTGAAAAGCCGATGGCGCTTTCTTCAGCAGATTGTGAAGAAATGATCAAGACAGCAGAAAAATGCAACAAGCGCTTATTTATAGTTAAGCAAAATCGCTTCAACCCCGCAATAGAAGCTGTCAAGGAGAAGATTGACCAAGGCGCTTTGGGTAAGCTGTACTCCATTCAGCTCAACTGCTTTTGGAATCGAAACTTTGATTACTATGAAAAATCTGATTGGAAAGGAACTAAAATGCTGGATGGCGGAACGCTGTTTACACAGTTTAGTCATTTCATAGACTTGTTGTACTGGATGATTGGAGATGTTGATGAAGCGTCGGCAATCCTTCAAAATTTTGCTCATAAAGACGTAATTGAATTTGAGGATACCGGCGTGGTTTCTTTGAAGTTTAAAAATGGTGTGCTGGGCACGGTCAATTATACCGTCAATGCGTTTGCTAAAAATATGGAAGGCTCCATAACTGTCTTTGGTGAAAAAGGCACTGTAAAAGTAGGTGGTCAGTATCTGAATAAACTCGAGTATCAATCATTGGAAGGTGAAGAAATTGGAGAGCTCAGGGCCGGTAACCCAGCCAATGAATACGGGGAATATCAAGGAAGTATGAGCAACCATGACCGTGTATATGAAAACCTTATAGATGTGCTTCAAAATGGTGGAAGCATCGCGACTAATGGCCTAGAAGGATTGAAGACCGTTGAGATAATCGAAAAAATATACAAGTCAGCTAATGGCTAATCAGACTTTTATTGTTGGAGACGCAGGAGGCACCGGCACACAGTGGCGTCTGGTCGATGATGGGAGTATCTCGCAATTTGAAACCATCGGTTTCAATGCATATACACATAGTATCGAGGATCTTAAGCAAAGCATTGTAGATACTTTCGGAAGCAAAATATTACCCAACATCCCAACCTTCTTTTATGCGGCTGGAATTGATACTGCAAAACAAGCTGTGGATGTAAAGCAGGCACTTGAGGAACTTTTTGGAGAGCGAGTGTATGCTCATAATGATCTAATAGGAGTAGCTCGCTCACTTTGCGGGAAAGAAGCTGGGAATGTATGCATACTCGGAACAGGTGCAAACGCGTGTTTTTATGATGGAGAGAACGTAAATAAAGTAAGCGCCTCGTTAGGATATGTGCTTGGCGATGAAGGAAGTGGCGCTCACTTGGGCAAAAAGTTACTTAAGGCAGTCTTTAGAAATCAAGTTGCTGAGGAGGTGATCACTGCCTTTCAAAGCCAGTTCAATCTAACCTCCGACCAGGTAATTAGGCGTATTTACGATCAGCCCAAACCCAACCATTTTCTTGCCTCATTTGCTCCCTTCGTCTTTGAGAATAGTCATTATCCGGATGTTCACGAAATGATCCAATCGAACTTTATCGATTTTTTCGATGCATTCTTTTTCGAAAATCATCATTCAAAAGCCCCATTTTATTTTTCAGGATCCATAGCCCTTCACTTTTCGGATGTATTACGTCAAGAGGGTGCAGACCGAGGCATCACCATTAAAAATATTGTTCAGTCACCCATTTCCGGTTTAGTTTTATATCATCAGCAGAATGACTAAGAAGCCACTTACCGAGTCCGATTCACATTACGATCATTTAGAAAAAATGAGTGTGATGGAACTGCTAAGTAATATTAATAAGGAGGATCAGACGGTTCCATTGGCTGTTGCTAAATGTCTACCTCAAATTGAATCACTCGTTTCTCAGATAATACCTCGTATGAAGCGTGGTGGTCGCCTGTTTTACATTGGAGCCGGCACAAGTGGAAGGCTCGGGATAGTAGATGCTTCGGAGTGCCCACCTACTTTTGGAGTTGATCATGGAAGAGTCATTGGGCTCATTGCAGGTGGAGATAGCGCTATCAGGAAAGCAGTAGAATTTGCAGAAGACAATGAAAAGCAAGGTTGGAAAGATCTTGAGAAGCATGACATCCATAAAGATGATACAGTGGTAGGAATCGCAGCATCAGGAAGAACTCCATTTGTGATTGGAGCTATCCGCGAAGCGAAAAAAAATGAAGTATTAACCGGTTGCATCGTGTGCAATGAAGGTTCAAAACTTGCACAGGAAAGCGAATATCCGATTGAGGTTTTAGCAGGGCCGGAGTTTGTCACAGGAAGTACACGCATGAAAGCCGGCACCGCTCAAAAACTTGTTCTCAATATGATTTCCACTTCAGTAATGATAAAGCTGGGTCATATAGCAGGTAATAAGATGGTGGATATGCAGCTAAGTAATGAAAAGCTTGTTGAGCGAGGTGTTCAAATGCTGATAGAACAACTCAATATTTCCAAAGAAGAAGCTTCAAGACTTCTGGAAAGGCACGGATCTGTGCGCAAGGCCATCGAATCTGTAGTAAAGTAGATCTTTTCTTAGAAAGCCAAATTTTGTTTGTTATCTTATCATTAAGCCAAATGTGGAAAACTTAAACTGGAAAAAACACATAGTTCGGTAGAAGATTCTACTTTTGTAATACCTATATAAACCATAAATAAATAAGATGAAGAAAGTTTTACTTACAGTAACACTCATGCTTAGCATTTTTGCTTTGATGGCACAAGGTGTTGTTACAGGAAAAGTAGCCGATTCAGAGACCGGAGAAGGCCTCCCAGGAGCTACTGTTTTGATTGAAGGTACCACGCTTGGTACGGTGACTGATATCAATGGAGATTTCAGTATTAACGTCCCATCTAGTGGGTCGGTATTAGTTGTTAGCTATGTTGGTTTTAAGGATGTCGTTCTGAATATTCAGGATGGTCAATCCTCACTTGGAACTATCAACATGGAAGCCGGAATCACTCAGCTTTCAACGTTGGAAATCATAGCCTCAAGATCAACACAGGAGACTCCTTACACATTCACTGACCTTGATAAAAAAGATATTCAACAAAATCTTGGATCTCGAGACTTACCATTGGTACTCAACGCATCACCTTCTTTTTACTCAACAAACCAAGGTGGCGGAGCTGGAGATGCACGACTAAATGTTCGAGGTTTCAATCAGCGGAACGTAGCGATTATGATAAATGGTGTTCCTGTGAATGATATGGAAAATGGTTGGGTTTTTTGGTCAAACTGGGATGGACTAGGTGATGCAGCTCAGTCGATTCAGCTACAGAGAGGTATGAGTCCAGTTAATTTAGCTGTTCCATCAATCGGAGGAACTCTCAATATTATTACAGATCCTGCTTCAAGGGGAAAAGGAACTTCAATTAAGCAAGAAGTTGGAAGTTGGAACTTTAGAAAAACAACAGCGACCTTTAATAGCGGGCTTATGAATGAAAAATGGGCTGTTTCGGGAACTGTCGTAAGAAAAACCGGTGACGGTTTTTATTCAGGTCTTTACACAGATGCATGGGCCTACTATTTAGGAGCTTCGTTCCAGCTAAACGATAACAATAAGTTTGAAGCGTTTTTAGTAGGTGCCCCTCAAGCACATGGTCAAAATCTATATAGACAAAATATTGGAGTTTACGATAGAGATTTCGCATTAGGTTTAGAATCATATGATCCGGCCGCCTCTCGAGCTTACATTGAACAAGGAAGAGACTTTAACCAAAATTACGGCGGAGTAGATGCTTCATACAATGGAAAGCAATTTTGGGGAATGTATGATGCGAGAAGCAGAAGCAGATCAGGTGAAAACTACTTAATGGAGAGAGAGAACTTTTTCCACAAGCCTCAGTTCAATTTAAACTGGTATCATTCATTCAATGAAAATATGCAGTGGACTACAGTTGCTTATTGGTCAGGTGGCCAAGGTGGTGGTTCTGGTACTTTTGGTGAGGTAATCAGAAAAGATGCATATGGTGTGAATGGAGCCAATCAGCCATTTTTCTTCGGTCCTGCTCCATGGGAATGGGATTGGAATGCTACGATTGCTGTTAATCAAGGCCCTGCTCAAGCTTGGACAAATGATTTTGATACTGGAAATAAGCAAGACGGTGAGTCAATTGGTATTTTGAGGAATAGTAGAAATAACCAATGGACCATTGGCGCAATCTCTAAATTATTCTGGGATGTAAATGAGAACCTCTCACTACAGCTAGGATTGGATTGGCGAACCGCTTCTATTGATCATTTCAGAGAAGTGAGAGACCTACTTGGTGGTGAATACTATAGATTCACCGGGAATCAATTCGAAACTCAAAATTGGCAATATAGAAAGACATTAGGTGATAGAATTGATTACAACTACACAAACACAGTAGATTGGATTGGAACGTTCGCTCAAGGTACCTATACTGCCGATGCACTCACCGTTTCACTTACAACTGGTTTCACAAGTACTAAATACACTCATGATAACTTTTTCTTGTCCGATAATGGTACGGCAACTGGAAATAGATTGCAGATTAAACCAGGATCATTTACTGGCTATCAATTCAAAGGAGGAGTTTCTTATAGAATAAATGATGACTTGAATGTTTATGGAAACGGAGGTTTCATCTCCCAAACTCCAAATTTTGACAGGGTAATTGATGATGAAAGTTTCATTTTGTTTGATGATCCTCAAAATCAAGAGTTCACGTCTTTCGAAGCTGGACTTACCTACCGATTAGGTTCTGACATTGTCTTGAATGCAAACTACTATAATACCTTATGGTCCAACAGAACTCAAAAAGAAGAAGTTGAAAATCCCAATACTGGTGCAGACATTTTTGCTTTGATTACTGGAATTGAGCAAAGAAATACTGGAGTTGAGTTTGAGGCTTCCTGGAAGCCTAGCCAGATCTTTAGGCTAGATGCTGCGGCTTCTTTCGGTAACTGGAGATTTACGGACGATACGGGTGTAGTTATTACTGAAAACGATGCAACTGGTAATGTTGTTGACAGATTCAATGAGACACTTTACATCAAAGATTTGAAAGTTGGTGATGCTCCTCAAACCCAATTTTATCTTTCTGGATCTTTTACTCCTACAGCAAGTCTGACAATTAAAGCTGATTACAGATTCTATAATGATTTCTATTCTGACTTTAACCCGATTGGAAGAACTGCTCTGGAAGATGCTAATGGTGACGGAAATGCTAATGAGAGACCACAAGCATGGCAAGTGCCTTCATATGGCGTAGTTGACCTTCATGCATTCTACACCATTCCAACTAAAAATTCTGGATTCTCACTTCAAGTTTTTGCGCATGTGTTTAATGCGTTCAATAAGATTTATATTCAGGATGCTGGGGATAACAGTGAGTTCAACTCGTTTGATGATGATCACGATGCTGATGATGCAGAGGTATTCTTCGGTCTTCCAAGAAACTTCAACGCTGGTATCCAAATCAACTTCTAAACCTGGAATTACAAAGTATTCAAAAACCCTGGCCATTTGGTCAGGGTTTTTTGTTTTTAAGGCCTCCAATCTACATTTGTCTAAATGCATACCATTACGCCATATGATCGCTGGAATCAATATTACAACTCCAGCTACGATGATCGTTCGCCGTTCGCTGGCAAAGAGTATAATTATGATGTCTACTCTGAAAATATCTATGGCTATTATATCGATCCCGCCTGGGATTTTTTTGGGTCTGAGACCCTGTACTTAAAGATTCTTTTTATTGATTATGAGCTAGGCTTTGCTACGATCGAAATGATTGGAGAATGGAACGATGCACTCAATAACGACATCATGCAGCTGAAGCGGAACATCCTCGAACACATGATGGATTTTGGAATAAACAAATTCGCTTTGATAGGCGAGAACATCATGAACTTTCATGGAAGCGATGATAGCTACTACGAGGAATGGTTTGAAGAGGTAGAAGACGGTTGGATAGCAGGCGTAAATTTCCGAGAGTTCATCATTGATGAAATGAAAAATTTCAATATTGATAATTACGTGAATATGTCAGGAAGCCTGCAGGTAGAGAAGTGGAGAACTTTACCACCACTTCGTTTTTTTGAACTAATAAATGGTCTGATTTCTCGTAGACTAGCGATCTAATCCCCTTACCTCACGTTCGCTCAAATGATGGATCGCATCATTCAGATTAATCCTGTTCATCCTTGAGATCACTTCCTCGCTGAGCTTTAGAAAATCTTCAGCTACTGCACTCTGATCCGTAAACGCATACACGGATTCGTTTCTTCCATTTGCCTCACTTACACGAATGGATTCCCGAATTCTCTGATCCAAGATTAGATTTCCAAGTTCCTGCTCGGCCTCTCGCACTACTTTCTGATGATAAAGTGTATTTTTTCGGTATTGATTAAAGAAAATACCAAGGATTTCCAGTGGTTTATCTTTTTCTACGTCGCCCAGGTAATTCAACAATTTTTTAAACCCTGAAATTGAAAAAGACCCGGCTGTCGCAGGTATTAGAATGCTGTTAATATTGACGATGAAGGACTTGACTGTTACGCCAAAATGAGTCGGAAAATCCAAAATGATAAAATCATAGTTATGGCGAATTGCTGATAGAAGTTTGTAGAAAATGATATGTCCAAACGAAATGAACTGGGTGTTTGACTCAATCTCAGCCATTCGGTAATCGCCCGGTATCAGACTCAAATAAGGATGAATTTCAACTGGACGAATGTCTGGTTGTCCATTATGAAGCAATTTCTTGGTAATGGTAAAGAGATTTGTATCGTGTTCTTGACTGGTAAGAGCCTGAGTAAGATTGGCTTGTGGATCGCAATCGATCACCAAAACTTTAAATGATCTGGACCAACTATGCGCTAAGCTGAGTGTAGTGCTGGTTTTCCCAACACCTCCTTTGAAATTATATACCGCTATTGTCTGTGACATTTTAACCCTCTTAAATACATCATAACAAGTAGCGGTGGTCTTGAGATTGTTAAAATAAGAAAATTTTATCTCAAAATGATGCAATTGATGAATTTATTCTTCATCATTCTCCTCAACTTCAGCCAGATCTGAAATAAGGTATTTTCTGCCGGATGTCACCTCCTGGCATACAGACCTTGTGCGCTTCTTTTCCAACTTTACATAGGTCTTATTGTTGAAAATAAAAGCCTTCCCAATCTTGATATCCTTCAATAGAATTTTACTGGACGGTTCATCAAACC
This sequence comes from Ekhidna algicida, assembly GCF_051379705.1. GTDB lineage: Bacteria > Bacteroidota > Bacteroidia > Cytophagales > Cyclobacteriaceae > Ekhidna. Next base: position 1,240,020 of record NZ_CP179868.1, on the reverse strand, counting down.
GTTTTAAAATTTGATAAAGAACTGGATCGGAACAGCTCGAAGCTTTCGGGTTTTTGAAGTACCGCTTAAGGGCATCCAATACGCTGGAATGAAACACCAGATTAGTGAGCATAGGCTCAGATACTTCTTTGAAACATTGTTTCCATTCTTTTCCGTGAGGTTGAATTCTTCTGCCATATTTTTTAAAAGCAACTAAATGTCCCACTTCGTGTAGATAGGTCACAAGAAAGGCGTATGGATTCAAATCATTGTTTACTGTAATGGTGTGCCTGTTAGATTTAGGATTAAACCTGTAGTCTCCAAGCTTGGTTTGTCTGGCTTTTTTAATCTTGAACTCAAAGCCAAGACGTTGATAGAGTTTGACACAATAATCTACAGAGGACACGGGTACAAATTTTTGAAAGACTTCTTCTGAAGTCATGGTTGATTATTTTAACACCTAACTATGTATAATCCAATCTAACCACAGATCTCAACTATTTGTTGAGGAATTGGTTAAATTTAAGGAACCGGCTACTATCACCAGAATGAAAATTAGATCACTCACTTTCGCAATATTAGTATGTACGATTGGTATTGTCCTAGGACAATGCCCAAGTTATTCCACCTCGAGTACCCAGAAGGGTACATGTCGTGAGTCCTACGGAAATATTAAACTTCAAGGTGAAGGTGCCATTACTTTGACAGTAGATGGTAGTTTGACAATAAACGGCGACCTCAATGTTGTCGGAGAAACAGTCATTGTTAATGGAGAACTTACGATTCTCGGATCACTAAATGCCGGCAAGGGCTCTTCAGTGATCATCAGCGATGGAGGGCTTATCAATGTAGTAAGCATGGTAAGCGGATTGGGTTCTTCAGTTACCGTAGAGAAAGGTGGTTCTTTAGCTATATCACAAAATGCAGGTTCCGGGCTTTACGCGGCATTCGCCGTGGATTTTGGAGCTTCAGTTTATGTAGGTGGAAGCTTTGTTTCAGGTGGAATAGGCATATCCGATATTGATGGCGACATGATGGTCAATGGAGACTTTACAAATGCCGGTGGAGGCGTGATTGAAGGCAATGGAGTTATTATGGTCGGTGGAGACTACATCGATAATGGGGATGATTCAAACTATTCTGGATTATATAACGGAGAGTTCCTAGACGTAAAGTTTGTTGATTTCGCAGGTGAGATGAAGGCGAATGATGTGACTCTTAATTGGCAAACTGCAGTGGAATTTAATAGTCATGGGTTTGAGGTTGAAAGGAGCAGCGACGGAGAGCATTTTGAGACGATAGGATGGATGCCCAGCCATCAGAGCAGCATGAATGCACACGAATATTCGTTTACTGATAATAATCCAATAAAGGGGTTGTCGTATTACAGATTGCGTAAAGTAGAATTTGACGGGTTATTTGCTTACAGTTCTATCATTCGAATTGATGAAAAGGGTATTTCAAGTACACTGGCATCTTACCCCAACCCAGCCATAGGCAAAATCAGAAAATTAAATGAGCTTGACGAGTTTCAATTGCACGACTCAGATGGCACCCTTTTACTTGCAAAGAAAAACATCCTGAGAGCAGAAGCTGAAAAGCTTATCTCCCAACAAATTGAACAGAGTCCATTGGGTACATATACGTTATCTGCGCGAATTGGAGAGAGTACGGACAAGATCCGACTGGTAAAGAAATAGATTACTTTTTCCTAAATACCATCTTTAAAGGCACCCCTCTGAAATCAAAATGTTCGCGCATTCGATTGGTCAGATATCTATGGTATGGTTCCTTTATATACTGTGGGAAGTTGCAGAAAAATGCGAACGTGGGTGTATGCGTCGGCAGCTGTGTGATGTACTTAATCTTAATGTAATGTCCACGAACAGCCGGAGGCGGGTAATGCTCTATTTCTTTACCCATGATCTCGTTTAACTTAGAAGTAGAAATTTTTCTAGTCCTGTTTTCATAAACCTGAAGTGCTAACTCAAGCGTCTGCATGATACGTTGCTTATTGAGCACCGAAGTGAAAATAACCGGTATGTAATTCATTGGTCCCAACTTTTCTTCGAGGAACTTCCGATAGGTATCTGCCGTTTTTGAATCCTTTTCCTGTAAGTCCCATTTATTGACCATGAGGACAATCCCTTTCTTGTACTTATGCGCCAGCCCAATGATATTCATGTCTTGGGATTCGAGACCCGTGTCGGCATCTATCATCACGATACAAACATCTGAATCCTGAAGCGCTTGCAGAGCACGTAGAACCGAATAGAATTCTATATTTTCCTTCACTTTAGCTTTCCTGCGTATGCCCGCAGTATCCGTTAGAATGAAGTCCTTTCCAAACAGATTGTAGCGGGTATTTATTGCATCTCTTGTAGTACCGGCAATATCAGTAACGATGCTCCGCTCTTTTCCTACTAGCGCGTTTACAAAGGATGATTTGCCCACATTTGGTCGTCCAAGAATGGCAATTCTCGGAACATCATCTGCCTGAAGTTCTTCATCATCAAATTCCTTCACCACTGCATCTAACAAATCACCTGTTCCTGCTCCGCTAGCCGCTGCTATTGGGAAGAGGTCCGCATCCATTCCAAGATTATAAAATTCATTGGAAGCCAGATGCTTTTCCTGATTGTCCGCCTTGTTGGCTACTAAGAAGATGGGTTTGTCTATTTCCCTAATTACATTGGCAAAGTCCTGATCCAGACCATGTAAGCCGGTATCACAATCCACCATAAATAATATAGCGGTAGCCTCTTCAAGAGCTTCTTTTACCTGTGTCCGAATCGCTCCTTCGAAGATATCATCGGAACCTTCCACATAACCACCCGTGTCGATAACCGTGAATTTTTTCCCATTCCATTCACCATATCCATAGTGCCGATCTCTGGTCACACCAGATTCATTATCCATTATGGCTTGTTTCTTTTCTACCAATCGGTTGAAAAGGGTTGATTTACCTACATTAGGTCTACCTACAATTGCGAGAATATTGGCCATTACTTGGGAAAATGTTCTTTTGACTAAACCGCGAAGTTAAACCAAAAGAGTAAGCCCTATTTGGATTTTTCTGAAGATATGTATTTATCTACTTCAGCTTCCAGAATTGGTAGCGGTACAGCTCCGTTTCTCAGGATTACATCGTGAAATTGTTGGATGTCAAAAGTAGCTCCCAAAGCTTCTACGGCACGTTTGCGCAATGCAAGTATGGTGAGTTCACCCATTTTGTAGCTGACGGCCTGACCCGGCCAGCCGATGTACCTGTCGATCTCCGTATTTACTTCATGCAATGACAAAGCGGTATTGCTTGCCATATAGTCAATCGCCTGCTGTCTGGTCCATCCCTTGTAATGAAGCCCGACATCTACCACGAGTCTGCAGGCTCTCCACATCTCATATGTATATCTTCCAAAAAGCTCATATGGAGTTTCATACATCCCCATTTCTTCACCCAGATATTCTGAATAAAGTCCCCAGCCTTCTCCAAAGGCGCTGATGTAATAACCGTCTCTAAATTCAGGCAGCCCTTCCAGTTCTGAGGCCAGTGAGATTTGAAGGTGATGACCCGGAACAGCTTCATGAAGTGAAAGCGCCGGAAGCGTATAGAGTGTACGACTTGAAAGGTTGTAGGTATTCACCCAATAGATCCCTGGCTTATTCTTAGATCTGCTACCACCGACATATCTCCCGCCTGTATATTTCGGAGCAATGGCATCCGGCACAGGCTCCACGGTGAATGGTAGTGAATAGAGTTTAGAAAAAAGGCGCGGAAGCTGACCTTCGGCTTTCTTGCTCAGCCAAGCCGCTCTATTGAGAAGTTCCTGACCTGACTTTGGGTAAAACTGTGGATCCGAGCGGAGGAACTGTAGAAACTCCGTAAAGCTCCCCTCGAACTTTACATCTTTGATGATTTGCTCCATCTGATTGCGAATGCGTGCTACTTCAGCGAGACCGGTTGCATAAACGGAATCCGGAGTGATGTCAAGGGTCGTGAAATGCTTGACTCGATTTTCATAGTAAGCTTTTCCCTTGTTGATTTCGCTAATACCAACCTTTCTTGGAGCAGCTGGTAAATATTCCTGCTCAATAAATTTTTTGAGTTTCTTGTAGGACGGAAGGATCGTCTCTGAGATAATCCTCTGAGCATTTTTTTCAATAGATTCTCGATCGGCTTGCGAGATATCTGCCGGAATGCTTTTGATAGGCGAGTAAAAAGGATGCAGCGTGATGTCACTTTGGGTCCATGACTCCAGCAGGTCTACTGCATTCTTTGCAATAACTTTAGGTGCCTGAATCTTTTCTGCAATTCCTTTTGCCATCAACTCCTGATTATAGAATATAAACGTGGCAAACGAAGGCAACCATCTCAGATAATTATCATAATCCTGCTTGGTCTTAAAAGGGAGGTTAGGAAGGAAAAACGAAGGAGAATTGAAGAATCCTCCTTCGGCATTGAATGGTATCAGGTAGGTTTTGAATTGAGTTTGGCTGATTGAGTTTCTAAGTTGTAGTATTCTGATCTGCTTATTGATTCTTCCTTGATCTGTGAGCTCATTATCGGGAATTGCAATCAAGGATTCAAGCTTAGCTTTTAGCTCATTCGCCTGCTTTATTTGATTGTCTACTTTTTGAAATACGTAGGTATCAGGGTGCAGACCATCCCAAATGGGGTTGGTAATTGCGTAAGTTTTCTCTATTCCCTCAATTTGATTGAAAAGCTTGTTTAGCTGTTTATTGGCCTGTCCAAGCAATGTGAAACCAAATAAAAATAAGGCTATGAGTGTAAATAGCTTTTTCATCGAAATCGAAATTTATTCAATCTCAAGTTAATTGATATTCAGCTATCGGTCTGATGAATAGGCCATTGTTAATTGTCGTCAACTTGTAGTGAATCTACCTGCAGTGAGTCCATTGGCATTGCATTCATCCGCATCGAATCCAGTTTCAATGTATAGCGCCTGATGGAATCCAGTCTCAGGGAATCTTGTAGAGCTAAAGCTGCAGCTTTGGCTTCCGCTATCTCTCTGGCTATTTCTTCTTTGGCAACTTCCATGGCTTTCTCAAGGATTTCATCTTTCCCTTCTCTGACACCTTCGATTGTAGGTTCGACGGTGATGTCAATAGTGATGCCGTCACGTTGCGCTTCTTGTTGGTTTGGGTAGTAAACTCCCATGCCGGACATGGCAGTATAAAACCTTGAGATGATCGGGAACTTGGTGACTTTACCATCCGTGCCGGCTGTTTGACTTCCAATGGTCACCGTATTGGGTGCCGTTTGTAGGCTCATAGCCGTGAATTCCGCATGACTTTGGGTGTTTTCATCTACCAGGATAATCACCTTGCCTTTGTAATAGTCTTCATTGTATTCCCCACAAGTAGCTTCTCCTTGCCATACAAACTTGCCGGGATAGGAATAGTCTGGCTTTGTGTAGATGGCGAAAGTCGTGTCTTTAGGATTGAGATACTTCGCAAGTGCTCTATAAGTCCCTCTGGGGTTATTTCTTACATCAAAAATGATCACGGTCTTATCCATTAGCTTACCCATCATCTGATCGGTATCCCCGGTTGTAAGCTCACCCAGATTTACATAACCAATAGAGTCGCCGGGAGTAGTCCATTTAGGCTTGGGAGGAGTCTTGGCGTATGAAATATCTGAATATTTATAAAAGCTTAGACTCGCTGATTTTGTAATGCCGCCCCGTTCGATGGTCGCCTGAACTGGACTTTGCATTCCCATGAACAGTGTATGATAGAGGCTTCTGTCTTTCACTGCATCATTCGATCCCCAGATGTATTTTTTGTTAGCCTCATGTATCTGAACAGCAGACTTATTGTTAATTGTTTTGATAATATCGCCTACCTGAAAGTCAGCCATTCGGGATTTCTCACTATCGATAATTTCGGTGATCATCGCCTGGCCTTCAATCATTTCGATCTTGGCTGGCAAATAATTATAGTATGGCATTTCATCCAGAACAGAAGTCACTAAACCCGCATGACTGTCATCAATTTTAACAACCAGCTCCAACATGGCCAGGTGAAAGTCCAAATTTGTTTTTGCGTCAATAAACTTCGGGATCATTTCTTTAAGCACATCATCCCAGTCTTGATCGGTTAGGTACTTGTACGGATAGAAATATTCGATGTAGTTCCAGTAGCGGAACAGTGCGAGCAATCGCTGATTCTCTTCCTTCCAGATCAGATCCAAATGTGGAGGTTCATTTTTTGGAATAAATTCCCCGACTTTTCCTTGGTCTATATAATAATGACTGCCTTGAAAGCGGTTTCTCTCGATGTTTTTTAGCGACTTTCTTAGCTTATCTGAGAATCTTGAATCCTGTGTCCAGGATAAGTCGAAATTTCCGAGAAATTGATTTCCAGATCCTCTCTGGTTGCAGCCGGCACAGGGTTTTATTTCTCCCATGTAGTAGATCCAGTTTGCCATGTATTCAGAAAAATCCTCATACGTCCTGTATTTGGCCGTGATGCCCAAAACCTTTTGCATCTTCTCGTCCCAATCGAAAGAACCTTTGCTTATGAGTGGATGGTAATATTTTAAATAGCCCCAAATTTTACAGGTTTGGTAAATCCTTTCAACTTTAGATAAATCTCCCTGCTGTGCAATGGAGGGAATGAATAGTGAGCATAAGGCTAGGGAAAATAGAAATTGACGCATGGCTGTACAGATTGATTAGTAACCAAACCTAGTCAATTTTCGGTCATCCTTCCGCCAGTCCTTCTCTACTTTTACGAATGTCTGCAAGTGAATTTTCTTACCGAAAAATGCTTCCATGTCTTTTCTGGCTTGCGTGCCTACCTTTTTGATCGACTCAGCTTTCTTGCCTATGATGATGCCTTTTTGGCTGTCTCGCTCTACAAAGATTTCTGCATCAATATGGATGATTGTTTCTTCTTCTTTGAATGACGTAACTACAACCTCTGAACTGTAGGGAATCTCCTGCTGATAATTCATGAAGATCTTTTCGCGGATTATCTCCGCGCAGATAAAACGCTCGCTCTTATCTGTGATTTCATCTTTTGGGAAGAAAGCCGGGTGATTGGGCAACAATTCTAAAATTCGATCTAGCAATTCATTGGTGCCATGCTGCTCAAGAGCAGAGATTGACATGATCTCCAAATCGGGATACAATTCTTTCCAATAGGCTGACTTATCAAACGTTTGAGAGCCTTTATTCTGATCTGTTTTATTGATTAGGAAGAGGACAGGAGCCTCCGCATTTTGAGCCATCTCAATGAGCTGCGGATATTCGTTTTTATCCTCAAGAGCCACCATAAATAGAATTACATCGGCATCATCTAAGGCAGTGCGTACATAACCCATCATTTTTTCCTGAAGCTTATAGGCGGGATCAATAGCACCCGGTGTATCTGAAAATACGATCTGGTATTTGTCATCATTCAGTATTCCAAACATCCGATGACGTGTGGTTTGCGCCTTGCTGCTAGTAATAGCGAGCTTTTCATTCATCAATGCGTTGAGCAGGGTGGACTTCCCCACATTTGGCCGACCGATGATGTTTACAAAACCGGCTTTGAAATCTTCCGTATCTTTCATCAAAAACAAAATTATGCGGATAATACTTAGCATACTAGCGCTATCCTTCTTTACTGTACTCAATGCACAAGACAAGGAGGTCGAAGCAATCAAAGGCCAAGTGAAGAAATTTTCTAATTACCTGATGACGGACCAGCGAGCAGAGGTAGTGAAGATGTACACCGATGATGCAAAAATCTTCCCTGAGGGCACAGACATCCTGGAAGATGATGGGCTATCCAATTATTGGAATCCGAAGAATAGATCATGGAAAACGACATACCATAAGATAACGCCTGTTGAGATTAAGGTTATTGGGAATGAAGCCTATGACTATGGCTATTATGAGGGAACTTCTACCAATGACGATCGCACTTCCAACTGGAAAGGCAAGTATGTAATAATCTGGAGGAAGGTGGAAAGAGAATGGAAGATTTACCTGGATATCTGGAATAGTATCAAAGGTTAGTAAGTATATATTCAATTCTATTTGGTAAGAAAATATATGCGTCGTAATTTTGCACTTATATCGCGGGGTGGAGCAGTTGGTAGCTCGTCGGGCTCATAACCCGAAGGTCACTAGTTCGAGTCTAGTCCCCGCTACTAGATAGCCTCAGAGAAATCTGAGGCTTTTTTTATGATATGATACATCAAAATTTCATCCTGCTCATTGATGCATAGACTTACTGACGTAAAGCATGGTCTTATCTGTATTCAGATTATCGTTTGAGCTCGTGCGTTTTTTGAATTGGAAGGGCGTCATTCCATGTTCTTCTTTGAAGTATTTAAAAAACAGTGATTTTGAGTTAAATCCTGTTTTATACATCACTTCCATAATATTTAAATCTTGGCGTTCCAGCAGCAGTCTTGTAGCTTCAGCTATTCTCAAGCTATTTAAATACTCATTGAAGGATTTAGACATATACACATTGACAACCTGCGAAATATCTTTAGCAGGAAAACCAATCTTTTCTGATACAACACTAATCTTCAATTCGGTACTAGTATATAGTTTGGTTTGTTCTACATGTTTCGTGAGCGCATCAAGAATTTTCTCAGCATAATTCTCTTCCACTTTTGAATCCTGATATTTTTCCGATACCCATCCTTTGAGCCTTGATCTGATATACTTACTGTTGATAATTGTGTCCGGATATCTCCAACACATGATGATAGTACCATCAACAAGGTAGGTTAGAAGTATTAAAAAGAAGGCTTTAATCACATCATTACTTTCCCAGCCCTGGAACCTTGCAAACTCAAATATGATCCATGATAGTGTGATAATTATGTAAGTGATGTTGAGTTGGTAAAAAAGCTTTTTATGATTTTTTAATTCTTCATTTTTCAGACGTTTAGTAATAATCAGTGCAACTACGCCATAGCTTAAGTTGTGTAACTCGGCCCCAATCCCTAGGTATGTCCAGTCATTCATTGTAGTATCAGCAAGCAGATGGGGATTTAAGTAATGAAAGATTGGGAAAACATAGCCAAGCAAATGAAGCAGATGGATTCTTTTAAGTTTAAAATCTTCAATGACATAAGCTTGAGTAGCTAGTAATAAAACAGGACCAAATGAATAGAGCAGAAAGGACCAAAGTTTTAAGCTGAAATAGCTTTTTATGATATAATTGGATTGGGAATACGCCTGTTGACCCAGGGAGTTGAAGAGGTAATGAAAACCGATTAAGAAAAAGAGGAGCCCAAGATACCTCACGCCATCGTTTCTTCGATTTTTCTCGAAAAACAGGTAAATCCCCAGCAAAAAAAAGTGAGAAGTAACTATAAGTTCAAGAATTGGAAAAATATAATCTAAGTCCATTTAGTCGAGTTTTGCTTTAATGACATTTCTTTTACGTTATTCCCCCTATCTCAAGGTTCCCTAAAAGGTTCAAAATCATGAAATTGGACTTTATCATATTCTTCATTTCATGGACCTGAATAAGTCTCTTGTCCAATATCCTTTTTTTGAACCTTAACCTACGGCCTGTTTGGTAATCTTGTGATGCAACGAGAAAGAGTCGTGTGAAAAGACTAGTTAGTGTTGAAATGTTGCAAATGTGCTGGGCGGTTTCAAAAGCACTTAATAAACCTAATATGCTACGCGATAGGATAGTATAAAGATCCTCTTCATACTTTTAGTTTATACTAGAAGTGGGGCCGAGCAATCGGCCCTTATTTTTTGTTTAAAATATGCAAGCATATATAAAGAGCTCTTATTGATTATGCCTTCAGGTCGGCGCTACGGCAAGCTCCATCGCTCAATCAAGCTAAATGAAAGCCCTAATCCGGTACGATTCATTGGCATTTCTGACAAGTCAATTATTCATCGGAGAAGCTTATCGGAATCAGAAAAGTTCTTACGGTAATCCCTTTTTTTAGTAACGAATATTCTAAATCAAAGCTAATTACCTGTCAAGGGGAACTGCATGAAAGTGATCTGCTGATTGACATATATAACCTAAAAGTAGTAGTGCCATTTTCTTACAGGTCCAGCTACACCTACGTGACTCTGGCTAATCATTACATTGATAGTATCTGTATTGATGATCAGGTGTAACTAACCTAACTTTTAGAAAAATGTGTAACAAAAAAAGGACACCCGCACAGTTGTAGATCTCAAAAAACTCTACTATGATTTAAGATTCTTTAAAAATGTATGGATGCCCTAAAAATTAAATACGCCTAAACTTAAGTCTGATCATCAAATCAAAAGTTTAGAAATATGATATTGAACAAATTGGATTGACGGTTCTTTTTCACGGTATTTCTGAAAAAGTTCAATATCTCAATTTTGAACCCTGAACAGCTTTCTAAAGGCTTTCTTGATCTCATGTTTAACTTAAAATGTAAGTGAATATGAGAAAATGTTTACGTTATGGCTTTGCCTTTACGTTTCTGATTCTAGCTCTCACAGGCTGGGCTCAGCGATCGGTTTCGGGTAAAGTGACAGATGAAACTGGCGAAGGTTTGCCAGGGGTTAATGTGGTGATAAAAGGGACCAATACGGGTACTACCACTGATATTGACGGTAATTACCGTATTGAGGTCAATGAGAATCAAGTACTGGTTTTTTCTTTCGTTGGCTTTGATGCCCAGGAAATAAATACTGGCACTAGATCTGTGATCGATGTTTCTTTAGGAGGAGCCACGGAGCTGCAAGAGGTTGTAGTTACCGGAGTATCCCAAGGCACATCAGCAAAGAAGTTGGGGTTTGCATTGACCAAGGTAGATGAAGATCAACTAAGCGAAGTAACTCAACTTGATGCTGCAAATGCCTTGAGAGGCAAGGTGGCTGGTGTACAGATTGTTCAGCAATCAGGGGTGCCGGGTACGGCTGCATCAATTAACCTGCGAGGCACTACCACAATTTCTGGTAGTAGTACACAACCACTCATAATTGTAGATGGAATAATCACGCCTCCGGGTAGTGCCGGCTTAGCTGATATCAACATGAATGATGTTGAATCCATCGAGGTGCTAAAGGGTGCTGCTGGTGCTTCATTGTATGGATCTTTGGCGGGAAATGGAGTAATCCAAATTATAACTAAGAAGGGTTCTAAGGAATATGGTAAAACGGATATCACATTCAAATCAGAATATGGTACTAATGAAGTCCTTAGAAAAGTTGATCTAAGTAAGTCACATGCATTTCAATTGAATCCAGATGGGACCTACGCCCTTGATGTAAATGGTCAGCGAATTCCAGATACGGAACAAATCATTGATAATCCTTATCCCCAATTGTTTGATCAGCAGGACGTGACTTTTCCCGGTAGGAGTTTCCATAATAACTATTTATCAGTGGGTTCAACTACTGAAAAAACTAATTTTTATGGATCCTTCGATAATCTTAGGAACGAAGGACTGGTTCCCGGACAGCCTGCTTATACAAGACAAAGTGTAAAGGCGAATATTGGACATCAGGTCAGCGATAAGATCGATGTGACCCTTTCTGCAAATTACATTGGTTCCAAGGGAACTAATCCTCAGGAAGGTGGCCAAACCGGGTTTATTTATGGAGCGCTCTTGTCTGAGCCGGATATAGATTTAACTGCCCCAAACCCAGACGGACAGCCTTTTATTACAGTTTCGCGACCAATCGGAAACTTCACAAATGCAAATAACCCACTCTACGTCGCTCATAACAATTTCAGAGAATTTGAGCGGAATAGAGTATTACTGGGGACATCTGCTAAGTATCAAATCTTAGATTGGTGGGGACTTGAAGGGCAAGTGACTTTTGACCGTACAGAAGGTCGTTCTCACATCATCAATGATCAAAAGTATTTAGCACAAGGAAATCCTACCGGAACGGGAGGTTTTATCAGCAGAAATGCATTTGACAATTCTGCAAGAGTATTTACATTCTCATCGAATTTCAATAAAACATTTGGTGATTTCAATACTGCATTGACTTTAAGATATGTAGGAGAACAATACCTAACATCTTCATTTTCAACTGCAGGGAATAATGTGCAGGCGGCCGGAATTTTTCAACTCGATAACGTAGATCGTACAACCCTAGGAGCAACTTCTAGCGAGACTACTTTCAGGGCTGATAATTACATGACCAACTTACGTTTTGATTATAAGGATAAAATCATCTTCGATGGATTATTTAGAGTAGATAGATCTTCTCTTTTTGGACCAGAACAAAGAGATGTGAATTTTTATAGAGCTTCCTTGGCGTACCGATTGACAGAGGATTTATCTATCAACGGGATTCAGGAATGGAAAATTCGAGGTTCGGTAGGAACATCTGGGGTAAGACCTCAATTTCAGGCGCAATATGAAACACTTAGTGTAAGTGGCGGTGTGGTTGGATTCAATATTCTTGGTAATAGAAACTTGAGTCCTACAGTTGTTACTGAAATTGAGTTGGGTACCAATGTTAGCTTTTTGAATCGATTGAATTTGGAATTTAATTATGCTAAATCAACAGCAGATGATCAGATTTTGCTTGTTCCACTACCAAAAAATGAAGGATTTCAGGCACAATTTAGAAACGCGGGCTCTATGGAGTCAAATACAATTGAGCTAGCACTAGGAGCAGAGATTCTTAAGGGTGATGTAACGTGGGATGCTGGGATTACCTATTCCAGAAGTAGAACAAGAGTCAATTCTATTGATCGTCCTAAATATTTCCTTTCAGCATTTAATGGCACAAATTCATTCCTAATAGATGACGGTGTGCAGCTAGGAGAAATATGGGGTAATAGAATGGCAGAGAGTACTGGTGAATTGACTGTTGATGAAGATGGCTTTGTGGATAATCTTGCGGGCTTAGCGGCTGGCACCTATACGCCATCTGATTTTGAAGTTAACGATGAGGGCTACTTAATTCTAAGCGGCTCCCAATACACAGATCAAGAAGTGGCTTACCACCTATTGGATGAGGATGGAGCAAGATTAGTCACTAAGCTTGGAGATACAAATCCTGATGCTTTATTAGGCTTCACAAGTTCAGTAGGCTATAAAGGATTCAAGCTCTTCGTATCTATGGATGCTCAGATTGGCGGTGATATTGCCAATATCATGAGACAGAACTTAATCTTCAACACCAGAGGAGCAGAGGTAGATCAGGCCGGAAGACCTGAAGGACAAAGACACTGGGACTCATATATGCAAAGCACGAGTAACTCCGGTAATGGTCTGAACCAGCGATTTGTCGAAAGTGCAGAATACATTGCTTTGAGAGAAATGTCTCTATCCTACACATTTGGTAATGACTTGCTTTCTACCATTGGTGTAGGTGAGGTTGTAAAGGATATCAAACTGTCCTTGATTGGAAGAAACCTATTTATGATCACTGATTATAAAGGATTCACACCGGACATCTCTTCTACAGGTTCTGTAGCAGCAGGTAATGTAGATCAGGATGTCTTATTAAACCCTACACTTTTCAGGGCTGATGCTTATGGCTATCCTATGTTCAGAAGTTACTCAGCAGTAGTTCAAATTAGATTTTAAGAGACGTAATTATGAAAAGTATTTATAAATATTTAACAGCAGTTCTTTTGATAACCTCATTTGGGTGTCAGGAACTTGATATTGAAAACCCGAATGACCCGGATACTTCGCTTTTGGATGAAGATCCACAATTGATTTTTGATCTTGGGACAGGAGCTATCGCAGGTGTTTGGGATGCCTATACTGCCAATGATGATGGTAGTTTTTTTAATGCAAATGTTCACATGGCCTGGACGGCAGATCATACATCAATGTCCAACAACTTCAGATCCATGTGGTCTCAGTTTAAGGTGGAGCCGAGGGTTCAGTTCAATAACAGTTTGACTTTTCCGGACCTTGGATTATCGTCTAACCCATGGGCTGACTGGAATGCATCGATTGCCCAATCCAATATTGTGATAGCAGCTGTCAGTGCAATACCTGCAGCTGATAGAACGGAAGCACAGATTGGGGCGTTAGGAATAGCGTATTTGGCAAAAGGAATGGCTTATGGCCATCTGGCTAATGTATATGATCAGGCGTATTTAGAAGGTGATAATGTGGAGCAAGGAACCCTTGCCGGATATGGCGATATCTTACCACTTAGCGTGAGCGCTTTGGATGCGGCCATCGACATATTCGATAGTGGTATTTCTTATACATCACCTGCAGGCGCATTTAATGGAACCACATATACGGAAGCTCAGTTGAGTCAAATTGCCAATACCATGGCAGCACATTTTATTGTTTCAAATGCAAGAACCCGTGCAGAAAACAATGCAACTGATTGGAGTGCCATTAGAACTTACGCTCAAAATGGGATCAATTTTGATTTGATTGTAACTGATGATGGAACGATATTCTCTCATGATTTTTACTGTCTGTCTGGGCTTTTCTGGTACTTCAGGATAGATCATAGGGTTTTGAGAAGATTTAATTCTACATATCCAAAAAGATTTCCACTGGAGCCTAGTGCGGTAATTGCAGAAGATGTTTTAACAGGCACTGGCTACAACGGAGATCAGCGATTGGGTGAATACTTTGCCTATAGCAATGATCTTTCATTCTTTAGGCTGGAAAGAGGAGCACAGCTTCGTACTCACTATTGGCAGGGAAATATTAATAACTTTTTTTCCAACGATAATTGCGTTGGAGATGTGGCCTATGCCAAAGGTTATATGAATGATCTGCTTTTAGCGGAAGCAGAAAACGAACTAGGCAATACGGCAGCTGCTATCGCCATCTTGAATGACCCGGCGAATCCTCGTGTAGCTATTGGGGCATTGCCGGATGTTGCTGCCTCGGCAACTCAGGCGGAAGTGAGAGATTTGATCTTTGCCGAAAGAGACATTGAGCTCGGTAGGACATTGTTTGGATTGGAATTGTTTGATATGAGAAGGCAAGATGCGCTTCAAATTGGAACAATTCTTCATTTTCCGGTTCCTGCTGATGAATTGGCCATTCTCGAAATCGACACTTATACGTTTGGTGGAGTGAACAATGCTGATGGAGTAGACACGGCAGACGGCTCAAATTCTTGGCTTAATTAATAATTGGTACGCATTTTCAAGGTTACTGTCAGTCGACAGTAACCTTGTTTTTTTTAAGCATTTAAACTAAAATAGATGAAGAGTAAATTCATACCATTTTTGATAGCGATCAGTTTTTTTAGCTGTCGGGAAAACACCAAAATCATCTACGAAATCCTTGATAACACCTCCCCAGATAAGGTGTCTCTTTATGAAATAAAGGGGAAAGAATTAAAGCCACTTGGCGACTTTGTTTACGACAAATACAATTCGTATACAATTTCTAAATCCGGTCTTGAATTAGGGCTTTATAAGCTTGTTAAGCACTATGGGACGACTAAAAAGTCAATCAATTTTATCTGTCAAGGAAACCCTGGTGTAGTCAGCATAATAGATCGCGGTGACTCTCTTTTTGCCTATGGATCATATGAAACTGAGAGGCTTTTCAAAATATTAAATCATACAAGAGGATGCGATGCACGATATTTCAAACTTCAGAAAGAAATGGTCAACAATGCGATGGATACAGAACGAA
Organism: Ekhidna algicida; assembly: GCF_051379705.1. Lineage (GTDB taxonomy): Bacteria > Bacteroidota > Bacteroidia > Cytophagales > Cyclobacteriaceae > Ekhidna. The sequence goes on along the minus strand of NZ_CP179868.1, from coordinate 1,224,464 downwards.
CAAGAGCGCTTCTTGAAGATGAAAAGACCATCGCCAATACTTGCAGAACTGACTTGGTCAATTTTATAAGATCAGATCTTTCGAGTATTGCATCGCTTTATGCTGTAGACTTTCTGGATCCTACCCTTCATTCAGAATTGATTGATTCTGTAATTAATGAGTCCAGAAATAAACACGGGGAACTTTATCTCCATGAAGAACTTAAAATCAGGCTTTCATTGAGCCAAAGGGATTGAGTCATTAATCATCACTGAGTAAAGCAAAAAGAAAATGTTCAGTATCCCTTTTTCGCACTATTAAAACAGACACAGAACGTATAATTAGGTTGTGAAATAAGGTCAGTTAAATAAATGATTAGGTTACTTTTTTATAAGATGATTCAAGATCTTTTTCACGGGGATAATTTGAGTATCCTCTTTAAATGCTCTTTGCAACCAGCAGGAGTGGGGCCGATTTTTGTCGGCCCTTATTTTAACAATTTGTAATTATGAATATAAGAATAGGAGACATTGTAGAAAGTGACTATGGAAAGGGTGCCATAGTTGCAATTACTAAACAGTGGATTATTCATAACAACTCACTTAATAACGATGAGAGCAATGAATTTGCGCTGTTGATAGGGGAGGATGAATATACTGTTTTGGATATTCAATTTTCTGAAGCTTAAAGCAATACTGTCAGGAATTAATAATTCTGTCAATTTCACTTTCTATCAATCCGATTCCGAAATGGATCGGATTTTTTGTTACCAGCCATTACTAAGACTGATTAACTCTGTTTACCAAGAGTTTGAATAACTTCTTGATGAAATGTGACTTTATCCCCAAAACAGAGTCATAAAAACACCCTTTAATTAAATACAAAAATCATGGAAAAAATTACTGATCTAACTCAAGTCGGCTTTCAATCTCTCGTTGCTTTAGGTGAAAGCTTCATGTCAGCACTTCCTAATATTTTGGGTGCACTTTTTCTATTACTTCTTGGATGGGTGATCGCTCGGATTACCTCATACATTGTAAGGAAGACATTAAAGGCTGTTCGATTTGATAAATTATCTGAAAAACTCAAACTAGATGAATTGCTAAGTGGAACCAGCTTGGAGATCACGCCTTCCAGAGTGGTTGGAAAATTTGTCTATTGGGTAATCATTTTACTCTTTTTCGTAACAGCATCTGATACACTTGGCTGGACGGTGGTTTCAAGATCAATTAGTGATCTTATATCCTACCTTCCTCAATTATTTAGTGCCATTGTGATTTTTGTAGTTGGTTTTTATATAGCCTCGTTCGTTAGAAAGGGTTTAAAGGGTATCTTAGAATCACTCGGTGTTTTATCCTTTCGAGCCATTAGTGGATTCGCATTTTACCTCATTTTAGTTATTGTCACCATTACTTCTCTCAATCAGGCCGGTGTAGATACGGCGCTGGTCACTTCCAATGTGACCATTATTATTGGCGGCATCATTCTGGCTTTTGCTGTTTCTTTCGGACTTGGGTCCAGGGACATACTCACAAACATTCTCTCCTCATTCTACACTAAAAACAACTTTAAAGCAGGACAAGAATTGGAAATGAGTGATCTCAAAGGAACCATTCAAAAGATTGATATTACATCTTGCACTCTAAAGACCAGTTCTGGGATAGTGATTGTTCCTGTTAAAAGGTTACTTACCGAAACTGTCAAACTAAAGTAATTCGCGTTACTAACCTTATCATCTTACCTCGACCCACTGCAATTGAAATTCCATGAAAAACATGAGTTAGGTAGTTTCCCTGATGATCGAATCATCGATCTGCTTCTGGAAACCAGACACTCTGGATACTTCGAGGAGCTATACGATAGGTATGCATTAAAAGTCTTTCAGAAGTGTTTGAGTTTTACCAAAAATGAGGAAGAGGCTAAAGATGTAGCACATGATGTAATCTTAAAGATCTACCTCAAACTTTCAGGTTTCAATAAAAAATCAAAATTCTCAACCTGGGTCTATGCAATCACCTACAATCATTGTGTAGATCATCAGGCAAAGCAGAAAAAAATGATGAATATGGCAGAGGAGATACGACTGGAAGAAGAAAGTGATCTAAATAAATCACCCACTGACACTGAGATATTGGGCCTGAGTGTAGAGACACTGTATTTGTTGTTGGAAGAGCTTAGCCCTACCGAGAAGTCACTTTTGTTAATGAAGTATCAGGACGGATTTTCGATTAAGGAAATAGCTGAATTAACAGGTTCTGGTGTCAGTGCTGTGAAAATGAAATTGAAGAGGACAAAAACTAAACTAATGGATATCTATGGACAAGAAAAATAATCAGATTCCAGAGGAAAATGAGCGACTGAATCCTTTCAAGCTCATAAACAATGTGGAGAAGCTACCTCCCAAATTAAAGGATGAGGTGATGGCAACCATTAACTCGGCTCTTCTGCTTGCCGATGTTGGTAAACTATTTTCAGTAGATATGGCGCGCTCAGCCGGTAAAATGGTAGATCCAAGTCCCGATAAGGATGAATCATAAATAATATGTGACTTTTCTTACGATCGGGAGTCATAAGTGTGCAATTGAAATTAAACCCACACATATGAAAGAAGAAATAGACTCATTCCTGAGTGGTTTACTTTCTGGTTTTACTGATTTGCTGCCCCGATTGATCATGGCTATTGTTGTCATTCTTATCGGCTTTGTAATCGGAAAGCTTGTTAAAAAACTGGTTCGTCGTTTAATTCTTTTCCTAAATAAAAGTCTGAATGAACGACTTCAGGAGAGAATGTTAAATGTAGATTTTAAAGGCTCCGCGACATTTATAGCTGCCACTTTTTTCTGGATCATCATTACCATTTCTGTTCTGATTGCAATCCGGATTCTGAGCCTTGATTTTTTTAGCGAGTGGTTTGATAAAATTGTGAGTTACCTCCCAAACATTTTGGTAGCGGTAGTTATCATTTTTATCGGACTTGTTGCCGGAAGACTCCTTGGAGACCTCATTCAGTCAGCGGCATCCAGAACAGGCATTGCCAATGGTAAATTTTTAGGAAGATCACTTCGGTATTTGGTCATATTTATTGCGATTGTCATTGCTGTCGGGCAATTGGGAGTGAATATCATCTTCCTTACAAACCTTTTTATCATCATTCTCGCCTCTTTGTTGTTTGGTGCCTCACTTGCATTTGGATTAGGAGCAAAAACTTCAGTAAGCAATATTCTTGGATCTTATTATGTGCGAAAGTCTCATCAGTTGGGAACCACCATCATGCTGGGCGATCTTGTCGGCACCATAGTTAAAATCACAGATCATGCCGTATCGCTGGAGACAAATACTGGATTAGTGGTAGTTCCGGCTAAAGAATTCAACGAAACCAGAATTACCATCATCAAAGATCAATCAAAATGAATAACGACCAACTCCTGATCGATCAGTTTCTCTCCAGCCATCCTGAAATTGCGATAGCTGCAATTAACGAGCTTGAAACTGAGGAAATTACCGTATTGATTGATTCTTTAACACTCGATCAATCCATGGTTATTTTGTCACGATTGCTTCCCTACAAATCGGGTAAGGTATTGGAAAAGATAACACTTGAGCGAGCAGTAGCCTGTATGGATCATCTGTCCCTTTCGAATGCTGAAGCAATTCTGAGGATATGCGAGAAATCAATAAGTACTCAAATACTAAATAAAGTTCAACCAGAAAGAGCTAAAAACTTAAAGCGTGTACTTGCCTTTGACAAAGATCAGGTAGGCGCCCACCTGGAACCCTATGTTTTTACGCTCCCGGTAAACATGAAAATAGAAAAAGCATTGCACCTTATTAAGAGTAGCAAAGCTGTTGTCAAACCACATGTCTTTGTCCTTGATGATGAGAAAAAACTTGTTGGATATCTGGAGGTGAATGAGCTGATCACGAATGATCCAAACAAAACAATTCAAATAGTGATGAATAAGGTTTCACGGACAGTCTTTGCTGATATGAGTGCAAAGGAGCTACTTGAAAATTGGGATCATGCATTCATTGACTTGCCGGTAGTGAAAGTAAATGGAGAATTTATTGGGACCGTGTCCAGAGTCTCACTATCTGAAGTTAAATCTGGTAAAACGACAATAGACAACTCGGCAATAAAAGCAGGAAATGCTTTGGGCGAGCTATTTACAATTGGGCTGACAGGCCTGCTTGGGAGTGCAGAATCAAACCTAAAACCTTAATAGCAAGAGCCATGGAACTAACAGAGATCAAAAGCAGACTGGTAGATAAATACATTCAATTATTTCCAGAGGAAGTGGCAGCAACGTTCAATGCTTTCAGCCCAGAAGAAATCGTAGAATATCTAAAGGATCTACCATCAGATGCTACAGAGGAGTTGCTAACCAATCTTAGCCCAGATGTAGTGGCCAGTGTAATAGAAAGCATGGAAGAGAGTGCCTTTTTATCTGTTTTTGATGCAATTGATCCATACTTAGCAGCAAAACTATTATCACGTACCAAATCATCGCTTTTAGAAAAAAGACTAGGACTCTTTTCAGAGCGAAAGTCAAAAAGTATTCGGGAGATGCTTTCTTATCCTCCTGAGGCTGCCGGCTTCTTGATGGATACTCGCATCATTACTTTCCAGCCGGAAAATACGGTGGATCAGGTATTGAATAAGCTGAGATCGATTGGGGATAAGAAAATGGTGAATCTCTATGTAACAGATAGCAAGGGAAGACTACTTGGAAAAGTGTTCATTCAAACCATTGCGATATCAACACCAGAAACGACATTGGATGAATTGGTGGTTCCATGTGAAAGTGTGTCAGTAATGTCCCCGGCAGAAGAAGTTGTGAAGCTTTTTGAAGAAGGTAAAATCATTAACCTGCCTGTGGTAGATATTGACAATCATATACTCGGAATCATTCGTAACAGTGCCTTAGTAGCTGCTACTCAAAAAGATGCTTCTGAAGATGTTTTGGCCATGTTTGGTGCAGGCAGAGAGGAGCGAGCCTTATCAACTCCATTGTTTGCTGTGAAGAAAAGACTTCCTTGGCTTCAGATTAATCTTGCTACAGCATTTCTGGCAGCATCAATAGTGGGTGCTTTTGAGGAAACCATTGCTCAGGTCACTGTATTAGCAGTATTTCTGCCGGTAGTTGCTGGGCAATCAGGTAATACCGGATCTCAAGCACTGGCAGTTACTATGAGAGGGCTCGCTTTGAGGGAAATTCAAACGAGTCAATGGTGGAAGGTAGCTCGTAAAGAAGTAGCTGTGGGTTTTATCAACGGGATAGCTGTAGCACTCACTACATCTGTAATAGCCTATTTCTGGGCATCCTCTTTTGGTATTTCTCTGGTCATTGGAACTTCCATGATACTATCGATGGTCATCGCCGGATTCTCCGGAGCGGTCGTCCCAATCATACTAAAAGCCTTTGGGCAAGATCCTGCTCAGTCTTCTTCGATTGTTCTTACCACAGTCACAGACATCATGGGATTCTTGAGTTTCCTTGGGTTAGCAACCTTACTTGGATCAGCTCTAGGAATATTTTAAATAAATCGAATTACTAATTCAAAACTATAAACTATGAAAATCGCAGTTCTTTCCAGAAACCCTAAACTCTATTCAACCAGACGATTGATCGAAGCAATCGAACAAAAAGGTCACGAAGCAATGGTGGTGGATCATCTAAAGTGTGACATTGTCATGGACGATTCGGGTCCTGTGATTTATTATAAAGGAGACAAACTTGATAACATAGATGCTGTTATTCCAAGAATAGGGGCATCAGTGACCTTCTATGGTACTGCCGTAGTTAGACAGTTTGAAATGATGAAAGTTTTTACGGCTGTTGAGTCACAAGCTATCACCAGATCTAGAGATAAGTTGAGAAGTCTTCAAATTCTGTCACGTTCTGGTGTCAGAATGCCTAAGACGGCATTTACCAACAACAGCAAGGAAGAAAATAAGATACTGAAACACGTAGGACACGCTCCAGTGGTGATTAAACTCCTTGAGGGAACTCAAGGCTTAGGAGTAATGCTGGCTGAGACAGACAAAGCGGCAACATCGGTAGTAGAAGCTTTCGATAGCCTAAAGACAAGAGTAATACTACAGGAGTTTATCAAAGAGGCAGGAGGTGCCGATATACGCGTATTTATAGTAAATGGCGAAATCGTTGGAGCCATGAAAAGACAAGGTAAAGAAGGTGAGTTTAGATCAAATCTACATAGAGGTGGACAAGCCAATTTGATTGAATTAAGTGCTAAGGAAAAAGAGACGGCTCTTAAAGCAGCTGAAAGTATGGGACTGGCGATTGCTGGTGTGGATATGCTGCAATCCGAACGTGGACCTTTAGTGCTGGAAGTTAATTCCTCTCCAGGTTTAGAAGGAATTGAAAATGCTACCGGAGTTGATATTGCTGGAAAGATTGTTGAATACATTGAGCAAAACCACGCTAAATAACGATTACTAAAAGATAAGCAAAGCTTAATGGAGGATTTTAAAATAGCTGGTCAGATTGTTGAGCCCGGGAAAGAAAAACAGATTCTGGCCACTATCTCTCGTCTACCAACAAGAACACAAATTGATATACCCATAGTGGTTTCTCGTTCCAAAAAGCCAGGCCCAACCCTTTTACTCATGGGAGGAATGCATGGAGATGAAATTAACGGGGTGGAGATTGTTAGGCGAATAATTAGTCAAAAACTTAATAAAGTGGAAATCGGAACAACTATATGTATCCCAATCTTAAATGTTTATGGATTTCTCAACTTCTCCAGACAAGTCCCAGACGGAAAAGATGTCAATCGCTCATTTCCTGGGACAAGAAGTGGTAGTCTAGCGAGTCAAATAGCATTCCATTTTAGGAATGAAATTCTGCCGTTGATAGATTTTGGGCTTGATTTTCATACGGGAGGATCGCGTATCAACAATTTTCCACAAATAAGGGGTCAAATGGATGTAGATGAAAACCTTGCTTTGGCAAAAGCCTTTGGTGCTAAATACATCATTCATTCACCTTTTCGAGATAAATCCTTGCGGAAGGAGGCTGCCAAAAGAGGAAAGCCCATTCTTGTATATGAAGCCGGAGAATCGCAACGTCTGAGAAAGAACTCTATTGACGAAGGTGTGAACGGTGCTTTGCGAGTGATGAAGTATTTGGGAATGAGAAAAGATGCTCCTGAGCCTGTTTACCAAAGTATTCGTATTAGCTCTTCTTCATGGCTTAGATCAAAAGCTGGAGGATTATACTATTCTTTTGTTCGGCCTGGAGAATCAGTCGAAAAAGGGCAAAAAGTAGGAATCATAGCCGGACCTTTTGGTGAATTTGAAAAAAGCGTCAAAAGCCAATTTAACGGACACGTTATCGCTGTTAACAATAATCCTGTCGTGAACAGAGGAGATGCATTAATGCACATTGGGAGAGAAACTGAAAATATCACATCATAAAAACATTTTTAACAATCATTTTAAACCATAAACAAAAGAAATCATGTCAAACATTTTATCGAAATTAGTAAACGGAGTAAAGGGCGGAGTAAAAGGAGCTCTGTCCGGAACAGCAGATTTAGGAAGTTCAATTGTCGATTCTGTTAAAGAACTGGCAGTAACGACAATTAAAAACACTTCGGATTTAGTTGTAAAAGGGATTCAAATACCAGCATCAATCGTTCAGGGAGCTTTTGAGGGGATTGGATCGATTGGAACCAGTGCTATCAAATTAGTAAAGGGTATCGTTGATGGAGCCATTCAAGGAGCCATGGAATCAGGTGTAGATCAAAAAGATGCCGTTGAAGGATCTGTAAAGCAGGCCATTCATGCAGCAACAGATCTTGGGATCAATGTTGGTGAAGTTGCTGTGGAAGCAGTTAAAGGATCAATTAGTGGTGTCAAGCAAGTAGGTGGAGATACCGTAGCGGCAACAAAGAATTCGATCATTGCAGCACTTGAAGCAGCCAAAGACATTGGAGGCGAAGCGATGGACAGTGTGAAAAAATCTTTGAGCGAAGGAGTAGAAGGTGCCACCGACATTTTAGATGAGATAAAAAAGTAATTTTATACGTGCAAAAGAAAACCATAGGGAGTGTAGATAGAGTTGATCTACCTCTCTTTAATCTACAGAACATTGAAGCAAAAATTGACACAGGTGCAAACAGGTCAGCTATCCATTGTTCTCACATTGAAATCCTAAAAAAAGATGGCGTTGAAGAACTCAATTTTCACATTCCTTTGGACGGAAGCAAAGGGTCTCATGTGTTTCAGTCTCGGGATTTTTTCAAGAAGAAAATAAAAAGCTCGAATGGTCATTCTGAGGAGCGGTACATTATCAAAACGGTAGTTGTCCTGTTCGGCAAGAGAATCAAAGCATCTTTCTCACTCACAGATCGGGCAGAAATGAATTACCCTATTCTTTTAGGCCGAAAACTCTTGAAGTCTAGGTTCATAGTGGATGTGGATGAGCAATATCTTTCATTTAAAGCGAAGCAAGACACCAAACTAGTCTAATTTGCTAAGTGACTGAAAATAGATAGAGCTTGAATGCAGCTAACAATCAAACACAATACCATTTATCAATTTGATGAGGCCGTTTTTCTTGAGCCACATTTTTTGCGCTTTAAACCCGCATGCGATCCCTACCTGACCATTACAGACTTTCAGTTAAATGTAAGCCCACAACCAATCGGTATCTCAGAACAAATGGATGTGGAAAACAATGTGTTCCATTTTTGCTGGTTCGAGGGTCTTCATAAAGAGCTTAAAGTTTCTGCGGAGGCCAGGATTATTACTGAGCCATTTAACCCATTCAATTACCTCATCTATCCTGCTAGTTTCTCTCACATACTTTCCTTCGATTACCCGGATCATTTAAAGAACTTACTTCAGCCCTCGCTCACATATTTGGAGCTTTCCAAAGAGATGAAGGCCTACCTGGACGACTTGATGGAAATTGCCGGCACGGAAACTTCTGTATTCATCTTAGAACTCACTAAGGAAATTCATAAAACATTCAAGGTAGAAAGCAGAGAAGAAGGAGATCCTCGATTGCCAAAAGAGACCTTTAAGCTGAAGAATGGATCATGCAGAGACCTTACGTGGATGCAAATACATTTGTTAAGGCACTTAGGGATTGCTTCTCGATTCGTGAGTGGTTACTTCTATCTAGACGCAGCAGAACCAGCTTTTGAACTACATGCATGGCTGGAAACTTACATACCGGGAGCAGGTTGGATCGGCTATGACCCAAGTCATGGAATAGCCGTTGGGCACACGCATATCCCGGTTGCCAAGTGTGCTCATTATAAAAACACCATGCCTATTATAGGAACCGTAAGAGGAAAGGGAGTGGCTAGCTTAAATTTTTCGCTGGAAATAAGTCTGGACGATTAATAAATTTCAAGCATACGTTCAAAATAGCTATCGCTTTCAGGCTTCATCCATCTCCTTTTTTGTGACTTTTTTAAAATAAGCAGTCTCAATGGGGAGAGAATATTTGTAAATGAAGATAACATACGAGGTGAAGGTGCGATCCTTCGAGGAAGTTCATGAATTGCCCAATTCGTGGAGTAATGAGGAATTCAAAGAAATTCTGGAAGAAGCCGATTTTGATGATGTGGACGAGCTTGATCCTGATGAGCTTAGGAGTTATACAATCATGGCTTTGCAGGAACTTGAAGCAGATGAAGCTGCAGAATTAGTCTTGAATTACAAACTTGGCGACAAGCTAAGTAAAGGACAAATACAAAATCTATCAAACGAAATGATGGATGAGAAACTGTGGGAAGAGTACACAGACATCAACCTTCATAATGAACTATACGATTGTTCAGTTCTATTGAAGTGGGCATTCCCCGGGAGATTTCCGGAGACTGATGCGGTAAAATGCACTATTGAAGTGGCATCTGGTAGCCTTGAGCCTTTAGCCGGAATCAACAAAACCTTTCTCACAAGACTACTCGCACAAGGTATGGATGACCATGCCATAATTAACAGATTGTTTGACAAGCAGGTAAATGGAGCCCCTTTTCCAGAAGCGGAAGGAATCATCTGGCAATTCGAAGCTGCAGAGTCGCTAGATAAAACTTTGATAACCATTTATTCATCCAACTATTGGCTACATTCAATGGACGAAGTGGACCATTATGTCTCAGAAGCAATTTCACATTAATCATCTAACAGAATGGAAGCAGAACCTAACTATACCATGGATGGGATTAAGATTGGCTTAACCGTCATTTTTATAATCCTAAATGGCTTTTTCGTTGCAGCAGAATTTGCTTTAGTAAAGCTTACGAAAAGCAAAGTCAAGAAAATGATCAGAGACAAGCAGCCATTTGCGACCACTGCTATGTGGTTATTCAAGCGGCAAAATCTTGCGCTCTCAGCATGTCAGCTTGGTATTACCATGGCATCACTTGCATTGGGCTGGATAGGTGAACCTGCCATTGCTCACCTGATCACACCCCTAATACACGACCTGGGTATCAACTCCGAAAATGTGGTTCATGGAATTGCCTTCACTATTGCCTTCACTACAATTACAGCATTCCACATTGTCATAGGAGAGCAGGTCCCTAAAATCTATGCGATTCGAAAACCCGAGCCCGTCTTCCTGGGTTCTGCCTTGCTATTGAAAGGATTTTACATGGTCTTATACCCTTTCATGTATGTGCTCAACGGAATCACTAACGTCATTTTGAAATGGTTGGGAATTGATGAATCCGATGAACATGATACACCTCTTTCCGAGGAAGAGATTCAGGCTTCCCTAAGTATTGCCTACGCTAAAGGGGAATTGACCAAGAATGAACATCGTTTGCTCAATGCAGTTTTTCGCTTTGATGATACGGTGGCCAGGCAAATCATAAAGCCAAGAAATGAAGTTGAAATCCTTGACGTCAACGATTCCTTCCTCAAAAACCTTGAGTTTGCAAAAGCATCCAGACACACCCGCTTCCCACTATGCGATGACTCCTTGGATAAAGTTTTGGGAGTAATTCATATAAAAGACATTGTAGGATATAATCAAAATGATACGGTAGATCTAAAGGCAGTGGCAAGGCCCACCATGATGGTACCCGAAAACATCTTGCTTAGCAAACTGCTGCAGGAGTTCAGAAGTGCACGTCAGCACCTTGCTTTTGTGCAGGACGAATACGGGACTGTTCTTGGCATTGTCACCTTAGAAGATTTATTAGAAGAACTGGTGGGGAGTATGCAAGATGAATTTGATGTGGAAGAGCCGGAGATTACCGAACAGAAAGACGGAAAAATCATTGCCAAAGGAGATGTTCATATCGATGATATCAACGAACGATTCAAGCTAAATCTTAGTGCCGAAGATGCAGACACCTTATCAGGACTAATCGTGGAAAAAGAAGGCCATAAATTGGAAAAGAATAAAAAAATCGAATTGGACGAAGGAGTCCAGGCAGAAATTCTTGAAATAAATGGAATTAGAGCTGTCAAAGTACTGATCGAAATTGAGGAAAAAAATGAGAAAGATCAGTGATAACCTTCTGGCCATTTTAGGTGACTCAAAAAATAGTTTATCCTACCCTGTGACTTTTAAGAGGAGATAAAGTCATAAGAGTAATAATGACCAGACAAATACATAATAAGAAAATCAGCAAGCTAGCGCTTGAATTGAATTTTCTGATTTCCGTTTTACAGAACAGAACTATCCAGATCGGTGACTGAATAATAAAATCATACTTCAAAAGGATTGATACGATCAAACAAGAAATGATTTCACTGGGCTTAAAAGCAAAGTGATTTACACCAGTCATTACTAAACAATCGATCGCATAATCGATTTTCTACCCCTTCAGCTACCAACCCCTTTTATTCCAATCAGATTTCTTTAACTGGATATTTAAAAAATATTCAGTTAAAGAGTATCTCGTTGATCTTTCCGTAAACCCCTGTATTTCAGGTGTGTTAAGCCAATCCCGTAATTAATAAAACGCCCAATACATTAATTAATATTTATGTATATCATAATATAATTAAATAAAAATTAATGAATCATGCATTCTAAATTCGTGGTTGGAAATAATAAAAAAGTGGAAATCACTGACACAGACAAGCTTTAGGATATCCAACTCTTGAAACAAAAACACAGAAACATGAAAAACTTAAGATTTCTTTTAATAGGTGCAGTTGTCGGAGGTGCGTTTGGTGCCAAAGTTGGCGGGTACCTAGCCAAGATTTTAGAAGTGCCGGCGACATACAACTGGATCGAGTCAGGATTCATTTATGGAGTTCTTGGCGGCACGCTAACGGTAGCATCATTCCTGATTGCATTTGCCATTGCATCTTATCAAAAACAAATGAACGCTTATTCCCCGGGGAATATGGCCAACGCTTAAAGTTCACAACAAACAAAAATGAATATGCAAGCATCCATGCTCACACTTATTCCACTGATCGCGCCCGCACTCTTATTGATTTATGCAGGCGCATTGGCGACATCTACCAACAAATCTCAGGTCTCCAGAGCTAGAGGAGAAGCAATTGCGGTAGTTGGAATCATCATCTCCTTGGTAAGTGCCATATGCGTCTACCAGTTCGGAATGATGCAATCAAGCTTACTTGGCTGGCAAGGACTCGGATTTGCGCTGAGACTCGACGCGCTTAGTATCTCCATGTTTGCAATGATCTCCATACTTGGATATGTCATACTTAGGTATAGCGCAAACTACATCGATGGAGAAAGTAGAAAAGCTGTGTTTTTCAGCAGATTGGCCATTACCATCGCTTCGGTAGAGCTGCTGATCCTGTCGGGAAACTTGTTTCAGATCTTGTTTTTCTGGGTGATCACCAGCATGTGTCTGCACTCATTGCTGGTATTCTACAGAAGTAGACCGCAAGCCATAGCCGCAGCTAGAAAGAAGTTTGTACTGGCTCGACTGGGAGACCTGAGCTTGCTCGCAGCAGTGGTCTGCATCTACATGTCGATCGGATCGGGTGATTTGCAAGTCATTTTTGAAGCTACCCAAGCTGCCAATTTCGCAATGAATGGGTTGCTCATTTCAGCCACGATCTTACTAGTGATCACAGCAATGCTCAAATCAGCTCAATTCCCCACACACGGATGGCTGATCGAAGTAGTAGAAACCCCAACACCTGTATCTGCTCTGCTTCATGCAGGACTTTTAAATGCCGGCCCATTCCTGATGGTGAGAATGAGTTTCCTGATGATTGAGTCGACTTCAGCATCACTGATGCTCATCATCATAGGTGGATTGACTGCCTTATTTGCATCGGTTGTCTTCCTCACCCAGCCTTCAGTAAAAGTGGCACTTGGGTATTCCAGTGTGGCACACATGGGATTTTCACTGCTCATCTGCGGATTCGGCGTGTATGCGGCGGCCATATTGCATGTAGTCGCGCACTCATTTTACAAAGCACATTCATTCCTATCCTCCGGGAGCGTAGTAGATGGGGTTAGATCTCGCAAAGTATCATTACCGGCACGTAAAGGAAGTATGCTGCGAATAGCCTTGAGCATAGCGATGGCACTGGGTACCTACCTCTTGTTTTGTGAACTGTGGGGAATCCAGATCGAACAAAATTTCAACCTTGTGGCGATTGGCCTCATCATCGTGATGGGCTTAAGTCAGCTGCTGGCCGCTACCGTTGATACCTCCGGAAGAACCAAAACAATCATGCTCACTATAGGCATGACACTTCTTGTCTCACTGTCCTTTTTCACCCTGGAGCATGGCGCAAGATCAATCCTGGGCTCACAAATTCCTGAACTACAAGAGCCAGTTGCACTTATAAGCTCGGCAATTACGGCACTTCTGGTGTGCTATGCTACAGTGATTCTACTGCAGCTGGTATCACCTCGAATGAAGTCAAGCGGATTTGCCTACCGATTAGGTATCCACTTAAGAAATGGATTTTATGCCAATGTGATTTTTGATCGCATGATCGGATCACTGAAAAATGAAAAATTCAAATGGGCAAACCTGACGGTTGAGGAAGAGGAGGAACAGCCCGAGGAGAATAGGTCTTCAAGTAATACACCCTTGCATCGTACAGAAATACTACTCAACAATTAAATCAAAAAAAATTGACAACACTAGAAACATCCACTCGACAAAAAGTGAAGGAGCTCCTCGCAAGAGGAACGAAAACGATCGCTCCACTTTGGTCTCTTGAAAATTTCGTGGCGGTGAACCCATACATGGGCATGTCTGCCATGGATTTTGAGGAAGCGATGAACTTCCTGAATAAGAGCGGTGGGATTGCACCCACTTTGCCACTGAACTTCTTCAGAGAGGCGCTCCAGGCAGGAAAGCTGAAAAAGGAAGACATAGCGGAGGCACTACATGTCAGCCAGGGAAGTGACGCGGAGGAAGTAGACACCTTTATTCAGAAACTGTACGAGGAGCAGGAAACGGACGAATCGGCGCAAATCAAGACGCTGGTGGATGTGGCGAGTGAAATAAACGGGAAGAAGTGGAAAAGATTCATGGTGGATCGGATTTCATTGTGGGCATCTGCCTATTTCGATGACAAGCAAGCCACCTGGAAGACCACTCAAAAAACAAGCTCACTATTCAAAGCCTGGAAGCAGGAAGCAGAGATCGATTTCAGTCCGGAAGCTATGGGGTTGAAAGGCTTTAGAAAGCAGATCAAAGCAATGCCGGGAGATCACCTGCTGGCCGCAAAAGAAGCGTTGGATACGCTGGACATACCGGAAAACATGCTGGATCATTACCTCAGCAGCTTGCTGCTGAAAATGAACGGATGGGCAGGATTTGCCGCACGAGTTGACTGGGATGCCAGGCTGCAAGGGCGAGAAAGCAATGCATTGGAAGAATTTCTGGCCATTCTCCTGGTATGGGAGGTGAGTCTGAAGAAGCTGCTCAACTATGCAGACCTGGAAAATCACTGGCGACAGGCAAAATCCGAATCCCTGGGAATGATTGCCTTGGGAGACATGAACGAATCACTGACAAGGCAACTGATCTTGCAGCAAGCGTATGACCTGGCTAATCAGCGACAGATCATCGCATCCATCAACAATCAGGAACCAACGGAAAAGAAAGAGAAGACTCCTCAGGTTCAGGCGGTGTTTTGCATAGACGTACGGTCAGAGGTGCTGCGAAGAAACCTTGAAGCCGCACACAAGGACATTGAAACACTGGGATTCGCAGGATTCTTCGGATTTCCGGTC
The DNA here is from genome assembly GCF_051379705.1 of Ekhidna algicida. GTDB lineage: Bacteria > Bacteroidota > Bacteroidia > Cytophagales > Cyclobacteriaceae > Ekhidna. The sequence continues at coordinate 1,209,309 of NZ_CP179868.1, read as the reverse complement.
AAATACAAACAACTGGGGCACGAAGAAGGCACGGATCAATGCCCGGTTCTCTTGACCACCTCTCACACCATCAATGAGCGGATACCTGATCTAGAGGCAAATACCAAGGCAATAGATGGGCGTAAATTTTGGGCACACTTTAATAAAGCCATAAAATCATTCAAATCCGGAGCAGTTAGCTGCTTCAGCTTTGTCAGCCCGCTGGGGCTCTTTTTTCTGCCGAAACTTATCGCAGATTCATTCGGCATCACCCGCCCAGTATCTCACCCCGACCGATCAGGTTTGTCGAAGCGGCAGATCGCTGATAAAACGGTGGAAATCGAATTTGAGATGATCACATCTGAAGCCACAGGAATTCCATTGAAGGAAAGTATCAACATGGCTGCTTCGGCACTCAGAGGGATGTCGCTTACAGAGAATTTTGCCCCGATCGTCCTCATTGCCGGGCATGGCGCGACGACCACAAACAATCCACACGCTACTGGCCTGGATTGTGGCGCATGTGGCGGACATTCAGGCGAATCCAATGCGAAAGTTGCTGCAGCCATCCTGAATGATAAGCGAGTGCGTGAAGGATTGAAAGCGCACAACATAGACATCCCGAACTCGTCGGTCTTCATGGCAGGGTTGCACGATACGACCACAGACAATGTCACTGTGTTTAATCCTGAGAACATTACCTCCTGGCATGCCGAAAATTTAGCGGAGCTAAACCAGGCATTGGCGATAGCCGGCGAGGCTGCAAGAAAAGAGCGAGCCAAACGCATGAATATTCAAGGTGGCGACATCAGCAAGCAGGTCATTCAGCGAAGCAAAGATTGGTCTCAGGTACGTCCTGAGTGGGGTCTGGCAGGATGCTCTTCCTTCATCGTTGCTCCCAGAGAACGAACAGCTGAGCTAAACCTCGGAGGAAAATCCTTCATGCACAATTACGCCTGGAAGAAGGACAAAGGCTTTGGCGTACTCGAGTTGATCATGACTGCACCAATGGTGGTGACCTCATGGATCAACCTGCAGTACTACGCTTCCACGGTGGACAACAAGCGTTTCGGATCAGGCAACAAGACCCTGCACAATGTGGTAGGAGGTATGGGAGTGCTTGAAGGATTTGCAGGCGATCTGCGAGTTGGCCTTCCGATGCAATCGGTACATGACGGACAGCAATATCAGCATGAGCCGCAGCGCTTGAATGTGATCATCGAAGCGCCGGTGGATGAGATGAGCAAAATTCTGGAAAAGCACGAGTCCATTCGCCAACTGTGCGACAATCAGTGGATCTTCCTTTTCGCCATGAATGACAAAGGAAAAGTAGCATATAGATATATAGGAGATCTCCAATGGGAGGTGGTTTAAAATAGGTAAGTTTTAAAGCTCTTCAGCGAAAAACCGGTCCAGTGGATCGGTTTTTTTGTTGCCGATCAGCTTGTCATGCCGGACTCGATCCGGCATCTTCAGCCGGTATTTTGCGTAAGCTACCCCAAGTGTCTCACAATGGCCACAAGCTGCAAACTTGCGGCAGCAGGGGAGGAGTTTATGCATTGATGTAAGTGCTTTATGCAACGATGTAAGTCCTTCATGCATTGATGTAAGTCGTTTATGCAACGATGTAAGTGCTTTATGCACGACTGTAAGCCCTTCATGCATTGATGTAAGTGCTTTATGTATGACTGTAAGTCGCTCATGCAACGATGTAAGTGCTTTATGCACGACTGCAAGGGATTCATGCAGTGATGTTGCTGGTATCCTGCGGTAAAAGGTTTGTACGGATGGACCTAAGAGGGGACAGGAAGCACAAGTTATAAACTTGCGCTAGTGGAGGAATTAATGCTTATTGGTTTCAATGCTTCTCGCATCTGAAATAAGATGGGCCACGATAGTCCACTCACCATTGTTTTGGAAAAGTCGGTGATGAGTTGTAAGTCTGGGGCCAAGCTCAGTATTGTCATTCAATTTTTGTCCCTTTCTAGAAATCGTAGATACGACCAATATCGTCTTCTCAGAGATATACTTGAGCTTCAAAGAGGTTTGTTCGGAATCTCCTGCCATTACAAAATCCATATTGAATACACGTGTTAGATACTTTTCGATCGCTTGTTTACCTATCATACTAAAGCCGAATGCATTGGTGAAATCAGCATCGTCGGAATACCATTTTGCAGCTAAAACAGGATCTTTAATTTTCCATGCTTTGTTCCAGTCTTCGACTTGTTGAACAATTTGCAGGCTGTCTTCAGAACTGATGAACTGTGCGCTCAGCTGAGAAAAAACGCCCAGTAGTAGAATGAAGGTTAATGCTTTCATGATTTTTGTTTTTGGTATCGTATGATTAGTGGCTTTCTATTAAAGATAAAGTAAAATGTGCCTTATTTATAAAACAAGAAGACGCTTTCGCTTAGCCAAGGTTTGTGTCTTCACGAACCTCAAGCCCTAGCTAGTGCAAGCGTCCGCTTGTACTCACCTAGTACTCACCAACAGCTCCCGAATATCCTCTTCTAGTATGTCCGCGATACGCTTAAGGTCTTTGAGGTGAGGCTGTGATTTATTGTTGCAGATGGCAGTCATTGCAGTGGTGCTGATGCGCATTTGTTCTGCAAGCCATTTCTGGGATTTGCCTTTGATTACAAGTATCTCTTTGATGCGATTAATGCGCTCTTCCATATCCTAAAATGGGCGTTCAGAGTGCAAAAACGTAAGATCAACTTATATAACCAAAAGGTGTACTTGAGGTATATTAAGAATAAATTAAAGTAATTATTATGTATCAAAAAGTTTTAATTACTATTATGTAAGTTGAACTTATATAAAATAAATATTGAAAAATACTTCTAACTCTTGCCAGCTCTCAGAACAACTACAAAACCTCTTCACAGCCTCACCGCCTGCCGAACTACGCAAAAGCCTTCTGCGTGTCTACCTGCAATACATCGTCTCCGAGCATGAAACCCTGCCGTCAGACTTTGAGTCCATCGCCTGTGACTTCCAGCTTATCATCGAGTTTTTGAATGAAGCAGAGGAGTTAGTGGGTAGTGATTAGTGGATTGGTGATTAGTAGGTTAGTTAATTAGAGGGTAGCGGTTGGTAATCTCCTAACTAGCGCAAGCGTCCGATTGTGTTTGTTTACTCACCAACTCCCTAATATCATTATTTCTACGAATTGCATCTTGAAAAAGTAAAAGATGTAGGATTAAAAGCAAACTAAGGAAGCATTTGCTATGGCGGATGTTTAAAGAAGCGGCAGTGATGCCGCTTTTTTTTGTCCATCGTTACTTAGAATTGAGGCTTTACATCGATAGTACGAACAATGCTAATCGAAAAATTGGACTGGTTGGGAAGCCTTCATTATTGGGTAGTCGAGATTATTTTTCCGAATAAGAGACAATAAATAGTATTGCGCACTATGAGCGTTGAGCAATTACTGAAACTAAAATTGAGCAGAGGACAACTTGTCTTGATTCATCTTTTGTCTGGTACCACAATTTGTGGCGCTTACCTTGGAAATTATAACGAGACAGAATTTGATTTTGAAAATCATAGAAATGGTTCGGTAGAGAAAATCAAATTGTCAGAAATTGAATCCTTGGTCATATAGGATCTCGTTTGCGCATACTTGTAATCAGTGAATTCGTAATCAATATTTCAAACAGCAACCTTTTTTGATTTACTCAAACTTCAACTTTTCTCCATCCTTTGTGCCCCGGTAGTAGCTATCACCACTCAGAAAAAGCACTTCCCCATACTGACCTTTTTTGATGCTGGAGTCCACGCCAAATATTTTGTTGTCAAACAGGCTCACCACCTCATCGTTGGAGCAATGACCTACTACGACATGCTCGCTTGTGGTCCGATTCAATACACTGTCAATGGCCTGATCGGAAAGCTCTCCATAGAAATACCCTCGATACCAAATCGGCCCTGAACTCCCGTAATACGTGCTGTAGAAGTCAGAGGCTTTCATTTCATCTTTACTTCGATCGATCGACTTGCGCATCGTCTCATTTATGTTTTCAATATCGAACCCTACACTGGAAAGGAAATCATTGGAGATCCCGCCATGCACAAAAACATGCTCGTTGATCTTTACAATCGTAGGCTTGGATCTCAACCATCTTCCCAGGATGGTATTGCTGCCAAAGAGGTCGTCATAATCCATGTCGAGAAGCATAGATACAGTCTCATACTTTTCGTGCAGATACCTCAGGTCTTTGTGAAGCACCATATACTCATGGTTGCCAAGCAGAAAATGCACAAAGCCACCTGCTTCTTTTGCTTGCTTTTCGAGCCTATATACCAACCACAGCACTTCAGTCACCTGCGGCCCACGATCAAAAATATCGCCGGCGATGACCATATGACCATTTCCGAAATCCCAGTTTAGCTCCTCATCGATAATTCCATTGTTTTGAAGAATTTCAACGGCCAGATCATACTGTCCATGAATATCACTGAGCGCCACGATGTTTGTCACATCAGTAAAAATCGACTTTTGAGGCGCATAAGATGTCTCGAAAGCATCTAGAGCCAGTGTAGTGGAAAGCACTTCACCGGCTTTTACATTTTTCACCATCAATTCATCATCTGCTATGAAAATGTAAGGTCCATCATTGATGGAGACATCCTGACTGAAAAGACCATGTAGTGCCAGGGTAATGGCACAAGTGAGAAGGAATGCTTTTTTCATAATAGTGGTAATCAGATAAAGCTGATTTTTGGAATATTTGAATGGTTAAGATTAGCGGATTCTTTTGCAAAAAGATAAGCGATAATCGTTTAATCCACCTTTTGTAACAATTGTTACATAACTCCCCAATCCGAACAAACCTCACATGGTCCACTGATTTAGGTCATTCAAATCGTCCCCATTCTGGTCTTAATTTGAATGAACAATCAAAACCAAGTGCCATGAAAAATTTACTAATACTGGGAGCCGGATCAGCCGGTACCATGATGGCCAATCATTTGAAAACGCGATTGCCCAAAGCGTGGGAAATCACTATCGTTGATCAATTTGAAAAGCACTATTACCAACCTGGATTTTTATTCCTTCCTTTTGGCATATATGAGGAAGAGGATTGCTACCGATCCAAAGCTAAATACATTCCTGAGGGTGTCAATTATGTCCAAAAATCGATTGATATCATTCAGCCTGAACAGCATCAGGTACGACTGGGAGATGGTGAGATCATAAGTTATGATTTACTAATCATTGCTACGGGATCTCGGATTGCACCAGAGGAAGTTGAAGGCATGAATGGTTCTGAGTGGAAGAAGTCCGTTTTTGATTTTTACACATTTGAAGGAGCCAGCCAGCTCAGGAAGAAGCTGGAAACGTTTGAGGGAGGCAAGCTGGTGGTTCATATAACGGAGATGCCTATCAAATGTCCCGTGGCACCTCTCGAATTTGCATTCCTCGCAGATTGGTATTTCAAGGAAAAAGGCAATAGGGATAAGGTGGACATTACATATGTCACACCTTTAGATGGGGCCTTTACCAAGCCAACTGCTGCATCCACATTAGGGCATCTGCTCGACGAAAAGGGAATAAATATCGTTCCGGATTTTGCGGTTGCTTCCGTGGATAATGAGAAGAAAAACATCGTGTCCTGGGACGAAATAGAAGTGCCATTCGATTTACTGGTGACAGTTCCTACCAACATGGGAGATGATGTCATTCTAAGGAGCGGTATGGGTGATGACCTGAATTTTGTGCCCACCAATAAGCATACGCTACAGTCTGATGACTATGAAGATGTATTCGTTATTGGCGATGCGACCAATTTGCCTACATCCAAGGCCGGATCAGTCGCTCATTTCGAAGCAGAGGTTTTGACAGATAATATACTGCACTATATCAATGGCGAAGAGTTGGAGCCGGGGTTTGATGGACATGCCAATTGCTTTGTGGAGACGGGATTTAACAAAGCCATGCTGATTGATTTCAATTACGATCAGGAGCCTGTTCCCGGAGTATTTCCGATCAAAGGGATTGGTCCCATGAAATTACTGAAAGAGAATAAAGTCAACCATTGGGGCAAGCTGGCCTTCCGATGGGTGTACTGGAACATGTTGATGAAAGGAAAGAAGATTCCATTCATATCACCTCAAATGTCCTATGATGGCAAAGAGATAAAATCAAAAGAAAAATTAACTGTAGCTGAATAAACACTAAGAAAATGGAAACACTAATTGCAAATAGACCAGTGGAAGTAAATGAGCAAGGATACCTGTTAGATATGGATCAATGGGATAAAGAGATTGCAAAAGAGATTGCTGCGGAGGAAGAAATTGAACTGACCGATCGTCATTTTGAAATTTTGCAGTACCTCCGAGAGGAGCAAGTAAAAGGCACAGCCCTGACCATAAGGCGAATTGGTAAATCCGGGATTGTAGACATCAAAGAATTCTATCAATTATTCCCCGGTGGACCGCTGAAAAGAGCCTCTCGCATCGCGGGAATTCCTAAGCCTGCAAGTTGTATATAAACTTAAAATATTACGAAAATGGAAACAGTACAAGCTCCTGAAAAGGAAACAAAAAAGAAGAAGAAAGCACTGAAAAAGTTGATGATCATCAATTCCAAAGCTACGATAGATTCTGTGTACGCAGCATTGATTCTGGCGAATGGTGCCAGGATGGAAGGTCTCGATTCTGAAATATTTTGCACGTTTTTTGGTTTGGAAATGCTGCAGCCCAAAAAGATGGATAACCTGCATGTAGCCACAGTGGGAAACCCCGGCATGCATATTCCGACCATGATCGGTGGATTGCCAGGGATGGAAACACTGGCAAGTGCCATGATGAAACGAGAGATGGACAAATTGGACATTCCACCAGTGAGTGAATTTCTGGAGATCTATAAAGCATCCGGAGGTAAAGTGTTCGCTTGCAAGCTGGCAATGGATATGTTCCATCTTAAGAAAGAAGACCTCTGGGAAGAGTTAGATGATGTGTTGACTGTAGGTGATTTTTATGAACGCGGACAAGAAGAAGGGTCTCAGATCATATTTATATAGGATTTATATAGGATTAGATTCAAAAGGGTTCTTGAATAGGAGCCCTTTTTTTATATATCACTTATCTGTTTCAAAAGAGCTTTGTCTTCTATTTCCTCAAAATGTCCAGCCGCTTTATCATCATTCGCTTCATCCTCATCAGTCAAATACAGAAGACCTAAATACCACCGAGCCTGATCCTGAAAAAGGTGATTGGGATCATTCACCAACTGTAGGAGAACATCTTCAGCAGCGGTAAAATCTTTGATCGCCATGTAACTGATGCTTAACATCAATTGTGACCTGTAATCGTCAGGAGTTTCTTCAAGTTGAGTTTCGAACTTTGAAATTGCTGAATCATACGCCATGTCTCGGTAATGAATGGTTCCTAACATGTAGAGGTCGGTATCTTCAATCAAACCTCTGGGAGTTGTTTGGATGATATAAGGTTCAAAATATTCAGCGTAGAGTTCATCAGGAGTGGATGGTTTAGCCAGCGTCCATATCACCCAAGAAATAGAACCCAATAGTGCTAATAGTATGACGATTTTCCATGGGTTGAATCGTTGATTTGGCTCTTTTTTCTGTTTCATGCGACAATGTTTTCGATTTTAGTTTTCCATTGAATTTAGGGGCATACCACTTACACGTTGCCTACTCTACTGAATTGCCTATTAATTAAGCACAATATGGAAACTACTACACAAAACATAAATACACCTAAAATCAGCCGCAAATTGGTATTATCTACCTATGGAAATTATCTGAAAGAAAAACTCATGGCTGTTTACAACAATCACTTCCCATTCGATGAATTGAGCCCATTGGATCATTATTTAAACGAAGAAGGAGTTCCTGCTGAAAAAGATCGACTGGGTAATGCGAGAGTTGTGATCCAGATAAAAATGAATCCACTAAGGATAGAAGTGCAAGAGCTGTCAAGTCATCGCAAGCAAATTATTTGGCAAATGATCGGAGCCTGATTATCGGTACCGATAGACTTCATGCGGACCAAAATCCAGCAGGTCAATCGTTTGATCAAGTCGGGCTCCAAGCTTGACCGCAAGCTTTTTGGAAGGTTCATTGGAGCCATCGATGTAGCTGACAAGTGAATCAACTTTGAGCTCGTTCAACGCATAATCCTTTACTCTGATTCCAGCTTCAACTCCGAAACCTTTGCCTTGCGCCTCTGGCAAAAGCCAATAGCCAAGCTCGGGTTCCGGCCAGGGTTCGGAATTCCATAAACCGATGGTGCCAATGAGAATTCCAGACGTTCGTTCTTCCAGGGCCAGATAGGAGTAACCCATCAGCTCATAGTGCCCAATGTAGGTGGCCATCAGGCGCCATGAGTCTTCTGAATTTTTTACTCCACCAACAAAGCGTGCATTTTCTTCTTTGGAAAAAAACATTGCCATCTTCTGAAAATCATCAGCTTTCCACTGCCTGAATATCAATCTTTCCGTTTCCAGGTGAATCATAGGCTTTTGAGGAGGTTGTTTTATCAAATTTATCATATCTCCGTTGATATTGTAAGCCAAAAAGCGGCCTCAAAAAACGTACTCGTTTGATCAACTCAAACGTCAGCATGCTCCCTGCGAACGTGAAAATGTTGACGACTATGAATGTCCCAAATGAGTTTATATTCATTGGAAATAGTATATAGGTAGCTATATAAATGAATATCATGTGGATGATATATACAGGATATGCCGCCTGACTGAGATATGTCAAAGTCCTGCTTGGACGATTCAGATATTTATAGCCAAATCCAAATACAGTAAAAATCCAAAGACATGATTCTACAGCCATCAAATAGTCTGGAGTCCTAAGTTCGAAAAATAGTAACCTGATTAGATAGAAGGCGAAAGCATGGGCGAATAATATCCACCGTTGTTTTTTCACATTGTTCCAAAAAGTAGTTCCGGCGAAAACGCAGCAGAATCCGGTTAAGAAGGCGATAAATCCCAAAGCAAAGCCATGCCACGTCATCGCGTACATTTCATATTCTTGAGGCGCTACAAGTATTCCCTCAACAATAAATGGAATCATCAAGAGTATAAGGCTCCATGGATTGCCCAACACTTTCCTGATGCGTTGTCCAATCACACCTTGACTATTTCGTTTCAAATAGAAAAACAGAGGTGACAGCACCAGCACGTACACAAATATGTTTCCAAGAAACCACAGATGTGCAGGATGAGGCATGTATGAAATCTCCTGATGGTAATAATCCTGCCACAGTAAAACATGCAGCGGGACAATAGCTAGAATCCCGAAAATATAAGGTAGCAATATGCGTCTTGATCGTTCTGCTATGAGTTGCTTCCAATCTCTTCGCTGTATCGCAAACCATACACCCATACCTGAGACAAAGAATAATAGTGGTATCCTCCAGATATTCAACATGGACATGGGTATCCAAATGGCTTCAATAGGTTCATTGGTTTGAATAAAGCCAATGAACACGCCCCATGGCTGAAATGCGATGGCTACATGATAAATCAGCAGTAGCCCAATCGCAATGACTCTCAGCCAGTCAATATCGTGTCGTCTTTCAGCAATCATTGCGCGCTGCTTTTTATCATTTCAGCGATCACCGGACGCGCCTTCTCAATTTGATCATAGTCAAGCTTTAAACCCAAGGGACCCAAGTCTTTACTGATTTGATCATAGAATGGCTTCATATCTTCGAATGGAGCCGAGATGGTTTCCAATGCGGTAGAACCATAGTTGTTTCTGATATTGATATCTGCACCATTGTTCAGTAGCATTTTAGAGATTTCAGTTCTTCCAAAGAATGAAGCGGAATGCAGAGGTGTTGAGCCATCGGCACTTTTTACATTCAGGTCGGCTCCAGCTTTAATAAGTAGTTCGGCTACTTGAGGCTTTCCAAAAACTGCAGCAATACTTAAAGGTGCGGACCCATACTGATCTTTCTCATCAAGATCTGATTTAGCGGTAACGTGTGCTTTAAGTGCATCTAAATTTCCCATGAAAGCTGCTTCATGCAAGGTCATTTTAGGCGCGCTATCTTCAGATGTTGATTTTTGACCATTCGTGTCACACGCGGTAAGGCTTATTAGTGCTACAAGCAAGTAAGCCGATATGGATTTTCTAAAGGATTTCATTTTTAATGTTTTCATCGTTATTGTGTTTTTAATTTTTGATGATACAAAGGTCAGAAAGGAAGCAGGGGGAGAGTTATCAGGTATGAGACAAGATTTGTCAACTATGAATTTTCTCTTGTAACTATGAGTCAGTACTATAAACTATGATGCATAAGTCCCAATTTGTGTTGCTGAAGGGTGTTTATTTGACGATCATTGTTGCTACTTAAGCTCAACGCATATGGCTGATTTTCTGCATCCTGAAAACGATTTCCTGCAAAAGGTTATAGCTATTGTTGAGGAAAAATTAGCCGATGAACATTTTGAGGTTCCTGATTTGGCACAACAGCTGAACATGAGCCGATCCAATCTGCTAAGAAAGGTGAAAAGCTTATCGGGACTCTCTGTGAGTGTCTTTATCCGACAAGTGCGTCTGCACCATGCCAAGCAGTTTCTAAGAGATGATTCACTTACAGTCTCAGAAGTTTCATTCAAAGTTGGCTTTAACAGTACTTCCTATTTCACAAAATGCTTTCGTGAGACATTTGGATATCCGCCAGGGGAAGAGAAAAGTCAAGTAGTAGAAGAAACCGAAACTTTAGGTGAAGTAAAAGGGAGTCGATCAAAAGCCAGGCTTCTAATAATCATAGGTTCACTTATCGCGATTATTTCGGCGGTTTTGCTTACCAGAGAATCCGGCGAGCTTGTTGAGTTAGATAAATCGATCGCAGTACTGCCATTTAAAAATGATAGCAATGATTCATCCAACGTGTATATCATCAATGGACTGATGGAAACAATCCTGGATAATCTTCAGAAGATTGAGGATTTGGACGTGACCAGCAGGACCACTGTGGAAAAATACAGAAATGCGGTAAAGACCATTCCCGAACTGTCTCGCGAACTGAATGTCAGCTATTTCGTGGAGGGGAGCGGCCAAAAAGTCGGTAATCAAATATTGCTCACCATCCAGTTGATAGACGCTAAAAACGATCGTCACGTTTGGTCTCAACAGTATCAGCGAGAGGTGACGGATATATTCGAACTTCAGCAAGAGGTAGCCAAAAACATTGCAGATAAAATACAGGTAATCGTTACACCCGAAGAGCGAAAGCGAATCGAAAAGATTCCAACCGAAAATGCTGTGGCCTACGATTATTACCTCAAAGGCCTGGACTTAACAAACAACACCAAAACCCCTGACGGTTTAGTTGAAGCCATATCATACTTCGAGAAAGCCATTAATGAAGATCAACAATTTGCGCTGGCTCACGCATACATAGCTATTTGTTACTACTACCTCGATCTTTTCCAAGCCGTAAAAAAGTATGGTGTAGAGATAAATACCTACGCCGACAAAGCCCTTTTGTATGATGAAGAATTGCCGGAAAGCCTGATCGCAAAAGCACTATTCTACATGCAGGATGAGCAATATGAATTAGCGGTAAGCTACTTTGAAAAAGTACTGACTTATAGCCCAAATTCGAGCTGGGTGCACAATAGGCTATCCAGTATTTATACAGACTATCTGCCAAATACGGAGCAATACCTCAAACATGCTTTAAAAGGAATTCGATATGCAATTTCAGATCAGGATTCTGTAGAAGCTAGCTATACCTATCTTCATTTAGGGAATGCATTGATTGAAACGGGATTTATCAAGGAATCAGAGCAGTATCTACAAAAATCACTGGCATACAATCCAGATAATCTATTTTCTGAATACGTATACATCTACCTTAGATTGGCTCAGAATTTTGATTTGCAACGCGCCAAAGAAGAACTCATTGCTACATGGAAAAAAGATACCATGCGCGTAGACATCCTCCAGGAAATAGGCAAGGTGTGCTATACGATGGAAGATTATGAGGAAGCATGGAAATACTATGACAAATTCCTATTAATCAAAGAAATGTTCGATCTGGATATCTACAATGCAGAAGATGCTAAAATCGCATTTGTATTGGATCAGCTCGGGAGAGAAGAAGAAGCGGATGAGTTCTATAAGAAGTTTTTTATTCATGCGCAAAACGATCAGACAATCTACCGTAGTTTAAATTTATGCGCGTACTATGCCAACCAGGGAGAAGTAGAAAAAGGGATGGAATATTTCAAGGCCTTCACAGAGGAAAAGGATTACTTCTATTGGTTGATTTTATTCCTTGATAAGGATCCTATGATACTTCAACTCTCTGATCATCCTGACTTTAAAGAAACTCTAAATATTATCACCGAAAATTTTTGGACTCAGCATAAGGAGTTAAGAAAGCTGCTGGAAGAAGAGGGAGTGATATAAAAAAGGCGGCTCCTTGAACCGCCCAAAATTCTTTTTTGATTCAGAGAAATAAGGTCAATTTTTCACAAACACCTTATCACTTTCAGGGTGATGCGTTTGATACATGTGGTAGTTGATGCCATCTTTAAGACCCACGTCCGGAACAATGATATTTTTTGCTTTGGCTGACCTCATAACTGAGACATATATATCCGATGCGGGTACAATGACATCTGCTCGATCAGGATTCAATTGAAGTTTATTTAGACGATCCTCTAATGTGAGATTCTTTAATACATCCTGAGTTTTCATGAGTGTTTCTAAGCTCATCTTTCGAGATTTGGGATTTGAGCGTGAGAGTTCGAATAGCTTGTTAATATTCCCACCTGTTCCAACTGCGGTGATTTTTTCTCCCTTTTTGAATGCATATTTTATTACCCAGTTACGCATTTCTTGCCAGGCTTCAGGAGAGTCTCTTCCTTCCAGAGTTCTAACTGAACCAATTTTAAATGAATGAGAATATACTTTCTCATGATTTTCATAGATGTTAAGCTCAGTGCTGCCACCACCTACATCTATATGTATGTAATGACCATCATCTAAACCTTGAAGGATAACTTTATTTATCATTTCGGCTTCTTCATCACCAGAAATAATTTGAATCGGGAGATCAAGCTCATGGCGCACTTTCTCTACTATTGCATGCCCATTTTCTGATTCACGCATTGCAGATGTGGCACATCCATAAAAAGCATCAATCTCATAGAGATCAATCAGATTTTTAAAAGCAGTCATTAATTTGAAAAACCGCTCAATATTGTATTCGCTAATTTTTCCTTCTGAAAAAACATCATGTCCAAGTCTAAGAGGGAACCTAACATACTCCAGCTTTTTGAAAGTAATGAGTTTTTCATACTCCAAGACGCGAGTGATTTGCAGCCTTACGGCATTTGATCCAATATCAATGGCAGCCAATTTCATACGGTTAAAATTAGTAGATTCTAATTCCAACCAACTGATAATTGAAGGTAATAAACAGAGAGGTCTTAATTAGCAATTGAAATTCTGGTGGATTTCATTATGGTACCATTGGCCTCATCATGTACTATTAGTATATAAACACCTCTTGGAAGGTTAGCTTCTGATTGATTGATGGTCCACCGATTATTAGAACTTAATTTCCTCTCATGTACAATCCCACCTTCCGTGGAATAAATTGTCAAAACAGGCTGAGAAATAGTGCGATTTGCAGATATTTTAAATTGATCAGTAGTTACTGGATTTGGAAATACAGATATTTTATCCTCCTGAATAGAAAAGGAAATAGAAATAATTTGATGATACTCAAACTCCCCGTTGAAATCAACTTGTTTCAGTTGATAAAAGTAATTGCCATTGGATACATCCAAATCTGCAAATGAATACTCAACTATATTATTTGAGTTCCCAAATCCATTAATTTTAGTAATAGAATAGAAGTTTTGACCATCTGTAGATTTTAACACTTCAAAATAGTCATTGTTTATTTCTACAGCTGTAGACCATTTTAAATAGATCTCATTCTCTGTTTTCTCTCCTTCAAAATAAAGCAGCTCTACTGGTAGCGCCGGCTCGCCTTCCAAGGTCACGTTAGCTCCATCATCACTTGTGACAACTGTCCCGTAAGCCTCCTCGGCTGTCATCATCTCAATAATACTAATGTTCAAAGTTCCTCCACTCTCAACATGGATACCACTTCCTGAGTTAAGAGCATCAGCACCTTTCCACCGGTCCTGAATGTCTAAACTTCCACCATCTTTTATAATAATTCTGTCTACATCATTCGGTACATCACCCGGTAGATCTTGATCGAATAATAAATCATCAAAAGTGACTAGACTCCCATAAATATTTAGTGTAGAACTTTGCCCGTCATCGTTTAAAATCAGATCATCAATATTCATAACTAAATCAGCTTGCAGATCAACAACTGATGTTCCATATAGTGAAAGATCTCCCCAGTAATTTAAATCAGGATCATCATTAAGGTCGATTGTACCATCTAGGTTAGCAGCGGCATCATGGAATTCTAAATTTCTATTTTCATTTGTGACAGTAAGCGTAGCATCGCTTTCCATGGTAAAAGTTCCACCTGTAACAATTATGCTACTATTAGATTGAATTTCACCTCCTGTCATGCTAAATGTAGAATTGGTAAGAATTAATTGCTCACCCTCTCCTTCAACACCATTGTTATCTAGAAGACCACCAGAAATAGTGAGCGTTGCATCAGTCATTGACAACTTATCGGATACATCAAGTTCCCCTCCGGTTATTTCTATTTCACCACCATTGGTCACAGTGATGAACTCAGAAGTAAAAAGACCTCCAGATACTACTGCCAGTTTGCTATTACTTCCAGAAACATAGGTATACATCTCACCACCAATATCAAGTGTATTTGCAATCCTTAACTCTCCTCCGTTTTGGATATGTATTTGATCTGGCCTAAAGTCGGAGACAACATCTACAATAGCTAAATTTCCATTAATATATATAGTAGATCCATTTGAAGGTAAGCCTGGTGTCCAGTTTGCAGGATCATTCCAGTTTGAACCTCCACCAACCCATGTCTGTGCATTTAGCAATCCAGATGATAATAAAAAGAATGCAAAAAATCCGTTCTTAAAAAAAGTAGATTTCATAATAATTTAGTTTTTAGTGATACTGATCTATAACAAGGATGAAGGGTGTAGATTTTGACTGTCTACAAAGAAAATTCTGTAGCGTATCATCAAAAAAATAGAGAGGTGTACTATGGGTGTACAAAATGAATCTGATTGTCGCCACTAAGCATTATAGTTATGCCAGTATTGATGCTCCCCGTTAATTAAGCAGCTATTATAATGAAGCTGATTATATTTGCATCACTTATCAAGAAAGACCGAGGGATTGGGCCTGATGACGTCTTAGCAACCTGATTGCCAGCGAGCAATTTTCGGTGCTACTTCCCATCCTGCAAGTAGCAGGGCAGATGAGCGAATCCGTACGGAACTTTCTCTGGTAAGTAAGCTTTAACCCAGAGAATGAAGAAATTAATAGATACATTATATAAAAGAATCCTGGTACTCGACGGAGCAATGGGCACTATGATTCAACGTCATAACCTTGAAGAAGGCGACTTTAGAGAAGAGAGACTTAAAGATCATCCACATTCTTTGAAGGGAAATAATGATCTACTTTCAATTACAAGGCCGGATATAATTATAGACATTCATTCCGAGTATTTTAAAGCGGGAGCTGATATAGCAGAAACAAATACTTTTTCAAGCACGACCATCGCTCAAGCTGATTATGGTTTGGAAGAATTTGTCTACGAATTGAACTATCAATCCGCAAAAATTGCATGCGATGTAGCAGATGAGTTTACTCACAACAATCCAGGCAAACCACGTTTTGTTGCAGGTTCTATGGGACCAACCAATCGTACGGCATCATTGTCACCAGACGTGAATGACCCTGGATTTAGAGCTGTGACTTTTGAGGAATTGAAAGTGGCATATAGGCAGCAAGCTGAAGCTTTGATTGATGGTGGAGTAGACATGCTTTTGGTGGAAACTGTGTTTGACACGCTTAATGCCAAAGCTGCGCTTTTTGCAATAGAGGAGATAAATGAAGAGCGGAATATTGAGATTCCTGTGATGGTTTCGGGTACCATTACAGATGCTTCTGGCCGAACACTATCGGGTCAAACTACGGAGGCATTTTTAATATCTATTTCTCACATGGATCTTTTAAGTGTTGGATTAAACTGCGCTTTGGGTGCAGCTCAGCTAAGACCTTACCTCAAAACACTGGCAGATAAGTCTGATTTTTTCGTGAGTGCACACCCCAACGCGGGACTTCCCAACGAATTCGGTCTATACGATGAATCACCAGAAATGATGGCACAGCAAATAAAAGAGTTTCTAGATGAGGGACTGATCAATATTATCGGCGGATGTTGTGGAACCACCCCAGAGCATATTAAAGAAATTGCTCAGTTGGCTGCAGAGTACGAACCAAGAAGAAGGGAAGCAATAGCATGAAACCACTAGTTCTATCCGGGCTTGAACCCCTAATAGTTACGGAGCTAACCAATTTTGTAAATGTTGGCGAACGAACAAATGTGACTGGCTCTAAACGCTTTGCCAGACTTATAGCAGAAGATAAATATGATGAAGCACTGGAAGTAGCACTTGATCAAGTAAGAGGTGGTGCTCAAATCTTGGATGTAAACATGGATGAGGGCATGCTAGATGGGAAAAAAGCCATGATTAAATTCCTCCACCTCATAGCGTCTGAGCCCGAAATTGCCCGAATCCCAATAATGATTGATTCATCCAAGTGGGAAATCATCGAAGCTGGATTACAATGCATTCAAGGGAAAGGGGTGGTCAACTCCATCAGCCTCAAGGGAGGAAAACAAGAATTTATAGAGCAGGCTACGAAAGTGAAACGATATGGAGCCGCGATTATCGTCATGGCTTTTGATGAAAGAGGACAAGCTGACAGCTATGAGAGGCGAATTGAGATTTGTGAGAGAAGCTACAGAATCTTAGTTGATCGGGTAAAATTTCCGCCACAGGATATCATTTTCGATCCAAACATTTTCCCTGTTGCCACAGGAATTGAAGAACATAATAATAATGCAGTTGATTTTTTCAACGCTGCTACGTGGATTAAACAAAACCTGCCAGGTGCTAAAATCAGTGGCGGAGTAAGTAATGTTTCTTTTTCGTTTCGTGGAAATAATGTGGTTAGGGAAGCGATGCATTCAGCATTCCTGTATCATGGTATCATGGCAGGAATGGATATGGGAATTGTCAACGCCGGGATGATCGAGGTATACGATGAAATTCCCAAGGATTTACTGGAACGTGTTGAAGATGTTTTGCTGAATAGGAGAGAAGATGCAACGGAACGTTTGCTGACTTTTGCCGAAAATGTAAAGGGCTCAGGCAAGCAAAAAGTGGAAGATCTGAGTTGGAGAGAAACAGATGTTGAAGGAAGGCTTTCTCATGCTTTGGTAAAAGGAATTGTGGATTTTATTGAAGCGGATACAGAGGAGGCTCGACAAAAGTATGATAGCCCTTTAAAAGTGATTGAAGGACCTCTAATGGATGGAATGAATGTGGTTGGCGACCTTTTTGGTAGCGGTAAAATGTTTCTTCCGCAAGTAGTGAAAAGCGCTCGAGTCATGAAAAAATCGGTTGCTTACCTCACACCATATTTAGAAAAAGAGAAAGCCTCAGGCAATGCTAGAGGTAAGATCCTTTTAGCAACCGTAAAGGGGGATGTGCATGATATTGGAAAAAATATTGTAGGAGTAGTGATGGCATGCAACAATTTTGAAATTGAGGATATGGGAGTGATGGTGCCTGCTGACAAAATATTGGATCGGGCTCAAGAAATCAATGCCGATATCATCGGACTAAGTGGACTAATTACTCCATCACTTGATGAGATGGTATATGTGGCAGAAGAGATGAAGCGCAGAAACATGAATACTCCGCTACTAATAGGAGGAGCTACAACCTCTAGAATTCACACGGCCGTGAAAATTGCTCCAAAGTATGATAAAACAGTGGTTCATGTATTGGATGCATCTAAAAGTGTAGGTGTATCCACAAGTTTACTGAGCGATCGATCTCCAGAATTTAGTGAGCTGATCAAGTCGGAATACAGGGAGCTGGCAGCTTCACATGCCTTAAGAAACGAGACCAAAAACTACATCTCATATACGCAAGCAAAGAGTAATTCGAGTCCAATAGATTGGTCGGGTCAGAAATCAACCCGACCCAATAAAGAAGAAATTACCATTTTCGAAAACTACGATTTATCGGAAATTAGGAAATATATCGACTGGACGCCTTTCTTTTCTACCTGGATGCTCAAAGGAAAGTACCCGGCTATTTTCGAAAATCCAACGGTGGGAAAGGAAGCAAAAAAGCTATTTGAAGACGCACAGTATATGCTTGACGAAATCATTGAGAATGAATCACTCCACGCCAATGCAGTAGTCGGATTATTTGAAGTAAAGAGAACCGGTGATGACGTGGAGGTGGTTAATCAAAACAAGCAATTTCACTTTCTCAGGCAGCAGGGAAAAAAAGCTCCAAATATTCCTAACCTTTCACTAGTGGATTTCATTAATCCTTCTCAAAAAGATTACATGGGTGGATTTGCAGTAACAGCTGGAATTGGTATTGAAAAGTTGATTGAGAAATACAAAGCAGATCACGATGATTATAAAGAAATCATGGTCAAGGCACTAGCCGATAGACTAGCTGAGGCATTTGCCGAATTGATGCATGAAAAAGTCAGAAAAGATCTTTGGGGATATGCCTCCGATGAGAAGTGGTCAAATGAAGATCTAATCAAGGAGAAGTATGAAGGTATTCGCCCGGCGCCCGGCTATCCTGCCTGCCCTGATCACACGGAGAAAAGAACATTGTTTGATCTGCTCGAAGTAGAAAAAAATGCCGGAATAAAACTCACCGAATCATTTGCTATGTATCCAGCATCATCAGTAAGTGGCTTCTATTTCGCTCACCCTGATTCCAAATATTTTGGGCTAGGCAAGATTGGAAGAGACCAGGTGGAAGATTATGCAAAAAGAAAACAAATGAAGGTTGAGGAAGTTGAAAAATGGCTTGCTCCGAATTTAAGTTATAAACAATGAAGGTAGTTGATCATATTAAGGAAGCAGATAGCACTTTGTTCTCACTGGAAATCATTCCCCCAAAAAAAGGAGATAGTATTCGAAATCTTTTTGATCAAATAGATCCATTGATGGAGTACAAACCTCCATTTATTGACGTCACTTATCATCGAGAAGAGTACGTATATAAAGAGCGTGAAAACGGTCTTTTGGAAAAGCGAAGTATTAAAAAGCGACCTGGAACAGTAGGTATATGTGCGGCTATTCAAAATCACTACCAGATCGATGCTGTTCCACATATTATCTGCGGTGGGTTTTCTAAAGAAGAAACTGAAAACGCATTGATTGATCTTGATTTTTTAGGAATAGATAATGTATTGGCACTTCGTGGAGATAATATTAAGTCTGAGCGAGAGTTCAAGCCAGAACCCGATGGCAATGCTTATGCATCTGACTTAGTGGAACAAATTGCTGCGATGAATAAAGGTGAATACCTGGATGAAGAACTGCAAAATGCTATTCCATCAAATTTTTGTATCGGCGTGGCGGGCTATCCCGAGAAGCACTTTGAAGCTCCGAATATGAATTTCGATCTTAAGTGGTTGAAGAAAAAAGTAGAATTGGGAGCTGAATATATTGTGACGCAGATGTTTTTTGATAATAAGGCTTACTTCAAGTTTGTAGATGATTGTAGAGCCATTGGCATCAACGTACCCATTATTCCGGGTATAAAACCAGTAGCAGTTAAAAAACACCTCACCATTCTGCCCAATATTTTCAAAATTGACTTGCCCGATGAGCTTGAGCAGGAAATTGGAAAATGTAAAGACAATGCTGCCGTAAGAGAATTGGGCATCGAATGGGGAACTCAACAATGTCGTGAATTGATCGATGCAGGAGTTCCAGTCCTTCATTTTTACAGTATGGGAAAATCAGATGCAATCCATCGGATAGCGAAGGAGTTTTTTTAGCTTTGAACTCAATTAACCATTACCCCAAACAGCTCCATGAAAATTGTTGAATGTCCGAGAGACGCCATGCAAGGCTTGCATGACTTCATTCCTACTGAAACCAAGATCAACTACATCAACCAACTCCTCAAGGTTGGCTTTGATACCATTGATTTCGGAAGCTTCGTGTCTACCAAAGCCATTCCACAAATGCGAGATACAGCAACTGTTTTAGAGGGATTGAACCTATCGGAAACCCGATCGAAGCTCTTGGCTATTGTGGCTAATATCCGTGGAGCCAAAGATGCCTGCCAGTTTGATGAAATCAATTATTTAGGCTACCCACTTTCTTTATCAGAAACCTTTCAGCAGCGAAATACCAACCGTTCGATTAATGATGCTTTCAACGATCTTGCAGAAATGCAGGAGCTTTCCGAAGATCATGAAAAAGTGTTGGTGGTGTACTTGTCAATGGGATTTGGGAATCCATACGATGATCCATATGAAATGGACTATGTGGGAGAATTCGTTGATAGACTTGACAAAATGGAAGTACAGATTATCTCTCTGGCTGATACCATTGGTGTTTCTAATCCATCGAAGATTTCAACCTTGTTTACTACTCTGATTCCAAAATTCCCTCACATAGAGTTTGGAGCCCATTTACACTCAACACCAGATACCATTGCCGAAAAGGTGGAGGCTGCTTACGAGTCAGGCTGCAGAAGGATGGACGGTGCAATCAAAGGATTTGGAGGATGCCCTATGGCAAAGGACGATTTAACAGGCAATATGGCAACTGAAAAAATGCTTGAGTATTTTTCCTCCAATGACATTGAAACAGGCTTGGATCTGGATGCTTTTAATCAGGCATTGGCTCAAAGCTCTGAAGTATTCAATTAACGAGTCCAAACTTTTTTCCAGGTAAACTCTTTACCAAGTTCTTAAACTCCAAACTTAAAAGATGTGAAGCTACCTGATTGATGGGAATTTGTGTTTGCAGCGCAATTAGATCTATTTCTATAGGTGAGCGATTTTGTGAGAGGAGATCAAAAATTGATTGTTCGTCAGCATTCAGTTCAGGTATGATTCTTAATTCATCATCCTTATCCGCTTTAAGATTCCAATTCAAGTTGTAAAGCAGGTCTTCCACACCTGTATAAATCAATGCACGTTGAGTTGCTATTAATCTATTGGTGCCTTCTGAATAAGTATGTCCAACGTCTCCCGGAACTGCAAAAACAAGTCGATCATAAGAATCTGCTATATGAGCAGTAATCAATGCTCCACCTTTCGCCGCTGCTTCAACTACGATAGTTGCATCCGTCATGCCCGCGATTATTCTGTTCCTAGCTGGAAATAAGTGTGGGTCTGGTTTTGTGCCTGGTGGACTTTCTGAAATAATTCCTCCAGTCTCCTGCATCTGCTCGGCATACTTTTTATGCACGGACGGATAAATGCGATCCAATCCGCCAGCTAAAACGGCAAAAGTTGAAATTTGATTTTTCAAAGATGCCTTATGCGATTGAATGTCTATGCCATAAGCCAATCCACTTACAATAGTTATGTTCAGCGCACTCAGGTCAGAAACGATCTTATCCGTAATGGTTTTTCCATATACTGTTGCCTTACGCGTACCTACAATTGCAATGGACATTTCTGGGTTCAGATCACCTGAACCTTTCTTATAAATGATATTTGGGGAATCAGGGGTCTGTTTTAAGCGACGAGGGTATAAAGGATTGCTGTAATGAAGCACCTCAGCTCCAATATTATCGGCAGACTTTAAAATTCCTTCAGCCTCCTTGAAAGGGCTTGCAGAAGATATGACGTTCGCCATCTTTTCTCCTACCCCAGGGATCTTGAGCAACTTGCTTTTTGGAGCTTTGAAAACGTCAGCTGCTGATCCACAATAGCTTATAAGCTGTTTGGTTCCTCTGCTCCCCACACCTGGGATAAGCTCGAGTGAAAGCTGGAAGATCAAATCTTCCGACATGGATTATTGTAGTTCGTTTTTGAGTTCGGTAAGGAATTTTCTGATTTTTTTCAGGGATTCTATCATCTCCATTTTGTCTGAAGCTGTCTCACCGCCGTTGGCGATGAAGTCACGTGCTCCCTGGAGTGTGTATCCTTTTTCCTTAACTAGGTGGTAGATAAGTTTGACGTTCTGAAGATCGTCTTTTGTGAATTGCCTGTTGCCTTTTCGGTTTTTCTTAGGCTTGATGTTATCAAACTCTCCTTCCCAAAAACGGATAAGAGAAGTGGCTACACCTAACTCGTCGGCAACTTCGCCGATGGTGTAGTACTTCTTTTCAATTTCCTTTTCCTTGTAGGGCACTGTAGGTGAGTAGGCTTTTAGTTTTCTTTATACTCGATACTTCCACTCGCATTTATCATCACCGGATTTTCAGGGAAGTCTTCCAAAGATAATCGTTGGATTGTTTTTATCGAAGAAAGATTAGAATCATTTCTTGGACCGAGCGAATAACTTTGTCTGAACGCATGAATCTTACCTTGCAAAAACCTTCCTGAAGCATCCATTTGGACTTCCAGAAGGGGAGCTTCGCCAGCTAAGCCTCTTAAATTAAATCTTCCGTATGTCAAGAAATTTCCAAGACTGTAGGCGATGATTCGCTCTTTGTAAACCTCTATCGCTCGAACAATGTGCGGGCCATGGCCTAAAATCACATCAGCACCATTGTCAATCATCATGTGAGAAAGCTCGTATACATTCCCACGATCCTCACCGTAGTAAAACTCTCTTTTTCGAGTAACATGCTGATGTTTGGATCCTTCAGCTCCTGCGTGAAATGAAGCTATGACAATATCGGTAAGTGAATCCAGTAATTGAATTGTAGATCTCATGTTTTCGTATTGATGAATGCTGGCCGTTCCTCTATTTGGTGCAAAAGCACAAAAACCAATTTTGAGTTGACCAATTTTTGTAATCACATAAGGTTGATCGATTGAGCCTGCATGAGCAATTTCTAATGAATCAAGTACTCGTTGGGTATTCTTTCTGCCGGTTGCTCCAAAATCATTTGCATGATTGTTTGCGACACTCATCAAATCAAAACCATTCTCTCGAAAATTTTCAGCCAGATACTCTGGAGATCTAAAGAGATAGCAGAGTTTCGGATTGTTACATTCCTTTTGTTCCCCACCATCATTTAAGATTGTTCCTTCCAAATTCCCAAACGTAATGTCCGCCTGCTGAAGAAAAGGACGCACATGATTCCATAAATATTTTGCGGTGTCTTTTGGTAAGTAGGAGGTGTTTGGAAAATTTGTCCCAACCATAATATCACCAACAGCCGCAATGGTTACTGTATCTGGAAGCACTCTGCTGAGCGATATTTCTACCTCCTCATCTAAACTTGACAATGTATCGCCAGCCTGAGTGATTAGATATACTGAATCATGTTCAGCTTCTAAAAGAGTTTCAATAACATCCAGTTGGTCATCGGAGCTATCTGCAATTGGCTTTGCGGTCTTGCAGGCCAAAGCCACACCAAAAAGTAAAAACAGGTAACGCGATTTCATTGTCCTGCAAAATAAAAAAAGCGGTTGGCCAAATTGACCAACCGCTTCACTTTTAATTTCTTAATAACCTAATAGTTACCCATAGACTGATTTTCCAAAGATGAAAGTCTCAGTACTTCAGCATATTCTTCATCACTCAAATCCTGATAGAAGAAATTAACTGGATTTACTTTCTTATTGTCTTTGATTACTTCATAGTGTAAATGAGGAGCAGTAGAACCTCCGGTATTACCCGAGTATCCAATAACCTGACCTCTTTTTACTTTCTGTCCAGGTTTTACTATAAACTCACTTAAATGCGCATAAAGTGTTTGATACCCAAATCCGTGCTTTATTTTGATATGTTTTCCATATCCGGAAAACTTGGTTTTAGTATAAACTATTTGACCATCCCCGGTTGCATATACAGGAGTACCAGTTGGAAGTGAGAAGTCTGTACCTGTATGCATTTTTCGTACTTTGTAAATCGGGTGCATTCGATAGCCGAAACCTGAGGCAAGCCTTTTTAACTCTTTGTTTGATACAGGCTGAATTGCAGGCATGCTAGCAAGCAGCGCTTCTTTATCTCTCGCCATGCTCATGATATCATCATAAGATTTGGTTTGGATGTACATCTGCTTTTTGAGCTTATCAATACGTTGCATATTGTTAAGAATCAATTCTTCACGCTCCAGACCTTTCTCCAAAAGCTCTCGGTAACGATTCGATCCTCCAACCCCGGCAGATCTAATTTCACCAGGAATAGGCTCCACACCAAATACGACTCGATAGATGTCATCATCGCGCTCTTCGAGAACAGCCAGCATGTTATTGGCTTCTTCAAGATCATTTTCTAAAAGCTCGTAGTATAGTTTGAGTTCCTCGTTTTCTTTTCGTAGAGAAGCTTTTGCTGGTGATTCAAAGTAGTGATCGGTGACAAAAAAAATTCCTAATCCAATAATGGAAGAAACTACGAGGAATCCTAACAGGTTAATCACAATGTCCCAGGAAGAGACTTTGATGCGCTCATACCGGCAAGATTCAGTGTCATAGTAGTACTTAATTTTAGCCATGGGTTGATAGGGTAATTATCGTAATTTTGTAAAATGCATTTTGCTGGTGGTTTACAAATTACCGCTGCAATTTACGGATATTTGAGATTTTTTCATAATTACAAGATTTTACAGTAACATTCTAATTTTTCATTCCTAAATGGATTCCAAAGCAATCAGGAAAACTTTCCTCGACTTTTTCGAAAGCAAAACTCACAAAATTGTTCCTTCTGCGCCTATTGTGGTACAAAATGATCCTACTCTCATGTTTACAAATGCAGGCATGAATCAGTTTAAAGACTATTTTTTGGGCAATAAAGTTGCGGAAAACAAAAGAGTTTCTGACACACAAAAATGTTTGCGTGTCTCTGGTAAGCACAATGATCTGGAAGAGGTAGGTATTGATACCTATCATCATACGATGTTTGAAATGCTCGGAAACTGGTCTTTTGGCGATTATTTCAAAAAGGAGGCCATTGAATGGGCGTGGGAATTGTTGGTAGACCGTTTTAATCTTCCGGAAGATCGTTTTTACGCCACAATTTTTGAGGGAGATAGCAGCGAAAATCTTGACCAGGACACTGAGGCGAAGGAAATTTGGATGCAATTCCTACCTGAAGAGCGGGTACTAAATGGCAACAAAAAGGATAATTTTTGGGAAATGGGCGATACAGGACCTTGCGGGCCATGTTCCGAGCTTCATATTGATTTAAGACCACAAAGTGAAGTTGATAAAGCACCAGGAAAAGATTTGGTGAATCAGGATCATCCCCAGGTGGTTGAAATCTGGAATCTTGTTTTTATTCAATACAACAGACTAGCCAATGGAAGTTTAGAAAATCTTCCGGAGAAGCATGTAGATACCGGGATGGGTTTTGAGCGTCTGGCTATGGCGATTCAAGGCAAGCAGTCAAATTATGATACAGATGTATTTCAGCCTTTGATTCAATGGGTGGCAAAGAAAGCTGGTGTCGAGTACGGCAAAGATGAAAAAACAGATATCGCAATTCGTGTTATTTCAGATCACATAAGAGCGATTTCTTTCACCATAGCTGACGGACAGCTGCCCAGCAACAATAAAGCCGGATATGTTATTCGTAGAATTTTGCGCAGGGCGGTGAGGTATGGATACACTTTTCTTGGATTTAAAGAACCATTCCTTTTCGAGATGCTCGACATTCTTGTCGATCAATTTGATGGTGTCTTCCCTGAACTTACCGAACAGAAAGACTTCATTGCCAAGGTGATCAAAGAGGAAGAACTCTCTTTCCTTCGAACATTAGATAATGGATTAAAAAAATTGGACACAATTACATCTGGTAATGCCAAAGTGATAGAAGGATCAACCGCTTTCGAGCTTTATGATACCTATGGATTTCCACTGGATTTAACAGCACTGATAGCTCGAGAAAACAATATGGAAGTTGATGAGCAGGGCTTTCAAAAAGAAATGGAGGTTCAGAAGAATCGATCTAAGAGCGTTGGAAAGCAAACAACAGGTGATTGGACGGTTGTGAATGAAGGTGAGGAGACTGTTTTCCTTGGATATACCGATACACAGGCAGCCACTCAGGTTATGCGTTACAGGGAGGTGAAGCAAAAAGATAAAGTCCATTATCAAATTGTACTCGAAAAAACACCGTTCTATGCCGAAAGTGGAGGTCAGGTTGGCGATACAGGCTATTTGCAGTTCGGAGAGGTGAAAATTGAGGTGATTGACACAAAGAAGGAAAACGATCTTATCGTGCACTTTGTGAAGAAGCTTCCTCAGCAGATAGATGGAGAAGTACGCGCTGTAGTCAATGAGAGTAGAAGAAGGCTGACAGAAAACAATCACTCTGCAACTCACCTGCTTCACGCTGCACTTCGTCAGGTGCTTGGAGATCATGTTCAGCAAAAAGGATCACTTGTTAATGATAAAATCTTACGATTCGATTTTTCTCATTTTGCTAAGGTGTCAGATGAGGAAATTGAAGAAATAGAACGAATGGTAAACGAAAAAATCAGAGCCAATATTGAATTGAATGAAAAGCAAAATGTGCCAATAGATGAAGCGAAAAAAATGGGTGCAATGGCACTGTTTGGTGAAAAGTATGGTGATTTTGTTCGGGTAATCACTTTTGATAAAAACTATTCCGTAGAACTATGCGGCGGCACTCACGTTCCTCGTACTGGAAATATCGGGATGTTTAAAATAGTCAGTGAGGGATCGAGTGCAGCTGGGGTAAGAAGGATTGAGGCTGTCACCTCGTTGCAAGCAGAAAAATATTATGCTCAAAAACTAGAACTCCTTGCCGAAGTAGAAGAGATGCTAAAGCATCCTAAGGATCTTAAAAAGACGATCGAAAGCCTGGTAAAAGAAAACCTATCCAATCAGAAGAAGATTGAAGAAATGAACCAGCAACAAGCTGGTCAAATTAAAAATCAACTAAAGAGTTCAGCAGTTGGGGTGAATGGAAAAAGCTTAATTACCTACAAAGGTGAATTTCCATCTGCAGATAGCATGAAGCAGATTGCTTTTGAGCTAAAGCGTGAAGTAGATAACCTGGTGCTTCTGATAGCAGCCGATATCAATTCAAAGCCAATGCTCACTGTGATGTTAGCTGATGATTTGGTCCAGAATGGTATGAATGCTAATGAAATTATTCGAAAAATGGCAAGTGCCATTAAAGGTGGTGGCGGAGGGCAGCCTTTCTATGCCACTGCCGGAGGCAAAGACCTTTCCGGACTGGATGAAGCGCTAAAGCTTGGGAAAGAGATGATCGAAGCTTCTTAAATGGAAGAGAAGGTTAATAGCGACTATCAACTTGTTGTCGGACTTGAGGTTCACGTTCAGTTGGCTACAAAAAGTAAGCTTTTCTCATCCGATTCAACCGCATATGGACAGCCTGCAAATACCAATGTGAGTGTGATTACGCTTGCTCATCCAGGCACTATGCCACGGTTGAATAAAAAGGCCGTTGAATACGCAATCCGTATGGGACTAGCATGCAATAGCGAGATTTCCAGATACTGCATTTTTGATAGAAAGAACTATTTCTACCCGGATTTACCCAAAGGTTTTCAGACTACACAAGATCAGACACCAATATGTATAGGCGGTGAAATTGCTGTGCAGCTAAAAGATCAATCTGAAGTTAGCATTAAACTCAATCGTATTCATTTGGAGGAAGATGCGGGTAAGTCAATTCACGATGAACAATCAAATGATTCACTGATTGACTTGAATCGTGCCGGCGTACCGTTAATTGAGCTTGTAACTGAACCCGTAATTTCAACCGCAGAGGAAGCAATGGTATTGCTCGCAGAAATTCGGCGAATGGTACGCTACCTCGAGATTTGTGACGGAAATATGGAGCAAGGATCTCTTCGGTGTGATGCGAATATTTCAGTTAAGAAATATGAAGAAACACAACTTGGCAAAAAAGTAGAAGTCAAAAATATGAACTCGATCCGTAATGTAGGACGCGCCATTGAGTTTGAAATGAAGCGACAGATTCTACTCATTGAACAAGGAAAAGAAGTGATATCAGAAACGCGCTTGTTCGATGCAAATAAGGGTACGACGGCCAGTATGAGAGCAAAAGAAGAACTAAATGATTATCGCTATTTCCCCGAACCTGACCTAAGTCCATTTGAAGTTTCAGAGCAATGGTTGAACGAGATAAGGAACGAGATGCCTGATACACCGAGGCAGTTTAGAAATAAGTTTCAAACGGAATATTCACTATCATATTACGACGCTGCGGTTCTAACGGATGATCTGGAAATTGCAAAATTCTTCAACGAGACGTGTCAAAAAACAACGCATTATAAACGTGTGGCAAATTGGGTTATGGGTTCGATTAAATCTACTCTGAATGAGCAACCTGCGGATCTCATTCGAATGCCACTTAGTTCTGATCAATTAGCAGATTTAGTTGATTTGATAGAAGACGGGACACTTAATTCATCCATCGCCCGAAACAATGTTTATCCAGCGCTCATTCATCAAACAAAATCTGTAAAAGAAGTTTTGAATGATCTTGAAATTGAGTTAAGTACAGAAGATGATTTTTCAGATGTAATTTTACAAGTCTTAGATGCCTTTCCTGATAAGGTTAAAGCTTATCAAAATGGAAAGAAAAATTTGTTGGGTATGTTTATGGGGGAGGTGATGAGGAGAACCAAGGGAACAGCGGATCCAAAAAAAATGAACGATCTCTTAATAGATGCGTTGCAGAAAAAGAATTAGTTAATAACGATGAAGCATATTTCAATTTTAGTATTTGTCTTATTCCTCCTTGGATGTGATCAAACGGCCACAGATGGCGTAAAGCTTTCCGGCAACTTAGAGCAATTCTCCCCAGGAGGTTTTGCTTATGTGGAGCAAATAACAGAAAATGGCGTTCAAACTTTAGATACGCTTCAGGTGGATACTGATGGGTCTTTCGGCACTTATCTGGATATACAAGAACCTGCTTTCTATCGTGTCAATTTCAACGGAAAGCAGATTATTACACTTGTTTTGACAGGAGAGGAAACGGAAGTAGTTGTAAATGCGGATGGCAATGACCCACGCGGTTTTTCTGAAATATCAGGATCCTATGATACCGAATACAAGCAACAAATGGACGCCTTGATGGAGAGGTTTCGCACTCAGATTCAAGGAATGCAAAACGCTCAACGTAAAGCTCGCGCTGAAAGTGATTCTGAGACATTTCAAAGTATACAATATCAAATGATGGATCTTGCCAAGGAAGCTGAAGCAGAGCTAAAAGGATTAATTCGTGAGGCTAGCCCATCGTTATCAGCATTCTACGGGTTGCAAATGATCGATGCAAACCAAAATGTATACTTCATTGATTCTATTGCTACCGAGCTTCAGGCAGAGATGCCAGAAAATTTTCATGTAGCATCTTTAATTTCACAAGTGTCATCCAAGAAAAGTCTGGCTATAGGAAAAGAAGCTCCTGAGATTGCTCTTCAAAACCCAAATGGTGAGGTGGTCAAGTTGAGCTCTTTGAAAGGAAATTACGTTCTAATCGACTTTTGGGCAGCATGGTGCCGACCATGTCGAGCAGAAAATCCGAATGTCGTTCGACTCTACAATGAATATTCTGATCATAATTTTGAAATATTGGGTGTTTCATTGGATAGAACGCGTGACAAGTGGCTTCAGGCGATAGAGCAAGACGGATTGCCTTGGCTGCATGTGTCTGACTTAAAGTACTGGAGAAGTGAAGCCGCTCAGGATTACCAGGTAGGAGCTATACCAGCAACATTTCTAATTGACCCTGACGGGATTATCATTGCCAAAAATCTACGAGGCGCCAGTCTTGCCGCCAAGCTGAAAGAGATATTCGGATAAAATTCTGAACTCTTTTTAAGATTTAACCGTATGGTAATCCTTGTGAATACCATTGGAATATTTGGCGTTTTATCCGGAAGTGCAGTTGCAATTTCATTGTTCCTTTCGATTTTCTTCCTATCCATAAAACGAAAAGAAAACTCAAGACACCTTTGGGTTGGCTTAATCTTGTTGGCGATATGCCTTCGAGTTGGAAAATCAATCATTTACTTTCTGGCTAATGATATAGCGCCTGTTGGATTGGCATTAGGTTTCTTAGGACTAGCATCAATCGGCCCGTTGATTTGGTTATTTGTGCAAGCTGATAAGAGCTTTAAAATTAGAAGTGCAGTACATTTTATATTGCCCGTATCCGGAGCTTTAGGATGCTACATTGTAAGCCCTAGTCGGTGGGAAACAATTATGTATAAAGGAGGTACGATTGTCCTATTGCTCTACTTGATTGCTTCCTGGGTATACGCCACAAAATTTCAAAAGGGATCAAGCTGGGATCGAAAAGTTCTTTTCATGACTTCCGGTGTGTGGTTGGCATTGGCTTATCAACACCTCTCTAATACTATGATGGACTATGCTTTCGGGTCAATCATCGCATCTGTATTTCTTTATTGGATTTTTTATCAATCGTTCAAATCAGGAGGTTTTGCAAAAGGCTTAACCGTTAAATTATCAGATAATACACTGTCTAAGGTTAAAGAAGCTTTTGAAAATCAGAAGGTATTTAGAGAGCAAGGACTGAATCTTCAACAATTCTCCAGCCAGCACGGAATTCCTTCTTACTTGGTTACTCGAAGTGTAAAACAGTTATACAATCGATCATTTCCTGAAGCACTTAACTATTTTCGAATTGAAGAAATAAAACAAATGCTCCTTGATTCTAAAAAGGAGCATTTGAAAATTGAATCGCTGGCTTACGACGTTGGATTCACCTCACCCTCTGCTTTTTACGCCTCGTTCAAGAAAGTGACAGGTCAAACACCAACAGAATATCAGAGAGCTGCAGCATTGATGTCTGCATAATCATGATCTAGGTATTTTATATGTGCCTGCCTCTACTTCTGCTACGATTTCTTCCATACGCTGCTTGAAAAAATCAGGAGTTAACTCCCTTACTGCTTTTAGCTCTTTTAATGCTTTTGTTTGATTATCCAGAAAGTAATTGGCCAAGCCTCGGTTCAGCTTCAGGAACCAGGCATCTGGGTATTTTTTAATATTCGTGTTTAATGATTGAAGTGCTGCTTCTGGTTTATCAATTCTGAGCAGGAAAATGCAAAATGCATTTACTTCATTGGCAGACTGATCCATGTTTGAAATCTCTGATATAGTTTGATCCAATTCTGTGTCTCTCTCAAGTTTATTGAGCAGTTGAGCCTTGGTTGTAAGGTTTGTGATATTTTTATTTGAAGCAAAACCATTAAACCCTCCATTGATAGATCTATTAGCCCACTCCACTGCTTCATCCAGATTAGTATCGTGATTGAGGCACCACTGTGCCGCATCGTTCCATGCCTGCCAATGATAAGTATTTATTCCTCTTAGCTCGCTTCTAAAGCTCGCAACAACCGTTTCATTCAAGTCTACACTTACTTTAAACGGGAGCCTTCGATTGTCCCATTCCAGTGCTATTGTTACCTCATTTTCGCTCCAGTTCAAAAATTCGAAATCAAGTTTTTCTGAAGGGGGACATTCTTCAGCTTCCACCTCTACTGTTAAAGTGACATCATTCTTCAGGTCCAAATAGTAGCTTCCCCACTGATTAGAATTGTGAGCGAAAATGAGATCGTAAACTTCACCCCGTGGGATGACATGAAACCCATAGGTGCCTTGTGGTAGCCTTTCTCCCTGTATCATAACATCTGTGGAGAATGAAATAGTGGTATTCATGTTGGCTCCAGCACGCCAGGCAATAGGGACACCATTTAGCGGGATTATATTGGGGTTATTCCAAACATCTCTTCCTCGCGTGGCTGGACTGTGATAATCTAAAGTGATATCAGTCACTCCCAAAGTCTGAGTTTCACGGACATGATTACTTGCTTTTGGAATCTTTAACGTGTGGAATTGTCCGAAAGAAAGTGAGGTGCAGAAAATGCATCCAACGATAAGTAGTAGTTGTGTCTTTTTCATTGTTTGAGTTTTTTTCAAAACTCATTAACAGGATCGATCCGGCTATCCTGCTTTCTGAAATGAGGAGAAGTACTTATAAATGTGTTGATTTTGAGGGTTTATAAAACAGTTGTTGACAAATAAGTATGAAACTCACACTCACTACTTACCTGTTCTGCATTGTCTTACTTTTTTCAATTGAGTCACTTTCTCAGGAGGCTGATTCAACTCAAGCACAAGAGACCATTGTCAAAATTCAGAATCCTTATAAAAAAGGAAGAACGAAGTGGCTTAATGAAAATGGATTCATCACGAAATCCTATGATTGGAGTGATCCTGCTATCAATCTCTATCTTAAGAAAGCGGTAAAAAGACGAACTGCAGCAAATATCCTGGGTGTAACTGGAGGAACCGTTTTTTTGCTAGGTCTATGTGCAAATTTTGTTGGAAGCGTTTTTCATGAAGATCGGGTTGGGAGAGAGGAATACCAGGTTATCAAAGGACCCTACTTCCTTGGAGGCGCAATGGTTGCCACCTCAATAGGTCTTAGTTTCGATTCAATAGCAAAGGTGAATAAAGCCAAGAAGAATCGAGAAAAGAAATTCAAATAATCAATCGCGCTTCGGTCTGGTGATCACACGAGTCGGCTTTTTTTCAGCGGGCTCATCTGTAACTTCAGTATCTTTTTTCGTGTCACGGTATTTTACCTTTAGTCCTTCTAGAAAATTTCGAAGGAATTGATCCTTGCAAACTCGATATTGCTTCTGAGTTGGCTTGCGAAAGATGGCATTGATCTCATGTTTACTAACCTCAAAATCAGCTAGATCCATTAGTGCTACAATGTCTTCATCTCGTAGATTAAGAGCGATCTTAATTTTTCGAAAGATCTGATTGTTATTCAGGCTTTTTTCAGGTTTGGGCTGTTCACCATCTTTCTTCCCACGATGCTTGATAATAAGCCCATTGAGAAAAGCAGCCAGATCTACATCGTAGATAGGCTTCTGATCTTCATCGTCATCCTTTTTTAGCCAATCGCTAATCTCGGCTCGCGAAACTTCCTTGCCGCCGTGCTTGAATAGTTTGATGACTTTATCATCACTCAAGTCCAATGTGTATCGAATACGCCGCAGGATATCGTTGTTGTTCATGAGGAGGTAAAGGTAGGTAGAGCTCTTTTACTGATCTATTGAAAAGTTTTTTGGAATAATTAGGAATTCAGTTCGTCTATTCAATGAGTCCTGAACATTTTCGTCTTTAAGTTCTCCAATACCGAAAGCTAGTAATCGAGATTCTTCAACCTGATAATTTATAAGAACCTCTTTGACCGCTTGCGCTCTCTTTTGAGATAAGACTTCATTATAGTCACTACTTCCTTTGGAATCTGTACTACCATAAATCTTTAGAATTGTTTCGGTGTTAGATTTTAAGAATTTGGCCAATTCTGAAAGATCCGAAATTGCTGATGGATTGAGTTTATACGAGTCAAATTCGAAATAGATATTTTCAAGACTGAATGGTTCTTCAATGGCGAAGCTTTCTTTTTTTGCATTCAACTCTGATAGTGAGAAATTATCAAATAGATAATACACAGATCTACCACCTTTTAGCTGGTAGGTCATTTTAAGCATTTTTTCATATTGGCCAACTTGAGGAGGAATGAAGTCACCAATCGTTAGATACGCCTCCGTACCATTGGCCTTATAAATTGTGCTCACTTTATACCATCCATTGATAACTTCTAGTGTGTCAACAAGTATTGTTTTGTGTTTGATGTCGCTAAGCTCATTGTCATGATCTACTGCAATTGAATCTGTAGTAAATGCATAGGACAGGCGATCAATCATGTATCGGGAATTGGTGGCGGGTTTTGCGAAAAATTCAAATAGATATAAAACATCTTTCTCTAGAATTTCATTGAGCCGGCAAATAAGATATTCACGATAGCTAAACTCAGTTTTACGAGGACCTCCAAAATACATTCCGACATAATTGTTTCCATCTGGAGGATAAGCAATGCCAGCAAAGTTTCTCGGCGTAGAAACTATCTGAAAGGCACATGCACTGAACAAGTCAGGTGTGCCTGTTGTGGGAGATGCCCAATGTTTAGTCTTTATTGGTTCGTATTGAGTGGTATGATTGGTTGGGCAAGAAGAGTATTCCTCAAAGCTTGGATTTGGAATTAGATTTTGGGCCTTTAAGGAAGATATGAGCGTTAAACAAAGGAAAACAAGAAGTGTCCTCATTACCGAGAATTTAAACAAACTTCTGCAAGGCTCCCCAAAGCTTCGCTTTCTCCTGTACATCACCCGATATCTGATCAAGCGGTTTAGAGCAGAGAAACATGCTATTCTTATATGGAATAGGAGTGTAAAATGCCTTTGCTTCAGGTACAAATACAAGTGCTT
Organism: Ekhidna algicida; assembly: GCF_051379705.1. Lineage (GTDB taxonomy): Bacteria > Bacteroidota > Bacteroidia > Cytophagales > Cyclobacteriaceae > Ekhidna. Next base: position 1,174,874 of record NZ_CP179868.1, on the reverse strand, counting down.
TCTTGAAATGAACAGACTGGTCAAAACCACCACCAAAAATCTTGTATTGATCGTGTGGGAGCTTACAAGCATCTATGATTTTATGCAAAAGTTCAATATCTGAGGCATCGTGACTGTTGTGGAAAACAGCAAATGAAATTTCACCCGCATCCTCTAAATCATGATGAGGTATTTCAGGTGATTCCTGTTTTGTCTCAATGTGAGCCGGCGTTTCTTCTGACTCGACAACTTCCTGTTTTTTTGGCTTTTGCTCTAATTCTTCAACTACTTGTTTCTCTACCTTTTGCTCTGATTTATCTATTGGTGAATTATTAGTTGATTCAACTTCTTCTTCTATTGCTTGACTTTGCAAGTGCTCCGCTATGTTTTCGTCTTGCGGGAGTATGTAGATTTCTTCTGTGATAAAATGATGTAGATGTTCGCGTTTCATGGATCAGTCTTCCATATCAAATATAGACTTTAGTTCTTTTGCGTCACTCGGTTTCATGCGTTTACCAAGCACCAGTCTAAGTTGACGTCTTCTTAGCGCTCCTTCAAAAAGCTCTTTTTCAAAGTCTGTTTCAGGCTCTACTTCCGGGATATCTATAGGCTTGCCCGACTGATCCACTGCTACAAATGTGAAAAAAGCTCGATTTGTATGCACTTTTTTATCTGCAGGAATATCTTCTGCTATCACCTCCAAATACACCTCCATGGAAGAATTGAATGCTCGTGTCACAAAAGCAGAGATTGTCACAGTATTTCCTTTCCTGATAGGCTCTGAAAAAGAAATATTGTCTACCGAAGCTGTAACTACAATCCGATTGGAGTGCTTTTGGGCAGCAATGGCTGCTGCTATATCCATCCAGTGCATGAGGCGACCACCCATGAGATTGTCCAGACCATTGGTATCATTAGGGAGCACCAATTCAGTCATGGTTACAAACGAATCCTTACAGTTTTTTACCTTTTTCATATGTGGGTTTTCTTTCTGAGTTTATATCATATTCGCCAAAATTGGGCTCCTTGAAAAATAATTTGTTGTAAGGCACTATTTATCTCAATATTTAAATCCACCCTTAGGTGGACCAGCCTTTATCACCTCGCAAAGGTACGAAGCTGAAATGGTCGAATTGCTTCTTTTTTATTTTGTTTTCGTCAATTTTTTGGATCAAAACCATAGATTGTATGTCATTGTTCCCGACAGGTATCACTAATCTTCCACCAATTTTTAATTGCTGTATCAGCTCCTCTGGAATAGTAGGTGCTCCTGCTGTTACAATGATGCCATCGTAAGGAGCGAACCTGTGCATACCCTTCGATCCATCACCTTGATACATGTGTGGCTGATAGCCAAGCTTGGGTAAAAAACGAATTACTTTCTGATACAGCTTTTTCTGATACTCGATGGTGTACACATCTGCTCCCAGTTCCACCAATACTGCGGCCTGGTATCCCGATCCTGTGCCGATCTCCAAAATTTTATCACCAGGCTTAACTTGCAAAAGCTGAGATTGGAATGCCACAGTGTAAGGCTGGCTTATGGTTTGGCCGGATTCAATGGGAAATGCTTTATCCTCATACGCATGAGTATCAAATATTTTATCAAAAAAATAGTGACGAGGAATCTTGCCAATGGCACTCAGAACTGCCTTATCGGTAATTCCTTTTTTTGCAATCTCCGAAACCAATTGCTTGCGTAAGCCTTTATGCTTGTAGGTATCTTCCAATTCACTTATTTTGAAGCTTAAATTTAATCAGCGTGTTTACAGGAATAGTCGAAACAGTAGGGAAAGTAGAAGAAATAAATCAACAAGGATCAAATGTTGATTTTGCGATTTCGTCAGATATATCCAATAAACTTAAAATCGATCAGAGTGTATCACACAATGGTGTATGCCTGACGGTAACCAAGGTTGATGAAGGAATGCATTGGGTTACTGCCATCGATGAAACGCTAAAAAAATCCAATATTGGAAATGTGGTAGTTGGTGATCAATTAAACCTGGAGAGGTGCATGAAGGCTGATGGTCGCTTTGATGGTCATATTGTTCAAGGCCATGTTGATGCTACCGCTAAAGTGCATTCAATTAAAGATGAAAATGGCAGTTGGTTGATGACTTTTGAATTGGAAGAAGAGGGTCTTGTTGTTGAGAAGGGAAGCATTTGTATTAACGGTACTAGCCTTACTTGTTTTAACGTTGATAAAAAATACTTTTCTGTAGCGATAATTCCATATACATTTGACTATACCAACTTCAATCAGCTGGCAGTTGGTAGTGTTGTAAATATTGAATTTGATATTATTGGAAAGTATATTCACCTAATCCTAAATAGAAAATAGATGGCACTCAATTGCATGGTGGTAGATGACGACAAAATGTCGCGTCTAGTTATTAAAAAATTTATAGATAAGACGGACTCACTCGTTCTGTCTCACGATCTGGACAATACGCAGGAAGCACATGATATCCTTTTGGGAGAAAGTGCAAACGATGTAGATATCGTATTTCTAGACATAGAAATGCCTGGCATGAGTGGGCTGGATTTAGTGAAGTCACTTCAGCACGCTTACAATGTAATTCTGGTTACATCAAAAAAGGAATATGCGATTGAAGCATTTGAGGATGCTGTAGCGGATTACCTGGTGAAGCCGGTAGAGTACGAGCGCTTCATGAAAGCGGTGAATAAGGTGAAGGAGAATCTGGAGAAGGAGAAACTCATTGCTGAGCAAGAAGATCATATCTATGTAAAGAGTGATGGGAAGCTATTTAGGTTGAGCTATGACCACATCCTTTTTGTTGAAGCACTTGCTGATTATGTCATTTTTAATACCGAAAGTGGCAAAAAGCACATTGTTCATCACACTATGAAAGGAATCGAAAAACGGCTACCTGAAAGTATCTTTAGTCGGGTACACAGAAGCTATATCATCAATAGAAATAAAATTCATAAGATAGAAGATCTCCAAGTGCACATAGGGGAGAAGACATTCTCAATAGGTGCATCTTATAAGGAATCATTGATGGAGAAATTCAACCTTCTATAATCAGTTTCTCTTAAAAAACTTCGAGGCATTGAGTGGTTAGGATATCCAGTCAATGCCTTTTTTTAGTAATTCTAAAGTTTGTTTTTGCTGCTCTGTTTCTGGCTGATGATTGTATACCCAATTAACTTCCGGAGGTAAACTCATCAGAATTGATTCCGTTCTGCCGTTTGTATCCAGGCCAAACTTGGTTCCTTTGTCGTGTACAAGATTGAACTCTACATACCTGCCTCTTCTGATTTTTTGCCAATTTTTGTCAACTTCTGAAAAGGTCTTTTCTCTAACTTCTGATACTGCATCTGTGTATGCTGGCACAAAAGTTTCACCCACTTCCTGAACAAACTTCCACCGATCTTCTTTCGATTTACCTTCGGAATCAGTAAGTCGATCAAAGAAAATACCTCCGATACCACGCGTTTCATCCCTGTGCTTGACATAAAAATAATCGTCAGCCCATTTCTTGAATTTTGAATAGTATGAAGGGTCGTGTTTATCGCACGTATTTTTTAGGAATTGATGAAAATTTTTGGCCTTTTCGGGAATTACAGTGTGAGGGGTTAAGTCGATCCCACCACCAAACCACCAAACTCCATTGCTCATTTCGAAATAGCGAATATTCATATGAATTATCGGAACCCATGGATTCTTTGGATGCAGTACAATTGAGACGCCTGATGCAAAAAACTCAGCTTCAGGAAGATTAAGTGCTCGCAGAATTTTATCCGGTGTTGGACCTGAGACAGCAGAAAAATTCACGCCCCCTTTTTCTATGAGGCCATCACCGCCAATGACTCTTGATCTACCGCCACCACCTTCTGGCCGCATCCATTGATCTTCTTCGAAAGTTGACTTACCGTCTAGCTTTTCAAGTGAATCGCATATGGATTCTTGTAGGATTTTAAACCATTCTGCTATTTCTTCTTTTTTGATTGTCATTAAAATGGATATCCGATACCAATATTTATTTCTGAATTTCTACTGAAATTGGAGAATATTTCATCGCCTACAAATCGTTCTCCTTTTTTCTGAGCGGGATCAAACAGCTTCATCCCAAGGTCTAATCTGAAGACTAGGAATTGTAAGTCAAATCTTAGGCCTATTCCTGTACCAACTGCCATTTCATTCATAAATTCATTGAATCTGAATACTCCATCGTCACCTTCTGCATCTCTATCGGCTTCAACCAACGAGTTTCTAACTGTCCAAATATTCCCCGCATCCACAAAAATAGCACCCTCCAAAAACCCAACTAAATCTTGCCTTAGCTCCACGCTCGATTCAATCAATAATTCACCTCGTTGTTCATTACTATAGTCAATGAATTCTGTTGGGTTATCAGCATCATCTTTTTCAAAAATACCAAATGCTCCCGGGCCTAGACGTCTGGGTCTCCAAGCTCTGATACTGCTACTTCCTCCGGCAAAAAAGTATTTTTCGTAAGGTAATGATTGATTATCCCCATATGGATATGCCAGACCTACATTTAATCGAAAAGCCAGGTTTGTATTTCGGGTTAAGCGCTCAATCTTTCTCAAATCAATTTGCGATTTGGCGAATTGATAGGTTTCGAGGCTATCACCAAAAAGAGAAGTACCAAGAACGCTATTGAGATTACCTCCAACCTCTGCATTGAACTGTACGTACCCACCATCCTGGCCATTGGTGTAATCACCGAGATTGAGATCTAGGCGAAATGCGGTGCTACTGACAATGGCTGAATTAAATGCGAGTGCATATGGATTAGTGGCAGCTATTTCAGTATCCAGGAAAGCTTGGAATTCCTGTGTTTTCGTTGCATCAATCAAGCTAAGTTGTAATGGAGTCAGTGTATACTTGACCTGATCTCTCACTTGCCAGCTATACGCCCAAGTTCCTCGATAGGTCAACCTTCTATATTCATTCACACGGTCTTCAAAAGAAAAACCAAAGGAGACACGGGTTTTGGGATTGAATCGTCCAATCTTGTTTTTATAATAAGATCCCAACGGGAATAAGAATTGAGGGAAAGTAATAGCAGCCTCGGCTCCAAACTGACGCGAGGTGTAGTTACCATCAAAGCCGGTTTCTTCACGCACTGATTGAAGGTCTTCTAGTTTAGCATTTGCATCTAAACTCAATATTTCAAGCGTTCGGAAGGTGTTTCGATTTTTTAAATTAATGTTTACAAATGGTCCCGGCCTACCTTGGGTTCGAGAAAGGCCAAACTCACTGGATGTTTGATACTTATCGAAAGGTGATGTGAAAATATTAGCTACAAAGTAGTTTCCGGTGGTATCGTAATTTATGTTGATGAATTTGAAGTTGTCCAGATAGGATAGCTGTCTTTGGGTTTCCAGAGTCAGATCCCTACTGTACGGATCATCCTGTTCTAGTGGCACACGCCACTCCAACACCTTCTTTGAATACCTATTTCGGCCGAACTTAAAAGTTATATCACGATATTTTTCCTCCGTTCTGTTGAAGGTTTCATTTACACTTGCATCTGTAATAAAAACTATAGAATCCAGGTAGAATATCTTATGCTCATTTTTGCCTACAGGATTCTTAATTACTTCTCTTACGATTACAGTATCTCTACCTAGCTGAACTGAGTCGATATTGAATTCGATGTACTGTTTAGAAAACTCATAATAGCCATTATTCAATGCCAGAGTGTGTATAAAATCCCGCTCTTTACTTAATATTTCTTGCTTGTAATACCCTTTTTTGAGGGGAGATTCTTCAATGTTTTCGAAGATTAGGGCTCTTAGTACTGTGTCGGCAATGTCATACTGAATAGAGTCAATTACATAGCGTGTATTAAGCTTTACATTGTAATTGAGGTCAATATCACGATAACTATTTCCGAACCATCCAGTGACCCAATCTCGAGCTCCTCGAGCAAATTTCCCAGTTGAATTTAAGCTATCAAAATGAGCGGTGTCGATTTGTACGGTTGCATCAAAGTAACCTTCAGAAGCTAGGTACTGAGTTATTTTTTGAGCAGTAAGTCTTGAGGAGGAATGATTATAGATTGCCAAGGGCTCTCCCCAGCGCATTAGCTGATTTCCTTGTTTGACCTTTCGGTTTTTATTGTCGTACTTTTTAGCTCGCTTGTTTCTAAATTTTTGCCTTTTTTTCTCGGTTTCTGCGTTGGCTATTTTACGATCGTATTTGGCAGATAAAGAATCTCTTTTAGCTCGAGCTATATTGACATCAAAATACCATAAACCTATCCATTCGTCATTTTCGAGCTTATCGATTTTTTGTTCTTTTCTAAACCTCTTCCAGTTTAGTTTGCTCTTTATGTTTTTTAATTTCTTAGTATTTGAGGTATTTGCGATACGGCCATTGTATCTGATTTCAAATTTTTCTAACCGTGCTTTCCTTTTTACAACCTTTCTGTCAAGCCTGTCATGTACTCTTTGAATTTTTGCTTTACGTCGTTCTAGTTTTCGTTGTAGACGATTTTGCAAGGACAATTTTGCATTTGAATTTTCAATCTTTTGCGTATACTTAGATATAAGATGTTTTTTGCGTAACTCAAGACGAGCAATATCTCGCTTATAACCAATCCCTTCTTCACCTAATTCATAAAAGTGATTTAAGTGTGTAAAGGGATATCCAAAAGGGACTCGTGTATTGGCTTGACTTTCGTATAGCCCCCTTGCATTATCCTGTAATGATCCTGAAAGCCCATTGACCTTCTGGCTTGCTAAAAGCCGCTGATCTTCAACCAAAAACTTAGAACCCAGACAGGAGGTAAGGATTATGCCTGCGAATAGTGATATTTGGCTTAATTTAAATAATTGCTTCAAATCAGATGCTCTCTCGGAAAGACCAGAAATATATAAAATCGCTCAAAGTTAAGAAGTACCGCATGCGTGAGAAGTGCTTTTTAGTAGAAGGTGCAAAAAATGTGCAAGAGTTACTAAAATCAGACTTCAAAGTAGAAATAGTCGCTGGAACCGAGCATTATTTTGCTTCGAATTTGAAATCGGGTAAGCATCGAAATGAAATTGTCACAGCTGATATTCTGTCGCAGCTCGGAACTTTCAAAACCAATGAGGATTGTATTGCGATAGCTAGGATGGAAAGCTGGGCATTGGATGATATCAAATTTGATCAACACATCTTCGTATTGGATGGAGTAGGTGATCCGGGGAATGTTGGGACAATTATACGAACATTGGACTGGTTTGGATTTGGTCAGGTGGTTTTGTCGTCAGACTGTGCAGAGTTCTATCATCCCAAAGTTATCAATAGCACCATGGGTTCATTCACCAGAGTCAAAGTCGTAACTGTTGAATTGAATGATTTTTTTAAGCTTAATACTCTTGAGGTTCATGCAGCTGACATGCATGGAAAGAATATCAATGACGTTGATTTCAAGGCACCATCAGTGATGATTATGGGGAGTGAGTCTCATGGCATCAGTGAGAGTGCCAAGAATCAGGTTTCAGAGTTTGTCACAATTCCAAAGTACGGAAAGGCGGAATCACTTAATGTTGGTATTGCAACAGGAATAATTGCTTCTCATTTACGCATGTCTAAGTAGCGTTTCATTAATGAACTAGTAGACGCATCATGTGAACCTTCTTTCTTTTCTTTAATCTCACTAAGGATTGGTTTTGACAATTGTTTTCCCAGTTCAACTCCCCACTGATCAAAGCTGAAAATATTCCAAATTAAACCTTGGGTAAAGACTCTATGCTCGTAGTAAGCAACCAACTTTCCTAAGTTGTATGGGGTTAGTTCTTTAATTAGAATGCTTGTAGAGGGCCTATTCCCTTTAAAGACTTTAGAGTGCTTCAAGATATCGTTAGCATCAGCACCAATTTCTTGTTCTACTTGCGCTTTTGTTTTACCCATCAGAAGAGCTTCTGATTGAGCAAAGAAATTTGCCAATAGCTTTTCATGATGATCAAAGTGCTTATGTGCTGGATTTACAATACCAATAAATTCACATGGAATAACCTTTGTTCCCTGATGAATTAATTGGTAGAAGGCATGCTGACCGTTCGTTCCTGGCTCACCCCAAATAATTGGTCCTGTTTGATGATTTACCTCGTTTCCTGATCTGTCAATATATTTTCCATTGCTTTCCATATCTACTTGTTGTAGATAGGATGGGAGATACCTTAGTCTGTGATCGTAAGGTAATATTGCCATTGAGTCGTAGTTCTTAAAATTATTATACCAAATACCGATTAGCGCGGAGATTATTGGAAGGTTATTGTCAAATTCTGCAGTTCGGAAGTGGTCATCCATCTTTTTTGCACCTGATAGCAAAGATTCAAAATGATCATAACCTACAGTACAAGCAATACTTAATCCTATTGCAGACCAAAGTGAAAATCGTCCCCCAACCCAATCCCAAAACTCAAACAAATTTTTACTGGAGATACCAAAATCATTTACGGCCTTTTCATTAGTGCTTACTGCTACAAAATGTTTGCTAACATCCTGTTGACTTCCACCACTCTTTAAGAACCAATCTTTAGCGGATAGGGCATTGGTTAATGTCTCCTGTGTGGTGAAGGTTTTAGAAGCAATGATAAAAAGTGTAGTAGCCGGATTAAGACTCTCCAGCGTCTCTTTCATTTGCGCAGCATCAACATTTGAGATGAAATGAGGCGTGACCTCTTTCCAAAAGGGACGCAAAGCGTATGTAATCATCTTTGGGCCAAGGTCTGAACCACCAATTCCAATATTAACCACATCGGTAATTGGATTGTCCTTATGCCCTTTTATAGTTCCATCATGGAGATGTGTTGTAAATTTTTTGATTTTATTGAGCTCCTTCTCCACATGCTTGTCACCACGGGCTCTTAGAAGTGCATGTTGAACTGCTCGGTTTTCTGTTTCGTTAATCCGAGCTCCATTGAACATCTCGTTAATCCCTTCACTCAGCTTGCACTCTTTAGCAAGGGCTATCAGTGTGGATATTACGTCATCCGATATTTCGTTCTTTGAAAAATCAAAATAAAAATCTTCTAAGTCGAAAGTAAATTTGCCAATTCTAGAGGGATCGCTAAGAAGGTTTTGAATACGATATTCTTCTTCAGCTAATTCACTGAGCTTTGCCCATGACTTAGTGGTCGTTGGGTCAATTTTTGGAAGCATGATTAAAGTAATTTAGAAAAGTCCAGGAAGGATATCTTCTCTTACAAACAGATAATAAGAGTAAATAAGAAAGCCTAACAGATAAACCACTCCTTCAGCTCTGTCCAGTTTGTACTTATCAAGGGTAAACATGAAGATGAATAGCATTAATGTACCTAGCATCACAACATATAAATCTGTATTGAGAGTAGGAGTGAATACCAATGGAGCGTGAACGATTGACGTGGCACCTAAAACAAGTAGCAGGTTAAAAATATTTGACCCAACAATATTCCCTACAGCCAAATCGGATTTTTTGTGAAACGCAGCTACAGCCGATGTGGCTAATTCGGGAAGTGATGTGCCGGCTGCAAGGATGGTTAATCCAATCATTTTGTCACTCACATGATAAAATTTTGCAATTGTAACGGCATTCTCTACAATCAAATTCCCTCCAAAGACTAATCCTACAATTCCTAAAACGATCATGATAGTTGTTTTAAGACTGCCATAAAGTTCAATATCTTCTACTTCTGCTTCGGGATTTCTGCTCAAGTTCATAAAAATATAAACCAAGAACAGTACAAACATTACAAGTAAAATTATCCCGTCTGTGACATCAAGCATGTTGACCTCTGAATCAAAAAACAATGCGTCATTAACCAGGATAAAGAAAATGAATGTAGCTAATAACGAGTAGGGCACCTCTTTCCAAAGTGCATTCCTTTCTACTGTCAGTGGGTAGATGATGCTGGCGATACCTAAAATGAGAAAAATGTTGAAGATGTTCGATCCAATGATGTTACCGAACACTACTTCATTAGCACCGCTTCCTCCGTCTTGAACGGAACCTGAAATGATGTTTACCACAAGCTCAGGAGCTGAAGTTCCCATGGCCACAACGGTCAATCCGATTGCTATGTCAGAAACATTAAAACGCTTGGCTAAAGATGAGGCTCCGTTTACTAGGTAATCTGCTCCTTTAATTAGGAGAACAAAACCTACGATTACAAGCAAAAAATTTAGTAATACGTTACTCAATTCAGTTTTAGGTTAGATTGGTGACTCACACTTCGAACGACTATTTTAATTCATCCTTCTAATCTTCGCAAATTAACACTTTTGGTTTATTTAATCCAATAATTTGCCTTTTGATCACAAATTCAAGTCATTCAATAAGTTATGGATTTTTTCTTTCAATTTATCCTCAGTACCAAAATAGTCTCCATTTTCCAATTTGCTCATAACCGAAAAGTAAAATTTAATTTTCGGCTCTGTTCCTGATGGTCGGATACTTACTTTTGTTCCATCCTCAGTAAGGTATTGAAGTACATTCGATTTTGGAAAGCTGAGAGCTTCTTTTTTTCCTTCGCCTTTTATTTTGAATCCTTCCTGATAGTCAATCACTTCATTCACTTTAGAGTTTGCCAGGTGAGAAGGCGGATGTTCTCGAAAGTTGTTCATCATTTCCTTGATTTCATCAGCTCCTTTGAGTCCCTTTTTTGTAATGGATTTTAATTCTTCATAATAAAATCCGTACTCCTTATATATCTGAACTAAAAGTTGGAATACTGTAAGATTTTGACTCTTGGCCCAGGCCGCCATCTCAGCGATCATGACGCTACTAGCAACTGCATCTTTATCTCTTACACGTTCACCGATCATGTAGCCGTAGCTTTCTTCGCCACCTCCTATAAAAATTTCTTTTCCTTCTTTCTCTCGAATCATCGCAGCGATCCACTTGAAGCCAGTCAAAGTATCATAGCAATTTGTATCAAAACTTTTAGCGATATCTCTTATTAGTTCCGTGGTAACTATTGTCTTCCCTATGTATTCGTTTCCTTTGAGACCCTTCTCGTCCCATTTTTTGAGAAGATAATAGACGAGCATTGCTCCAGTCTGATTTCCGTTGAGAAGTTGAAACTCTCCTTTGGTGTTTTTCACTGCGATACCTACTCGATCAGCATCAGGATCTGTTGCCATCACAATATCAGCATCTATGGTTTCGGCTGCTTTCAAGGCCATAGACATGGCTTCTTTTTCTTCCGGGTTGGGATAAACTACTGTTGGAAAATCACCGTCTGGCGTTTCCTGTTCCTTTACAATATGAACGTTGTTGAAACCAATTTTTCCTAAAGCTCTTGGAACCATAGTTATTCCGGTCCCATGGATAGAGGAGAATACAATTTTTAGATCGCAAAATGACTTAACGACATCCGGTGCAAGAGATAAATCAGCAATCATGTCTAGATATGCCTCATCCATTTCATGACCTAGTGATTGAATCAAACCAACGTTTGCTTTAAAATTGATGTCATCGATGGATTTAATCTTTTTAACCTCATCAATAACGTTCTTGTCATGAGGTGGCACTAGTTGTCCTCCATCTGACCAGTAGGCTTTGTAGCCATTGTACTCTTTTGGATTATGAGAAGCAGTAAGCACAACACCTCCTTGACAACCCAAGTGACGAATCGCAAATGATAATTGTGGAGTTGGCCTTAGGTCTTCAAATAACAAGACAGTGATTCCATTTGCTGAGAATACATTTGCCGTGGTTTCAGCAAAGAACCGACTATTATTTCTGCTATCATGTGCTATTGCTACTTTAATATCTCCACTAAATTGATGTTTGAGATAATTTGAAAACCCTTGTGTAGCCATACCTACAGTGTACTTGTTCATTCGATTCGTACCGATTCCCATGATCCCTCTCAAACCACCCGTTCCAAACTCCAGGTCTACTTGAAACGATTCAGCAAGATCATCAGGATTATCTATCAATCGATTGATTTCCGCTTTGGAATTTTCATCCATATTGGCGGCCTCAAGCCATTGAAGTGCTTTGTTTTTTGCTTCCATTGCTATGCAAATCCTAGTTTTGTTTTCACTCTATTCAGAACTTCTTCAGCAACAACAGCAGCTTTCTCTTCCCCCTTTCGAAGTTGAGTTTCCAACTCGTCTAGATTATCCATGTAATAAGCATACTTTTCTCTTTCGGCACTAAATTTCTCCAGCAACAGTTCGAAGAGCTCCTGTTTTGCATGACCATATCCATAATTGCCACCTAGGTATTTTTTCCTCATATCAGCAGTCTGATCTTGGGTTGCCAAGAGTTTATAGATAGAAAACACATGACAGGTGTCTGGATTTTTAGGCTCTTCAAGTGGTGTGCTGTCAGTTACGATTTGCATAACATTCTTCCTTAATTTCTTCTCAGGTAAGAAAACATCTATGATGTTGCCATAACTTTTACTCATTTTCTGGCCGTCTGTACCGGGAATTGTCATTACCTGATCATCAATCAATGCTTCCGGAATCGTAAACACTTCTCCAAACTGATGATTAAAAGAGGTCGCCATATCTCTGGTCATTTCCAGATGCTGTTTTTGATCTTTTCCTACAGGGACAAAATTTGCATCATAAAGTAAGATGTCTGATGCCATAAGTACCGGGTAGTCAAAAAGCCCGGCGTTTACATCCGACAGGCGATCTGACTTATCTTTAAAGGAATGGGCATTGGCCAGCATCGGGAACGGTGTGAAGCAATTTAAATACCAAGTGAGCTCACAGCATGCAGGAACACGAGACTGCCTGTAAAAAGTATTTGAATTAGTGTCAAATCCGCAGGCTAACCACGCGGCAGCCACTGCGTTGGTGTTTTCTATGCGTAATTTTGAATCTTTAATAGTGGTAAGGGAGTGTAAATCAGCAATAAAAAAGAAAGATTCGTTTTCTTTGTCCTTAGATAATTCTATTGCTGGCATTATTGCACCTAATAGATTACCTAAATGCGGTTTGCCAGAACTCTGGATACCAGTTAGTATTCGCGCCATTAATTGAAAAATTTGTGCAAACCTATATAATTTGAAGCTTTGTCTTTCGTCTTAAAAAGAACCAAAATGAAATTAACAGTGAGACTTTTTTTATCAATTTCAACTCTCTTCGTTTTTATAACAACTATGGGGCAATCAAAGTTGGATTTTGAAAAATTGGATCATGACTTTGGAGAAATCAGAGAGGAAAATGGGCCTGCTGAATTTACTTTTGGTTTTGTCAATGTTGGAGAAGAGCCGATTCGAATCACTAGTGTAAAGGCCTCTTGTGGATGCACAACTCCAGGTTGGACAAGTGAGGAAGTTATGCCTGGAGATTCCGGTTATGTGAAGGCGAAATATAACCCAAGGAACCGTCCTGGAAAGTTCAGAAAATCACTAAGGATTACCACTACAGATGCATCTTCAAATAAAACTTTGTATATCTCTGGATATGTAAAGCCAAGACCCAAGACTCCTGAGCAAGAATACCCTGTCAATTTGGGTGTTTTTCGATTGAAGTATCGAGGTATGAATATGGGGAAAATTACAACTGAAAAAGTGGTTGAGAAGTCGTTCGATATTTACAATAGCTCTGACACGATAGTAACGCTCGACCCTTCGTTAATGACTTTGCCGGGTCATATTTCGGTGTCTTTGGTGCAGGATTTTTTAAATCCTCGTGAGATAGGGGAATTAAAGGTTGCGTATGACCCAATCAAGAAGAATGATTTTGGATATGTGAGTGATAACATTGAACTGGAGCCTGATTCCAAGGAAAACATTTCTGTCATCGCAGTGATTGATGAGTATTTTCCGGAAATGTCTGCAGAGGAATTGGATAATGCTCCGAAGCTAGAAATCACGGATAGGTCACATGATTTTGGATCTGTTGCAGCCGGCACTCAGCTTGAGATTGAATTTGAGCTTAAGAATACCGGCAAAGAGAAACTTCTATTCAGAAGCGTGAAATCAAACTGTGGTTGTATCACCTACGAACTAAAAAATAAAGGCATCAAAAAAGGCAAAAGCCAAACGCTTAAAGTCTTTTTTGATACCTCTGAAATGCGTGGAAACCAATACAAGTCGATTACTCTCTATTCAAACGACCCAGTTACACCCACACAAATTGTTACTATAAAAGGAAAAGTGGCGAAGTAGATTTTACTTCTCCCACTTATTATTTTCTCTATTTACATCTGCTAAATAGCCACTCTCATCAATCTCTATAGATTGGATGTTTTCAAGTGGTGCATCAACAGTAAACTGGTAAGATGGATGCGTCCATGACCAATCAGGAAGAATTACACGCTCAAGGTTTGTGTCATTTTCTTTTTCGCCTCTCATAATCACCAGAGGACTGTAAAAGATCTTTTTCGATCCATCTGTGAAGGTTACATAGACATCCATTGGCATTGGCATTTTCCCCTCTCTTTTGAGTGTAACAACCGTCTTACCTCCCTCAGCCGACACATCATCTATTGCGTAATCAATGGTGTGAATAGTATTAACCCAATAATCAAGGTACCAATCTAACTCAATGCCCGACTCCTTCTCAAATATCCGTATCCAGTCGTTGGCGTCAGGGTGTCTGAACCTCCATTGGTAATAATATTTTTTCAATGCGCTGGCGGTTGCCTCCTTTCCGATGAGATAATTCATTTGAGCAAGTGCAATGGCACCTTTGTAATAGGAACCTAAACCGTATGCAGCATTTGTTTCAAAATGGTCGGCATGAGTGCTAAGAGGCTCTTCTTTACCAGATTTGGTTAAATAGATATACGTTCTGTAATTACCATCCTGTGTTCTGTTGGAACCACTGAAAATATTGGACATAGTTTCTGCTGTTGCGTACGTAGTAAAGCCTTCATCCATCCAAGCATAGTAGCTTTCGTTGGTTGCTAAAAGTCCTTGATACCAGCTGTGTAGTGCTTCATGCACCGTAACACCAACCAGACTTTGAAGGTTTCTGTTTCCTGTAACAAGGGTGGCCATGGGATATTCCATACCTCCGTCACCACCTTGAATAACCGAATAGTGAGGATATGGGTATTCTCCGAAATTATCTTCAATAAAAGAAAAGGCTCTAACGGCTATCTCGGGTAATTGCTCCCACGCTTCAGTTTTCTCACTTTTTTGATAGAAGAAGTGCAATTCAGGTCCGCCTTCGACCATGGCGGTAGTATGTGTATAATCAGGATCGGCTGCCCAGACAAAGTCATGGACATTTTCAATTTCAAACTTCCATGTCAGTTTTTTGCCTTTTCTCTTTACTTTGACTCCCTCATCTTCATATCCGTAACCGATTTCATTACCGTTTTGAAGAATGCCTGTTGCAGCGACAATGTAATCCTTATCAATTGTAAGGTTTACTTTGAAATCACCCCAAGGTGCGTAAAATTCTCTTCCTACGTAGGGATGAGTGTGCCAGCCACGCTCATCATATTCTGCCATTTTCGGATACCATTGTGCCATGCTGTAATCAATTCCTTCAGCATTATCACGTCCACTTCTCCGAATTTGAATTGGGACCTGGCTTTGAAAATTCATATTTAAAACGGTTGCAGAGCCTGGAAGAATTGGTTCTGCTAACGTTACTTCTAGAAGTGTGCCTTCTACATTATATTTCACTGGGTTTCCGTCTTGGGTTAGCTCAAGTACTTTATGATACCCAATCTCAGAATCGTTCAACTTTGAAATGCGATCACCAACACGCCCATCGGGATCTTCTATTGTTCTACTTCTAGTATCCATCATGCTGTTTGGCTGGAAAGCGTTGAAATAAAGGTGATAGAACACACGTGTTAATGTATCCGGGCTATTATTGAAATAATTCAATGTTTGACTTCCGGTAAATTGGTGATTGTCCGTATTGAAGTCAATATCCATTGTATATTCAACTTGCTGCTGCCAGTATTCCTGCGAGTAGCTAAATGACACCAACACGACAAATAAAAGTGTGAAAAAGGCTTTCTTCATAAAATTATATTTCATAATCGAAAATTAGTTTAACATTTTATATCCAATGTGGTTTATTAATACGTATATTGATTTATCAATTAACCTAAGAGCATATGGAAAAAATTTTAGACTTCTTCCTTTTGATCATTTTCGCTTTTGGATCTGCTATCCTATTTACGTTTGCCGTAATGTGGAAGTTTATTCAAGCAATGTATCAGGTAATTACATCAAAATAATTATACGTCGACCTTGGCGTATTTTGCATTCTTCTCTATGAACTCTCTACGTGGTGCCACTTCGTCACCCATGAGCATTGAGAACAAATGATCTGCTTCGGCAGCTGACTCTATAGTCACCAGCTTAAGACTTCTATGCTCAGGATCCATTGTGGTTGTCCAGAGCTGATCGGGATTCATTTCTCCAAGTCCCTTATATCTCTGCACCCCGACAGAATCTTCTTTTCCTTCTGGAGCAACTTCTTTAATCACTCTTGCTCTATCATCTTCTGACCAGGCATACTTCTCAGTTTTACCTTTCTTTATCAAATAGAGAGGGGGAAGTGCGATATATAAATATCCACTCTCTATAAGTGGCCGCATGTATCTGAAGAAGAAGGTAAGAATAAGTGTACGAATGTGGCTTCCGTCAATATCAGCATCTGTCATAATGATGACTTTGTGATAGCGAAGCTTCTCCATATTGAGAGCCTTCTCATCCTCTTCTGTACCAAACGAGACACCTAATGCGGTGATCATATTTTTGATTTCATCATTGTCGTAGATTTTATGCTCTTGGGCTTTTTCTACGTTAAGAATTTTTCCTCTCAATGGAAGAATAGCCTGGAATTTCCTATCTCGTCCTTGTTTAGCAGATCCTCCAGCTGAATCTCCTTCCACCAAGTATAGTTCACATACAGAAGGATCCTTATCAGAACAATCAGCCAGTTTACCAGGAAGTCCAGTTCCGGATAGCACGTTTTTCCTTTGAACCATTTCACGGGCTTTTCGAGCTGCGTGTCTGGCTTGAGCTGCGACGATTACTTTGGATACAATTTGTTTTGCCTCTTTTGGGTGTTCTTCCAAATATTCATTTAGAATTTCGCTAACGCATGTATCTACAGCACCCATTACATCCGAGTTACCAAGCTTGGTCTTGGTTTGTCCCTCAAATTGAGGTTCAGCTACTTTTACAGAGATTACAGCAGTAAGCCCTTCGCGAAAATCATCTCCAGAAATGTCTACTTTCACTTTGTCAAGTAATCCTGACTTGTCTGCATAGCTTTTAAGTGTACGCGTTAATGCTCTTCTAAAACCTGAAACATGCGTGCCTCCCTCGATTGTATTAATGTTATTAACATAGGAAACTACATTTTCGGAGTAGGAGGTATTGTAACTGAGGGCAACCTCAACCGGAACAATACTCTTTTCACTTTCCATGTAGATAGGTGCCGGTATCAGATTTTCTCTAGTAGAATCAAGGTAGCCGACAAACTCAGCTAATCCACCCTCTGAGAGAAAGGTTTTCTTTAAGGGCTCTCCTGAATCATCTAGTTCACGGTGATCGATCATGTGAATAGTGATTCCAGCATTTAAGAAGGAAAGCTCTCTAAGTCTCGAAGCTATTGTCTCGTTATTGTACTTATTGGCACTGAAAATATCCATATCTGGTTGGAAATGGATAATCGTGCCGCTTATATCAGTCTTCCCGATTTCCTTTACCGGTTCTTGAGGAACACCAATTTTGTACTCTTGTTGGTAAATTTTACCGTTTCTATGAACAGTTGCTGTCAAGTGCGAGGAAAGTGCATTCACACAAGATACTCCAACTCCGTGTAGACCTCCTGAGACTTTGTAGGTATCCTTATCAAACTTACCACCTGCGTGAAGAACTGTCATTACAACTTCTAGTGCACTTCGGTTCTCTTTTTTATGAATGTCAGTAGGAATACCACGTCCATTATCGGTGACTGTTATTGACTCATCGGTATTGATCTCTACCGTGATGGTATCACAGTGACCAGCTAGCGCCTCATCGATTGAGTTATCTACTACCTCCCACACCATGTGATGAAGGCCTTTTACACCGATATCTCCGATGTACATTGCAGGGCGTTTTCTTACCGCTTCGAGACCTTCTAAAACCTGAATATTACTGGCAGAATAATCCCCTTTTTGTATTTGCTTATTTTCTTCCATGTGCAGTGATTAAAAAACAGGCATAAGAGCTTAAATGGCTTATTTTTAGCATTTTTCTGATTCGCTCTCTGTTGTTTAAAATGATGTCATTATCAATCTTCAAAAGTACGAAAAATATATCGATTTGGCGAGGTTTTTGATGGTAAAAATCGACCTTTAAAATTACTCAGTAACCAAACCTGTAATGCCATTTAGATTTAGCCTCTATCTTCTGTTTTTAAGCCCATTATTCAATGCAGTTTTTTGTCAGGAAACCAGTAGAAGTTTTGGTCAAAGTGAAACGGATAGTATCGCGTTAGAAAGGAGTAAAAACTATGAAGCTAGACTAAAATTCATTGAAAAAATGAGGCAAAGGAGAGAAAAGGATCCTGAAGGATTTGCTGATTCAATGGCCCAAATAAGGGAACAAAGGAGATTCGAAGAAGCTTCGCTTCGAATCGATGATTACAAGAAATCAAATCTATCCGATTTAAAGGAACTTGATCTTTCAGGGGCAAGACTTAATGAAATGCCAGATTGGATTTTTGATGCACAAAATCTTGAGGTACTGGTTTTGGATCAAAATCAAATTACAAAGCTGCCAAAACGATTAAAAGAGCTGGGTTCACTTAAACGAATCTATTGGAGATACAATGATCTAGCAGATGGTAAAGCTGTAGTGCCTAGGCTACCAGGCATTGAAAAAATTGACTTAACTGGTAATTCACTTTCAAATTTGCCTAAAGTGCATCGATTACGGGGGTTAAAAGAATTGGTTTTAGAAGACAATGCTTTTAGAAAACTTCCGGCGTGGCGAGGGCGGAGACTAAGAGAATTAAAGGAGCTGAATGTATCAAAAAATTCTATTAAGCTGGATAAGAGATGGTATGGGTTGATTGATCATATTGAGATACTAAAATTGAATAAGTGCCAAATTTCAGATATTCATCCATCCTTTTATAAAATGACTCATCTCAAAGAACTCCAAATTCAGATAAATGAATTGAAGTCTATTCCAGACGGTATTTCGAATTTGAAAGATCTTGAGAAGCTTTCCTTTTACAAAAATCAACTATCTCAATTGCCTAAAGACTTTTTTGATCTGAAACACCTAAGAATTTTCGACTTCTACTACAATGAATTTGAGAAGCTTCCGGCAGAAATTGGCAAACTCAGCAAATTGGAAATCTTGTATGCATCATTCAATAAACTTTATGATATACCGAGCGAAATCGCTCAATTATCGGAGTTGGAAGAGCTTTATATTCACCACAACCGCTTAAGTGAAATACCCGGCAATTTGGAAGCCCTTAACAGGCTAAAAATATTGCACTTTCAAAATAACTACATAGTGGAGTTTCCAGCTCAAATCTTGAAATTGAAAAACCTGAAAGACCTTGATATTTCTAATACGGATATCCAGTCAATCCCAATTGGGATTACAGATTTGAAGCTTAAGAACTTCTATTGGCGTAATTTGGATATTGAGCTTAATCGCTATCAATACAATGATTCGGCAGATGCCCTTAGGCAGCTTATTAATCAAGGAACCAACGTTGTTCCTAAGATCTCCATCGAGGAGTTCTCAAAATAATATGGAGATTTATCTTGAAAAATGAATTTTTGTACTTGAAAAAGTTCAATTTTGATGGATTAAAACCTACTCATGAACCAGCAGCTATCACTTCTGCTTACACTGATTTTTGCATTCAGCGTAAGTATAATAAGTGCACAAACAAGCACTCCACCAATACCTCAAGAAAAACAATTTACCTCTAGTGATGGAGTTTGGCTTGGGTTTTATACGAAGTATCACTTCAATGATAAGTGGGCTTACTACGGAGAATATCATGTTAGGAAAAGGAACGGCTTTTCGGATATGGCCCAAGTGTATCTTCGATTCGGAGCGACATACACAGTGAAGAAATATCTTGATGTCACGGTAGGGATTGTTCATCCATTTTACTGGGCTCCAAACCCAGAAGATTCCAATGTTGACAATGTTGTACCTCAATATCGCTTATGGCAACAGGCTGTGTTAGCAACCCCCTTCGAACATATAAAACTTTATCACCAACTTAGAATGGAGCAAAGATGGCGAAGAGATTACGCAAAAGGGTCTCCATTTAAGCTAACACATCGGTTCAGGTATAAAATGACTGTATACGTGCCTTTAAATAAGCCTGCGTTTGAAAATCATACCCTATTTCTGTCATTGTACAATGAGATTTTTATTCAAGCGGGAAAGTCAATTGTTTATAACCACCTGGAGGATAACAGAGCTTTTGCAGGCATAGGATATAATTTGAACGAGCAGTTTCAGATTCAGGGCGGCTATATGTTTAGTTTCCGGCACAAAGGATCTCCCTTTAATTATGAAAAACGACACATTTTCCGGTTGAGCTTATATCATCATATGGACCTTCACCTTAACAGGCATCGAGAGGATAGGGATATACCTATTCACTAATAAAGACCATTTCCAAGCATTACAAGTGTGCATGCATACTGGACATCTATGCCAATTGCTGAAGCCTTTTGAGCGAGAGATTCATTTTCAGCTCCAGGATTAAAAATGATTCTTTTCGGACTTAATGAGAGAATATAATCTTCCCACTCGCTTTGATTTTGCGGGCCGATATACATAGTCACCGTATCGACATCAGGTATTGCTGGTTTGCTCCTAAGGTCAAGAATTTCACTTCCAAATAACTCACCCTTTTTTATACCGATCGGTACAATTTCATGATTTTTTTTAGTTAGTCTTTCTGCTGCTAAATAAGCATATCTACTTGGGTTGAGTGTGGCGCCTAAGATGACAGTTTTTTTGCTCATTGAGTCTTGCTTTTACTTTTAGTGGTAGCAAATCCAATATTTAATCCTATGATTATTGGAAAATGTACCGAAGATTTAATCTCCTGATCAAAGTAATTGTCTAAGACCTGAATTGGTTCATATTGTTTGTCAAAAGATCGTGTAGAAACTCCAACACCTATAAAAGCATCTACTGTGAAACCTGAAGTTCCTACGTCTTTCATCCATCTGGAACCGACAAATATTCCATATCCGTAAGATGTTTCGACCAGATTGCCAAACCTTCTTGGAGTCTGAATAATCAATGTATCTGTATGATTTACCTGATTGTTGAGGTACTTAAAGTTCACTTCATGTCCAAAATAGAACATCCCGAACTTTGAATCAGTGTGGTAGAATTTTTGTCTAAAATGAACTTGAAGACCTCTTCTGTAAACTTTATAATCACCTATTTCACTGTCAGGTGTAAAAAATGGTGATCGAATTAAGTCGAGTTGCAATTCATATCCCAAACGTTCCTGAATGTAATACTCAATAGCAATCGGTAATTGATCATCAAGGAGCCAAAGCGGATTAGTTCCCACAATTACACCTTTGTATTCATTTACGCGTGGTAGAAAGTAACGTAACCCTCTTTTCTCAGGATGGTATGTAGGTTTTTCAAGAGTTTCTTTTGTTTCAAAGTCGCTTGTTACTCTGGTCTTGAAAATCGGTTCTTCATTTTCATAAATTGGATGATAGGTGCCAGCGGTTGATCCATCTGGATTATAGAGAGTCCATTCTCCAACACGTCTATCACCTTTTACCTGGCCTTTCATTTTGACGGTTCCGTCAGGATAGTACCCAATATAGTCGCCTTCATCATCCTTGAGAATAGCTTCGCCTTCAAGGTGACCAAGGTCGCTATAATAGTACCATTTGCCAGTTTTCTTGCCATTAATAATCTGTCCTTTAGATTTTTGATTACCGCTTGGGTAATATTCACTAAACTCACCATCACCCATTTCAAAAAGAGCCTCACCCAGCACCTCTCCGGTTGGATAAAATAACTTCCAATATCCATCTTTTTGATCGTTAGAAATCATGCCTGATTGGCTGAGTTTTCCATTTGCATGAAAGTACTTCCATTCTCCTTGGCGGGCTCCATCCTTGTAGATCCCTGAAGCAGCTTTTTCACCGTTTTTGTGATAGTAATTCCATTCTCCCGTGCGAAGACCATTTCTAAATTCACCGACAGCTTCTATTTCTCCAGACTCGAAGTAGTATATCCATTCACCTTCACTTTTATCATTGATATTTTGACCTTCCATTCTTCTGTCACCTGTGGGATAAAACTCAGTGTATTGACCTCTACCTTTTTTTATAATGGATTGAGCCTTAATTGATCCGTCTTCAAAGAAATAATTCCAAATTCCTTCTTTCTGATTCTTGTCATAATTGCCGCTACTTTTAACACCGTCGTTTTCATAGTAGAATTTCCAAAATCCTTCTTTTGAACTACCATTCAATTTTCCTTCAGATTTTATATTCCCATTCTCAAAGTAGTATTTCCAATTACCCTTAGGAATGCCTTTTTTAAACCTTCCTAGGGCCTTCTTTCTTCCATTTTCATAATAATAGTGCCACACACTATCAGGTCTGTTTTTGTTATACCACCCATAAGTTTTGAGCGATCCATTTAGGTAGAAAGCTTCATAAGTACCATCCAGAGTAGAGTCTCGGGTTGAGAAATGATAAACCTCCCTTACTTTGGAGCTATCAGAATCAAAGTAGCGTTTCCCTTGCTTTATCTGTGAAAATATTGGTCCGGATAGGCTTAAAATGACGATATAGACGCCAAATTTATGCATGAAGGCTTCCTAGAGCTTGTTTGAATTTCTGTCCCCATTCTTTCATTTCCTCCATCGTCCAAAACTCAGGGTAAAAAATGATTCTTTGACGTCTGGGTGGTAAATATTTTTGCCAATTGGTGCCACCTGATGCCTTTATCACATCAGGATCTCTTTGAAGGTATCGGGTAGCAGATTTCAAATGCTGAAGTGGCCAATCGACATTTGCTTTCAGATCAAGTTTTTTAAGCTCATGTACAATAGATTCATTGCCAGAGTAGTGGGCATGGTATTTTCTCAAAAGATTGCAACTTGCAGTTTGATGCCCCAGTTCAATGAATTCCTTACCATATTTTGCTTCGAATTGTCTCAATGTTAGGGTTTTCTTTCCGGTTGCTAATTCGGTTGCGCCGGCTTTCCAATAAAGAAACTCATACATTACTTCAAGGTTAGTTTCATCTTTAAGCTTTTCTCTTTTTTCAAGATTTAATAAGTTTTTGAAATCTGTCGAAAAGATTTCCAGTTTACGATATTGAGCGGATTGAAATCCACTTGCAGGCAGCAATGCCATTCTAAACGCAAGGAATTGATCCTGATCCATTCCATCTGTCATCACATCAAATGAATCAATAAGATGATCTAAATATCGATTAATGCGCTTTAATCTCTTTAGAAAAGTATCCTCACCAACTGGATCTGTAAATACAGCCTGCTCCAGTTCATTGAGAATCATTCTAAAATAAAGCTCTGTCACCTGATGATAAAGAATAAATATTTTTTCATCAGGAATAGCCGTTCGAGGCGATTGCAAACTCAGTAAAGTATCTAGATGAATGTAGTCCCAATAGGTTAGATAATCTGAATAGAGAAGGCCATCCAGGTAGCTAGATAGGTCTTGTCCCATAGCTTCATATTTCTCCCCTAGCTTGGTCAATTGTCTGTGAATGGTTTCGTCTATCTTCTTTTCCTCCATCGTAGTGTTGAGTTGTATTTTATGGTTGTAAATTTGGCCAAAATTTTAACAACAGATATAAAAAACCTCCCCGCTGATGAGTGCAGAAAAGCGAAACTTTGTAGATGAATTTGAATCTCCTGATTTTTATGCCTTGGATGATTTGTTAACTGATGAGCATAAACTGATCCGGTCTTCAGTAAGAGATTTTGTTAAGAAAGAAATCACACCTTTTATAGAAGGATGGGCAGAGAAGAATCATTTCCCGGAAGAAATAGTTAAAAAATTTGGTGAGGTTGGAGCATTCGGCCCTACTGTTCCAACAGAATATGGGGGAGGTGGTCTTGACTATATTTCCTATGGACTTATTATGCAGGAAGTAGAGCGCGGAGATTCTGGGATGAGGTCAACAGCGTCAGTTCAAGGATCTTTGGTGATGTACCCAATCTATGCCTACGGTTCGGAGGAACAACGAAAAAAGTATCTTCCTAAGCTTGCTTCAGGTGAAATGCTTGGATGCTTTGGATTGACAGAACCTAATCATGGGTCTAATCCAAGTGGCATGGAAACGAACTTCAAAGATATGGGTGACCATTATTTGCTGAATGGAGCCAAAATGTGGATCTCAAATTCACCTAAAGCGGATATCGCTGTTGTCTGGGCAAAAAATGAAGAAGGGAGAATTCATGGACTGATTGTCGAAAGAGGGATGGAAGGATTCACTACTCCGGAAACTCATGGTAAGTGGTCATTGAGAGCTTCATGTACAGGAGAGCTTGTATTTAGCGACGTTAAAGTTCCAAAAGAAAACCTTCTTCCTGAAAAAAATGGTTTAGGAGCTCCGATGGGATGTCTAGATAAAGCACGATACGGAATTGCCTGGGGTGCAATAGGAGCAGCAATGGATTGTTATGATTCTGCGAAAAGGTATTCTTTGGAGCGAATTCAGTTTGGAAAACCAATAGGTTCATTTCAGCTGATACAAAAGAAGTTAGCCGAAATGCTGACTGAGATCACCAAAGCCCAGCTGCTCAATTGGAAGCTTGGGAAAATGATGGAAGAAGGGAAAGCCAGTACCTCACAAATATCAATGGCCAAGAGAAATAGCGTAGAAGTTGCATTGAATATTGCAAGAGAGGCTAGACAGATTCATGGAGGTATGGGAATTACCGGTGAGTATCCAATGATGCGCCACATGATGAATCTGGAGTCAGTGGTGACCTATGAAGGAACACATGATATTCACCTTCTTATTCTAGGAGCAGAAATTACCGGTATTCCGGCATTTAAGTAATCAAACCTATAGATAGGTATTAGCCGCCTATTTCAGGCGGCTTTTTTATTTTATGGAGTAGCCGTCTGTGGTGAAGGCAAAGCCCTTGTTTCCATTCTGACCGATCATAACAGCCTGAACAATGGGCTCTACATCTTTGGCCTTAGCGCTAAGTTTCACAATAAAATTTGCTCCTGAACCTCCTGTATCATCTTCACGCTCAATCACATAATTAATTGTTGCCATGGGTCTTAGACTTATTTGATTTTCCACGTAACTCCTGACCAGGCTTCCATCTGTGTTGAAATAATCAATGGCTGAAATGAAAAGTGAATCGGTATAACTGGTATTTCTAATACTTAAGGTGGCAGCCAAAAGGCTATTTTGATTATTCGAATCAATGTAAATGTCAGAATAAATAGGAACATAGATCACATCAGTAAATTCTGTTTCTGATTTCTGGATGGGATCTGCGACTTCCAATGATGCCAGCTCATCAGTTCCTGATGCATCAGTATTTGGATCTGATGTAGTGCAAGAGATCATAATCACCGCAATGATTAAGCTAAACAAGTATTTTCTAAGCTTCATTCTAATATTCATATGATCGAATTTAAATGAAACCTAACACAAAGTGAGAATAGATGAACTTGTAAGAGAATTGAATTCTTTTAAAAAAGGTCCAGCGCTGACCAACTATGGATTGCACTGGACCAACCAACTATCCTTGGATAGATTCTTTGAAGTGAATGTTTATGGATTTTCCTCTCTTTCTTAACCAAGTACGATTCGAGATTAAACACTTTCTATGAAACGGTATGGGTCATACCGATTAAAGTTTTAAAAAATACCCAGAAGTGGGTAGCGTTATTAGTAATTTATTATCAAGTGATAAGATAAATACCATTTTTTGGGTATTTCATTTTGCTCATTGAGAAGGTACCTTGCCTCAAACAATTCACCCATCACCACATGAATTTTAATTTATTTTGGATTGCATCTATGATGATGTTTGTCATAGGCAAAAAAGCAACAATAAGCCGATCTCCTCAGATGGAGATGAAAAAAATAAAGGAAGCCAGAATCATTGCTCAAAAAGTAGATTTGAATGAATATTGGCCATTTCCCGAGACATTAAGTGAAGGTGATCCTTTCGTAATTGAATTAGAAGAAAAGCTTATGGATATGAGCAGAAGAAGCTTATAGATCAGTGGTGATTTTAAGCTTTTCTAGATGCCATTTCTTACAGTTCTTTTATCAAATTCCTAATCAGAACAACTAAGTCTTTTTCAGCCGCTTTTGCGGTAGCAATAATGTCTTCAATATCAACTGGTTTTAAGTTATCTGGGTCACATTCATCCGTAAGCACAGATACTGCTGAGACTGGTAAATTCATTTGATTTGCAGCAATTACCTCAGGAACGGTACTCATCCCAACCACGTCCGCACCTATCATTCGCAAGAATCGGTATTCAGCTTTGGTTTCAAGGCTTGGTCCTTCTACCGATACGTAAACACCTTTATTAAGCTTAATGTTATTATTTGAAGCAATAGAAAGTAGTTTATCATTCATCTCTCCATCATATGGATTACTCATATCTGTGAAAATTTGGCCAAATGCTGCAGCTTCACGACCTCTTAATGGATTATCAGGTTGCAAATTGATATGATCCACAATTAGCATTAAATCCCCCTTTTTCCAATCTAGGTTCATACATCCGCCAGCATTTGAAATAATAAGATTTTTTATGCCTAGTTGATGCATCACTCGAACCGGAAATACGACCTGTCCCATACTGTGACCTTCATAATAGTGAAATCTCCCTTGCATGGCGACAATTTTCTTTCCTTCCAGAGTTCCGTAAATAAGCTTCCCTTTGTGGAATTCTACCGTAGCAATTGGAAAGTGTGGAATGTTGGTGTAAACAAATTCTTGTTCAACCTGAATCTCCTCTGCAAGTGCCCCAAGTCCGGTGCCAAGGATGATCCCATACTCTGGATTGTCAAATCCTTTTTCTTTTAAAAAATTTACCGCTTCACTTACTTTTTCGATCATTTGCATATTTCTCTTCCTTTATTTTTTTAGCACCTATTTGCAATTAATATCTAAATTGACTTGAAATTATAACAGACTATCATCACAATGAAAAAAATTCTAATTGCCTACATGTTATTAGCAGTTTCTATCTGCTACTCTCAAGCACCGCTTACATCTACGAAAATGGAGATGTTTGGGGATCATATTTTCATTCAATTGAGTGTTGACGGATCAGAACCATTGGATTTTATTTTTGATACCGGAGATGGTTTGCCTGTTATTGATTTGGATATTGCCAAAGATTTAAAACTTGATTTAAATCACTCAGCCTCTAAAACAAGTGCGCAAGGCGCGATAAAAGGCGCATTAATTGATCATAATACCATCGAATTAAATGGCATTCAATTAGAAAAGGATATTCAATTATATGCTACAAGTTTGAGACACCTGGAAATGAGTATTGGAAGAAATATCGATGGAATTATTGGTTACGATTTATTGCATCACTATGTGGTAAGGTTGGATTATAACAGAGAGACTTTTGAGCTTTATGAACAGAGTTCCTACACGCATGATGGTTTTGGAGAAAGTTTTGAATTTAAACTGGATAACTACATTCCTCACATAGAAGGTGAGGTAACCCTAAATGATGGAGAAGTGCTGGAAGGTGATTTTTTCATCAATACTGGTGCAGGCACTACACTTGATTTCAATACCAGATTTGCAAAAAAGGAGGACATTATTAATCGTACGGGAGAACATTTCTCATACCCTGTAGCCGGCTTGGGAGCTACTGAGACTCAGCATTATGAGGGAAGAGTAAAGAATTTCGGATTTGGGACTTTCGATTTTGAAAAAATGCCCATTGGGATTAGCACGGCTAAGCACGGAATTCAAAACAATAAAAAAGTCGCTGGGATTATTGGAAACAAGGTCCTGAGAAGATTCAATATCACTTTTGACTATTCCAGAGAGAAAATTTATTTCGTCAAGAATAGTAGCTTTATTGATGCGTTCAAAGTAAATGCAAGTGGCATTTATCTTCAGATGAGTGAAGATATGAGCAAGGTTTTAGTGCACAGGATATACAGCAGCAGTCCAGCAAAAGTCGCCGGAATATTAAAAGATGCTGAAGTTTTAAAAGTGAATGGGAAAGACGTGGAGGAATATACTTTACCTGAGATTAGAAAAATTTTAGAGCAAGTAAATGAAAACGTAGAGTTGACGCTATGGCAAATGGGGGAAGAGAAGGTCTTTACATTAGACTTGAGTGCCCTGATTTAATGATTACTCAACACTATACAAAGCCTGCAGAATAATTTTGCAGGCTTTTTTTATTTCATCCTTCGTTATAATTAACGGTGGCGCAATCCTCATCGATTTATCATCAAACAAAAACCAATCAGTAACGACTCCTAAGTCAATCGCTTTATCAATCAATGGTTTTAGGTAATCATAAGACTCAAATTCAACAGCCATCATTAAGCCTTTGCTACGTACATCTCTTATTTTAGGATGCTTAAGAAGGTCATGAAAAAGCCTTTCTTTTTCCTCGACTTCATTTAACAATCCTTCCTTTTGAATGACCTGCAAAGTAGCGAGTGATGCAGCAGCCGAAACCGGATGTCCCCCAAACGTAGAAATGTGCCCCAGGACCGGGTTTTCTGTGAAAACATGCATCAATTCCTTACTTGAAATAAAACAGCCGATTGGCATGCCACCACCCATACCTTTTGCGCTTACAACCACATCAGGAATTACATCATAGTGTTCAAACGCCCAAAATTTTCCAGTCCTGCCAAATCCACACTGAATCTCATCTAAGATTAATAATGTGTCAGTTTCATCGCATTTCTTTCTCACAGCATTCCAGTAGGATTTAGAGGCATATCTAACTCCAGCTTCACCTTGAACTGTTTCAACTACAAATGCGGCTGTTTTATTTGTGATGGCATTAAGGTCATCAATTTCTCCAAATCGTACATGAGAAATACCTGGTAGCAGTGGACGATAATTACGCTTAAATGATTCACTTCCTGTCAGTGATAAGGCACCATGCGAGGATCCATGATAAGCATTTTCACAAGCGACGATATTTGACCTTCCAGTATACCTTTTTGCTAGCTTCATGGCTCCTTCAATAGCTTCACTGCCGGAGTTTACCAGGTAAACAGAGTTTAAATTTTTTGGTAACGTTTTGGATAATCCTTCTGCAAGTTTTACCTGCGGACTCTGAACGAATTCGCCATATACCATCACATGCAGATGTTTATCCACTTGTTCCTTTATGGCTTCAACGACTTTGGAATGTCTGTGACCAACGTTGGAAACTCCTATGCCTGAAATAAGATCGATGTATTCCTTTCCATCAATATCCTTCATATAAATACCTTCCGCTGAAACCATTTCCAGCATTAGTGGGGCGTCTGAGGTTTGAGCAAGGTGATTAAGGAAAAGCTGTCTCTGTGAAGGCATTTTACAAAGATGCAAGACAAAAAAAGCCGAGACAATTATCTCGGCTTCATTTTAAGATAAGTTCAAATTATTATCCTTTACGCTGAATGGCTTTTTTAGCCTTCGCAACAATATCATTAACACCAAGCCCATACTTATCTAGAAGATCCTCGGGTTTGCCACTTTCTCCAAATTGATCGTTTACAGCTACAAATTCTTGAGGCACAAGATTGTTTCTAACAATCGTTTGAGCGATACTTTCTCCCAAACCACCGGCGATTTGATGTTCCTCTGCTGACACAGCGCAACCAGTTTTTGAGATCGATTTAAGAATAGCCTCTTCATCTAGTGGCTTTATAGTATGGATATTAATTACCTCGGCTGAAATACCTTGTTCAGCAAGCAGTGCCTCCGCTTCAATCGCTTTCCAGACTAGGTGTCCGGTTGCAAAGATTGAAACGTCAGTGCCTTCAATCAAGGTTATGGCCTTGCCAATCTCAAATGGTTGATTTTCCATGAACATTGGCCATCCTGGTCTTCCAAAGCGGAGATATACTGGACCATGATGATCAGCAATTGCTAATGTGGCAGCTTTTGTTTGATAATAATCACATGGATTAATTACAGTGAAATTCGGAAGCATCTTAGTCATTCCAATGTCTTCGAGCACCTGGTGTGTTGCACCATCTTCACCTAAAGTCAGACCAGCGTGTGATGCACAAACCTTCACATTCTTTTCAGAGTATGCTATAGACTGTCTCAATTGGTCGTACACGCGGCTGGTGGAGAAATTTGCAAATGTTCCGGTAAAAGGTATTTTACCACCAGTAGCCAATCCCGCGGCTATTCCCATCATATTAGCTTCAGCTATGCCTACTTGAAAAAAGCGTTCTGGAAATTCCTTTTGGAAGGCATTCATCTTCAATGACCCAGTTAGGTCTGCACAGAGCCCAACGATATTTGGATTTTTTTGTGCTGCCTCCAAGAGGCCATCACCAAATCCAGATCTAGTGTCTTTCTTTTCTGTAAAGGTTATTTTTGTTTTCATAATGATTTGGCGGTTAGTAATCTCCTAATGTCTCTTCAAGTTGGCTAAGGGCATCGACAAGTTGCTCATCATTTGGAGCAACACCATGCCACTTATGAGTGCCTTCCATAAAGTCGACACCTTGCCCCATCTCTGTTGTCATTAAGATCATCACCGGTTGCTTATTTCCAGATTTTTCCTTTGCCTGCTGCAATGTTTTAATAAGGTCTTCCAAGTTGTTTCCATCGCATTCCAAAACCAACCACCCAAACGACTCATATTTAGCACGCAGATCCCCAAGTCCATTTACCTCAGCGATTGGACCGTCAATTTGTTGTCTATTATAATCTATGGTTGCAATTAGGTTGTCAACCCTGTTATGAGCAGCAAACATTGCCGCCTCCCAAACTTGACCCTCTTGCTGCTCCCCATCTCCCATAAGTACGTAAACCTTGCTTTCGTCACCATTTAGCTTTTTTGACAAAGCAACTCCGATAGCAACAGAAAGTCCTTGCCCTAGTGATCCGGAAGCGATCCTCACTCCTGGCAGGCCTTCTTCGGTCGCGGGGTGTCCTTGTAGCCTAGACCCAATTTTTCGAAAAGTTGAAAGTTCAGATACCTCGAAGAAACCAGACCGGGCTAGCGTGCTGTAGAATACCGGCGAGATATGTCCATTCGAAAGGAAGAATACATCTTCATTAGCGCCAGTCATATTAAAAGAAGAATCATACTTCATTACATGCTGGTAAAGAGCTACAAAATATTCGGTGCATCCCAGGGATCCTCCCGGATGACCGGAGTTAACGGCATGTACCATTCGAACAATATCACGTCTTACTTGCGAGCAAAACTTCTTGAGGTTGTCAAGGCTAGGAGGGTTTGTCATTGAGATCGGAATTTGTAAGTCTGCAAAACTATTGTTTTCAATGGGAATATTTTAAACCTCATCAAAAATCATCTTCCATGACATCTTTTTAAGTATGGGTTCTATCATGTGTACAAATGGTATACTCTAACCACTTTAATGGATTTTACACCTTTTAATTCTCTCAGACTTCTAAAATTAGTCTTTTCATTAAAATAATTTTTAACCAAAAAAGTAAAGTATGAAGAGGATTTTACTACTTACTACTTTGTTCTTTTTTGCTATTACATGTCTAATAGCTCAAAGAACAGTGTCGGGTAAGGTCACCGATGATTCCGGTGAAGGTTTACCTGGGGTAAACGTTGTGATTAAAGGCACAACAAATGGTGTTACCACAGATTTAGATGGTAGCTATAGAATGACTGTGGATGATGGTGCCACAATTACATTTTCCTATGTCGGTTTCGAAAATCAGGAAATTGAAGTTGGTGCTCGAACAATAATCGATGTGACAATGAGTGGCATCACAGAACTTCAAGAGGTTGTTGTAACAGGTGTTGCTATTGGTACATCTACTAAAAAACTAGGTTTTTCAGTTGGTAAAGTAAATGAAGAACAACTTCAAAAAGTTCCAGCCACGGATCCTGGTAATGCCTTACGAGGAAAAACAGCTGGTGTTACGATAGTTCAACCTTCAGGTAATCCAACGTCTGCTCCATCAATCAGATTAAGAGGATCAACAAATATTTCAGGAAGTCAAAGTCCACTTATTATTGTTGATGGAGTTATCACCGACGGATCTTTAAGTGACATCAATATGAATGACGTTCAGTCTATTGAGGTAGTTAAAGGAGCTGCTGCTTCATCACTTTATGGATCACTTGCTGGAAATGGTGTTGTTCAGATTATTACAAAAAGGGGTAGAGGAACAATAGATCCAGAGGTAACGGTAAGAGCTGAATATGGATTTTCTAAAATCGCAAGGGATTACCCAATTGCAGAGAGACACTTTTTTAGGCTTGAGGAAAATGGTGATTTCATCCTAAACTCAGGTGGACAGCTTACAGAAGATGTTGCGGATCCAGATGGGTTGATGGACAATCTGTATCCTGCTGATTTAAATTTTGATAATGTTAAAGCACTTCTCACTGCTCAGCCATGGAGAAATTTATCTACCTCAGTAGGTGGAGGATCTGAAAATATCAATTATTACCTGTCTTATCAGAACCTTAATCAAAAAGGTATATTGGACGGAGCGCCAGATTTTGATAGAAATTCACTCAAATTAAATTTGGATTTTTCCCCGATCGAAAAGGTAGATGTGAAATCTACTATTAACTATATCAAGTCAACGGGTCCAACAGTAACTGAACAAGGACAGGGTTCAAGTAATTTATTTTTTGCGGCTCTTACTTTTCCTCAATACATCGATTTGACTGAGAAAGACGCAAATGGTAATTACATAGCAGCTCCAGAAAGATCTACCTGGTTTGACGGGAACTTCTCTTATGGTCCATTATATTTCTTACAAAATGCTGATTTTGGTCTTGAGAGAGATCGGATTATTGGTGGAGTGGACGTAAGTTATAGACCACTAGATTGGTTGACCATCAATGGCTCCATCACAATCGATAATAGCAACGAAAGATCCAAAACTTTTATACCTAAGGGATTCGAAACCAGAGAGCCTGGTTCATTGAATTTTGGAAGGATTACCTTGGGAACCGAAAGAATTGGGACTCAAATTACTTCGGGCTCGATTATAGCTCAGAGGAATTTTGGTGATTTCAATACTGCCCTAACCCTAAAGTATCTCTACGAGGATAGAACATATACATATGAGCAAATGAATTCATCAGAATTCTTGGCGAATGGTGTGAATACAATTCAGAATGCTCCACAATCAAACTTTGGAGTGTTTAACACTAGTCAGCCTCAAACTGCTGAGAACTA
Organism: Ekhidna algicida; assembly: GCF_051379705.1. Lineage (GTDB taxonomy): Bacteria > Bacteroidota > Bacteroidia > Cytophagales > Cyclobacteriaceae > Ekhidna. Next base: position 1,141,610 of record NZ_CP179868.1, on the reverse strand, counting down.
TTTCATCAACTTAGATGTAGACTTTCAGGATAAAATTATTGCGAGTGGTTTGGTACGTAGAGATGCCTCTTCACTATTTGGAGCAGATGCTAGAAGCAAGTGGTATTATAGAGGTTCATTGGCTTACAGATTGACTGAAGACTTTGATGTACCAGGTGTACAGGAATTGAAACTTCGTGCATCCTATGGTACTTCTGGTCAAAGACCTTCTGTCTGGTCTTCTCAATATGAGACCTTCTCTGTTAGTCAGGCTGGTATAGTTGGAAGAAATTTTGGAAACGCCGACCTACAACCATCAACTGTTAAGGAAATGGAATTAGGTATTAACGTATCTTTTTTGAATAGATTTTTCTTCGAGTTTAATTATTCAGACTCTCAAGTTGAAGATGATATCTTACAAGTTCCGCTCTCAGCAACTTCTGGATTTGCCTTCCAATACCAAAACGTGGCAAATTTAGATGCAACAGCATGGGAATTTATGTTGTCAGGAGACGTAATGGAAAAAGGAGATTTTAAATGGGATGCCAATTTAAATTTCAGTACCAATAAGACGATAATAAGCAGTCTTAATGGAGTTGCTCCATTTACAAGAAATACCAATACTGCTATTCCTGTATTTAGAGTTCAGGAAGGATTGCCTTATGGAACTATATATGGTCGAGAGATTGTAACATCTATCGATCAATTGAATACCGATGAAAATGGAATCGTCCTGAATGATCCATATTACATTGCCACAGGTAGTGGAGCAACTATTGATCAGTACATGACTAATGAAGATGGATATGTTGTGCGAAAAGCTTTCTACAACACGTCTGACGAAAATGTAATGTTTGTGATGGATGAGAGTGATAAGTTCGTCGACAGACAAATTGGTAATACTAACCCTGATTTCATTATGGGATTGGGTAACACATTTACATATAGGGGAATTTCATTATATGTTCTCTTAGATTATCAAAAGGGAGCTGATATATACAATTATACTAAGCAGCTTTTGTATTTCAATTATAGACATCAGGATCAGGTAGAGTATGCATATGTTGGTAAGCATAGAAACTACAGTGGGCCAAGTAGCAATATCTACTATGGTCAAGGTGCTACTTCTCATTTTGTAGAGGATGGAACATTCATGAAAGTGCGTGAGGTTTCCTTGTCATATTTATTAAATGCGGATAAACTAGGTTCTATTGGTAATGTGATTAAAAGTGCCAGAATTTCTCTTTCTGGACGCAATCTATTCACATTCACCAATTATTCTGGATGGGATCCAGAAGTTGGCTTAGGTGATAACCCTACCAACTTTAGAATGGATGAGTACTCTTATCCAAACTTCAGAACTTATACTGCATCTCTTCAACTTAAATTTTAAATAACATGAAAAATTTTAAGAGAATAAGTTTTTTGACTCTTCTAATTTTTGTCTCACAATCATGTGGAGACCTAGAAGTAGAGAATGAGAATGCTCCAGATGCTGATAGAGCATTGGCGAGCAGTACAGATTTGATAGCTTTAGTAACCGGTGGTATGGGCGATGTGTTTTATGCACAAAGTGCTAACTCTGGCTCAAATCATATGGCCCTTCAAGCAGATATTCTTACGGCAACTAACAATGCCCATGGCTTCTGGCACGTATGTGATCAACCTAGAAGGGAGCTTGTAAATAGTACTGGATACCCGGAATATCACATTTTTGATACACCATGGACACTTAACAATACTGCTGTAGCTAATTTGAACCTTGTAATTAATCGTATAGTTGAGGGAACTGTCATTTTGGATGAATCAGAAGAAGATGTAACTCAGCAATTACTCGCTTGGGCTTACATGACCCGAGGTGTAGCACTAGGTTCAGTAGGTTTGGTGTTTGACAGAGGATATGCTGCTCTCGAAGAAGTTCCAGCCAACGAATTAGTTCTGGTAGATTTCCCTGAAGTAATAAGCGCAGCTGTAACATCTTTCGAGAGAGCAATTGAGACAGCAAATGCTACATCTACTTTTGAGTTGGACTTTTTTGGAAATGTTTATTCAAAAGATTACTTCATTGCTCTTTGCAATAGTTTTGCAGCTCGATATGCAGCGGCATCAGCTAGAAACAGTACACAAGCAGCTGCTTTGGATTGGGCAGCTATACGTACGTATGCGCAGAATGGAATCACTGATGATTTTATTCCCATTTCTGATAACTCAGCTATCGCTGGTGAGAATATTTCATTTATTGAGTCTCCAATTGCTGATGACGCTACGTATATCCCGGTCGATCAAAAAATTGCATGGATGTTGGATCCGGATAACATGCCAATAAATTATCCAACAGATGAAACAGTATTGGGTCCACCTACTACTGATGATGCCAGGTATAATCTATACTATTTTTATTCTACGAATTTTGGATATCTGAATGCGTCAAGGAACAGAGCGATGTTCAGCAATATTAATTATAATAGGTATCCGTCGTTGAGAGGGAATGCGTCATATGCAAATACGCCAGTTCCATTGATGTATGCATCTGAGATGCTATATCTCGAAGCTGAAGCTGAATGGTATCTTGGAAGTAATCCAGTAGCTCTTGCTTTGATCAACTCCGGCCCCAGATCTTCAGTGGGGGAATTGCCTGACGAAACATGTAGTACTGATGACTGTTTAGAGCACCTTCTTCACTATGAGTATAGTATTGAGCTTGCCCACTCTGGAATGGGTATAGGTTGGGCTTATATGAGACGACACGATCTTCTTCAAATTGGCACTCCGCTACACTGGGCTGTTCCGGCTCGTGAGCTGGAAGTACTCGGAGAGGAAGTGTATACATATGGAAGCCCTATTCAAGCTGATGGTGTGAACACAGCTGATGGAAGTAACTCTTGGACCAATAACTAATGAATATTATGAAAAAATATATTTTCCCATTAATTGTCCTAGCGGTATTTTTTTCCGCGTGTGGTCCAGATGATCCAGGATTTGAATCTGTTGATGTCGCATCAATTGATAGTGTCTACAATGTTGTTTCTGGTGAAACCACTGTAGTTGCTGGTACCAATAATGATTTTGCTGTAAGAAATAGACAGGGTTCTACCTATGAATTTGCAGTAATAGATTACAATGCTACGTTCGAAAGTGGTACTTATCCCTTCATAGGTACTGGTACATTCGAGTATACTGATACTGGAACTTCTGTTGAGGCTACAGTAGAGGTGACTGAAACAACTTCATGGGGAGTCTCAGAAACTTTTACTTATGACATATTAGTTGTGCCATATAGTAACTCATTTACTCCAATGAACATGTATTCAGGAACGACTCAAACATTGAGTTTGGATAACGTATATGGTGGATCAACATATAGTTGGTCTATTTCAGGAGCTGCAAATGCTTCCCTGAGTGCTACCAAAGGGTCAGAAGTTGACATAGTAACTACAGCAAAAGATTCTGATGGTATGGCAACTGTAACAGTAGTAGAAACCACTGCAACTGGAGATGTAAATGAATATTCTTTTGATATAAATATTTATGCTTATTGCGCATACGATCTATCTCCAATTGATGGAACAGTGTTTGATGTACTTGAAAATGATTTAACTTATGGTAATACATATGGTAGTCATTATCAAAGCAACGCAGCTTTTACATATGATGGTAATTCAATTATCGTTAATGGTTTGAATTCTACGTGGATGGTGGATTTCTGGGGAGAGACTATTAATGTTCAAAACCCTATTACCATTGACGCTGATGATTTAGATCTGATTTTAACAATTGAAGAGCAAGTGATCATGGAGACGACATACGATGATGCTCCTTATACCTATACAATTGATGGTACAGGTTTAGTAGATGGATGCAACGGAACACTCACCCTTGAGTGGAACCTATGTAGTGTAGAGGGAGGCTATTGTTTTCCCTTCAAGATGGAAGGGGAATTACCGAGAGAATAGATTCTTGACATAAGTATTTCAAGCTCAAGATTTAAGACCTGCAGATAATTCTGCAGGTTTTTTTGTTTATAGATTAAACTGCTTTAAGGCTCACAATAAGCGATTCTTTCAGTAGAGATTAATTCTTTTGGAGAAATCTACAGATTTGGTAGGTAGTTGTTAAAACAATATTTCATTTTGGTAATCCCTCCAAATACCATGTTACCTTATTGTTAAAGTTGGATTATTTCACTTACTTTGATGGTTTAGTAACCTATTTTTTTAACAAAACAAAGTAAAGTATGAAGAGGATTTTACTACTTACTACTTTGTTCTTTTTTGCTATTACATGTCTAATAGCTCAAAGAACAGTGTCGGGTAAGGTCACCGATGATTCCGGTGAGGGATTACCGGGCGTGAATGTTGTGATTAAAGGCACAACAACAGGTGTTACCACAGATCTAGATGGTAACTATCGTATCTCCGTTGAAGATGGAGCTACATTAATTTTCTCCTACGTTGGATTTGGCACCCAAGAGGTAGCAGTTGGATCGAGAACTACCATCGATCTTTCTATGTCTGGGGCAACTGAACTACAAGAAGTAGTTGTAACAGCCTTTGGTGTTGAACGGGAAAAGAAAGCGTTGGGTTATAGTGTACAGAGTGTCGATAGTCAAGACATTATGGATGCTGCAGCGCAAAACCCGCTTGATGCATTAAGTGGAAAAGCTGCGGGAGTGCAGATTACAAGTTCTAGTGGAACAGTTGGAGGAGGTTCTAGAATATTAATTCGAGGAATCACTTCAATGATTGGCGACAACCAGCCTCTAATCGTGATTGATGGTGTTCGTGTTAACAACGAAACTTACTCAAGTGAGGATCAAACTGCCGGAACATCTCAATCAAATAGATTGATGGATTTGAACCCGGATGATATTGCATCTATGAACGTACTAAAAGGTGCAGCAGCTACCGCATTATATGGTACCGCTGGGTCTACTGGTGTAGTTGTTATTACGACCAAGAAAGGTAAAAAAGGTCAAGGACTGGATGTTAGTTTTACTTCCAGTCTACAATTTGATCGTGTTTCGACCCTTCCTCAACTTCAGTCTACATACGCTCAAGGGTGGTCAGGAGCATATGATGCTCCGGAAACAGGTAGTTCTACATCTTGGGGGCCACATGTTTCTACACTTAGCTATGATGGAGATTCAAGCTACCCATATGATAGAAACGGTAGAATCGTAAGCGCAACTGATCCTAGTGCAACTGGAGAAGCTGTGAATAGATATGATAATACGGGCGATTTTTACCAAACTGGGCGAGCGTTGACGAATTCAATTGCGATTTCAGGTGGCGGGGAGACCGCTTCATTCAGATTGTCTTACTCGAACCATACGCAAGAAGGTATTATTCCTAATAACACGTATGATAGAAATACAATAAAGCTTGCGTCTGATCTGCAAGCAACTGACAAGTTGAGGTTTTCAGGTTCGATTAACTATACTCGATCTGATCATACTAGAATTCAACAAGGTTCAAATACTTCAGGTATTAACCTGGGTCTATTTAGAACGCCAGTTACCTTTGATAACTCAGGTGGGTTTGGTTCAGGTGCCGTAGATCAACCTTCATCTTACATATTCGAAGATGGATCGCAAAGAAACTACCGTGGTGGTGGTGGATATGACAACCCATACTGGGTGGTTAATCTTGCACAAAGGATCGAAAACGTTGACCGTATTTTCGGAAACATGATGGTTACCTATGATTTCAATCAGTGGGCAAACGTTTCCTTAAATGTTGGTACAGACTTCTCAAGTGATGAAAGAAAGCAAGAATTTGAGGTTAATTCTCGAACTGCACCAGGTGGTCGAGTAATCCATGATAATTATACTGTAAATCAAACAGACGCTATTCTTAGTATCAATGGTGGTGGACAATTTGATCAAATTGGACTTAACTACACAGCGGGTATTAACGTGTTTAATTACAGATTTGATAATTCGTTAACCACGGGTAACTCTCTTGCATCTCAAGGCTTTGTTAATATGGCTAATGCATCAGATGTGACTGATGTAAGAACGATCAATCGTTACAGAACCATGGGTATTTTTGCTTCCGTCGAAGGTAATTATGCAAATACGGTCTTCTTGACTGTATCAGCAAGACAGGATTATGATTCACGTCTAAGTGCTCCTAGTAAGGGATTCAACGCTGGAGATATAGGATTTATTTATCCATCTGTAAGTACTTCATTCGTATTTTCAGAACTTTTGGATGTAGATTTTATGACTTTTGGTAAAGTGAGAGCTTCATGGGCACAAGTAGGTGCAGGACCTCCAAACGCTTATTCTACTTCTTCAGTTTTTGTTTCGGCAAGTGTTGGTGACGGATGGGGTGATAACATTCCATTCCCGCTTGGTGGTGTATCAGGATTCGAATTGTCTGGTACTCTTGGAAACCCTGAACTACAGCCTGAGTCTACAACCTCAATTGAATTAGGAATTGATGTGAGATTCTTAGATGGAAGAATTGGTTTAGATGCTGCTTACTTTAAAAGAGAAACAGAAGATGCAATTCTTCAAGCATCACTTCCACGCTCAACGGGCTACACTAGTGTTTGGTTAAACTCTGGTGCTTTGACGGCTGATGGAGTGGAATTAACTCTTGATGGTGATATTGTTAACTCTGGTGATTTCAGATGGAATACAAAAGTCAATTTTACTAAGTTTAAAACAGTAGTAGATAGACTTGCTCCAGGACTGGAAAGATTCCAGATTGGTGGATTTACTGGAACAGGTATATTCTTGATCGCAGGAAATCAGTACGGCCAAATATTTGGAGGTGCTTACTTAAGAGAAGGAGCCGGTGGTCCTAACGATGATGGATTGAATATTCCTGAGGGTGAAATCGTAATTAACGATGATCCTACAAGTGGAGAATATGGATTCCAGATTCCAGACGCTTCTTTGAGATCAATTGGTAATACCAACCCCGACTTCCAAATTGGATTCAAAAATAGCATTGATTACAAGAGAGTTAATTTCTCATTCTTATTGGATTGGAAACAAGGCGGTGAGATGTGGAACGGTACGAACTGGGCACTTACATTCTTTGGTAGATCACAGCTAACAGCTGATACAAGAGAAGAGGCACCATTTGCGATACCAGGCGTAAAGCAATCTGATGGTACTCCTAATGATATTCCAATTGTGAGAGGACAGAATTACTGGACTAGCTCTCTAGGAGGATTTGGTAGTGTAGATGAGCAATTCATCCAGTCTACTTCATGGATTAGATTAAGAGAGGTTTCTGTATCATATAAATTCGACACTTCGAATATATTGAATGGATTCTTTGATGCTGCATCATTAGGGTTTTATGGTAGAAACCTATGGTATGATACCCCTTATGATGGGGTAGATCCTGAAACTAGTTTGGTTGGAACAGGTAATGCACAAGGGTTAGATTACTTTAACCAAGCTGCAGCAAGATCTTACATTGTAAGACTTAACCTAAACTTTTAATCACTAAAGCGACAAAAGATGAAAAATATATTTAAAGCAATAACACTTGCTTTTGGCGTCCTGGTGATGTCAAGTTGTGAAAGTTATTTAGGAGGAGATATCAATGAAAATCCAAACTCCCCTACAGACGCTCCAGTATCCGTAGTATTGCCAGCTGGACTGGTGAATGCAGCAGATTTGACTGGCGGATTTTTCTCAAGAAGTACTAGCGTGTTGACCCAGCAAACAGAAGGGGTTGCTCGTCAGTGGTCTTCTATTAACAATTATTCCAGTTTTAACCCTGCATATGCAAATACAGGATGGAATAACATGTATGAGAATACCTTGATTGAATTTGTTACTGTTAAGAATAAAGCAGTTGAATTGGGATACGCTCACTATGAAGGTGTGGCTGATATTATGATTGCCTATTGTTTAATGATGGCTACAGATGTATGGGATGATATTCCTTACAGCGAGGCCCTTCAGGGAACGGATGTTCTACAACCAGGACTGGATACTCAGACTGAAATTTACACTGAGATTTTCGCACTGTTGAATTCGGGCGCAACACTTCTTGGAGGTTCTGATGGAGGATTGCCGCTTGGTACTGATGATGTAATGTATGGTGGAGATGCCAGTAAGTGGATAAAAGCTGCTTCTGCTCTGGAAGCAAGAGGTCGACTCCATCAAGGGCAATACGGTGCGGCATTGACTGCCGCTCAAAATTCATTCACTAGTGCAAGTGATAATTTAGCTTATAAGTACCCAGGTGGTGATGCTGGTGCTGGTCAGTGGTATCGATTTAACAGAGATAGAACAGGTGATATTGAATTTCATCCGACTATGGAAGGTATTATGGATGGATTGGGAGATACATGGAGAGAACCGGTATTTAACAATACTTTTATTACTACTCATCCATACTTAACAGATGATTTCAATCAGGAGTTGATTACGTATAGAGAGATCAAGTTTATTGAAGCAGAGTGTATTCAAAGAACAACAGGAAATCCAAGAACAGCATTTCTTGCAGGAATTGAAGCTCATTTTGATAACCTTGGTGTAGGAGGGTATAGCACATACGTCGCTAATAACTATCCAGCAGGTGCTCCGTCATTAAATAGTATAATGACTGAGAAGTATATAGCAATGTTCTTGCAGCCGGAAGCTTATAATGATTGGAGACGTACAAATGTTCCTTCATTGACTCCAACATCAGGGTCAGCGGTGCCAGTTAGATTTCCATACGGTGAAGATGAAATTACATTCAATACGAATGTTTCAGATGTAAATATTTTCACATCGAATGTTGGGTGGGACAACTAATAGTTATTTAAAATGAAATATGACATGAAAAAAATAACATATATAATAATGGCATGTCTACTTGTAGTAGCATGCGATAATACGGATCCGTTAGAGGATTTGGGTGGTACATCTGCAGCTTTTGCTAGTTGGGTGTCTGCACCTTCTGGAGACCTTCTAACCTCTGATCCATCCTCTTCAATTTCGTGGGAATTTGAACTAGTGGATGGAACAGGTGGTAACGATGTTGCTTCTGTAGAAATTCGAGTTTCTGATGGAACAAATAGTGGAACCCTAGCAACAATTACTTCATTTTCAGAAAATGATAATGGATTACAAGGAGCATCAGGAAGTTTTGATCTATCTGATATTGCAGGAGCACTTGGTGTAGGTGTTGGTACAATAGGTGAGGGAGATGATCTTGATTTTTCCTTGGCAGTAGAAAAAAGTGATGGTTCAGTTTGGGGACAGGCAAATGCTGGCGCTTCTTCAGGATATGATCCTGCGAATCCATTTACTTTGACTGTTGCAACTGAAACTGTAAGTTTAGCAAGTTCTTCTGTTGACAGCACTTATTTGAATGCTAATTCAGTAGATACAGTGTTCCTGGAGTTTGCAAATGATTTCACTGCAGTTCTAACAACAAATCCTACAATTGTGGAAATCACAGAGCAAGGAAGTACTGGTGTAATTGGAGCAATTCAAACCATTGCTGATTCTGACGGAGCTGATTCTGTGTATTGGTTTACCTATACACCAGATGCTACTGCTACTACAGATACCGTAAGTTTCCAGATTTCTGCTGCTGAAGCAGTTGCTGGATTCACAATGGTTACTGATACTTTCAAGATGGCATACTTCATTGATGATGTAAATCCAACAGTGGCGGAAAACAACTCTAGACTTGTCAGAGCTGGTGCAAGCTTGGATACTACTGGGTATGATTTCAACTACATCTTTAATGAAGACATTGGTAGTTTAACACTAATGGAGGATTTTGTTGGAGTTGATGATGATGGTGACGGTGACATTGACGGAGCAGATGCTGACGGAGATGCCGTTGCAATAGCTACTAGTGCAGATGGCGATACTTGGGAGTTCTTCTACGAATGGACCGGTAGTGCAGATGGCGAAGTTAATTTGACAATAATGGTGAAAGACCTTGCTGGAAATCCATTGGATTTAGGTACGGTTAATCTCACACCTTAATTTTTATAACTTATTTAAAGCCATCCTCATTTTTGAGGATGGCTTTTTTATTTTTAAGAAGTTCTAGTGGTCTGATGAATAATAGAATTAAATATCATATTGTTTTCTCACTTTTTGCAATGATTTTGTTTTCGTGCAATGAGAATGAAATTTCGAATGAAGAAACGCTTTTCAAGACATCTTTAGGGACTGGGATAAGCTTCATTAATCAGCTTAAAGAAACACCCGAGCTCAATCCTTTCATATACGATAATATCTATAGTGGTTCTGGCGTAGCAATTGGAGATATAAATGGTGATGGTTTACCGGATTTATATTTCGGAGGGAATCAAGTTAAGGACGAGCTGTACCTTAATAAGGGAAATTTAAAGTTTGAAAAAATAACAGAAGAAGCAGGCATTCTAAATAAAGGTGGGTGGACTAGTGGTGTTTCAATGGTTGATATAAATGAAGATGGCTTTCTTGATATATATGTATGTAAGACATTATATGACGATTTTCCTGAACTAAGAACGAATGAACTTTACATAAATAATGGAGATGGTACTTTTTCTGAAAAAGCCCAATCTCTGGGTCTTGCAGATCCATGGAGAAGCCAGCAGGCTATTTTTATGGACTATGATAAAGATGGAGACCTTGATCTTTTTTTGGTAAATCAGCCACCCAATCCTGGTATACTTTCAAAACTTAAAGGAAATGACTGGAGGATTCCTCTTCTTAGCTGGAGACTCATGCGTAATGATGATGGTTATTTCAATGATGTTACCGAGCAAGCCAATGTGAATGACATTGGCTATGGATTGAGTGCAGTTGCCTCAGACTTCAATAATGACGGCTGGATGGACCTATATGTAACGAGTGATTATAATAATCCGGATTATTTATACATAAATCAAGGAGATGGCACTTTTAGTAATGTCGTTCATGAAAGTATGGGACATATAACCTATTTCAGTATGGGTGTAGATGCATCTGATTTCAACAATGACGGTTGGTCTGATTTGGTAGTTGTCGACATGGTTGCAAAGGATAATTTTGGATTGAAATCCAATATGAGTGGTATGAATCCAGAAGCATTTTGGAGCACGGTGGAAAGCGGGGGACATTATCAGTATATGATGAATACACTTCAATTAAATCAAGGGATTGACAATAGCGGGAATACTGTATTTAGCGATATTTCACTAATGAGTAATACTTCATTCACGGATTGGAGTTGGACACCATTATTTTCTGATTTTGATAATGACGGCCTTCAAGATTTATTTGTTTCAAATGGTATTTATAGAGAGCTAAGAAATACAGATGCGATTGCAGAGATAAATAAAAGTGTGGCTTCATATGCTAAGCAGGGGATGAGTAAGGATGACATACTGAGCAAAGCAATCAATTCCTTAATTGAAATATACCCGCAACGAAGAATTGCGAATTTTGCATTCAAAAATGAAAGCGGATTAAAATTCAGTGATTCAAGTATGGAGTGGGGACTTGATGATGGATTTTGGACAACTTCAGCAGCGTATGGGGATTTGGATTTAGATGGCGATTTAGATTTGGTTGTAAATAATTTAAATGATACTTCTGTTATCTATCAAAACCTGAGCGATCAATTGAATGAAAATAATTATCTAAAAATTAGCGTACCTACTGGTGCTATAGGGACAAAAGTTCAAATCTCATATTCAAATGGCGAGACTTCATTTGAGCAATTTCGTGAGGTTAATAATATTAGAGGATTTTATTCTTCAGTAGATCCAATCATTCATTTTGGTCTAGGAAAAACAGATGAAGTTGAAAGTATTAAGGTAATTTGGAATGATGGAACAGTAACGAATCTTGGTAAAACCGATGCTAATCAGACCATAATAATTGACAAGTCATCCAGTAAGGTCCCGTTAAGCAAACCTGAAAGTATTGATCCCTTATTCACAGATAAGAAATCGACAATAAAGCATTCCGAAAATGATTTTGATGATTTCGAGCGCGAGATTTTATTACCTCATAAGCTATCCGATTACGGCCCTAAACTATCCATAAGCTCAATCAGTCAAATTTATCTTCCAGGTGCAGTAGGTTTTACAGGTAAACTGATAGGTAAGAATGGAGACACAAAAATCGTGAACACCAATTCAAATGTAGAAGAGGTATCATCCCTATTCTTTGATGCAGATAATGATGGTGATGATGACCTTTATGTGGTTGTAGGTGGCAATGAGTATGATACGAGTGGAGATTCTTATCAAGATTTGTTTTATGAAAATGTGGATGGTGAATTCACTCAGAAAGATATCCTTCCATCATTTCAAGAAAGTACTATCATCGTACGGTCTGCTGATTATGATGGTGATGGAGATTATGATCTTTTTGTTGGGGGTAGATTAGTACCGGGAAATTACCCACTTGCGCCCGGAAGCCGATTATATAAGAATATGTTCAAAGAAAATGGTGAATTGGGGTTTGAAGATATTACTGAAACAGTAGCTCCTGAATTGTTAAACACAGGAATGGTCAACGATGCAACTTGGTCAGATTACGATGTGGATGGAGATTTGGATTTGATAGTAGTTGGTGAGTGGATGCCTGTAATCGTTTATAAGAATGAACTCGGTTCTTTTACTGAAGTTACAAGAGATTTGGGTCTAACTGCTAAAGTAGGCTGGTGGTTTCATGTGACAGCAGCTGATATTGATAATGATGGAGATGAGGACTATTTGCTAGGTAATTTGGGGCTTAACTATAAATACAAAGCATCAGAGGAAACCCCCTTTTCCCTTTATAGTCACGATTTTGATAGCAATGGTAGACGAGATATTGTTTTAAGCTATTTTGATTCCGGCAAAGAAGTGCCATTGAGAGGAAAATCATGTTCGAGCCAGCAGATTCCTGATTTGAAGAAAAAGATTAAAACATACAATGAGTTTGCATCGCTGAGTGTCGATCAAATATATGGAGATGAAGCATTAGATAATTCTATCAATTACAAAGCCACTACTTTTGAAAGTGTTCTTCTCAGAAATGATGGTGGTACTTTAGTTGAAGTAGATCTCCCAATTGAAACGCAGGTGGCTCCATTAAGAGCTTCAGTGTTTGTGGATTTGAATGGTGATGGGCTGCTTGATATCATATTCGGAGGTAACTTGTATGGAGCAGAAATAGAAACCCCGAGAGCTGATGCGAGTGTTGGAGGTGTATTGATGAATAAAGGAGATATGATATTTGAATCTCTACCAGCAAACACGACCAAACTCTATCTCAATAAAGATGTTAGAGATATGTTAATCATTTCAAACGACAATAATCCTGATCAACTAATAGTATCAACGAATAATGATAGCTTATTAGTTTACGAGATTAACCCACAATTTAAATTCGAATAGAAGTATGAAAAAGATATGTTTTTACCTAATGATGCTTTCATTTTGTGCTGTAAACGCCCAAAATCCATATGAAATAATTGAGGATGTAAGTGCCGAAAGGATAGAGAGTGATATTCAAAAGCTTGTCTCATTTGGCACCAGACACACCATGTCAGAGACAGAATCAGATACCAGAGGTATCGGAGCTGCTCGTCGTTGGATTCAGTCTGAATTTGAAAAAATAAGTAAAGAATGTGGCGGTTGCCTTGAAGTATCAACCCAGCGAACCCTTGAAAAAGGAAATGAAAAAACGCGAATTACAAAAGATACTGAAATAGTAAATGTAATGGCTGTCATACGGGGAAAAAAATACCCGAATCGCTATGTGATTATGTCCGGAGATATTGATAGTCGGGTATCTGATCCTCTTAACTACACTGATGATTCTCCCGGTGCAAATGACAATGCCTCCGGTATGGCTGGAGTAATTGAAGCTGCTCGTGTTCTTTCTAAATATGATTTTGAAAGTTCGATAATGCTGGTAGGGTTATCGGGTGAAGAACAAGGGCTTTATGGCGGGAAACATCTAGCAGCAAAAGCTTTAGAAGAGGGCTGGGAGATTGTTGGAGTTCTAAATAACGATATGATAGGAAATATTCAAGGAGTCGATGGAGTGATTGACAACAGGACCTTTAGAATTTTTTCTGAACCTACAAATCCTGAAGATTCAGACTTTCAGAAACGAATGAGAAGATATTATGGAGGTGAAGTAGATGGAATATCAAGACAACTGGCAAGATACGTTTATCAAGCAACCAAAGCATTTATGCCTGAAATGAACCCAATGATGATTTATAGACTTGATCGTTTTGGTCGAGGTGGTCATCATCGTCCCTTCAATGACGCTGGATTCGCAGGAGTGCGGATAATGGAAGCTCATGAGAATTATACTCAGCAGCATCAAGATATTCGAGAAGAAGATGGTATAAAATATGGGGATGTAATAGAAGCTGTCAACTTTGAGTATGCTAGAAAGTTAACAGCTGTAAACGCAATTTCTCTTGCAGCATTAGCGTCAGCGCCTATGGAGCCACAAAACGTTGCTATAAGCGGGGCAGTTCAGCCTGCTACTACACTTTATTGGGATAAGGTAGATGATCCAAATTTGACAGGCTATAAAGTGTACTTCAGAGATACCACCTCACCTACATGGGATCAGTTTTATACCGTTGATAAAGACAAAACAGAATTCACCTTAAAGGGAATTGTGATTGATAACTACTTCTTTGGTGTTTCTGCGATAGGAAAGGATGGAAATGAAAGTCTGGTTGTGTTCCCATCGGAAGTAAAGAGATAATTTTAAATAAAACAATTATTAACCTCGAGCTGATGTCGGTTCGAGGTTTTTGTTTTTATAACCAGCCAAAAATCAAAGTACAACCATTGCGACTCGCTGATTTCCTATCAGGATTAGTTAAGCAATACACATGAAATCCAGAAATGGTTGGATTTTGACCCATCTTTTTTTTTACAATTAATTGGTTGATCTGAGACCTAACATTAAAGGTTTATTCAACTAATTAAATTTTATGAAAAAAGCTTACCTAGTATTAATGGCATGTCTTTTTGTAGTCACTGGACTAATGGCTCAAAGGACAGTAACGGGTAAAGTCACCGATGATGACGGTGAAGGTATACCCGGAGCAACGGTTCAAATAAAAGGAACCACAACAGGAGTAGTTACCGATGTAGATGGTAGCTATAGTTTAAATGTATCCAATGATGATGTTTTAATGGTATCGTTCATTGGATTTGTCACTCAGGAAATTCCAGTAGGAAATCGAACGGTTATTGATGTTTCAATGGCGGCAGATTTCACAGAACTTCAAGAGGTCGTAGTTACTGCAATCGGTTTGACTGCCCAAAAGCGTGATCTTGGATATTCAGTTCAAGAAGTAAATAGCGAAGAGGTAGATAGAGCCAATGAGGTTAACCTGGTAGCTAGCCTGGCTGGTAAAGCAGCTGGTGTACAGGTTACAAGTTCTGGAGGAACAGCGGGCGCTGGAGCTCAGATTAGAATCAGAGGAAACTCAACGATTCAAGGCTCAAACTCACCCTTATTTGTCGTGGATGGTATTCCGATTGACAACAGTACGTTTACGACAGCAGATTCACCCGAGGATGCTATATCAGATTTAGGTTCTGGTGGTGTTAATAACTCAAACAGAGCGATTGATATCAACCCGAATGACATTGCAAGCCTTACTGTTTTGAAGGGGCCAGCCGCAACCGCTCTTTATGGTGTACGAGCTGGAAACGGTGCAATTCTTATCACAACAAAAAAGGGAAAAAAAGGAGCAGCTAAAATCAACTATTCATTTGGAATGACCTTTGATAAGGTTAACAAACTTCCAGATTTACAAACTACCTATGCTCAAGGTAATGTAGTTGAGACGTTTGAAGGATCTGGCGTTTTTGTACCAACATTCGAAGGACCAATGACAGGATCTTTTACCGGAAATAGCTGGGGTCCACGAATTGATGCGTTACGCTATGCGAACGAAGCTTCAATATGGGATCCAAATGGACTTATTGTACCAGCATCTGATCCAAGAGCTACGAGCAGAGTGGCGCAAGCATACAATAATACCGAGGCATTCTTTGACACAGGGGTTACGGCAAATCATTTTCTAAGCGCAAGTGGTGGAACTGATAATACAAACTACTATATATCAGTAGGGTACCTAAATCAGGAGGGTATTATTCCAAATAATACATTCGAAAGAACTTCAGTGAAGGCAACGATTTCTTCTAGTCTTACAGATAGGTTGAAAGCTACTATCTCGACCAACTTCATAAATAGTGGAGGTATTAAAGTTCAAAATGGATCAAATACCTCAGGAGTTATGCTTGGTTTGTTGAGAACAACACCATCATTTGACAATAGAGGAGGTGTTGATCCAGAGAATGATCCATCGGCATATCAGTTTGAAGACGGTACACCAAGAGCCTACAGAGGTCAGATTGGTGGTGGTGCTATCTACGATAACCCTTACTGGACCGTTTACAAAAACTTCATGAATGATAATGTGAATCGTGTCATTGGCTATGCACAGCTGAGCTATGATTTCACAGATTGGTTCACATTGCATACACGAGCAGGTATAGATCAATATTCCGATTTTAGAAAATTCAGAAATGATATCGGTTCCGGATCTTTTGGTGTAGGTCAGGTAATCAACCAGGCAATTACCAATACAGATTTAAATCTGGATGTCTACGGTACAGTACAGAAAGAGCTGTCATCTGACATCTATTTGAATGGTACATTTGGATGGAACTACTACGACAAAAAAGTAGACAATAGAAGAGAAGATGGTCAGGGACTTGCCTCCAGAGGATTCTTCAATGCGGCAAGTGCTCAGAGCTTTAGCGTGGTTGAAAGACCAACAGCGAAGCAATTGTATGGTGTATATGGAGATATAAGACTCTCTTATCAAGAAATGCTTTATCTAAACATCACAGGTAGAAATGACTGGTCATCGACTTTGGGATCAGCCAATAATTCATTTTTCTACCCTGCTGTTGCATTGGGTTGGGCATTCACTGAAAACATCGATTTAGGTAACGCACTTCCTTATGGTAAACTCCGCGCATCTTATGGTCGCGTTGGTAATGATGCTCCATTCGGATTTACAGCTTCTACCTTTACTCAAGCTAGAGTTAGAGATGGATGGACTACTCCAAACGGAACACTATTCCCTGCTTTAGGAACGAACTCTTTTATTCCTAATAACATATTAGGTAATCCTGAATTGAAGCCAGAATTCACAACTACTTTCGAAATAGGTGCTGATCTCAAGTTTTTTGGAGGAAGAATCACAACGGATATTACATACTACAGATCCCTTACAGAGGATGCGATCATTAGTGTAGATCTACCTTATCCAACTGGATTTGCTCAAACAGTAATTAATGCTGGAGAAATTGAGAATAAGGGTATAGAAGCGGTTGTTACAGGAAGTGTAGTAAGAACATCTGATTTCGAATATGAAATAGGGTTGATCTTTAATAAGTACGAATCAATTGTAAATGAGATTGCACCTGGTTTAGATGTAATCACCATTGATCCATTTGGAACTCAGCGTATTCAAAAAGGAGAACCGTATGGTATATTCTTTGGAACCAGATTCCTAAGAGACGATCAGGGAAGAATGGTGATTGATCAAAATACAGGGATGCCGTTGCAAAATCCTGTAGATGGTAAAGTAGGTAATCCAAACCCAGATTTTACGCTTGGGTTCAGAAATACCTTTACTTATAAAGGCATTGAGCTTTCTATGCTATTTGATTTCCGAAAAGGAGGCGACGTGTACAATGGTACTTCAGGTGTACTCAATGGATTTGGTGTAGGTGCTGAAACGCTTGACAGAAATGAGGTTGTTGTATTCCCAGGAGTAGAAGCAGATGCTAATGGTAATCCTACGGAGACTGAAAACACGCTTGCAGTTGTGAAAGGTGGAACAGATGGAGGTACCAACTTCTATCAGAATTATGGCTTTGTAAACCTAGATGAATTGACTGTACAGGATGGATCATGGATTAGATTAAGAGATGTAAACATTTCTTATAGCCTTCCTGCATCATTGATAGATGGACTTCCATTCTCAAGAATTACAATCAACGCAAATGCTAGAAATGTATTCTTAATCACTGATTATACAGGGATTGATCCGGAGACCAACTTAACTGGTGCGGCGAGCAATGTATTTGGATATGATTACTTCAATAATCCAAACACGAAGAGTTACGGGTTTAAGTTGAATTTCACCCTATAATCAATCAAAAAAGATAATAAGATGAAAATAAAAGTAATATCTATATTGACATGTCTCATTCTAATTAGCAGTTCATGCGATTTTGATGAAGACATAAACGTGAGTCCGGCTACACCGGCTGATGTATCAGCACAAGCCATTGTTCCTGCCGCACAAGCGGGTATGGCATGGGTTGTTGGTGGTGAATTGGTTAGACTTAGTGGTTTATTTACTCAACAATTTGTTGGGATCAATGCACAACAAGCAGACAACTATCGATACTTGTGGGTTCCGGCAGATGGTGATGGAATCTTCTTCAGAATGTATGTGTCCACACTTCAGCCATTGGTTATTATTGACGAAAAGGCTACCGCTGAGGAATCTAATCATACCTCCGGTATGGCCAAGGTTTTGATAGCTCATGGTCTTGGATCAATGACAGATTTGTTTGGTGACATTCCGTATTCTACTGCTTTTGGAGCAAGAGACGGAAACTTACAACCAACATATGATACGCAAGAGGAAATCTATACTACCATACATCAACTTTTAGACGATGCTATTACTCTATTAAGTGGACCTGCAGGAATTGGTTCGGCATTGGGAGGCGATGACCTTATTTATGGAGGTGACACTGATAGTTGGATTGCAGCAGCTCATGCTTTGAAAGCCAAGTATTATATGCGGCTTACTAAAGTGAGCGGCACAGCCTATGCGGATGCGGAGGCGGAACTAGCAGATGCGATGGCTTCTAGTGCCGGAGACTTGCAGCTGTCTTTCGGAACTTCTCCAAACGAATCCAATCCTGCGTATCAGTTCTCTCAAGATAGAGGTGGTAATATCAATATTGACCCGTTCTTCTTTGGATTACTAAATACGCTTAATGATCCTCGAAGAGACGCTTTATTGCTCGATGAAGATCCGGATGCAGATGATCCTGATCCATCAGGATATTCTACCACGTTTGATCAAGGTACATTTTATACCAACATCAATGCGCCGGTTATTATGACCAGTTACACAGAAATGAAGTTTTTGGAAGCTGAGATCGAATTAATGGGCAATAATGATGTGCCTGCTGCTGAAGCGGCCCTAGCTGAAGCCATTGGCGCTTCCATCGCGAAGTTGACAAGCTCGACTGACGCAGCTTATGTGGCTACCAACTCTGCGCTGGCAGGATTGGCAGATGACGCGGCTCGCTTAGAGCAAATCATTACTCAAAAGTACATTGCAATGTACTCGAACGGTATCGAGCCTTGGGCAGATTACAGAAGAACCGGGTATCCAAATCTAACTCCTAATACGAATGGGATTAACTCATTCAACCTGAATGGAGAAATCCCTAGAAGGGTTTCTTATCCTCAGACCGAGATAGATTTGAACAACGCCAACGTTCCTATCAAAGATGGGAACTTACAGACACCACTATGGTGGGATAACTAAATTTCAGGATTGATTAATTAAAAACCGGAGATGAAAATCTTCGGTTTTTTTTATGCTTTGTTGATACGAAAGTTGATCTTATTTCAATATCTGAGCGGTATGATCTTTGGTTTTCACCTTTTCGATTACTTCCTCGATTACGCCTTTTTCGTCAATAATAAATGTTGATCTCAGCGTACCCATATATTCCCGACCCATAAATTTTTTAAGATCCCAAGTGCCAAATGCTTCATGGACTGATTTGTCCTCATCGGCGAGTAATTTGAATGGAAGATCAAACTTGGCAATGAACTTCTGATGAGATTTTTCTCCATCGCTACTTACTCCCAAAACTTCATATCCTTTGGATTGCAGCGCTTCATAATTATCTCTTAGGTTACAAGATTCGGCAGTGCACCCCGGTGTATTGTCTTTAGGATAAAAGTATAAAACCACTTTCTTCCCTTTGTAGTCAGATAGCTTTACCGCATTTCCATCCTGATCTTTAGTTTCAAATTCTGGTGCTTTGTCACCCGGTTTCAGTGTTATCATAGTGTTTTAGTATATATCGTTTCGTTATTCGAATTATCAATTACCTCTAACATAAACCTTCCTCTGAAAGGAATGTTTTTATTCAACTTCTCAGACCAAAGCAATTTGCGCTTAGGTTCATAATGCATCAATACGAATTCGCCATTTATGGATGCTTTAAAGCTTTTGATGCCGGATAATTCATCATCAATACGGAACTTAAGCATATCCGAATTGGCCATCTTTAAGGTAATGGAAGGTGGAATAGTATCTTCCAAAATGGTATAGTTTACCAGGTCACGGGTTGAAAAAGTAATCTGATTGTCTTCCCATTCACCTCCCATAAAGTTGAATCGTTTACCGAAAACAGAGTACACCATTGCTTTATCCTGATTGTAAGATAATTGAGGATTAAGGGTGATGCTCACATTGGATCTGATTGGCTGAGTAGGATTTTTGAAATGAAACAGTTCCATATTTTTAGCAGAATCAATTCGCTTTTCAAATGCAAGAAAAACCGTATCAAACAGTGATCTGCGTGTCAAGCTGAGTGTAAACTCTGGCTGGATGTAGCTGATTTCCTGATGTGAAGGAAGTAGCCCAACCAAATTTGTTGGTATGGTTTCGCCTTCGATAAAAAGACTTTTGGGAGTGCCATTTCTGAGATCCCATAGATAATATTTGTATTCGTCACCTTCCTGATATGGCGCTAAATTGATCCATTCATCAAGCAATACTGAAGCCTGTTGTGAGGATTTGAAGTGTAAAAAATTACCAATTTGCTCGACACTTTTCAAAGTAGGTATTTCAGTTACCTTATCTGAGTTTAATAGTATCCGAGTAGTCGATGAATTCTTATAGCTGTCTTCCGTGTTGATCAGAATCTCTCGCTGATTTTCGAAGCGGATACCTCTATTTACTATGTTGTAAATGTTGTGTTCATTGCCATCGGCCAGATAGAGTTTATTGAACCGCCTGCTTCCTTTCTTATATGCAGGATAGTTATAGTGAACCAACACGTTTCGCTGCTTTCCGAAGGAAAATAATTCTTTATGCTCAGAAAATAGCGTATCGCCATCAAGCTGAAAAGTGGTTTTTACAATTCCGTTTTTATTCGGAATTCCATCCATTGGATCGTAAGAATAAATTTCTACGCCAATATTTCCTTGTAGATAGATGGGTTCTTTTGTCTGGAACCAGCTTTCTGTTTTAATAAGGTCGAACTCGTACCTACCAAAGAAGCCATTGATTCGAGCCTCACCATCCAGTGTTACAAAAGCGACCTTTTTTACCACTGGAGGAATCTTATCCCGAATTTCTTTAAATCCTAACGTAAGCACATCAATGGGTTGGTGATTGGCATCCCTAATTTCAAAATGTAAATGTGGACCACTGGAAGAGCCAGTGTTACCTGAATAACCTATGATATTACCTTTTTTAAAGGCAAACTGAGCTGCTTCAGGAAATAGATCAACTTCGAAAGATTTCTTGCGATACTGCTCTTTAAGAATCCAGGCTGCAATTTTTGGATCAAACGCCTCCAAATGAGCATATACAGAAAAGGTACCGTTTGGATGCTTCATATAGAGCGCATATCCATATCCGGAGGCAGAAACTTTGATTCTCGCAATATATCCATCGGCAACAGCGTAAATCGGTAACCCGGTTCGACCACCTGTTTTTACATCGATACCTGTGTGAAAATGGGAACTCCGAATTTCTCCCACAGTGCCAGCTAAATAATTCTGCTGACCGGGATTTATGGGGAATTGATAATCGATCGATTTCAAGTCCTGTCCGAAAAGTCCAAGAGCTAAAATGAAAAGAATGGTTGATGGTAAAAACTTCACTAATTATTTAACCTCAAAATCAAACATCTGTTTGTCTTCCAAAAACCCTACCAATCGATCTCCAATTTTAACCGGACCCACGCCTTTTGGAGTTCCTGTGAAAATAATATCGCCGGTTTTTAATAGAATAAACCTAGAAACATAAGCAATGATTTCATCGATTGGCCAGAGCATTAAACTTGTGTTTCCATTTTGCACTTCTTTTCCATTTATCTCAAGCTTAAAATTCACATCTGCCATATCGCGATTTTCCTTAGAGAGGAAATTCGATATTGGAGCCGAACCATTAAAAGCTTTCGCTATTTCCCATGGATGACCTTTTTCCTTCGCTTTTGTTTGCCAATCTCGTGCAGTAAAATCAATGCCTAATCCAATTTCATCATAGTATTGATGAGCAAATTCTTTTTGAACGGACTTTCCCTCTTTTTTGATTTTCACCAATATTTCTACTTCATGATGTACATCATTTGAAAAGTCAGGATAAAAAAAGGAGTCATTATTTCTGAGAAGCGCAGTATCGGGTTTCAGGAAAATGATAGGATGTTCCGGCCGCTCGTTTCCAAGCTCCTCGATATGCTCTGCGTAATTCCTTCCGATGCAAATGATTTTCATGTTCTGTATTATATAGATCAAAAATAATCAGCATTGTGGGGCAATTAAGACTTGCCATGGAATCTTTTTATGAAAGGAGAAGAAAGATTGACTTGATTAATGATGCGTCAAAACCTCTTCCGGTTCAGCAACCTCAACCTGGCCATCCGCATTGATTTCTTTCAGAATCACTTTCTTGACTTCATTGACTAGTATAGGATCATATTTTGCAGCCACTCGAACGTAGTTCTCTGTAAATCCATGCATGATACCTTCTTGCACATCTTCCTCAAACAGCACTTCCGAAGTAGCACCAAGTTGCTGTTCATAAAAATATCTCCGCTTCTTCTCGGATAATCCTCTCAGCATTTTAGATCGCTTATTTCTTTCGGCAAGATCAATAACGCCCTCCATTTCAACTGCCTTGGTATTTGGTCGTTCAGAGTAGGTAAACACGTGCAGGTATGAAATGTCAAGCTCGTTCAGGAAATTGTATGTGGTGAGAAACTCTTCTTCCGTTTCCCCTGGAAAACCAACAATGACATCCACGCCGATGCAGCAATTAGGCATCAACGATTTTATTTTTTCAACTCTACTTCGATAGAGATCCGATAAATATCTGCGATTCATCTTTTTCAGAATGCTGTCGCTACCAGACTGAAGGGGAATATGAAAATGAGGAACAAATCGCTTGGATTGTGCGACAAACTCAATCACCTCATTGGACAAAAGGTTAGGCTCAATAGAAGAAATACGAAACCGATCAATTCCTTCTACCTCATCAAGGGCTTTGACCAGATCAATAAATTTCTCCTTGCGCCTTCCATCTTGAATACCGAAATCGCCAATATTTACCCCAGTTAACACGACCTCTTTTACCTCCGTTTCAGCGATTTTTTTTGCCTGATTTACAATGTTGGCTATTGTATCGCTTCTGCTTTTACCACGGGCAAGAGGTATGGTGCAAAAAGCACATCCATAGTTACATCCGTCTTGTACTTTCAAAAAGGTCCGTGTCCGATCTGCGATAGAATATGAAGCATTGTAAGTCTTTGCTTCTTTAATTTCAGAAGCATACACACCACCCTTGGTGAAATCATCCAGATAGTCGAAAAGGCGAAACTTCTCGGCAGCACCTAAAACTGCGTCTACACCGGGGATTTCGGAGATTTCTTTGGGTTTAAGCTGCGCGTAGCAGCCAATAATGGTGACGAAGCTACTGGGAGAAATCTTCTTGGCTTCTTTGACGATTTTCTTACATTTCTTGTCTGCGTTTTCTGTGACTGAGCAGGTGTTGATGATGAAGATATCCGGCTCCTCCGTAAAATTGACTTTTGCATAGCCTTTCTCCTCAAACATCCGGGAGATGGAGGAAGTCTCGGAATAATTCAGCTTACAGCCAAGTGTATAAAAAGCGACCTTTTGCATGCGAGCCGCAAAGTTAAGACGAATGATTCAGATTAAAGAGGGAGTACTAAAAAAGCCCATAGTTGCTATGGGCTTCTCTTTAACTATTTCTTTTTCATGAAATAGTAGATGATAGCAGTGATGATGCTAAATAGGAGCGCGAAGATCGTCCAGATAATTTTCGATCCTCCACTCATTTTTTGTTTGGTCCAAACATCATAGATGACCCACACTGCGCAAATGATTGCGACGATATAAAGTATGTTATTCATAAAGGTTAGGTTTTAGTTACTTCAATATCGCCATTATAGGCTATAAAAGCAATCTCATAGTAGTGGTGAAATATATTGCCAAACAGTTTCCGCAACGATCGCATGTCCTTCTGGGGTCGGATGAATACCATCCGATAAGTTGAGTTCGGGAATGCCGGCCACATTTTCTAGAATGAAAGGAATGTAGACAGCATTGTTTTTTTCAGCAAGCTCCGAGAAAATATTCTTGAATTGACTCGTGTAATCCTCACCAAGATTTGGGGGAACCATCATTCCTGCGATAACAATTTCCACATCCGGATTAGCTTTTTTTACCGCATCGATGATGGCCTGCAAGCTTTTAACGGTTTCATCCAATGGCAATCCTCGTAAGCCGTCATTTGCACCCAGTTCCAAAACAAATATGTCCGGCACGGTTCTGAGCACCCAGTCAATCCGACTTTTCCCACCTGCTGACGTTTCTCCGCTTAAGCCCGCATTGATGGTTTTATAATTCAATCCCAATGAGTCGATTCGCTTTTGAATGAGTGCTGGGAAAGCTTGATCCATATCCAGCTGATACCCTGCGGTAATGCTGTTGCCAAAGAAGAGGATGATCTTTGCTGAGCTGGTCTCAGGATTTGGAGCTTCCTTTTTCTCGGCTATTGTTTCTGACGTATTCGTGTTTGATTCTGTTGCTGTACCGCAGCTAATCAAGAGACCGATTAAAACTAAATTTCGAACTTGTGAGAACATGAAGTGTTGTTATAAGATATTAATCGCTTAGTGGTGTAACATATACGCCGCTTAGCTCTTTTTTGATGTAATGAGCCTAAGTTACAAACAAGTGTGAGGGCTTTGCGTTTACATTTCTAAAATTTTATACATGCCAAACGATTCGCCGATTTTAGAGGTTTCATCCACTTCCAAAACTTTCAGAAATGGAAGCAAAGAAGTCCATGTATTGGAAGATATTAATTTCAAAGTCGCTGAAGGTGCTTCTGTGGCTGTTGTGGGTCCGTCCGGTAGTGGTAAGACGACTCTCTTAGGACTTTGTGCAGGTCTTGATCGCCCAACCTCGGGTTCAATTACACTGAATAGAATTTTACTTGATCGTCTGACCGAAGATGAGATGGCTCAAATACGTAATCAACATGTAGGTTTTGTATTCCAAAATTTCCAGCTGATTCAAACATTGACAGCACTGGAGAATGTCATGATTCCCTTGGAACTGCAAGGCGTTAAAACAGCTCGAACACAAGCAGCATCGCTCCTTGAGCGAGTAGGTCTTGGTGAACGAGTTCATCACTATCCATCACAGCTTTCCGGGGGCGAGCAGCAGCGTGTGGCTATTGCCCGGGCTTTTTCAAACGAACCCGAAATATTATTTGCCGATGAACCTACCGGCAATTTGGATGAGGAGACGGGTCAATCGGTGGAAGATTTGCTCTTTGAAATCAACCAGGAAAAAGGAACTACACTCATACTGGTGACTCATGATTTGGAGCTGGCAGAAAAGACAGATCAGATTATACAGTTAAAAGGAGGTAGGATCATTGATCAGCGGAAAGGAAAGAACATTTCACGCATGAGAACTGCAGCTTCCTAGTCTATGGATAAACGCATTACGATCAAACCATCAAAATACAGTCGGTCATGGCCATGGAAAATGGCATGGCGTGATAGCAGGAAAAGCCGAGGCAAGCTTTTACTTTTCATCGCATCGATCTCGCTTGGTATAGCAGCCATGGTTGGGATCACTTCTTTTCGCGAGAACTTGATGGTTGAAATTGACAATCAGGCGAAGGGACTTGTAGGGTCAGATGTCCGTATCCAAGGTCGCCGAGAGTTGCCAGATACCTTGCTTCAGTCATTCAAGTCAATGACCGTGGGTTATTCGCATGAAAACTATTTCGCCTCAATGGTGATGTTTCCGAAAACCAGCGGCACCCGTTTGGTTCAAGTGCGTGCATTGGAAGGTGAGTATCCGTATTATGGTGAAATCGCTACCAAGCCTGCGGAAGCTTCCAAGCAATTTCAGTCGGATAGATTTGCGCTTGTAGATGAAAAGATGATGCTCCAGTATGGAGCACAGGTTGGCGATAGCTTAAGTGTAGGAGCACTGACTTTCGAGATCATTGGAGCAATTACCCAGATACCAGGTCAGACCGATGTTTCATCCTCTGTTTCTCCAGTGGTATACATACCCTATCAGTATCTGGATTCAACCGGATTGGTTCAGAATGGTAGCCGTGTTAATTACATCCATTACTTCATGTTCTCAGACAATCCGGAAGATACGGCCAAGCAGTGGCGTAAGGTTGCTAATCTTACCGAAAGCAAAGGTTATGATGTAGAAACGGTGGAGGAAGAAAAGCGGGAAACGGGAGAGGACTTTGAAAATCTTTCCAACTTCCTTGAGCTGGTAGCTTTTACCGCGTTGCTTTTAGGTTGTTTAGGTGTGGCAAGCTCCATTTATGTGTACGCAAAAAGTAAAGTGCAGGCGGTGGCTGTTCTCAGATGTTTGGGCATGAAAGCAAAACAGGCCGTGAGTGTCTACCTGATACAGGTCACCTTGTTTGGATTCATAGGAGCACTTATCGGGAGCATTTTAGGATTGGTGATTCACATGTATTTGCCAGTAGTGGTGCAAGATTTTCTACCTATCGATCTGGATCCGGTTCCTTACTGGCCAGCATTGTTTGTAGGTGTTCTCATCGGTATAATCATTTCACTTTTGTTCGGTTTATTGTCGCTTGTGGGCTTGCGTAGAATCAGTCCACTTTCCGCCATTCGGCTCGGGTTTGGAGATAATAAGTTCAAGTTTGATAAGCTACTCATTCCGATTATAGGAGGCATAGCACTATTCATTTTTGTATCGGTGTATTGGCAAATTCAATCCATAGGAGAGGCACTGGCCTTTTCAGGTATTCTGATTGGAGCCATCGTATTTCTTGGAGCGATTGGCAAAGGGATTAGCTGGCTAACAAGGAAGCTAATGCCAAAGAACCTAAGCTATGTTTGGAGGCAAGGTTTTTCCAACTTGTATCGACCAAATAATCAGACCGTGATACTCATCATGGCGCTGGGACTTGGAACGTCGTTTCTGGCGACACTTTATTTCATGCAGGATTTGTTGGTGCAGCGGGTGTCATTATCTGCTGCTAATGATCGGCCAAACACAGTGTTATTCGATATTCAGGATGAGCAGCATGATGAGGTGAAGGCGCTTACCAAAGAATATGATTTACCTGTGATTCAGGACGTACCGGTCGTAACCATGCGCTTGCTTGAAGTGAAGGGTTTTTCCAAGGATGAAGCATACAATGATACGACGGTTTCTATTTCGGACTGGGCGTATAGCCGTGAGTATCGCGTGACTTATCGCGATTCGCTGATTGATTCGGAGAAAATTGTAGAAGGTGAGTGGATAGGAGAGGTGCGTAACGATAGTATCTATATCAGTATCTCAGAAGGCTTCAAAGACAACCTGGATATTGAATTGGGTGATGAGTTGCTGTTTAATGTACAGGGAGCGTTGGTGAAAGTATACGTGGGCAGTTTTAGAGAAATCGATTGGCGCCGGGTACAAACGAACTTCCTGGTTTTATTTCCCACTGGAGCATTAGAGCGAGCACCTCAGTTTCATGTGCTGGTTACACGCATCGATGAAATGATGACGTCAGTAAAATATCAACAAGCGGTGGTCAAGCAATTTCCCAATGTCTCGATCATAGACCTGGAGCTGATCCTGAAGACCCTGGAAGATGTGCTGGGCAAAGTAGCTTTTGTGATTCAGTTTATGGCGTTCTTCAGTATTGGCACGGGCATCATAGTGATGATCAGCTCAATCATCCTGAGCAAGTTTCAGCGGGTGCAAGAGAATGTGCTTCTGCGCACGTTAGGTGCTTCCAAAAAGCAACTTTGGACGATTACGATTGCTGAATACTTTTTTCTGGGGAGTCTAGGCGCGATTAGTGGCATTTTTCTGGCAGCCTTATTTTGTACGCTGCTTGGCCAGTTTCTGTTTGAATTTACGTTTGTCCCAAATCCGGTTCAGATCGGCATTGTGTTCGTAGCTGTCACCGGTATGAGTGTCTTGATTGGCCTACTCAACAGTCGTAGCGTAGTACGTCAGTCGCCAATGGAGGTGTTGAGGAGGGAAGGGTGATTACAATGAACAGTCGCTGCAACCTGCGGGAAAGAAAACAGATGTCTGTTTAGGTCGCCGCAATCTGCAGGAAGGAAAACAGATGTCTGTTTAGGTTGCCGCAATCTGCAGGAAGGAAAACAGATGTCTGTCTAGGTCGCTGCAATCTGCAGGAAGGAAAACAGATGTCTGCTTAGGTCGCTGCAATCTGCAGGAAGGAAAACAGATGTCTGTCTAGGTCGCTGCAATCTGCAGGAAGGAAAACAGATGTCTGTCTAGGTCGCCGCAATCTGCAGGAAGGAAAACGGATGTCTGTTTAGACTGCTGCTGCAAGTTTGCAACTTGAGGCCATTCCAATTTTAAGCCAAACAAAAAATCCCGACCACAACGGATAAGGATTTAATTTCAGTATTCTTACAATACCTAAACCAACCACAAGTCACGCCATCACACATTTCGGAAATAACCTAGTCAGGGCTATTTAAAAGTTCACCATATATCCTATTCGTGGCACAAGTGGGCGCCGGTTCAGTGTATTGCTTTTATAGTTCAGATCGAAAAGTAGCATTACGCTCAAGCTCACTTTTTTGGCGATAGTAAACTTACGTCCTGCGCCTACCAACATAGCAGTTTCCCACTTATTTGGAAGTGTAGACTCTGAAAACAGTGACTTATTCTTCACACGCTGGTATTCACCATATAGGAAGAATCCTTTCAAAATATCATAATTAACAAAGGTGCTAATTCCATGCGCATCTCCGGTGATTGAAGTTGAATCGCGGTTGTTGACTTGCTCGCGAATCATCAATCCGATGCCTGTGGATAGCTTCTTGGTCCATTGATAACCCAACTGAATATTTGAATCAAGGATCACCGGATCGGTTGATTGAATCGCAATATTGCCATTGAGAAAGAAACGATTCTTTAGCGGGGTGCCTTTAAGTGAATTACGCTTGACACCTTCTTCTTCATTGCTGAGATTGGCAAGGCTTGCGTATTTTTCTTTAGCGGCGTTGAGGGAAACTTGTGATTTGGCAAACTCTTCAGGACTGATGTTCTCAAAAAAATCTTTGACTCCCGATCGATCTATTTGTTGGATTTGACCAAATTGATCCAATTGGCCGTGCATCATCTGTTGTTCGATTTTTTGATTGGATGATTGTGCCAGCTCCGGAGGAAGGTAGGACTCAAGTCTTTCCTTAACTGCAAAACGTTCTGCTAGCATGCCACTGTCGAGCTGCATGGAATCAAGTTTAAACCGATCAAGGTAGGCCGAGTCATATTGACCATAGGCTTCATAGACCTTTTGGATCGACTGAAAATCTCCTGATTTTGCCAGTTCCTGCATGGCCCAATCCATCGAATCTTGAGGGGGGCTAAATAGTTCAGGATCTACAAAGTATCTGCCGCTGTTTTGATTGTATTTACCCAACAGGACTTCTCGCCGATGTGCCTTAATATCCTTCCACTTGCCTTCGGCTTTCAAGCTGTCTTTGTTGTTCTTTCTATAGTCTTTCCAGGCTTGTCTGGCTGCTTTTATGCTGTCTTTGGAGTAGAACTTCTTGTAGCTTTTGAGCTTAGCTCTTGCATCCTTTGATTTCTCTACCTTATTCAGGTGCTTGTCAGAGACTTTTGCATCAAACTTTATTTGGGCAAAACAGCTCGAAAATATTAGTATCCCTAAACAGTATATTAAAAACTTACATGGCACAAGGTGATCCGTTTGAATCCTCACATCTTCCGTCTGTAAAATCCCATGTACATCCAGTAGGGCAAGAATTATTGGCATTTGCATCCTGATTTACTGACATTTGATACGTACATCCATCTGCGGTAATCGTAATTACACCACTACGTGGATTACCACCGTTACTCTGGCAGGTAATATTGAAAGTAGTGCCATTTTTTTGAGTTGTAATCCAACTCATACTTTCTGATATCGTAAAGAGCGATCCCACATTGTTTACTCCAACGTTTGATAATGTTCCTCCATTTTCTCCAAAAGTATGTGAGCTTGGAGTAGTGGAAATAGATGTTGTGCATCCGGTAGGGGGATTTCCATCACCGTTATCTCCTCCACCTGATGAACATGACGCCCCTGTAACAGTGATTGTTCGTGTAGGGCTTATTTTCCAATCGTTGCACCAATCTTTCACCCGAACCCTTATGTAGATGATGTCATCTATATTCCCCAAGGTCTGGGGAAATTCAACAAACGATTCCGTGTTGTTTGGTAAATTGAGCCAGCTGGATTGATTAAGGCTGTATTCCCAATCGTAGGTCCACGAGCCGGAAGTTTCGCAAGCATGGCCACCTTGGTTTAAATCAGCGTATAAGAATTGCCCACCGATATACCATGGCTCACCATTCTGTGTCCCATCTTGACAGATAATATCATTGTTTATTCCGGTTATTGCATCAACACTCCAAAAATCGTCATGAATGTATATTGATATTTCATCATTGAATGGTTCGGAGTATTCAGGGCTTATGATGCTCAACTTGATGGTCTTGTTGCCCGATGAGCCGAAAGATTTCGAAACATTCTTGCCGCTTTTTTCTGTTCCATTCAGATCCCATTTATACTCTCTAGATCCATACACTTGGACATTAGAAGCATTAAAACTTACTGGTTCATTTTTCACGTACGGCCCGGAATGGGTAATGCTAGCATCAATCAAATTGCTTTCATTGCCGAAGTTATATCTGTAGCGTTCTACGATATTATCATCCTTATCTCTGATGAGTTTAAGTCGATTTTTATCATCATATTCATAGGTAATCGTCTCGTTGAGTGGATTTGTAACTGTTTCAACTCCAACCAGTGGCTTGTAAGTATATGTTGTAGTTTGTTCCATGGCGGATGGTCCAGGGTCAATGGTTTTGGAAACCATGTACCCTTGTGAATCGTAGCTGAATCGTGTGGCTATTCCATCTCCAGTGGATGAACTGGCTAATAATCCATCATCATTATAAGAAAGCGATTTAATTAACTTAAGGTCATTGGTATTATATATACCCAATGTTTCAATGGGCTGATAATAGGTTTCATATGGCTGAATTAGTCCATGTTGCTTTCGATAAGTTGTAACTCTAATGTCGGAGGCCAAATAAGCCCCATTATCTGGTGTTTTGAGTCTAGATTTTACCTGAATTGGTACACCTATCATGTGTTTTTCAACCATCTCTCCAAGAACGCTTGCTGAATAAACCTTATCTATATTGGATTCATTCATTGGATAATATGTCTCAACCTGCGAATTATATTCTTCTGCTCCATTATCATCGCTCCTATATGTTGTAACGATGTTGGGTAATGTTTTGTAAGTGGATAGATATGAATAGTTTACCGTTGTTTCTGAAATCAATACGTCATCTTCGTAATTTGAAATCTTGCGGTTGTCTAATTGAAAAGTTCTGCATTTCTGATCAACTTCCGCCAAGGCATATTCTCCATTATCACTTAGCGAAATCGCATGTTCAGTAAAAGTAAAAGTTGCTGATTGACTATACAAATAATTGAAAAACTCACTTTTGATAATATTACCATTTGCATCCTTGATCGTAATGTTTTTTGGGAGACCTGGGAAAGGGCTAAATGATGGTGGCAACATAGGACCTGCGTTGGATGGCAAAGATCCTATTTTAGTCCAGCTACTTGACCAATGAGATTTAACACTCGACTCAGATTCTTGATTAGTATAGAATTCGTATTCTGATACTATATTGGTCAATTGGTCAGTCACAGTAACGTCTCTATAGCCACCAATCGAAAGGTGGTCGTATCCAAGATATGGAGAATCTGAAAATAGAGTAACTGTACCGGATAAAGGCGTATGCAATGAGGACTTCATTCCAATTGGTACATCATAGGTATATGATTTATTTACGGCAATGTTTCCTTTACCATCCTCAACCGAAATATTTGTGATTACAATGCCGCCTGAATTTTTCGTATCGTAGGAAAAAGTTTTTTGGGCTCCTCCTGGGTAGTCAACTTTCCACAAACTTGCTGCTTTCGCATCTGAGCTCGGGGTCCTGTTCTGACTTCCAAGTGAAATTGTATTAGCGCTGTAATCATAAAATGGCACGTTATTTAATTTAGGGTCGGGATCGTTAATCCTTTCAGGGACTATTTTGTAATCTACTGATCCAAATTTTCCACTAACTGAGTTTTTGAAAAAATCGAATACATCTTTTTTAACCGACGATCTTTTAGGAAGGTCTACGGAAGGACTAGCATCATCCATGTAGGTGAAAGTGGCAAGACTTTGTCCATTACGTGAAACTGAGGTTAGTTTAAGTCTCTTACAATCCTCTGAGTCAGAACAACCAGCGTCAAAGTAGTTGTAGCCAAGATCTATGTCGTGCACAAGCACTCCAGCATGATCTTTCACTAAAATTTCATCTATTTTTTTCAAAGAAGTTATGTCTGACCTGTTGCCCCACTTAAAGGTAACTGTCGCCTTTTTACTTTCAATTTTTTTGAGTCTTGAGGCCGAAATGTTAGCTTCAGAAATTTGATGCTTCTGACCACCCACAGACTGAGCTGTATAATATTGCACAGAGTTTTGATCAAACAAATTGATGTCTTTAACATACCCTCCTGAACCCACTACCCAAAGTGGAAAGTCAAGCCATGGTTGGTAGTTAATAAAAGCGGAATATGCTGCAGAACAATTTGGTATATCCTTACATCCTGTATCGTTAAATATATTATAGCTAGTGAAGCTAAATGGCCTGGGAAATGGGGAACTAAACGGCAGGCTTTGAGGCGCATCTACACTAAAATCAAATGTGATCGTTGGTTTAGGATTAATGTTTGGATTGTCGAATGACACTGGATCATAAAAGGTAATGGTATTACCTGAATCTGTTCTCCAGGCAAGGTAAACCTGGTGATCTTCAACTAAATCATATGACTTAGAAGATACGGTATTTGAATTGGTTAGACTTTGGTCCTTTTGATAAGTAAATATGATTCTGTTTTCTTCAGTGTCAGGCAGATTAGGGAAAATTATTTCCTCAAGAAACCAAGTGGATATATATGTCCAATCTTCGTTTGCTTTAGGTATCTGACCTTGTTCATAAGACTGGCTGGTAGTTATTTCCCTGGCAGCATCATTTTTCCCAAATACATATTTTATTCCCTGCGTATCTAATACCTCAAATCTTGAGTTTAAATCACTGGTCTTGAAGAAGGAGATTTTCAGATCGTTGTATGGCAAGCCATGAAATGAATTCCGATTGGCGGACGTACCAGTCATCTTGTTTGCAGTAGAAATGAATTTGCCGCCACCCCCTGGAAAGCTGATATAGAAAATATCTTTTTCAAAGTCATACCCTTTCGTGCCTGATACCTGGTCTGCCGAAACGATGGAAGAGGTAAGGTTTTCGGTAAAAGTCGACTGATCATCGGGCTGGTCTCTCATTACGCGAGTGATGGCACCTCCGGCTGATAGATTCCATCCAAGCCCGACTGAGGAAGCTATATCACTTACTTTGATACCGCGGGTTTGGTAGATCAGCTGTACAGGTACCTGATATCCGTTCTCTGAGGCAACCGTGTAGATAGGGACCATTTCTGTCACATAGCCGCGATAGAGATCTTCGGCGTTTCCGGTATTTGCCACACCCATGGCATCTGGTGAAGGTGCTACTTGTGCTTGAGAAGCTAAGCCTAAAGCTGCTAGTAGTATAGTGAGTATTTTTTTCATTTTATAAATCTATAATCGTATTCTTTTTTACTCTCTCTTTAATCTGAGAATGGTTATTGGTGGTCGTTATGTTAGTGTGGTGATATCTTTATGAATTTTTCATTTTGTATTTACTACTCATTTTTAATTCTTTATTCTATTTCCGCCCAAGTCCTGCCATCCCTCATCCTTCGCCGGAAGACTTGCGCGATAAGAAGATTCCTTCTGGATTATTCATTTTGTATTTACTGCTCATTTTTAATTCTTCACTCTATTTACGCCCAAGTCGCTCCATCACTTATCCTTGCCGGAAAACTTGCGCGATAAGAGGTAATTTTTCTATTCACCAATAAATTCGCCTAGAATAAAAAAATACCTTTTCTCACTCCTCTCAATCCATAATGTATCCGAATTTTTGTTTTTCATTAATTTGTCTCCTGATTCTAAAAAGCGATTCAACCATGGCTCAGAGTAATTATAATTTCTCGAATGCTTGAGAAAAAAGCCAGTTGAATCATTCAATTCAACTGCGCAAGTTCCCCTATGGTTGAAAGTACTACCCACTGTTATGTTTAGGTCGTGCTCAAATTCGACCACAGTATAAAGTCTCAATCTTTTTCTTGCTTCATCAAGTTCTTCTTCGTAAGGATCATATACTTTAATAAAAACTAAGGAAATTCCTATAATAAGCATGCATCCTATTAAGTTCTTCAATAATCGTTTTGATAATACTCTATTCATTACCAAAGATTATGGTTTGACCATAATTTGTATTTCCATTAATTACTGAATTAAATACCGGCCATCCTATTCCAAAACTCCCCCCCGCTAGCGCAAGTCTTCCTGCCTTGGCAGTGGCGGTAGCAGGACTTGTGCTCATCTCATTACTGCTACTTTCTTTCTTTATCATTTATTCTTCTAATCATTTTCAATTTCACATTCGAGTCATACCCAAGTCGCTCCATCACTCATCCTTCGCCGGAAAACTTGCGCGATAAGATGTTAGTATATTCCTGGGGCAATCCATTGTATATTCTGGATATTAAATAATCTATATCTCTATCAAAGTTGTTGACCAAATCAATTTTCTCGGATAGCTCATAATAATATTCAACTATATCTTCATCGAAGTTGTAGATTCCTACAAATCCCTCCAAATACGGCACATCGTCGTTTGACAAAAGCACATTTCCTAATGCTTTTCCTAAGCCAGGATCTCTTTTAAGACTTATTTGAAAAATGTAAACGAATATCGCCGCACCTTTAAAATTATTTTTCTCTAAATAATTATCATAAACCTTTTCATATTTCGGAAAATAATAGTCGATACCTGTCGAACTTCCATAATTTTCGCGTAATGTCTCAATCAGTTTTCCTGGAGGAAGATTCAGAGTGAGCGAGTCTATTATATATGGTTTTAAATTTGCCGAATCAATAGAAACTCTTTGCAAGTGTTCTGTTATTTTTTTCTTTAACAAAATCGATGTTTCATAATCCTTGATAAAACCATTCAATGTTTTTTGATTATTAATTGACGTTATAGAATATGAATACCTCACATCAATAATAGGTTCAATGAAAACAGCAGGTTTCGAAATTGATTTGTCATCGTAATAATACCTTCTGTTGATAGAGCAAGAGGTAAGCAGCAGAATAATTACTACTATGTTTAGGATAGATACTCTTTCTCTCATTAAAATTTCTATCTTCTAAATTTTGATCTCAAATAAAAAGGATAGTCACTTGTATCTATTCTATTCAGGACGGTAAGCCATTTCATACTGGAGCTATAAGCCCCATTATGGCGCAAGTCTTCCTGCGCGGCTAGTGTGCTAGCGCGACTTGTGCCGCTATTCCTAAACTGAAATCCCTGCTCCATCGTAAACTGAAATTACTTCAACCAAACCTCCCTTTCCGGCATAATTGCCAGCACTGGAGTACCTGTAATCTTCCGGTTCCCTCACAATTCCTGCTTCAACCGGATTTTGATGTATATATTCCAACTTTTGATCGATCCAGTCTCCCGCTAATTCTATTGGATGATTATCCTGTTGCCAAAACTGGTATTTTGTATTATTACTATTCTTCTTTCCCGCTCTTTCAAACATCCATAGCAACCATTCCTTTCTACTCTCTTGTGGATTATCTTCAATTGCTTTTATGATTTGACTAGACGTGAATTTTTTGAAATCTCGGATCATATCAGAAAAGGCAGTACCATCAGATCTTCTTCCAATGATCAAATGAATGTGATTGGTCATGATGACGTATCCATACAAAATCATTCCTTTCTTGCTGACGCAATATTTTAAGCTATCCAAAACGATTTCCTTGTATTCCATTCTTGTAAATACATCTATCCAGTTTACGACCGCCGTTGATAGGAAGTAGATGCCTTCTGGATTATTCATTTTGTATTTACTACTCATTTTTAATTCTTTATTCTATTTCCGCCCAAGTCGCTCCATCACTTATCCTTGCCGGAAAACTTGCGCGATAAGAGGTAATTTTTCTATTCACCAATAAATTCGCCTAGAATAAAAAAATACCTTTTCTCACTCCTCTCAATCCATAATGTATCCGAATTTTTGTTTTTCATTAATTTGTCTCCTGATTCTAAAAAGCGATTCAACCATGGCTCAGAGTAATTATAATTTCTCGAATGCTTGAGAAAAAAGCCAGTTGAATCATTCAATTCAACTGCGCAAGTTCCCCTATGGTTGAAAGTACTACCCACTGTTATGTTTAGGTCGTGCTCAAATTCGACCACAGTATAAAGTCTCAATCTTTTTCTTGCTTCATCAAGTTCTTCTTCGTAAGGATCATATACTTTAATAAAAACTAAGGAAATTCCTATAATAAGCATGCATCCTATTAAGTTCTTCAATAATCGTTTTGATAATACTCTATTCATTACCAAAGATTATGGTTTGACCATAATTTGTATTTCCATTAATTACTGAATTAAATACCGGCCATCCTATTCCAAAACTCCCTCCAAAACCATAAACTCTCCCTCCATCTATTGGATTTACATCCCTAGCCCAAAATGAATTTACTCCAAAATCAACGACTGCAGAAAATGATCCAGATACTTCAGTTCTATAACCTTCTAACATAGAAGCATTGAAGTTCTCGACATTTCCTGAATAAAAAACGTACATACCTTCAATTGAAGCAGAAGCATCTCCTCCACCAGCTGTTGGTCCCGCTCCTGTACCATCGAGAAACCCTACGACTTTACCCGCGTCAGGTCCTCTCAAAATTATAGCCCCTCCAATTGTTAATTCAGTCCCCGCACCTACTACAAAATCTCCGTCAAGGCCATACATGAGAGCGACGGGCATTCGTTTACCTATACTCCTTTTTGCTCTGGATAGCTTTCCATTTATCAATTGCCACTTTACACTTGAAATGTCAGCACTCCATTCGTTTCCAATGGCTTTCACATTAGTTACTTCAGTGTCAAAATTAAACTCAGATACTATAGTTTCGGGATTAGCAAAACCTCCCCAAACCTGAGGGCCATTTTCGTTTGATTGAGTACCGGCTCCAAATCCGTTAGACTGATTCAGTTTATACCCAGACCCAGTATTATAGGTAACACTTGAGCCATAGCCGAACTGGCTCATGTTCTCCCAAAACGAACCGTTACCATTAAACGAATTTACAGCTGCTCTTACTCCATTGACTGCTGTATTAAATAAGAAGCCCAAACCTATATTAACCGCAATGGGAATGAGTGACTCTCCATTAGGATCTACACCCATATGAGGCACATTCCCCATACCTACATAAGGCGAGTTAAACTGTCCGGCCGGATCCACCGCAAAGAACCTTCCCAAAGCGGGATCATAATTTCTACTCAAGAAATCATAGTAGCCTGTCAAGCTATCCAGTGTACTAAAGGCACTTTGATACAATAGGCCCGGATCAATATATCCCGATGCTTTCCAGCTATCAGCCGTCGGTAATCCAAAGGGGTAGTAATCATTTACCTGCGTCACACGAAATGCGGATGTCGTGGAGGAGTGTGTGATTTTGAGGTCATCAAAGTACACCTCCTTATCTTGATCAGACTCATTCACCACGTACACCAAAAGATATCCGGGTTCATTAAAAGTCAGTGTGCCTGAAGAAAGCTTCGCAAAACTTCCGTTTGATTCATTCCCAACTGGACGATAGTTGGAGACAGTAATGTCCGAAACATAATTGTGATTTGCGTCAAAGAACATGTATTGCAAATAGGCCTCCGGCTGTCCGGAAGTGTTTCCCCCGTACACTCCCAGAGATCCCAGGTTGAGTGCATCTATGTAGCTTGTTGAGGCTCCTTCTGCTCCAGTTCCGGCACTTGTAGTTCCAAAAGCCGTAGTAAGAACAGAAACGATATCTGCAATAGAGGAATTGTTCCATCCGGCATCCGTGTACTTAGCCCAGACTTCAATGTCCACTTCATCGCCGGTTGCAATGGTCAATACCTTGGCTGGACCGACTTCTTCTCCGTTGGCAGTTCCATTGAGTATTACACTTTCGGCCCCTAGCGGCGTATGATTCTCGGTTCCTGATCTAATATTCGCAGGAAAGGCAAATTCACTTTCTTCATAGCTGGATTTTCCGCTTTCCATAGTGGCTAAGTATACATTTCGCTCTGGTAAATCACCGAAGGCCACACGTGTATTGGCCTGCTGGTCCGTAATGAAGTACTCATAGTGATATTCATTATTCTGAACATATGCCCTTCCTTCAGCTGTGAATAATTGATTAACCTGATCATTTAGATATTCTATGGAGCCTATGTAATCAACCTTTGCCAATGCATTCCCATCACTGTCATTTATCGTTTTTGCTATTCTATTCCCTACCGCATCATATACATATTTA
This sequence comes from Ekhidna algicida, assembly GCF_051379705.1. GTDB lineage: Bacteria > Bacteroidota > Bacteroidia > Cytophagales > Cyclobacteriaceae > Ekhidna. The sequence continues at coordinate 1,102,721 of NZ_CP179868.1, read as the reverse complement.
ATCTCTGTGCCGTCAAAAAATTCGAATCGATCAACTAATTGAAGATGATTATACTCAATTGCCGTGATCTGCTTATTCATGTCCTCCTCCATGTTGCCCATAGCGTCATACTTATAATCGGTAGGTCCTGTATAATAATCATCGAGTCCTCCATCATATGGAGCCGTATCATCTACTTTTTTAAGTTTGTTGGAGTTATCTTCATAGGTATAATCAAGTACATCGATACTTTGATTTTTTGATTTTCTTGTAAGGTCATCTATGTTGCCATTAGCATCGTAAGTTGCTGACATATCGAAATGCCCGGTTTTCTGATTAAATGTGCTTCCGGCGCCTTCTCCATAGGATGTGCTCTTTAACCTGTTTTGACTATCGTATGTATAGCCTATCGCTTTGGTGGTTTGTCCATTTGGTCCTTTAGTTGGAGCTACAGATGGAGTAATGTTTGTTGCGTTCCAGGTCACAGCACCTGTCAACCCATCAAATCTTTTTTGCGTGTTATTGCTATTGATAGAAACAGGTGTTTCATAGTGGTACTTCATTCCAAACACATCACCTTCACCATCTCCAAGGTCCGTATCATTAATGGCTTTTAGGCTTCTTTGAATATTATAGCTGTAGTCAACAGATTGTAGGTAGGTAGATCCGTCTAGTGAATGGAGATTTTTCTCTATTAATTCTCCTAAAGTGTTGTAATGATAATCTCCAATGATTACTCGATCTCCATTGTCAGTGGTTTGGTAGGTTTTAAGAAGTTGTCCGTTGTGGGCGTATTCATATTCGTTTAAAACATCCACATTGTCTGTAGTGCTGGTGTGTTCCAGCAACATTTTCTCCAGTTCACCTTTCCAGTCGAGCTGGTTTGTCATGCGATCGGATCCTCCTAAATGGTTTTCGGATATGGCTTGTAATACTCTTCGGTCAGAATCATAATATACCACGGTGCTCAACCATACTTTGGGATTGGAATCGAGTACCAAAACTTTACTTCCTGTGGGTAGATTTAGTGCATTAGAAAGTTGTGTGCCAGTGAAACCTGAAGGAAGTGCCAAGTCAAAAGCATTGGCAGCAAGATCAGTATCCCAGTTTGTGTTGGTCTTGAAGCTATAATCGTCAAAGTAATTAACAGTCCTTATTTCATAGTTTGTATAGTCTTTGGTGGTCGGATCGGAGCCTAGACGGGGAAACGATTTTGCAATTGAATATCCATATTGATTGGTGTTTTCCGTTTCAAATCGATCATGACCATCGACTTTATCCTGTATAGTCTGGCGATCATCATTGGTTTTAATCTCTCCCGACATGACTTGTCGGTTGAAAGCATCATACTTGTAAAAAGTCCATGAATTAGCTCCATCAAACTTTTGCGAATCATGACGCATCATCACCAACCTATCCCAATCATCATAGACATAGTAAGTCCATCCTGCTCCCGGTGACCTTTTCTTTGTAACTCGCCCACGAGCATCATATTTATATTCAAATAGTAGTTCATCTATTTGAGTCGTTGTGAGGCTTGGAAGTAGTGCTCCGGCTGTAATGTTAAGTGTCAATTTAGGGGGAATTATAAATCTGATACGTCCGAAATCATCATATACATTATAAGAGCCGTACCATTTTTGTGCCCCGACATCATACACCTGAGTGGTTATTGTTAGACCTCTCATGTCGGTGACTGTTCGTGCCTTCTTTTGATGAGGATCAGTTACTTCGGAAATCAAAAGCTCTTTTTCACCATAATTTCTATCATTCACGGGTACTCCATTAGTGATTTTCCAATGAGCGACTGGGAAATCGATAGAAGGAGTGGATTCGGATGGGTTGTGAATAAAGTAATCATACTTCGTTTGTTTGGCAGTTTCCGGAGCTGCTGTATGCCAGTTATCACCTGGAGCAACCTCGTATTCAACTCTACCCCTAGCGTCGAAAGATCTGTATGAATAGGGCGAATCATCCTCGATCACCCCTGTTGGCGGATTAGAATAGAACCCGATCGTTTGGGTTTCACCGTTGGCCTGATAGCTACCGGACTCATTGTATTTCTTCACATATGGCAAATAGGTTCTACTTTGTCTACCAATATTATCGTAATAAGCTATTTGCACCACATCCTCATACTCAGGGCCAGCCGCTGCAGAAGTGGTCATGAGTGTCCTGCCAAGTCCATCGGAATAGGAGTAGCTCACCGATTTATCATCCGGACCCATCAAAGTCAAGGTTTCTTCGTCACTGACAGGCGCCTTAGGCACCTCAACTCTTACGTAATTTTCAGTAGGAGAGGGTGGAGGGTTGATAGGGATAGGTTTGATGATAAACGTACCATTTGCGCCGCTTGCCACAAACCCATTTGTAAGTTTCACAGTCCCGGTATAATTGTAGGTCTTGCCTTCATTGCCAGTTGCAGAAGAAAGGGTCTTATTCTTCACATAATACTCCTGACTGAATGAGTTAAAGGCGAAAAGGCAAGCAGCAATAATGAAGAATAGCTTTTTACTGGACTGTAGTGAGTTGCTCATATGTTCTTAAAAAGGTAGGTTGAGTTTATCGGTGAACATTATATCATTAACTGCAAAATAGTGAATCATTTTTTTTGGTTACTTATCCTGCTTCAGTTTTTCAATTTCTTTTTGCTGTGCTTCGTTTTCTTTCTTCAAGTCAATCACATAAAGCGTCAACTCCTCAATCTTTTTCAGCAACAGCATATTCATCTCTCCTAGCTGCACACCATTCGCCTCCATTTCTTTGGCGGAAGGAATCTCTGGGAGGTGTTTGTTTGTCTTGATATATTCTTCAGTCTCTTCTAGTGAGCGCAGGTTGTAGTCTGATTCAAAGACATAGTCTGGCCATCCTGTTGCTTCTACTTTGACCTCTTTGGATCGAATAGTGCCGTTTACTTCTAATTTTTCCGAAGGTGAATCCGTGCCAATTCCAACTTCACCTGCTGAACCAATTCGAAAGTCAGCTTCATTACCTGTAGGACTTAATGCTATATATGAATCATCAAAAACTGCAGACTGAACGAATGTCGCAGGATCACCAACGCCTGTTGATGTCCCTGCAATATTTATGGTCCATCGCTTAGCATTGCCATCAAAATCCAAGTAACCTGCCCCCGTGTTGTGATTGCCAGGTCCCATTGAATATGTGGCATTGGTTTGTGGGTCGCCCGAGCCATCATAACTGGCATTTACAAACCATCCCGAACCCTGGCCGTGACTTGATAATATATGTTCGGTTGTAACGTTCGACCTATGCTGCATGAATTTATTACCATTGCGAATTTTTAAATTTCCATCGATAACGAGTTTTTCGGATGCATCAATTACTCCGATTCCAACATTTCCGTCTGATGCGATACTTAACATTGCATTAAAAGAGGTACCATCATATTTTGAGAAATTGAAACCACCTTCACTACCGAATTGAAGTCTACTCCGCATTCCTATTGAATTTGCAAATGCAATTGAACCATTACCATTGGTTGTGTTTTCCAGTTTTATCATGTGTTGATTTCCTCTACTTATATGTAGTCGATAATCGTCATCAATTGCTGCTGCACTTAATCCCAATCCAAGACTTCCAACCTCAAAAGTGGAGTTAGATGTCGGATGCAACAATATTGCTGTTTCTCCTAAGTTATTTTTGATTAATACGGCACGATTGTCAAGTGCGTCAAATCGAAAACTGTTTTTCTCATACTGAATGGATATTGAATTGCCTGATCGCCTAAAAATTCTAGTACCATCTGTAGCTCCGCTGTTGTCCTTAAAGTATACACCATCCTGATTGTCTAGGGTAATATCTGTTTGACCTAAAGCCACTGCGGTCAAAAGGTAGGTTAGAGCGATTGTGAAGAAGTATTTCATGTTGATGTAATTGATTTAGAAAAACCAAAGCTCCCGCTTTTGAACCAAAAAATCAAATACAGCTGGATAAGTTAAGGGTTACTTAAAGTGGACTCACCGCCTCTCTTCAAGTTTTTGGATGCGTTTTTCTTGTTCAATAATATAAAGCGTCAACTCCTCAATCTTCTTTAACAACAGCATATTCATCTCCCCAAGCTGTACGCCGTTGGCTTCCATTTCTTTGGCGGAAGGAATTTCCGGTAGGTGTTTGTTTGTCTGGATATATTCTTCCGTTTCTTCCAGCGAGCGGAGATTGTAGTCAGATTCGAAGACATAGTCTGGGCCCGGAACTGTGAGATCTACTTTTACTTCTTCTGAGTGGATGGTTCCTTTAACGGTTAACTTTTCATCTGGGCTACCAGTACCAATTCCAACTTTACCTCCATCTCTCACTAACACAACCTTATTACTTTCCGGGACATCATTTACATGAAATATTGCTGTACGTAAATTTGATGGAGATAGAATTTGAAATGATTTACTACCTGTTGTGGATCTAAGCCCCAGATATGCGGATCCATCAACCCCATTTTGAATGAACTCCCATGGGCGTTGGGTAGTCAGCTTTAAAACAGAAACGCCATCACCCTTTTTCACAATCTCCAGTCCACTATCCGGAGTTCCGGTTCCTATTCCTACATTACCACTTCCAGTAACTACCATTCGCTCTACAAGGTCATCTGTAGAAGTATTACTATGAGTAAAGAACGCCAAGCCAATGTTGTCGTTGTCTGTGCCAGTCTGTTTTGCAACTATCGAAGCTCGTTTATTACTTCCTCCACTGACTTTTGAAAATGAAATTGCTGCTCCATAGTTCCTAAACCCGTCTGAATTGTTGCTTTTTAATAGAAGATCACCGTCAAAATTATTTTGTCCTTTTGAGTAGAAGCTTTCAACAGCAAAAATCATAAGACCATTTGCATCCCGGAAAAGGAACTCTCGCCAATCTGTCCATTCAGAGGCTCCCCCGTCATATGTTCGTAAGGCTAGTGTACTTGAGGATCCTTTATCTGTATTCATGATCTCAAAATTCCGATGTGCACTTCCCCAAACTCTTAGTTTAGTGCCGAAATTATAGGTCCAGTTACCTGATACGCCGGGAGCATCTTGCTTTGAAATACCTGGTGAGATTGTACTAGGATCTGTATCGGGCAATGAAGTTTGACCTAAAGCTATTGTTGTCAAAAGGCAAGTTAGAGTGATTGAGAGTAAGTATTTCATGTTGATGTAATTGATAAAAACCAAAGCTCAGGCTTTTCAATCAAAAAATCAATTGCAGCAGGATAAGTTAAGGGCTACTTTAAGTAGACTTACCGCCTCTTCATCGGGTAATCCACCTTCTCAAGCTCTCGATCTATAAGCTTTTCGATGCGCTTCATTTTGTAGTTATCGTCTTTGTTGACTAGTGTAATAGCTACACCACTTGTTTTGGCTCGTGCAGTTCTTCCGATGCGATGGACATAGTCAGCGGCATCATTAGGCACGTCATAATTTACCACCAGGTTGATGTCTTTGATATCTATTCCGCGTGAGAGCACATCTGTGGCTACAAGAATACGAAGCTTCTTAGCTCGAAATTTCAATAGTATACGCTCACGCTCATCTTGTTCGAGCATGGAAGAAATCCCTTTTGCTTCTAGTCCAACTTTGTTCAGACTCTTCACAATATCTGCAACCTTCTTTTTGGTGGAGCTGAAGACCAAAATGCTTTCAAAATCATCGTAGCGACTGATCAGTTTGCTGATCAACTCGGTCTTATATCCTTCTTCAACTCTGTACACCTCCTGGCTGATTTTTTCGGATGGCTTAGCAAGTTCCAATGTTATTCTCAACGGATCTTTTAGGATACTTTTTGCCAGCTTTTCAATCTTTGGCGCCATCGTAGCGCTAAACATGGAGGTCTGTGAGAGATTGGGGAGGTAGGTGATAATCTTTTTGATGTCATCATAGAAATTCATGTCCAGCATACGATCGGCTTCATCGAGAATGAGATGCGTTACCTGATCGAACTTAACATAGCCCAAATTTAAATGGGAGATAAGTTTGCCGGGAGTGGCGACCACCACATTGCTTCCTTGGGTCAGCGCTTTCTTTTGCTGTGCAAAATCCGAACCATCACCTCCGCCATAGATGGCAATGGAATGGACAGGAAGATAGTATGAAAACCCTTCAAATTGCTGGTCTATCTGAATAGCTAATTCTCTTGTCGGGACAACCACCAGAACTTTAACATCTTCACTTGGTTTCTGCGCTAGGTAGTTAAGTGTAGGGATAACGAACGCAGCTGTTTTACCTGTTCCGGTTTGGGCGCAGGCAATCAGATCTTTTCCTTGGAGGATAGCCGGAATGGCTTGTTCTTGAATGGGAGTGGCTTCTGAAAAGCCCATGTGATCAATCGCTTCGGTAAGCTGATCGTCGAGGTTGAATTCATTAAATGTCATGTATAGCAAAGATGCATTAATCCGGTCAATAAAAAGAGGCTATCTCTACAGATCCATTGGATCTAAGATAGCCTCTTAACTTTACTTGGTCTTTATCGTAACCAACTGGCGGCTATTCCTTTCTTAGCGAAAAAGATTAGTCCAATTCCAATCAAAAGAGTCATGATTGGCATAGCTAGTCCACCTGGTCCGTATACTTCGATCGAATTACTGATAAACACGTTGTAATACATCTGAACAACAATGCCAATACATGAAATGATGAGGACAATGTAAGCAAGTTTCTTTCTCATCAAAAGAAGCAAACTTCCCAAAGCTCCTGCCCATACGGCAATTGCAAAAGCAGCGGTAACCCAAGCTGGAGTTGCATTGATTAAATCTTGCATTGCTTGTTCCATCTGCGATATAATATCGTCCGGCGTAAAAGCCTGAGCCAGGTAAGCGCCGACACCCATTAGGTTCCAGATGAGTGCGATGATACTTACAATCCAAAACCAGGTAGGCGGCTTTACAGATCCATTTGTCATAATTAATTTAGGTTGGTTATTGATTAAATATACCAATTTAAGTCAAGAGAAGAGATAAGTTTTTATATTCATGACCATGAAGCAAATCGTCACCGTCTTTCTAATCTTTTTTTCGTTTCATTCATTTACACAAATCATTAAGCCCGGCCAATGGCGTGGAGTTGTGAAGTACGACAGCCGGGAGATACCATTCACATTTGAAATAGGGTATCCCAATGGGGAAGTGCCTGAGGTAACAATAATCAATGGGCAGGATAGGAGGGTTGTGAGTAATACTAAAGTCGAGGGTGACAGCATCATTATACCAATGGATCCTTTTGATGTTGATATTCGGGCAAGATTTACTGCAATGAGTATGAGTGGCAACTACAATAAATATTACCGTGATCTGAGCTTGCCATTCATCGCTGAATATGGCAAATCGCGCATGAAGAAAAACTCCATTCGTTTAAGTGCACCTATCCAGAAGAGATGGGCAATTACTTTTTCGCCTCACACTCCCGGAATGTCAGCTGGCGTAGGACTTTTTTCTCAGCGTGGAAATATTGTCTCTGGTACGATTATGACCCAGGTGAGTGACTATCGTTTCTTCGAAGGTATTGTAGACGGAGACTCCATCAAGATGTCATGTTTTGATGGCGCACATGCATTTGCTTTTTTAGGTAAGCGATCCGGTGATGGCTGGTCTGGCGACATGGTCTATGACAATGGATATTCAGAACCATGGAATGCTGTTTATGATGCCACTGCTGAGCTTAAAAATCCTTTTGAAATGGTAGAGATAGAACCTGGGACACACAAGCCGTATTACGATTTGCTTGGTGCAGGAGAAGGAAAAGATGCCATTGATCCGTCCAGGTATGAGGGAAAGGTTCTCATTATTCAGCTTTTTGGAACCTGGTGCCCAAACAGCCATGATCAAACTAAATATTTGGTGGATTGGTATAAGAAGAACAGTAATAAGGAGATTGCAATTCTGGCTTCTTCTTTTGAAGCCAACTATTCCAAGGAATACGGCTTGAAGCGATTGGAAGACTACCGGGAAATGAATGAGATACCTTATGATCTGGTCCTTGGCGGAAGGCTCAGTAAGACTGGAGCAGCCATGCCATTTCCATTTATGCAGCGCATAGAAGCTTTCCCTTCGCTTGTGATTATAGACAAGCAAGGCTATGTGCGTCACGTGCATAGTTACTTTAACGGACCGGCAACAGGTGAATACTACCGTTCCTTTGATCGACGATTCAATGAAATAATTGACGCATTACTCGCCGAGTAAGTACTGATTTTACAGACATTAGGAAGTTTGAAGTTCCATTTCCTTTACCAACTGGTAATGGTCATCGGACTTCAGAATGGCAAATTCAGCGTCACTGCTGTTGGCTGAATTATCATGGATAATCCAGTCTTTAGTTTCAGCCAAGACCCTGCCTTTACCATAATCACTTTCCACCATGTCACCGATTTTTACTCTCTTCATACTATCGATTACAGGTATTATGACCAGTAAGGTGCCAAATTGTTTTGAAAGAACGCTGAATTACAGCCCATTACTTGTTAAGATTTATGATTCTTTATTCCATTTTAAGACAATAAATCCTCCATGTCGGATACACGATCGATTCGTCTTTACTGACCCATGCGCCTGCCCAGTTGAAGCCTTTTTTGGTCATATCGGAGAATGTGATTCGATAGTACCCATCAAATCCATTGGGAGCCTTCTGTTCTTTGTAAAGTACAATATTGCCATTTTCTACTTTATTTCCTCCCCAAGCAGAAAGCGTTGGAGTAGGAGTGCTTGAAGCATAATAATGAACGTACCAGCTGGCACTGTCCGCATTATACTGACGGATGCTGCCTGAGTGTGTACCATCTTCCTTTAGTGTCATATCCTGCACGGCCAGTCCATTCATGATGTACTTGAATGTCCAATTCATCATTACAGTATCAGCCCAGGTGCTTTGATTTATGCGGGCCACAGATTTGCATTTGCAGGTTCCAATGATTGGCTCATAGTCTGCAGTTTGCTTTGGTGCCTCGGGATTTAGTTTTCCATATGGGTTTGAGGCCGTGGGCTCGTATTCATATTGGGCAAATAAAGAAACGGATATTAATAGCGATAGAAGTAATGTTAAGCTTTTCATGAGTTTGATTTTTGATAAATAAACCTATGAATACCTACATACCAGTAATTAATGCAGTTAATGAGAACGAATTTGCAGGGAATTACAGGGAGGATTGGCTTAGCTTCCTTTTAAGAGCTTTGGCGCCAGTACGTGATAAGGGCAGTTCCGTAGTATTGGAAAGCTTGATGGTGGCTCGATCAAAATTAATCTGGTGGAGATAATTCAAATTGAGCAGAGCGACTCTATGTACTCGGATGAAGCTGTAAGGAGCGAGTTTCTCTTCAAGAGATTTCATGCTTTTTCGAAGTGTGAAAGCATTGTCCTCGGTGTGGATTTTGACGCAATAATCATCCGATTGAATCCACACGATATCACTGAGTGGAATTGGTTGAAATTTATTCCCTGTTTTTATGCTTAGGTGAGGTTCCTGGTTAGAGGTTACATTGAGTGCTTCTTCCAAATCTGTGCTCTTGGTTCTTAAGTTGGTGATTTCAACAAACTGACTTTCTATGGTTTTTTCACGTGATCTGTTGTACAGAAGCATCGTTAATGTTGTAGAAGCCATCAAAAAAGTGAGACCTTTTTGGAAGGTAAAAAATGTAATGAACTCAAGAAACAGCTCGTTGCTATAGCTCAGTTGCTGATCAATAATTTCATAGCCGCTAATCAACGCCAACGAAGCGACGGTGTTAACAAATATGATAACAGTAATCGCTAGAATCGTTTTAATTGTTAAGTGTTGGTGGTTTTTTGGAAGTTTCTTCCAGATAAGTATTCCACTTGGAACGCTAAATAACCCCCACGCGAGCCATCGAACGAAGTGTTTCTTTAATAGGAATCCAAGAGATAGTGTTTCGTTCTCAGGAACTAGTCCAAATGTCTCGATATAGTATTTCTGTTGCACTGCATCAAAAACAATGAGGAAAAGTATAAATGCCAGTAGACCTATCGAAAGTTTTTTGTTCACCAATTAAAGATATCACATCCCGACCAAAATAAACGGTGCCCAGTAATATGGTCTTGCATATTGCTCAGAGCTGAGCAGCGATAGTTTCGCTTGTCTTAAGGCTGTATTGTAGCCATGATGTTCATTATTCAAGTTGTATTTATAAAACTCAATCATCATCTGCGCAGTAGATGCATCGGCTACTTGCCAAAGTGAAACAATGATATTGTTAGCACCGGCATATTGTAGCGCTCTACTTAGGCCAACAATACCTTCACCTTTGGCTACTTTACCTAAGCCTGTCTCACACGCGGAAAGCGTCACTAAGTCAGCATCAATATTGAGATTATAGATTTCACCTGTATATAGACTACCATCTTCCTCAGATCCCGGTTTTAGAAAAATTCTGGATAGTGCTGGTTCCGATTCATTTACTAATCCATGAGTGGCAAAGTGGAGGTATCGATATTTACCCAGGTTTTCTTTTTTGAAATTGAATTCACTTGCGTCATTGCCAGATTGAACTTTCGTTTCACAATTGCTTCCCATGAACAAGAATCTGATTTCATCGATCTCTTTTTCTGAGCCGGGAAGAGCATTCATTTTTACTTCGTTGTTTTCAAAACTGATTGGAGCAATCAGTAATATTTCAGGATTGATTTGCTTCTCATCTGCATGCCGCTCATTAAACAGTGTAGCAGAATAATCATAAGAGATGTGGTAGTCTTTGATAAGGAAAGCAGCATTTGCATATGAATCTGCTTCGTCTTCAGGGTTGACAAATGACTCAAAAGGCAATGTGCCCAGAACACCATCTGGCAAGATTACAAGTTCACTAATATTCGAGGATAGATCCGGTATTAATAGCGCATGAAGTGATTGAGCCGTTCTCAAAAATGCAGCCTTGCTGTTATACTTAATAGCGTTTCTTAGTGCAGAGGTGAGCCGAGTGAAATCTTCACCCTTTTGCTTTCTTTCTGCTTTCACACCTTTTTTCGTGATGATGAAGATGTATAATTCCTGGTCGCCAAGAAAATAAGACAGCATGGCGGAATTTTCAGTCAAGTGTTCCTGTATGGATTCAATGGTTGCTATAGATTGGTCATACTTCAGCTTATAATATTCGGGATAGTTGGCCTCAAGATTTGAAATAAAGGTTCTATAGGTGTTTTGATAGCTGAAAAGCAGATCCTTCATTTCTTGATTGTCTGCATTTTCCTGCTGAGCGAGTTGTTGTTCGAGGTATGATATTTCATCCTTCAGGCTATCCTCAAGTGTAATTTGTTCATCCGGAATCCCTGCAAATTTCTTCGCTTTGGATTCTGTGATGGCTTCCAGAAGCACAGAAGATTTACTTCGTTCGCAAAAATCAAATGCTGTTTGAAGGTGCTTCTTTCTGTTAAAGCTTTGTTCGCTTAGGATAAGTGAAAGCTGTATGCCATTTTCATATACTTCTTTCGCAATCTGGCCGAGCTTCAACTTGTCTTGCTCATTGAGTCGCTTTCTACGGATGATGGTAATCAGATCATCACATTTCCTATAGGTATCGATGGCGCCAACCAGATCTTTTACATTGAGTGATTTTTCAAAATGAAGTGCACCTAATCCAATGGCCTTGGCTTGAAGCGATCTCAAAAGGATATCAGCATTGAAATAATTTTCGAGTTCGGGCAAGTCATGAATTGTTGTGTAAACCTGATCAGGAAGATTAGCATAAATCGCACGTTGATAAAACTCTACAGAAACTTTGAATTCACTTTTTGCTTTGTATATCTCACCAATAGAAAAGTATGTATTTGCGACATCCGGGTGTTTCTCGCCAAATAGGCTGATATACATTTGAAGAGCTTCTTTTTGGTTGAGTAGCGCTTTTTCATATTCTTCCTTCAAGAGGTAGACTCGTCCGATAATTGCTTGTATATAGGCCTTATTAGGGTGCTCTTCCTCGTAAGTTTGGTCATAAATGCTTTTGACCGTATTGAGCTGCTCCAGCGCATCATCATAATTTCCCTGTTCGATTTCAGCGAAAGCAATATTAAGACTAGCTCTCAATGCTCTTCTACTACTATTTCCTAGCCGGTCTTCATAAATTCCTTTGGCTCGATTAAAATAAATAATGGCCTGTAGCGGATCGCTTTTTAAGAAAACCTGTCCCAGATTGTTATATGAGTTTGCCGCTTCTATGGATTGCGGGCCAAATAAAGTTCTCCGCATCTTAAATGCTTGCTCTAAATATTGACTTGCCAATTGCCTGTTTTCATTGTTGTTGTAAACCTGGCCTATGGCATCAAGGCAGTTGGATTTCTCTTTAGAATCCACGTCAGGAAAACTCTTCTCTGCCGCCAGCAGACTTTCTAAAGCATCATCGTTATGGCCTAAGTTTAGATAACTCAATCCAAGCAAAGTTTGGCATCTGGCAGTTAATATTGGCTGATTTGGCAGTTCGTTTGTGAGAAATTCGAGTGTGTTTTCCGAAAGGCTCTTGGCATGAAATGGATCACCAAGCTGTAGCTGGCAATCGATCATTTTTAAATGGGCTTCTACATAAAGGTCGTACTGTTCATTCGCAAAGTGAATGTCGCCAGCTTGCTTAAATTGGTCATAAGCTTGGGCAAAATTACTACCGGAATAGGCAGCCTCAGCTTGCTTAAGCTGAACTTCCTGAGACTTTGCATTGAGCAATGCAATTGAAATAAATGCAGCGAATAGAAGCTTTTTCATGATCAAAATTTGTAGACGTAGCTAATGCTAAGAACTTCGTCTCTGGTAAGCCCATCTGGGTTAAAATCCCGATCGACTAACTTAACACCTTTGATAATTTTAATACTATTATTTACGTCAAAATGATATCCAAAACTACCTAAAACGGAAAGCGCAAGGCCTGTCGTTTGGGGTAGTTTTCTTCGCTCAGTTTCACCTTGAGGTATTCCTTCATCTTTGGTGATTCTATAAATAGGTAAAGCACCCAATGAAAAATTGAAATTCGTAAACCTCCAGTTTCGTTCCACTCTAATCATTACGTCTGTTCCTCTCAACAATTCTCTCCCAATGTTGTAGCTCTGTAAGTACTCCGTATCGGGGTAATTTGGGAATCCTGCCCAAACAAATTGATTGTTGTTTCTAGTAAGGGCAATCTGAATGCCCGCTGCAAACAACCAATTTCTACTTATTGCTGAAACACCGGCAATAGCATCATACGAACCCAAACTTTGCTGATAATACATGTGAATGGGAGCATCGACACCACCTGTATTTTCATTATTCACTGTTGTGTTGCTGTCATTTGATGGAATTTTGGCGCCTAATGTTCCATTGATATTCCATTTTTTTGTGGCCTTTAATAATCTGGTGTAGCTCAGAGAAATATCTCCCAAACCTGCCGTTTCACCAAGTGTACCTTTTACCCACTGATAGGGCAGCTTGATTTGAAAAGAGCTGTAGTCATTGATGCCGAGATTAAAATCTACTGTAGCTGCATAAATAATTGGAGTGAGCAGGCTTGTGCCTTTGTAATAATTAAATTCAATCGACCTTAGCTTAATGGCTATTCGCTTGCTATAGTTTTGATCCGGCTTCATTGCACCCATAGTACAAAACCCAGCATCGCTACATCCTTGACTGTAAACTAGGGATGTGCACATGAGAAGCATAAAAGCCGCAATAAAGTTTCGCATAGTAGGTCATAGTTAAAGTCAATACACTACAATAATAAGCAATCAATTAGCACTATTTGAGGATTAATTGTTGTGAAATCTGAATGTCTACCTTTTGTAATCGATTCAAATGGCAGCAAAAATTTTAATCAGGCTTTTAAACCTTCTGAAATTTGTTCTGTCAAAGAGGCAAATCATTTGAAAAACAATTACAAGAAATAAAACAATTATGAAAAAGCTATTATTTATTACTGCGATTGCGTTTGCCACTTTTTTAACATCATGTAATAATGACGATGAAGTATCCGGAGGCGATTTAGTTGAGTCTTTGGATTTGGACTCGGAGGCTACACTGGAATCGAATTATGAAGACATTGATGTGATAGTGGAAGCAGGACTTGAAACAATTAATGCTGCTGGTAGAGTAAATCGAGATGACGTTTTAGACTGTGCAACAATCACTCACGATGAAGAAGCCAAAACAGTAACCATCGATTACGGTGATGGATGTGAAGGTCCAGGCGGACGAACCAGAGCAGGAATTATTCGGATTTCATACAGCGACCACAGGTTAATTCCTGGTGCATTCAGAACCGCAACTTTTGATGGGTTTAGCGTAGATGGAGTTTTGGTAGAAGGAACTCGAACTATAGAAAACATTTCTGAGAGCCTTGATGATGATCCTACGTTCGGCATAACGCTTACTGGTGGTAAGCTAACTTTTGAAGATGAGACTGAAGCTACAAGAGAATCTGAAAGAGTGCGAACCTGGTTTAGAGCAAACAATCCGCTGCAGGATGAAGTAGGTGTAGATGGTAGTGCGAATGGAACACGGAGAGATGGTGTGAGTTACACAGTTGAGATTATCAGCAGAATCATCTACAAAAGAGCGTGCTGGTCTAGCAGAGTATTTATTCCGGTATCCGGTATCAAAAAGTATACAACCGATGATAATGAAGTGATCGTAGACTATGGTGATGGCACTTGTGACAATGAAGTAACTATAACCATCAATGGTGGAGATCCAATCACGAAGGTGATCACACCTGAAGGAAGAAGATAATATTTGGTGAAGTAAGTTTTCAGGTAGGTAATTGCCTCATGATTCTTCGGATGATTGAGGCTTTACTCATTTATAGAGCAGAAGTAAATGCATACGAAACGATGTTCGCACCCATTTTTAAAGCTTCAATTCGAATAGCCTGAGGGTCGTTATATACAGACTGATCTTCCCATCCATTTCCTAAGTCCGATTCATAGGTATAAAAACAGACTAGCCTTTTTTCATAAATCAAACCGTAACCTTTTGGTGGTTTACCCTCGTGTTGATGGATTTTTGGAAGACCTTCATCAAAATCAAATTTTTGATGATAAATAGGGTGATCAAAAGGGATCTCAACAAACTCTAGTTCAGGAAAGACCTTCTTCATTTCCATCCGTACAAATTGATCCAAGCCATAGTTGTCATCAATGTGTAAGAATCCGCCAGAGGTAAGGTAGCTTCTCAAATTGTCTACTTGCGCATTGTTTAAAACAACATTGCCATGACCAGTCATGTATATATATGGATAAAGGAAAAGGTCAGGACTACCTACTTCAACAACATCTTCAGAGATGGCCAGATTGGTGTTTATTTGTTCATTGCAAAATTCTATTAGATTGGGCAGTGCTGTTTTGTTTGCATACCAGTCACCGCCTCCGTCGTACTTTAGTTTGGCAATCTTCACAGGCTGTGAATAGCCGGAGAGTGAAATAAGGGTAAGTAGAATGCAAAGCTTTCTCATAGACCAATTATACTCATCTTAGTGCAAAATGGTTCTAATCAAACAATTCTTTTAATGGTTCGCCGGAGCTTCCGCTTGGCAGTGAAATGTCAAGGAGCGCGGAAAGTGAGGGAGCAATATCGGTGATGTCTACACGTCTGATGCTATTGCCTTTTTTTATTCCTTTCCCATAAAAAATGATTGGAATATGCGTGTCGTAAGCGTACGGCGTGCGATGGTCGGTCCCTTTTCGCCCAAACGCATCGTTGAGATTGCTAGGGGTCAAATTATACAATATATCACCGCTTCGCTTATTGTTGTAACCATTTTGCAAGCGGATCAATGTTGGATCTGTAAACATGCGCATAGCTACCACATCCTTATCAAAGGCTTCAACCACATAATCTTCCTGCAAGAGTCTTTCAATTATGATTTGTTTAACTGGCTTTGAATCCAGACCTTTCTCATTAAGTAATTTGTGATTTAGGTATATCTGTTCATTAATAATTGAACTTATCCATTTTCCTTCGCCATATTCCTTTTCTAATGCCTCCGTCAGGACGGATTTGATGTATCCATTATTATGATAGCCTGCAGGCATCTTGTTTTTGTATAAGTAAGAAGGAACGTCAGTAGCACCATGATCTGCAGACAAGAATACCACGTAATTGTCTTTCCCTACATTTTGATCGAGATAGGTTAGTATTTCTCTCAGTTCTTTATCTAATCGTAAATAAGTGTCCTGTACTTCCATGGATCTGGGCCCGAATCTATGTCCAACATCATCAGTTGCTGAAAAGCTGATTGTGAGAAAGTCGGGTATGCTATCTTTGCCCAATTCTTCTCCTTCAACTGCTTTTAAAGCAATTTCTTTAATCACTGTATTTGTAAAAGGCGTGTATTTCAAGATGGAAGGGTCCTCTTTATGTTTAGAAAGATCGTGCGGAAAGGAAACATCCATTCCACTTCTAATCGGCTGTTCGTATTCGTTTTGGTCGGCTATGCTTTCATTATATATACTTTCATCTTTTAGCAATTCCCATTTGCCGTTGATCAGCTCAAAAGGTCTTTTTTGTTTGTTGTAATCATTGACCCAGGTTGGTAGTTTTTGCGCGTAATAAGTACTTGTGATCATATTGCCACTCTGGAGATCATACCAGTAGGCTCCTGTGGGATTGTGACCAGCGGGGAGCGAAGCACCTCTATCTTTCAGAGAAACGCCAACCACCTTAGAGTTGAAGTTGTAGAAAAGCCGAAGCTCATCTGTTATGGTAGTTGTGAGTAAATTTTTAGGAGACACCTTTCCATTCGAAACACCACCAACTACGGATGCCGTTGTGTCTTCAACACAGTTTACTCTTCTGTCAATTGCTGGGACGAACCAGTCATTTCCAATAATCCCATGTCGCGCAGGAGTAGTTCCAGTGTAAATCGAGGCGTGCCCAGGGCCTGTTTTGGTAGGCGAATAATCGTAATGAGCATTTTTAAACAAAAACCCATCTTCAATCAACCTTTTAAATCCACCTTCTTCGAAATCATTATAATACCGGGAGAGGTAATCATACCTCATTTGATCAACAACAATGCCCACAACTAAACGTGGCTTTTCTTGCCCTGCCAGGGCTGTCGACAATAGAATTAATAGGCAATAAAGTGATTTCTTCATACGTACGGACAGTTCTGATTCGTGAAGGTATTAAACCAAAATTATTCCAGTATTAAATTCTTTGGATGATCTCATGAAATTTTCGATAAATAAACACACTAGTGGTATCTCAGAAACAGTAATTTTGCGGCCATGCAAGACAAAATCCTTATTCTCGATTTCGGTTCACAATATACCCAATTAATAGCCAGGCGTGTACGTGAGCTAAATGTTTACTGTGAAATACATCCATTTAGCAAGTTTGAGATTACGCCTGATGTAAAAGGAGTAATCCTTTCTGGAGGACCTTGCTCTGTATTGGATGAAGGATCACCAGATATCAATATTGAAGATCTTGGAGATTTGCCTGTCTTAGGAGTTTGCTATGGTGCTCAACTTCTTGTGAAGAAAAATGGAGGGACAGTAGCTAAGTCTAATCATCGAGAATACGGAAGAGCCAACCTAAAGGTGGTCGATTCACATTATGATTTACTAAAAGAAGTAGAAATTGGGAGTCAGGTTTGGATGTCTCATGCGGATACCATTACGGACTTGCCAGATAATTTTAAGCTGATTTCTGCAACAGAGTCAATTCCAGTTGCTGCTTTCAAGATTGAGGATAAGGATATTTACGGAATACAATTCCACCCGGAAGTTACTCATAGCATAGATGGTAAAGTGGTGTTGAGAAACTTTGTTGTTCATATCTGTAAGGCGTCTCAAGATTGGACGCCAGATATTTTTGTAGAGGAAACTGTAGCTAAGCTCAAAGAGCAACTGGGTGATGATAAAGTAGTTTTAGGACTTTCCGGAGGAGTGGATTCTTCTGTAGCCGCCATGTTGATTCACCAGGCAATTGGCGAAAATCTCTATTGCATTTTCGTAGATAACGGACTTTTAAGGAAAGATGAATTTGAGGAGGTCTTAAAATCGTATGAGGGATTGGGGCTCAATGTGAAGGGTGTTGATTCCAAATCCAGATTTTATGATGAATTGAAGGGTGAAAGCGACCCGGAAGGAAAAAGAAAAATTATAGGTCGCGTATTCATTGAAGTTTTTGATGAGGAAGCCAAAAGCATCAAAGATGTGAAATGGCTTGGTCAGGGGACGATCTACCCCGATGTAATCGAATCGGTATCCGTTAACGGCCCTTCAGTTACAATCAAATCACACCACAACGTTGGCGGCCTGCCTGCTAAAATGAATTTGAAAGTAGTAGAGCCATTGAATACACTATTCAAGGATGAGGTTAGAAATGTGGGAAGAACATTGGAGATACCCGAGTTCATCTTAGGACGTCATCCGTTTCCAGGTCCTGGTTTGGGTATCAGGATACTTAGCGACATCACTGAGGAGAAGGTAAGAATACTGCAAGAAGTGGATGCTCATTTTATCAATGGTTTGAAAGAAGAAGGACTTTATGATGATGTGTGGCAAGCGGGTGCTATGCTGCTACCTGTACAATCTGTGGGTGTAATGGGAGATGAGCGAACCTATGAAAATGTGGTCGCATTGAGAGCCGTTGCTAGTTTAGATGGTATGACCGCAGACTGGGTTCATTTACCGTATGAATTCCTCGGTAAGATCTCAAACAAAATCATCAACAACGTTAAAGGTGTCAATCGAGTGGTTTATGATATCAGTTCCAAGCCACCAGCAACCATTGAGTGGGAATAATAATTAGCTTTGAAAGAAAAACAACCAACTGTGCGAACTCTCATCTTTAGTATATTATTCATTTCAATTCTCTCAGTCTCAGCGCAATCAAGTCAGGGTGAATACCTGGAAGCCAAGAGACAATTTGGACTTGGGAATTATACAGAAGCCAAACAAGCATTTCAAAATATCACCAATGATGGGACTTTTGGTGCGTATGCTTCATTCTATTACGCCTTATCATCACTGAAGCTGAATCAGTCCAAAGAGGCTGAGGATATGTTCAAGCAGATTAAAGTGAAGTTTCCAGACTGGGAGCAACAACAAGAAGTGGACTATTGGCTTGCTTATCTGGCTTTTGATCAGAACAACCTTTGGCAGGCATTTCGCAGAGTTGAAAACCTTCCTGAAAATTGGAGAAACTTTCTTGTTGATAACTTCCTCGAAAAATTATCAGTATCCGGCTTGGATTCAGCATATGCTTTAAACCCAAATAATTCCTATATCGGCACTTATTACGCCAAAGCCATTCAAAACCAACCATATGATGAGCGTGATCAGCTGCTTTTGTTAGAGTTGGCCGAAAAATTCAACTTGACAATCGGACCAGATGAAAGCCTTCCGATTGTCAAGAAAGATGAATATGCGATAGCGGTTGTGCTTCCATTTATGTATGAAGGTCTGGCAACACCTAAAACCGTAATTAGGAACTCAATAATCTTTGACCTCTACCAGGGAATGAATAAAGCTCAGGAAGATTTGAAAGAGCAAGGAATCAGTGTCAACCTGTTTCCTTATGATACAAAAAAGAAAGGTTCTGTGGCTAATGACCTTGTAAAGGATGGTAAGCTGGATAAAGCAGATGCTATTGTAGGACCACTTTACACGGGTCCATCCAGATATATTTCACAGTTTTCGAAAGAAAATAAAGTAACCATGATCAACCCTGTCTCATCAAACGAAGAGATCATTGGCGATAACCCGTATTCATTTTTGTTTAAACCAGCCTACTCTACACAAGGCAGGGAAGCTGCGCGATTTGCAGCACAGAAATTTACAGATAACAAAAAGCTCTTCATTTTCTATGAAACCGATAGAGATAGCATCATCGCAAATGCCTACCGAGAGACTATTGAGAGGGATAGTTTTTTTGTTGTTCGATTTGAGCGTCTCACCAATGAGGATGCACAACAGATTCAAATAGATTTTACAGAGCAGTACGAAGTTCGACTAGACACTATGTACTCACAAGATGAAATTGACTCCATTGCGCTTATACCGGGTAGAACCGTCAGAACTAGAAGCTTAAGAAATGAAGAGTCCGGAAGGATTATGCGAGACTCAAAAGGAGAGGACGTTATAGAGTCTTACGAGGTGAAATTCACCGTGCAGCCGGATAGTATCGGACACATATTTGCTGCAACATCAAGTAATCTACTTGCAAATAATTTCATAAGTATGGTGGAGGTGAGGAGTGATAGTATTGGTATCATCGGCTATCAAGACTGGCTTAATTTTTCCTTGGTTTCTTATGCTCAACTGGAACGACTCCAAATAGATTTTCTTAGCCCATCTTATTATGACCTTGAAAGTGAAAACTATGATCGTATCAAAAGGACTTTTGTTGAATCGGTAGGGATAGAGCCAAGTGAATATCATATATACGGATACGAGCTGATTTGGCACCTCGGTAAGCTCATGGATGAGCATGGCAAATACTTTCAGCGCGGTTTACTTGATGGCAATAGGTATTCCGGATATATCATGGAAGGAGTAAAGTATGGTCCTTATAAAGACAATCAGTTGGTGCCTATCACTACCTTAGAAAATCTCCAATTGAGAAACCAAAACAGCAAACAAGAAGTTAACGCAACTAATGAAGATAGCAACAAGTAAAGAACTTTTTGATCGGGCAAAAGACTACATACCTGGTGGGGTAAATTCACCAGTTCGTGCATTCAAAGCAGTGGGGGGTGACCCCATTTTTTTTGCGAAAGCTGAAGGCGCTTACATGTACGATGAAGATGGAAACTCCTACATTGATTTGATCAATAGTTGGGGACCAATGATTCTGGGACATGCTAACAAGCAAATAGAAGAGGCGATATTCAAAGCCGTAATCGGATCTCCGTCATTTGGCGCTCCCAGCAGAATGGAAGTGGAGCTGGCTGAGCTTATTAATGAGATGGTTCCTTCTATTGAAAAAGTGAGAATGGTTAACTCGGGCACTGAAGCCACTATGTCAGCCATTCGTTTGGCCCGTGGATTCACCAAGCGCGACAAAGTGCTAAAGTTTGAAGGCTGTTATCATGGTCATGGGGATTCATTTTTGATTGCTGCAGGAAGTGGAGCAATGACAATGGGGGAGCCAGATAGTCCTGGCGTAACTAAAGGCACAGCGCAGGATACCTTATTGGCCCCATACAATAATATTGAAAAGGTAAAAGAAGTCTTGGCGTCCAACCAAGGTGAAATTGCGGCCATTATCGTAGAGCCTGTTGCCGGAAATATGGGGTGCGTATTACCCGAACCTGGCTTTCTTGAAGGCCTTCGTACGGTATGTGATGAAGATGGAATTCTCTTGATATTTGATGAGGTAATGACTGGTTTCCGCTTGGCAAAAGGTGGCGCTCAAGAAGTCTATGGAGTCAAGCCGGACTTGACTACTTTGGGTAAAATAATCGGTGCAGGCATGCCTGTTGGAGCGTACGGAGGACGAAGTGATGTAATGGATTTTGTTTCCCCACAAGGGCCAGTTTACCAAGCTGGTACATTATCAGGAAATCCAGTTGCCATGGCAGCTGGCTATGCTCAACTCAGTTATCTCAACGATCACCCTGAAGTGTATGAAAATATAGAGAAGGCAGCAAAGAAGATAATGAGTGGCTATGAGAAGGCTTTGAAAAAGCATAAACTCAAATACACCATGAATCAAATTGGTAGTATGATTAGTCTTTTCTTCACAGATAAAAAAGTGGTGGACTTTAAAACAGCTAAGTCATGTGATACGGAGTTATTTGGAAAGTATTTTCGTCACATGCTCAATGCTGGAGTATACCTCGCGCCATCACAGTTCGAGTCATTATTCATTTCTAATTGTATTGGTGACAATGAAATAGGTCAGATTGTATCCTCTTTCGAGGATTTTCTCAAAGCAGAGCAAGGGAGATAAGAACGCCAAGCAAAAGAGCGAAAGACACTGCGAAAGTGTAGATAAATCCGAGCATTGAAGCTCTGAAAATGCTCCACCCAATTTTGATGCCATAGACCTTTTTAAAGCTGATTACAGAATAGATAAATGTGAGGGTCATAGATATCGGTAATCCATAGTCCTTAAAATCCTCAAAAAAGAGGGAAAAAACCCAAGTCCAGCCTAAAAGGAAAAATAAGAAGGAGTGGAGGTGGATGGAATGAATCAAATGCGTGATATATAGTCCCTTCCTCCAAAAGAATAGCTTGAGTAAAAAGGCATAGACCGGAAGTATGAAAAATATGATCAAGGGGATTTGCCTCAATAAATATTCATTGAGTGATGCAGTTGTCTCCTGATTAATTTTGACAATCTTGTTAACTGCAAAGTCGTTTGCCCAAGAACCCGTGTTAATATTCAAAGAGTCGATTATAGCATCCGCATTTAGGTTTGTGGTTTCGATCAGGTGATTGACCATTTTTTGCCTGGCATCTGACAAAGGCCATCCTGTGTGAGCGGTATCGGGAAGGTTATACAAGCTGTCAAACTTGGCCTCTGACAATTCAGTTTCTGCTCCAAACCCCCTTTGTTTTTTATCCTTCACGGTTGGTTCAAACATTCTGGCCATGAAGAAAAAGTGGAAAATACTGATGACTAAATACCATCGGATTGGATTGGCGTAATAGACTCGTTTGCCCTCGATGAATGCATTTGTAATCTTCCCGGGATTGATAAGGAAAGGTTTGAATGTATGCGCAAAACGAGAATCGAGAGATAGGAAATTTGAAGTAACCTCCCTCATTAGCAGTCCCAGGCTTATCTGATGATCAGTGTTCTCTTGACCACAGTTCGGGCAGTAATTATGTTTTTGGTTGAGCAGTTCACCACAATTGAGGCAAGATTTATGTTTCCTTCTCTTTTTCACCGGGTTTAAACTTGTTGAGTAAAAATGCTACTAACCATAATCCCAAAGCGATAAAACTATAAAGGATTTGATTGGTTTCCGTCCTCAGTGAGAAGAAAAGGAAAACAAAAGCCAGAATGGTGAAAATCCAGATTAGGGTTGGGTATAACTTCATTATGCTTCTTTCACTTTCAGACTGGTGCCTTCATCAGAAATAATTTCGATATCTACACCTTCGTCGATAAAATTACCCCTTGTGAACGCATCGTAAATCACTCCATCCACCTCGATTTTTCCGCTAGGTCTTAGACGTGTAAATGTTTTTCCTTTTAGCCCAATCATCGATTTTTCTTTGTAAAAAGTGGAGGTATATCCTTGATCAGCGTCTTGGACGTCCTGAAGTGCTACACGCTTAAATACGTTGCTATTGAGAAGTCGAGCCCCGCCAAAAAACATAACGATTATGGCTCCAAACATTCCGGCAATAACCGTAGCAAATGAAATGAAAATCTGATCCCCACCCACAAATGAGAAGTCAAACATGTCATTATTGAGCATAACTAAGATGAGTGAGCCGATGGTGCAGATTAGTCCAAGAACACCAGCCACTCCAAAACCTGGGATCACAAAAACCTCAAGAGCTATAAGAATGATTCCTACTACAAACATTAAGATTTCCCAATTTTCAGCTAAGCCATTGAGATAGTTAGGTACGAAGTAAAGTATAATAGCAATCAGAGAAGCAAGAATTGGAAAGCCTACACCTGGTGTCTGTAGCTCAAAGTAGATTCCACCTACAATAATCAGTATCAGAATCCCACTCACAAAAGGATTTAAGAAAAGTGAGATAATTTTTTCAGTAGCGCCAAGATCAAACACTTCAATTTCGTAATCGTCAACACCTGATCGCTTCATAATATCAGCGATGCTATTGACTTCAGCTTCGCAAAAACCGTATTTTATTGCCTCGGAAGTAGATAAAGTTAGAATCTTCCCTTCGGTTGCAATACTATCCAGATCAATATCTTGGTCTACCATTGCCTCTGCCATTCGTGGGTTTCGGCCTTTTGCTTCGGCGGTCGATCGCATGATAGACCTCATGTAAGATTGGTATTTGTCTGGTGCTGCGGCTCCATCTTGTGTTACGACAGTTGCTGCTCCAATGCTTGAGCCGGGAGCCATATATATGCTGTCACATGCTATCGAAATGAGCGCTCCGGCTGATGCAGCATCCTTGTTTATAAATGTATAAATCGGTCGATCGAAGTTTAGAATTCGTGTTCTGATATCATCAGCGTCGTTTAAAGCCCCACCGTAGGTGTCGAGCTCGAGAATCACATAGTCAACATCTAACTCTTGAGCCTTCTCCAAACCAAGTTCAGAGTAACGATTGGTTCTAGGATCAATTACATCGCTAATCTTAAGATGAAGAACCAGAGGTTTCTCCTTGTCCTGACCTATCAGGATGGTTGTTAATAGTAATCCAAAAAGTGTAAATAGTTTTCTCATATTTGATTGCTAAAAGTCACAACAAAGCTCCAACTTTGAAACTGTCGTTCCCTCCATAAAGTTATCCTAAAATTGAAGGATGATTAAATTTATTTGATTCATGATAGCAGAATCCATCAAGCACATTTCGTTCACAGGTAAAATATGGAATTCGGTTGTGGAAGGTGATTCGAGCAATTTTTATTTAGATATACGTGGGCTAAATGATGAATCTGAAGTGGTAAAGCTCAATCTAAGATCTTTGAAATATGACACTAAGAAAGTGCAGCATGCTAAATGGACACAGCTCATTGGTGCTAAAAACGACACTTTATATTTCATCGAGTACCAAGATGAACATGACCCAAATCAAAACGCATATTTTAGTCTTTCATGGAGAGATGGTAGAAAAGAACCAATAACTAAAATCCCTACATTCGGGCATTCAATCCAATATCCGAGTATTTACGAACATGGTACCGAATATCATAAAACAGTATCGGAGTTTTTGTCGTTGGAACTTCCGCACTCTTGCGAATATTTAGAATGGAACGATAAAATCATAATCAGCTACTATCTTCGTTCAGGTAATGTATTTGACAGGTATCTGCTTTTACTGCAGAATGGCGAAAAAGAATGGAAGGTTTGTCAGGACACGGGGATGAAGGGTTTTTCACCTGGCGCATTTTTTGTATTTCAAGGTCAATTAATATTTATAAAAGATCAAAATGAGGTTTGTGTGTACACTGGTTAGTTTCATGATCACATTAATGCTATTCGCCAGTCCGGTGGATAGTCTTCGGACCGAGCAGAGGGAGGAAGGATTGTTTGTGGTGCATGAAGTGGAAGAAGAAGAAACAATTTATTCCATCGCAAAACGATATGGAGGTTCGGTGCTGGGAATTATTAAGCACAATCAAATAGTAGATAATCGCATTGAAATTGGACAGGTAATTTACGTGCTCATCGATGATGAAAAACCAGTAGAAGCGGTGGTTGTTAAAACATCTTTCGAAGGGTCAAATGAAAATATTCACAGGGTTGAATTAGGCGAAACACTTTACAGTATTTCAAAAAAATATGGATTAAAACTTAAGGATCTACGCAGGTGGAATAACCTTCCGGACAATAATATTTCACCAGGAATGCCTCTGAAACTTCGAAAAGATGCAGAAATCCCTACTTTAAGCGTCGACGGTGAACCAACTGATAAGGTCATTGAAGTAGTAGTAAAGGACAGCACTCTGACTGAGGAAGATCCTTTTGCAAGTTTTGAAAAATATCTTGTTCAAACTGGAGAGACGCTATCGACGATAGCACGCAAGATTGGTGTAGGTATTGATAGCCTTAAAATCTGGAACAGCATGGAGTCAGATTATCTGAAGATTGGACAGAAACTGTTTTATAAGTCTTCTCAGGAGTCACCAAAAGTACTAATCAATGAGCCCAAGAAAACAACCCGATCACAGATCGATGAAAATGGATTTGAGCGCATATATGAAGAGGGAGTGGCTTCAGTCATTCAATCACTGAAAACATCACGTTTTTTGGCACTACATCGGAACTTACCAATCGGTACAAATCTTGAGGTTCGAAATTTGATGAATAATCAAACTGTCCACGTAAAAATCGTTGGGAAGCTTCCAAATACTGGGCTCAATAAGAATCTCTTGCTCAGGCTGTCTCAGCCAGCCTATGATCAGTTGGGTATTTTGGATTCCAAATCCCGTGTAGAGGTTTCTTACAATAAGTAGTGAATAGGGAAGAGCTTAAATCTTTTCTAGATGATAAAGTTGAGGAGTACAATCAGCCTGGTTTTATTCCCAATGATCCCATTTGCATTCCGCATGAATACTCAAAAAAGCAAGACATTGAGATTGCTGGATTTCTTGCGGCTGTATTTGCCTGGGGTCAACGTAAGACCATCATCAATAAAAGCCATGAATTTCTGGAGCTAATGGGAAATGCTCCACATCAGTTTGTGCTTAATTATTCAGATCAGGATTTAAAGCCATTTACGGAATTTAAACATCGGACTTTTAATAGTACTGATGCACTTTACTTTCTTCATTTTTTTCGTTGGTTTTATCAAAATCATGAATCACTCGAAGAAGCTTTCGTTGCCAGATTGAACAGATATGCGACAATGGAAGCACGACTTACGCAATTTTTCGAATTGTTTTTTTCGTTGCCTGATCATCCGAAACGTACGTATAAGCATATACCTAATCCATCCAGAAAGTCAGCCTGTAAACGCATCAATATGTTTCTGAGGTGGATGGTTCGAAAAGATGACAAAGGTGTAGATTTTGGTATTTGGAATAAGATAGAGACCAAGCAGCTAATTTGTCCATGCGATCTTCATGTAGATAGAGTAGCTCGAAAGCTGGGTTTGATAAAAAGGAAGCAAACCGACTGGCAAACAGCTTTGGAGTTAACAGAAAATCTTAAAGATCTAGATCCTGATGATCCGGTAAAATATGACTTTGCACTCTTCGGCTTAGGAGTGGAAGAGAAATTTTAGTCATTCGAATAAGCTTTCATTAATTTAGAAATGCCAAGATTAATTTATCTTATTGTCTGATGTTTTTGTTGTATAGTACTCGATCATTTGGCCTTGGACATCAGTTAATCCTTCCAGATAAAACAGAACAAGTGGAGCACTTGAGTGTGCTTCAAAGGCATCTGTCCATTGGGCAGATTTTTTTAAACTACTCAAACCTCCAAAACCTGATGAGGAGATACTCTTTTCAGAAAAGTAGTTTACATCTCCTTTTACAGGTGGCTGAAGAACCATGGCTCCTGACTCGGATTGGTTTTTTTTGAGGTTATGGTTTTGTGTTGAATTAGATAATGATGAGAGATAAATTTCACCTTTCGCTTTCGCTAAATTCATAAACACAGCTTGTGTCCTTTTACCACCCAGCAAGGTATTCCGATCGATATTAAAGCTTTTATTCATATTGCGTTGACAGGTGAGGAGCTCAAGTACCCCGTTTTCATATCTTAATCCAGCACCAAAACGCATTCCTGGACGATTGGCCAATAGTTCGCCCACGGCTTTTATTCGAGGTGTACTAATATTTACGGTTTGTGTAAAAACAGTTCGTCTAGCAACGGGTGTACCATTTGGTTCTATAAGTTTAAAGAGGCGAACTTTGTCTTCTGTTATGTCGTAGTTGGCAAAACTGTGTTTCTCAATTTCAGTGTTTTCGTAGTACAATCCCCAAATAGAGTTATCCGAAGCTGTTAATAGGTTTAGTCCGGCGCCTGAGCCATACCTGCGATATTTTGCAATTGGTTGCTTCTGCCATGAGTCTAGTTTCTCATTTGCTGTTTTATAAACAACTACTTTACCATCTTTAGAGTCTTGGTCAACCAGCATATACCAGCATTTAGTTTTTGGACTCCAGGCTAACCCAGCACCCCCACTATTGGTATTTTCTTGTGATATTCTGCCAACTTCAATTGAGCAATTGGGATCTTGTTCAAGATCATAGATAAGAACTAAAGATTGCTCATCTCGTTTGTTGCCAAGAGCTGCCTGACTGAGTCCATATTCTGCTTCAATTACTATCGTGAGATATTTTCCCGTTACTTGAATTGAGCATGGATGTGGATATCCACTTTCCAGGTTCTTAAGTTGACTTTGTTTTGTTTTTGTATTGTAAATCCAAAGTTTCCCAACCGGATTTTTGGAGCCAACCTTTGCTTCTCCCTTGCCAAGGCTCCCGTCACTAAAAGCTACATAAACGTAATCTTTGTACTGACCAATAGCCTGAGCATGCCAGCCGCCAACAATTGCAGTAAGATTTTTACTATCGCCACTTAAAGTCTCACGTTTGGAAATCGAATTTGCCATAGATGTAAGAAGCTGTGGCTGATCACCAGTTAACCATTCTAGCGGAATTTTAGAACTCTGAAATCCATTCGTTAGTGGCTCTTTCTCAGGATCGATGATTGTATTTGCTGAAAAGCTAATCGATGCAATCAGTACGGTAAATAATATTCTTGATTTCATGGCATTTATCGTTGGGCTTTTACGAATCTACCTAAGAAATCAGTATTCACATCATTTAGTCAGGAAAGAAATATCGGCCCACTTTATGTACCAATTACCACTAGCAGCATCTTCTGAAGCATAAAAAATGAACTGGTTATTCAACGAAATATATGGATTGGCTTGACTTCCCTCAATAAGGTTTGATGGGAGTTTGATGAGACTGCCCCAACCATCTTTCGTTCTTCTAACAAGACAAATAGGCAGGTTTTCCTCAATGGAAGCGAAGAAAAGTGATTGACCATCGCCTGAAATATAGGGTGTGCATGTGCCGGTATCCAACCCTTCAAAGGATAATTTGTGAGCATCTTGGAACCCATCTCCTTTTAATTCAGAGAAGTAAATATTCATATTCGAATAGTCGAGATCGCTCACATGAAAATAAAGGATTCTATCTGGCGAGATTGTCGGATGAGATACAAGCTTATTTCTCAAGTTTGGTATGTCAATAAACTCAGGTTCTGACCATTCTCCATTCTTATAAATAGATTGCCAAAGGTGCCAGGTTTGAGGAATACCTTCAACACCAACAGGCCGGGTTGAGCTAAATAGGAGCCTATTACCATCTGGTGAGAAACTCACTCCATGA
This sequence comes from Ekhidna algicida, assembly GCF_051379705.1. Classification (GTDB taxonomy): domain Bacteria; phylum Bacteroidota; class Bacteroidia; order Cytophagales; family Cyclobacteriaceae; genus Ekhidna. The sequence goes on along the minus strand of NZ_CP179868.1, from coordinate 1,073,828 downwards.
TCATCATATTCGCTGTTAAACCAAGCTTTATTCGGCTTACTCCATTTGTCGTCTTTCCAACTGACAACATTGATATGAAAATTTTGAAACACCTTATCTGAAGTGACATAGTAGTATTCAGAAAAATTGTTGGAAAGTACCCCTCTATGTACTAGCAGACTATCTGGAATCAACTCAGAGTAAAATGGAATTGGAATGCTACCCGGCTTGGGATCGAAGGGAAAAACAATTGATTCAGATCCTCTTTGAGTACATTGATAGAAAAGTATGAAGATGAGTATAAGCTTAAGTTTCATTGTTCCAATTCTCTGGATCTTCTCTCCATTCTTTAAGCGTTTTTAAAACGTCGTTTTCAAACATACGCTCATCCTGCGCATGGTCCAGCAGGTGATGGTAATCACTAAGGACTACGAGATCTACATTTTTGTTTTTGAAATTATCTTCAGAAATCTGAAAGCCGTAGGTGAAAATCGCTACCATCCCTGCTACTTCAGCTCCAGCTTCTTGCAGAGCATCTGCTGCCGCAAGCGAACTACCACCAGTAGAAACCAAGTCTTCCACCAGTAAAACGCGCTGACCCTTCTCGATTTTTCCCTCAATCATATTTTGCAGGCCATGTCCTTTGGATTTGGAGCGAACATATATGAATGGGAGTCCCAACTCTTCAGCTACCAATGCGCCTTGTGGGATTCCGGCGGTTGCTACACCAGCAATGACATCAACGCCATTAAATGAATTCGAAACAGCAAGACCTAATGCGGTCTTTATTTTGGAGCGAACATCAGGATATGAGAGGCTGAGCCTATTATCACAATATATAGGTGATTTCCATCCTGATGCCCATATAAAAGGTTCCTGAGGGCTTAATTTAATTGCTCCAATTTTTAGTAAGTCTGCGGCTATTTCTGCAGCAAGTTGTGGGTTGTATATTTTGATGCTCATGTGGTTGCAAAATAAATAACTCCCGTGTTACCCATCAATAATAAAGAAGTCTTGTTTCATTTTTAATTTATGATTTACTTGCTCTAGTAAATTTCAACGATGAAAATCTTTATCAACGACATCCCGGTTTACATTCTTTCGGAGAATAAGATTAATATGAATCGTGCTTATGGATTGGTGGTAAGAGAATTCGAGAGCATTGTTCCCGAAGTACTAGTCGATGACGTCTTGATTATGAATGCATCGTTCGACCAAATTGACAGCCTCCTCAAGCTAATGACAGATAAGAAGCTGAAGAAGGTTCATTCCATTTTTATTTCTTCCAGGGAAAAAAGAGCGCTAATAGACTATCTGAAAAGTAAATTCAAAGTGATTGAAGCAGCTGGAGGAATTGTTGAAAATGAGGGAAAACTCTTAATGATTTATCGACGCAAAGTCTGGGATATTCCTAAAGGTAAATTGGATAAAGGCGAATCCATAGATGAGTGTGCTGTTCGTGAGGTTGAAGAAGAGACTGGTGTTAAGGTTCGGATAGATAAAAAAATCGATGCTGTCTGGCATACCTATACGACTAAAAAGAAATACATTCTAAAAAAGACACATTGGTATGCGATGCATTGCCTGGATGATAGCAAAATGGCACCTCAAAAAGACGAAGGAATAAAAAAGGTAGAATGGATGGATCTTGAGCAAGTGCGTAAAGCCCTTCATGATTCGTATAGATCCATTCGATACGTAATGCAGGAGTATACCAAAATGATGAAGGAGGTTTAGTAAACCACCATTTCAGAAATATTGAGTTTCATTCTCTCAACTTCCTCAATCTCTGTAACAAATGTCTTTCCTTCTCTACGATAATCTACCCGCCTGAGTATCCATCCGTTGATTCCGATGCATGGAAAAAGAGTGTTTTTATATTCAAACAATTCAACTAATTGATCAAAATATTCACTATTAATGTCCTCAGTTATCCATAATGTGGATATGACTTTTTCGGATTCTAAATCTATGAGTTTCCAAAGTTGACATTGAAAACCTAAAATTGAATCAACCTTATTCATAGCTTCTACTTTTAAGCTTGGTGCTTCCCAATCCAGATTTATCGGAGTCCTGTCAACTTCACCCGCATTATTGACATTCGTTTTGATCATTTTGTCTGCATCGGCATACAACGTGCCTAGATCAACGAATGGCATTTTTGGTACATATCCTGCATGCTTATACAAATCTTCCTTTACCCAGTAGTTCAAATAAGATGACGTAATAGTATCTCCCTCAATTACTTGGTAGTTTATATAGGCAAGTCTGCCTTCAAAACTTTGACTAATGGCTTTTGTGGAGAAAACAAACGGGCTAATAAAAATGAGAAGCAGGAGAAACTTACACTTCATAGGGTAAAAAAGGATTCACGTCTCCACCATAACGATGTACTTCGCGAATTATGCTGGAGCTGATTGGTGCAAGTTCCGGCGATGTAATTAAAAATATGGTTTCCAAATCAGCATTCAAATAGCGGTTGATCTGAGAGATACTATTCTCATATTCAAAGTCTGTGGTGTTTCTTAATCCGCGGACCATAAACTGGGCATTACATTTCTTTGCAAGAGAAGCAGTAAGCTCATCGTAAACTTCTACTTCTACACGATCTTCTCCGGCAAATGCTTCCTTGATTTTTTCGACCATCCAGTCTAGTTCGAAGTAGCGATTATTCTTAGAGGTATTGTGGCCAATGGCAATGATTACGCGATCAAATAAATCTAAACTGCGCTCTACAATATCAAAATGTCCTTTGGTGAATGGATCGAATGAACCTGGAAAAATAGCCGTTTTCATTTGTTTAAAGTCATTTAAATGAGCTTGCTCATTGTCCTATACACAAAGATACCCACTCAGCACATCAAAGTACTGATGATCTTCCACCTCATCATAGAGGTAACTAAACCGAAGAAAAGATGGCTTGGAGCCAAAAGAGATATTACGAATGTATTTTTTTAATAGTGACATTTCCTCAGAGGCGGGTTTAATAAAGCCCCAAAGAAATACGTGACTATCCTTCCCGCTCATGCCTAGTTCATTGAAAACAAGCATGATGTATTTGAGATAGTCTTGTTTCTTTCTAGCCGCAAACTGATTATAGTACAGGAGTTTTTTGCCTTCGGTGGCTACTATATGCATAATGCCTCGATCGATGTAGACATACATGCTTTTCTCATCTATATGATCTGCATGTTTTAAAAAGCCTTCAATAAGGGCACTTCCCTGATGGATAATATGTACTTTTTTCTTTTTATAGATCGATTCAATCCATCTACAGAGTTTAGTTTCGGCGGCAAATACATTTACAGAATCGACGGCAACCTGTTTGTAGTAATTAACCTCTTCGAAAGCGGTCTTAATCTCACTATTGAGCGCGAGGTAGTCTGCTGCTGCTTCCTGGACAAACATACCGGACGGAACCATAGAAAACTTGTGTGACTTGAGGCACAGCTTCACATCTTTCCAAAAACCTGCAGTGAGATATTCGTGATTATCAAGGATATCCTTGATCAGTCTAAGGCGACCGTTGACCGTTTTGATTCCTTCGAGCCGATAATCCTCAAGACCCATGACAACATTGTCCTGGGCGTCTACTACCGCAAATTGCAAGTCATAAATTCCAACCTGCATGATAAGCGAGTAATGATCAAGTTCATCAATTGTAAACTTGGTATCCTTTACTCGCTTAATCAGCTTATAGGTCGATGTGTCTTGCGCAATCAAAATATTTTATTCCCAGTTACCTGCTGTGGTCACGCTTGTTCGCGATCCAAATCTTAGAGGCTTTCTGGTATTATATTCACTTTCTTCGTCTCTGGTAGGATCTACTGGTCTTGGGTTTTTCACCTCAATCGCATTTACCAAGAGACCGGCTTTTAAGATTTTATCCGCCCAAACGTCGAACTTAACAGCTGGCGCAGTGTCCGGAACGTAAGGTAAGGATGCCAAATTAAACCTTGGCCACTTGTTATTTCCAAAGAGTGAATCAATTACCGCCTTGGTACCTAAAGTATCTATTTCAACATAGATGCTATCTTTTCCATAAGGCTGTGGGATAATTGTCTCACTACGTTCTGTCAGGTAAAATTTTCCTGTATCGATGAATGCTAGTAGTTTATCCCAATCGCTTGTATACTGTCCATTCACAGACATATATGCAATCTCGGCTTCTCTGATCATCTTCAGTTGTTCGATGATTCGGGCTTCTGCGTTTTCGATTCGCGCGGCTTCATCAATAGATGACTTGATACTGTATACTAAAAATACGGCCAGTGACACCCACACTACGAGCATGACCACAGAAACAATTTTCGTTTTACTCATTGCTAAATTTCTTTTTCGCTAGGTTTTTGCAATTATAAATATTTAATGGTGATTCTTGAAGCACCAGATACTATTAATGCTTAAAAGTAAACAAACCCCTAAGATCGGTAATTTTATGTCTTGCACCAGCGGTATTAAACACATTATGAATGGCAGCTGTGGGAATTGTCTCTATTTCCTTGGCGGAAAAGAATTTTGCATCGGTCAGCATTTGCTGATTTTCAGCTAATTCTGGATCGTAACCCAACTTTAAAGTTCCTGAAGTACGTTTTACTAGGAAGAACAATTCAATTGCATGATAGGGTTTTCTAATAAATTCATTGGTAAATAAATATTCACCGACGTTGATATTTAAATTAGTTTCCTCAAGAAATTCTTTTTTGAGCGCTTCGTGTAGACTTTCACCAAATTCCACTCCTCCGCCCGGAGGAGACCACAAGTAGCCTTCTGGCCCAATGTTTTGATGTTTTAATAGTAAAATTTTACTGTTTTCAACCAAAAGTCCACCTACACGCACCCTAACTTTCCCTCCAAAAGGATTCGACAACTCATTTTCGTTTAACATTTCAATGGTATGTTCGTTAACTTTGACATCATTAGAACTACAATAAACTAAATTTAGATATGAAATATTTAGCATCGTTGCTGTTGGTAGGTTTTGCTTTTTTTGCAACCGCCCAAGAAGGAGAGGAGCCAATGACTGGTCCTAAGATTTCCTTTTCTGAAAAGTCGTTCGATTTTGGTGAAATCACTCAAGGAGAGAGAGTTGAGCATGTATTCGAATTTGAAAATACAGGTAATGAGCCATTGATTTTGTCGGATGTAAGGACAACATGTGGCTGTACAGCCCCAGAGTGGCCAAGAGAACCCATTGCGCCTGGAACAACAGCCCGTTTAAAGGTTGTATTTAACAGTGCTGGAAAAATGGGGATGCAAAACAAAGTAATTACTGTTATGTCTAACGCAGTTAACAACCCTGAACGCGTGAAGATTGTTACCAATGTAATGCCTCCAGATCCGAATAATTAATAATTTCTGGCGCCAAAGATGGCACTTCCGATTCTGATCATACTACTACCCTCATCCAGCGCGAGTTTATAATCTCCGCTCATTCCGATGGATAGAATGTTCATTTTGACATTAGTGTGATCAGAATTTTTTGCTTTATCAAAAAGCTGTTTTAAATTTTTGAATTCCTTCCTTACCTGATCCTCATCATCCGTGTTGGTGGCCATCCCCATTAACCCAACTATACGAATGTTGACCATTTCTTTAAGAGGTTCACCATTTAGAATTTCAAATAGTTCTTCGTTACTTAATCCAAACTTGGTATCCTCTTCCGCAATGTGGATTTGTAAGAGGCAGTCAATTACTCGACCCACTTTTTTCCCTTGCTTGTTTATTTCTTTCAGCAATTTTAAAGAGTCTACTCCGTGAATTAAGTGAACAAAAGAAGCGATGTACTTGACCTTGTTGCGCTGTAAGTGCCCAATCATGTGCCATTTAATGTCATTTGGGAGTTCCTCTGCCTTTTGAGTGAGTTCCTGAACCTTATTTTCACCAAAATCCAAATGGCCAGCCTCATAAGCTTCCAAGATATCAGAGTTAGGCTTGGTTTTGCTTACTGCGACTAGTGTACAGGTCTCAGGTAAAGTTTCTTTTAATTCTTTTATGCGATTTGATATTTCACTCATTATTGTCTCTTTTACAATCCGTAAATTTGAAAGCTAAAGAATAAGTTTCAATTGATTTGAATGGCAATTTTAGGGACATTACTCAAGAAGGGAATCATGTTGCGCGAAAGTTTGGAGCAACTATATACTTCACCACTTGAATTACAGAAGCAAGAGCTAAGAAATTTACTGATACAATGTCAGACTACTAAGTTTGGTCAGACTCATTCTTTTGATGGTATTCTTACCTCCTTTAAGAGTGGGAAGGATGACTTTTACGAATCTTTTGCGGCAAATGTCCCGATCCATGATTATGATAAAATTTATCAAAATTGGTGGCATATGGCCAAAGAGGGTCAGGGAGATGTGTGTTGGCCCGGGAAGATCAAATACTTTGCGCTCAGTTCAGGAACTTCCGGAGCTTCTTCAAAATATATCCCAATTACACGAGACATGGTGAAGTCAATCAGGAAGACTTCAATGAGACAGATTTTGACTATGAGCAAGTATGATTTGCCTGCATCGCTATTTTCGAAAGGTATTTTAATGCTTGGAGGTAGCACAGATCTGAAAAGAAGTGGTCATTATTTTGAAGGCGATTTGAGCGGAATTACAGCGGCACAAATTCCGTTTTGGTTTCAGCACTTTTATAAGCCCGGGAAAAGGATAGCCAAGACAAAAGATTGGCATGACAAGCTCGATGAAATAGTAAAGAAGGCTCCTGATTGGGACATTGGAATAATTGTCGGAGTTCCTGCATGGCTCCAGATCTTGATGGAACAGATCATAGAGAAGTATAAAGTCAAAACGATACATGATATCTGGCCAAACCTTCAAATCTTCGTTCATGGTGGTGTGTCATTTGAGCCATATAAACGTGGATTTGAAAAGCTTTTGAGTAGGCCATTGAATTACATGGAGACCTATTTAGCATCTGAAGGATTTCTTGCTTTTCAGGCTTATCCTAATAGAAGATCCATGAGATTGGTGCTAAACAATGGAATTTTTTACGAGTTTGTACCTTTTACTGAATCCAACTTTGATGAAGATGGAAAGATAAAAGAGGATGCTGAAACTTTGAAGATTGACGAGGTAAAGGAAAACAAAGAGTATGCATTATTAATAACTACAAATGCAGGAGCCTGGAGATATATGATTGGCGATGTGATAAAATTTGTTTCGGTCGAGGAAAGTGAGATTATGATAACAGGAAGGACCAAACTTTTCATGAGTTTATGCGGTGAGCACTTGAGCCTTGATAATATGAATAAGGCAATAGAATTGGTGGAGGAAGAAATGAAAATTGACATTCGGGAATTTACGCTCTTGGGGGATAGATCTGGAAGTCTGTTTGCACATCGCTGGTACATAGGCACAGACGATGAAGTGGATAAAAAACTTCTTTGTGAGCGAATAGATTATCATTTAATGGAGCTCAATGACGACTACAAAGTAGAGCGAGGATCTGCCCTCAAAGAAGTCAAAGTAAGCATCCTGCCAACCCAGATTTTTTACAATTGGATGGAATCTCAAGGAAAAGTTGGGAGTCAAAATAAATTTCCTCGTGTACTTAAGAAAGAAAAGGCACAACTTTGGAGAAATTTTCTAGACGAACAAAATACAGGGACTAACTAAATGCCACCAATAATAAACGGACTGATTTTCGGCCTCATCTTTCTTTTTGCGATCGGACCGGCATTTTTTGCACTTATCCAAACAAGTATTCAACAAGGCTTAAAGAAGGCAATATTCCTTGCAGTCGGAATATCTACAAGCGATGTTTTCTATGTGATAATCGTCTTGTTTGGGATGTCTAAGGCATTGGAAACAGATGATTTTAAATTTTGGATGGGGATTTTTGGGGCAATTATGCTTGGAGCATATGGTCTTTATTCTTGGTTTAAAACACCAAAAATTCAAAATGAGACTGCAATGGTGAACGATTCAAATTTTGCTAAACAGTTCGCTAAGGGCTTGCTTCTCAACGGACTAAACCCGTTTATTATCGTTTCTTGGGCTACCTGGGTTAGTGCGATAGCTATCAACTTTGAGTATGGGTTCAATCAGCAGATCCAATTTTTTGGAGGAATGTTAATAACCATTTTTAGTATGGACGTAGGCAAGGCATTCGTGGCTCACCGATTAAAACATTTGATTACAGTGAGATTTGTTCGAAACATGAACAGGACGGTTGCAATAATTCTTGTGCTTTTCACCTTTCAGATTTTGTATTTCCTTCTAAGGAACTATGCATAAAAAAACGCATCCCAAAGTTTGAGACACGTTTTTACTCTTAAAAACCTAACCTAAATTTTTTGGCTATTGTATCGTAAAACCGAATATTTTCTCTTCGGTAACCGTATTTACAACAACCGTATAGGTGCCTTCACTAAGGTTTGTGATTTTTGATAAATCGACCTTGACACCATTAATTTCTTTTACTTCCTCGTTCAGGTAAAGTTTTATTTCCTGCTTCTGGGGATTTGTTAACCAAACTTTGGTTCCTTTAGTGAATACAGGCTGACCGCTTTCTACGGCTACTGCTTTGTCGCTAAATTCGAGTGCTACATCAGATGGCTGATCTGCGGTACTGTACGATACAACGAAGTTGAATGAGAATACCGACACGAGGATTGACACAAACTTTATCATAACTGCTTTCTTTATTCTATACAACACAAAAAACGAGAAAAACCCTGACTTAGTATCAGGGTTTTAGCTAAGTTGACTTAGAAATTAGTTGAAATGCTGAAATCTATCGTTTAGGCTTTTAAATCTCTCTTGTTAAGAATCCAGGTAATAAAAAGCATGAAAAGTGCCCCCCAGCCTAGCGCAATCAGCCATTCATACCAGTATACTGAATCTTTAATTTCTTGGAATAAGTAGCGTGCAAAAGGGCTTTCGTAAACTTTTCCGCAAAGTTTTTCTATTGAATAGATAGGGAAAAATTTCACTATTCCTGCTGTGTAATCTCTGGCGAATGGAGCAAACTCCAGAATAGAAGTTACTATCGGCTCAAAAACCAGGCTGTAGAGCATGGTTATCACGATAGCAAAGCCCGCCTTCTTGATGATCATTGCCAAGCTGAATGCAAACAAGCAAAACACTACAAGCTGTAGAAAGTATGCCAGGAGAAATTCAAAGTCTGCAAAAATGTATTTCAGGTCTGTGACGTGGGAATATATCAGCCCAGCTATCAGCCCAGATCCAAAGAGTACAAGCGTGCAAACACCAGCAAGGAAAAGGATCAAAGAGAGCTTGGAAAGCAGAAATTCCCGCTTGCTGATTCCATCAATAATGTTTTGTCTCAGTGTGTTGTAAGAGAGTTCATTGTTCACCGATACAATTACGATGAAGGATATGAGAACCTTAACGAAGGAAGCCAACCAAACTGAATTCTGCCAGATATCCGGGAAGTCATAGATGGGAAGGATTGTTGGATCGATCCCATCAAAATCTGCTCCTTTGCTTTTGAGCCATTCCAGGAAGAAGATGCCTCCGTTGGTAATGATCAATTGTGCCAATAAATAAAGTCCAAACAGAATCCAAAAAACCCTGTAGTGCTTCAGCTTCAGCCATTCAAGTGTAAAAGCTCTAATCATTTTCTTTTAAGATTTTTAAGAATTCTTGTTCTAGTGATTTGGACTGAGGAATTAGCTTATTCAGGGCAATGCCTTGGTCAAAGCAGAATTGGTTGAGGCGGTCAGACGAGTTTCCTTCTTTTAAATAAGCCATTAAAGATCCATTCTGTTTTTCGATTTTCTCTAGCCCATCAAATGTTTGAATGGACTGATTGAGTGCTTCCAAATCAGTTGCTGATATTTCAACTGCATTGGTCTCACCTAGAATATCGCTGACTGATCCTTCATGCAGTTTGACGCCTTTTCTAAGAATACAGAAATCGGTACATACCTTTTGAACTTCATCCAGCAAGTGGCTGGCCATGATAATTGTTTTGCCTTGTGCAGCAATATCCCTGATCAATTGCCTCACTTCAGCAATTCCTTCCGGGTCTAAACCGTTAGTAGGCTCATCCAGCATAAGCACTGGTGGGTCCGATAGTAGGGCGGCTGCCAGCGACAACCGTTGTTTCATTCCCAAGCTGTAAGTTTTGAACTTGTCATTTCTCCTTTCGTAGAGATTGACTTGTTTAAGGATTTCATCGATTCTTTTTGTATCACAATTCTTGATGTGAGCAACTATTCGAAGATTTTGAGTAGCAGTTAGGTAGCTATAAAAACAAGGCGTTTCAAGTATAGAGCCAATCTTTTGACGTGCTTCAACATTATTGATTCCGCCAAACCATTCAAAGCCACCGCTAGTAGGTGCAACCACTTCCAGGATCATACCCAAGGTTGTTGTCTTACCACTCCCATTCGGTCCAAGAATACCATACACCTGACCTTTTTCGATAGTCAAATCAAGCTGGTCTACCGCTGTAAGCTTCCCGAACCGCTTAGTGAGTTTATTGATTTTTAATACACTCATTTGAAATTGAATTGATCGGTTAGCATTGGTAACATATCTGAACTTTGGAAACTTTCCAGAAGGGTAGGTATTTTCCCAAATGGGATGTCTCCTCGGAGGTAAAATGCAATAGCACTGCCTTCGGCGGACATGATGCCAACGTATTCTTCTTCTTTGCCTACGATTCGCATCTCCTGCTTACCGAAGATGGTTATATACTCTTCAAATCCCTCAGATTCGTAGTTTTTCAAGAGCTCTTTATAACTCTTAGATGCGACTGTAGCTGAGTCCAGCGTATAAATGAGCACCTTTTCAATATCGTTGACCATCTCATTGAAATTGGGATCTTGAGCCAGATTAACCATCCGAAGTGTGCTTGGATACAAGCAGATAGGATTCATCCAGCGAGTAGGCCTTCGTGGCTCGGCAAAATCTTTAATTATGGATTCCTGAGCGAGTGTTGGCAAAATTATCATTGCCAAGATAGTAGCAAGTAAGTATTTCTTCATTTAGTAGTAGAGCGTGAGAGCACATTATAACAAAAATAAAGGCGGGTAGAAATTATTTTCTTGCCCACCTTCGTCATCTAACTTATTTTTTATTCATTGTCATCATCATCGAGATTCTTGAGGTATTTAAGCTCACTCATTCTCATCATGCTGGCAAGCTTAGAAACTTGTTTCAAATCGATAATTCCGTATAGGCTGACCATTGCGAATTTTTCTTTTCCTCCAGCAACTAATATCAATTCTTCAATGATTCCGTCTTTCTCCTTGATGGAAATCTTTACATTTTCCTCGGCATCCTTTACCGTCATTAGTTCTTCGTATCCAGCTTTGGACACATCGCTAATTGCACTGTTGTAGAGGCCTTTAGGATCAGAAACTTTTTCGCTTGCAACTACTTTCATACCCTTAAGCTTGCTGATTACATCAAGGAATTCTTTTTCATCTTCCGTATTTCCTTCCATTTCAGTGAAGAGTGAAAACATCTTACTGCTCACAGAAACTTTGGTAAAGGTTTCGTCATCTTCGTATTTATCGAAGTATTTGGAAACTACTGCTCCCTGTCCGAAGGCAAAGCCAGCAACAGAAAGAATAAACATGGTTAATACAATCTTTTTCATCGTTTTATTTTTTAAAAGGTCTTAAAATCAAGGTTTTGGTTTTCTTTAGAACTCAGGATTCTTCCTGCAATTCTTCCTTTGCTTTGTTGATCTTGGTAAGCTCCAATGTGTGGCTCTGTCCTTGATTTAGTTCAGCTCCAATCATCATCAATGCTTCTTTAGTAGCTTGGAAAGCTTTTTCTGGATCATCAATCGCGAATGGGTCTTTCTTCGCATCGTTGAATACCAACGCTGCGGTAATTACTCCAATCGTGATCGTAGCTGCTGCAGAAAGCCAGGCTTTTCGTCTACTTACCGCTTTTGATCCTTCGTACTTCTGCGATTTCTGCTTAGCAAGGAATCGGAAGTAATGACTTTCATTGTTGAGCGCCGGGTTGGACTTGAAATGTGACTTGATCACTTTCTCTTCCTCCAGACTGGTCTCTCCATTCCAGTATTTTTCCAGTAGTTTATCAATTTGCGATCCCATATGCGTCTATTTTTTGCATGGCTTCTTTCACTTTTTTCCGAGCTCTGTGAATGTTGACTTTGACATCACTTTCACTGATCCCGCATGTTTCAGCTATATCCTGATAGCTCATGTCTTCCACTTCACGAAGGTGGAAAACCTCCTGCTGCTTGGCCGGTAATGTATTGAGCACTTCCTTCATTATTGACATAAAATCATCGGTGATGGCTTGCTCTTCTACCGTCCCTGAATATCTCATGTTTACCACTTTTTCGTCCAGGTCTGCGTATCGGTTTCTTCGTAAGATTTCGATGCATCTGTTTCGGACAATGCGAAAAGCCCACGCGTTGACTTTTTCAACTTTATCCAGGTCCTTACGAATACTCCAAATTTTCGTGAGGCAGTCCTGTACTACATCTCTTGCAGTCTCTGGTTCATGTACTATCGATAACGCGTACCGAAACATGCCGTCAGATGCTGGAAGTATGTGCTTATGGTATAGGTTTTGTGACATTCAGCTAGATGATGTAGAGGTCAGACGAAAAGTTACAGGAAGATTGAAAAAAATAAAAAAGGCGACTCCTGGAGCCGCCCAAATCGCATAAGCCTAAGCTAATGCTGCCTTAGTTTGTCTTTATGATTTGCTTTCTGATGGTCTGCTCATCAGATGTTACTTCAAGCAGATAAACACCTGCATTCATCGCCGATAGATCAAGATATCCTTCCTTCATACTTTTCTCGATCAGTACTTGTCCATCCAGATGGATCAATCGAATGGTTGATTCCTGATCGGCTTCTATCATTAATCGGTCGATCACAGGGTTAGGGTAGTAGCTCACGTTGATTGCCGGTTCGATTGCAAGTGCCTGCTCCGGTTCAGTCACTTCAAATGAAACACTTTCAGATGCCTCCAGGTAATTTTCATTTCCGGCCTGGGAAACAGTTACAGTGACCGTTCCTGCTTCACCTGTCAGTGTGATGGTTGATCCTTCGTTAGTGGCAGGTCCTTCAACAGAATAGGAGAGCGGTAGCTCAGAATCTACTGTAGCCACTACTTCAAAGGGGTCGTCTGTGGTTAGCTTATCTTCAATCGTCTCTATTGAAATGATTTGATCGGATATAGTAATGGTGAAAGAGCGGGAGACCACTTCGGCGGGATTGTATTGCTCATTTCCGGGTTGTGACGCTTCGATGGTGACTTCACCCACACCGATCATGGTTACTTCATCATTGATGATCTCTACCAGGTCTGCACCATTTGTGACAGTGAAATCAACATCCAGTTCAGAGGAAGCGGTGGCAGATAGTGTAAAAGAATCACCGTAGACTTTATTAGCAATTGCATCGAAAGTGATGGTCTGATTTTCCTTAGAAGTCACCTCAAATGATATTTGCTCGCTGGCAGGCAGATAATTGGTGCTACCTGCTTGAGAGACTGTTACGGTTACGGTTCCTTCTGTACCGTTCAAAGTAATGGTGTTACCTGAGTTTGTAGCAGGGCCAGACACACTGTAATTCAAACTCAATTGTGAATCTGTTGAAGCCATAACATCGAATGGTGAATCAGTCGTGGACTTGTCTTCAATAGGATCAATACTTATGGTTTGATCTGCCTTGTTGATAGTGAAAGATCGGCTTACCGTCGGCGCAGCATTGTAAGTGTCATCACCATTCTGAGTGGCCTGTACGGTGACGTTACCTGTTCCAATTGCAGTCAATTCACTGCCACTTTTATTGACTAAGGAAGCACCTTCAGTGATAGTGAAAACAACCGTGAGACCCGAACTTGCGGTGGCTGTTAGTGTTCCAGATTCTCCAAATACGATATCATCGATTTCTTGAAAGGTGATGGTTTGATCGGTTTTGTCTGGACTGCTAACGATAAATGATGTAGTTGAAGAGGCGGCATTGTAGTTCTCATTGCCCGCTTGGCTCACTTGTACCTGTACTATGCCGACTGTTCCTGTTAGTGTAATCATATTTCCGTTGATGGTGGCAGGACCCGACAAGATTTCATACGTAAGTGGTAATTCTGAATCCACGCTTGCAGACACGTCAAAAGTAGGATCGGAAATCTCTTTATCGCCAATGGGTGCAATGGATATCACCTGATCTGCCTTACCCACTTCTATTACTTTTACGATGCTGGCAGGTAATATATTTTGGTTACCTACCTGAATGGCACTTACAACGATTTCTCCTGCACCCAATATGGTTAGTTCACTTCCATCAAGAGATGCAGGTCCGTCAATTAATTCAAACGCTACAGGCAGTAGTGAAGAGGAGGAGGCGATTAGATCAAATGGTTCATCTCCAAATACTTTTCCATTAATATCCTGAAAATCTATGCTTTGGGTGGCAGGCCTGATCGTGAGTGTACCTCTTTCGTAAATGAATTGATACAAATCATCATTTCCACTATCAATAAATATGGTATAGTCTCCTACATCGCTGTTTGATGTTGCATTAGATCTAGTTGAGGGTTGCTGATCCAAGTCGCTGATGGATTCTCCTGGTGCGAAACCTTCATAACTTACGGTATATGGGGGGAGCGGATCGCCGTAGGTAATTACTTGGTCATCGGCACGAGCCGTCAGGCTAGCTTTGCTGACCTCAAACCCTATCGTTTTGAAAGCCGCCATACTATAATTTTCATTACCTACCTGAGTGGCTTTCACTGAAATATCACCTATTCCTGTGATGGTTAGTTTATTTCCATCTATAGTGGCCGGACCAAAATTAACCTCAAAGTCAACTGGCAAAAATGAAGTTGAGGAAGCAACGAGATTTATCGGATTGCTCGTATATGGCTGATCCGGGATATCAGTAAATGTGATAATTTGACCGGCTTGATTGACGGTGAAGGAACGCTGAACAGAAGTTGGATTATAATTACCATTACCTGTCTGCCTGGCTTCAATGGTCACTACACCTGCACCTGTGATGGTTACAGTATTCCCCAGGATTGTAGCCGGACCTGAGATTACTTCACTGAAAACGGATAACTCAGAGGATACTGTCCGAGGATCAATAGTAAAATCAGGAGCACCAAACGTTCTATCTGAAATGGTAGAAAATATGATATTCTGATCCGCCTTGTTAACGGTAAATGATTGGCGAACGGGTATAGCTGGATTGTAAGTAAGGTTACCTGCCTGCGTGGCTTCAACCACAATTGTACCGGTACCATTGAAGCTCACAAACTCACCATTCCCAACGATAGTTGCAGGTCCGGAAATCACCTCATATGTAATATCCTCTCCTGATGTCGCACTTGCGCTTAAAGCAACAGTAGCAAAATCATCAAAAGACCTATCGGCTATTTCAGGAAAATTGATGGTTTGATCCAGCTTGGATAGTGTGAATAACCAATTTCCTTCCTCAATCCCCTCAAACCCGTTTTCATTAAGATCCTCTAGTCCTAAATTGGGTGATACTCCAGGCATGGAAAGACTGTATATTTTACCTCTTTCCAAATCACTAGGAAGGTCTATGGTAATTGTGTTTCCTGATAGTGTAACAAATGCATCTCCTAAATCTAAAAAGTACTCTAAAGAAAAATTTTCGCCATCTGTACTGGATTTCAGAGTAGCAATCTGCGCACTCGCACTCTCGCCAAATACATCTTCGCTGAATTCCATTATTATATTGTCTCCAGGCTGTACATCATCAGCATCTGGCAATGGCGACACAGAAAGTAGTTTGGGAGCTACATTGTCGTTAGGATCTCTGGTAGAGATGACCCATTCTCCCTGAGCGATACCTGCAAACGGGTTGCCTGCTATATCAGTCAAAGCGCCCGACTCAATAAAAACATAAGCTTCAGCATTCTCAAAAAAATCATTGTCTGGATTAATGGTAACAGTATTGCCGCTAAAAACTAAATCGTCAGTCAGGCTTTCTTTTCTTGATCCACCTATCGCATTGAACAACGAGATGTCTCCGGGACCATTTGTTACAGGCTCACTGAAAGTAAGAACGATATTTGCGTCTGTTGCCACAAAAGTAGCATTGTAATCAGGTGTGACAGACAGTAAAAAGGGTGCCTCATTATCTGTACTTGATATTCCAATGGAAAACTCTTGCGTAAGCTGATTGTCACCCTCGTCTGTTAGTCGCACACGAATATCGTAGCTATTTTGGGTGGCAAAATCATAGATTGCATTTGCCTTTAGTAGATTATTTTCTAGGTAAAAAGCTGCATTATCAGGGAAAGAACCATTATCTATCAACTCATACGTGTAAACACCACCGTCAATGTCAGTTGCGGTGAAGCTTCCAATAATGTCACCAATTGCATTGCCTTCCGCCAGCGTACTAGTACTTAGATCGAAATCCGTTGGAGCTACAACGGGCGCAGCTTCTGTGGTGAAGTCCCAATCACCCTTTGCCAATGCATCTCCAAGATTGAGCGCCAGATCCGTAACAACTCCAGATGATGAATAAATATAATACCGGGTGTTGTATTCCAATGCCTCCTCGATGGTGATGGTTACTGTACTTCCTGAATAAACCACGTTATCAGCAGACGGATAAATGAAGCCACCAATTGGTTGGTCCGTATCAAATTTTCTCAATTGGTAGAAGCCGTTCGTACCCTGCAGAATTGGCTCATTGTATGTTATTTGAAGAGACAATCCAGATGAGATGGAGACATTATTAGCACCGTTGGCAGGTGTATAGCTACTTGCCGATGGGATAGTATTATCTGTATCGTTTTCATCAATTACATTGATCGTAAATGATCTCACCAACTTATTATCATCCTCATCAGTCAGCTCCACCTGGATTGAATAACTGGTTTTTAATTCGAAATCATAAGCAGTATTGGCGATGAGTTGATTTGCCGAAATAGAGAAAAATGAGTTATCAGGAAAACTGCCGGTATTTACCAATTCATAGCTGTAAGAACCTCCATCGGTATCGGTCGCAGTAAAGATGCCTATCAAATCTCCAACTGCATTGTTTTCAGTAATGCTTGTGTTACCAAGGGTGAAATTTGTTGGAGCTGCTACTTCTGCTATATCCGTGATGCTTATCGTGAAGTTTCGAAGCAGACTATTCCCAGCCTCATCTGTTAATTCTATTTGGATGGAATAACTTGATTTCATTTCAAAATCAAATATTTGGCTGGCTCTCAAGAATATATTACCCGAGATATAAAATGCTGAGTTATCAGGAAAACTTGCATTATCAGTTAGTTGATAGGTGTATGCTCCACCATCTTCATCTGTAACAGAAAAAAGGCTAATTACTGCGTTCTCTGCATTGTTTTCCTGAAAGCTGGTATTGGTCAGATTAAAGTCTGTAGGTGCTACTGGTTCTACACGATCACCAATAGCAATATCGATGGTTTTAGCTAATACATTGTTTTGTTCATCGGTGAGCGCTACCCGAACCGAGTAGCTCGACTGACTCTCGTAATCAAATACATCCTCTGCGATCAACTGATTTCCGCTAATGCTAAAAGCACTATTATCAGGAAAGCTCTCATTGTCAACTAGTGCGTAGGAATACGTGCCTCCATTAGGGTCTATGGGTATGAAACTACCGATTAAGCTTCCAATTGTATTGTTTTCTCCAATGGATGTCTGAGTGATATTGAAGTCTGTGGGTGCACCGGAAAGCTCAGTTCCAGTAATAAAAATGTACGCAATGGAAGTGGTCATGTCAAGGTAATTATTCCCGGCCAGATCAGCCAGACCGCCCAAAGCGAGCTGTACATAGTACCTGGTGTCTGCTGCTAAAGTACTGTTGGGGTTTATAGTCAGTATATTTCCATCTACTGATGGCGTGGAACTCCATGTCTCTCCATTGCTATCCAGCCTGATTCTAATTTTGCCAGGGTCAAGGATTTGCACCTCCTCATCGAAAGTAATAACGATGTTATCAGACCTGGAAACATTTATTGCACCATAAGATGGGGATAGCAATTCTGCGACAGGACGTTTAGTATCAAACTCTGATTCGGTTGTGAATCCATAGCTAGAGGTCAGACCTCCAAAGTCATTTCCTCCAGTGTCAGTTATTCCTCCAAAAAGATACGTTACATAATAGGTAGTCAAATAGGATAAGTTTTCTGTCGGGTTAATGATGACATCAGACCCACTGGCAGTTACGCTTGCTGGAACTACAGCGTTGCTTCCTGATACCTTGAGTATAATTCTGCTATCATCTGCGATAACAACATTTTTATCAAAAGTCCATACAATATCTCCTTCGATAGGTATGCCAGTCGCATCATCTTCAGGACTGAAGGTCTGGAGTACAGGTTGTGCAAATGAAGTGGAGAGATTTAAAAGAAGGTTGAATAAAAGAAAAGGAATAAAGATTGGTAATTTTTTCATGGCATATGCGATTTTGTTCAACCCTTAATAGCGGAGAAGTGGAGAGGTTAACAGCAGAGTAAAAATTTTTTTTCGAGGAGGTGTTAACTATTTTGGCTGATGAAACACTAAATAGTGGAAGCAACCAGTGAAAGAAATATTATTGATCGGTTATCTCAGGGTGACGAACATGCTTTTAAAAAGGTGTATAGCCTCTACAAGAAAGAGGCTAGAAACTGGTTAATGAAGCATTTTGGTGATGATAATTTATTTGAAGATGTGTATCAGGATGCGGTCATTGTATTGTATGAGGCGGCTCTCGATGGGAAGTTGGCTGATTTGAAATGCACACTTAAAACCTATCTATTTGCTGTTTGTAGGAATCAATTGCTCAAGAGATTTAAGCTTCAAAAGCGACAAGACGATAAAGTGGACGAAGTTCAGATTTATTATCGGGAATGGGTCGAAGAAGAGGAAGGGGAAAATGAATTGACACAACAGTTGAAAGAGCACTTTACTGCCATGAAAGAACCTTGTAAGTCGATACTTAAGCTGTTTTATTATCAGTCGATGAGCTTACAGCAGATTGCGGTGACGCTTGGTTATTCAGATAAAAATGTCCTAAAAGTGCAAAAATCAAGGTGTGTTAGATACTTAAAAGAGAAGGTATGGAAGAAATAGAGCGGATACGGGCATACATCACCAATGAACTTTCTCCGAAAGAAAAAGCGGACTTTGAGGCTGATATGGATAATGATGCTGAATTAAGGGAAGCTGTAGAAAAAGAGCATATGATGATGAAAGGAATCGCCTTTGCCGAAAGAGATCGGTTGAAAAATATGCTGCAAAAGGATAGCGCTCGTTCAAAGTACTGGTATGTAGCAGCAGCATTGATCCCACTCCTGATTATCAGCTACTTTTTCTTTTCAGACTCAAGTAGCCCACAATCAATTTATACCGATTATTACGAGCCTTATGGAGTATATGAATTTGGAGAGGTAAGAGGAGGTGATGTTAGCAATGACTTGGAGAGAGAAGCTTTTTCAGCTTATCAGAATGGAGAATACAACGAGGCATATGATCTAATGCTTCAGTTGCAAAGTGAGAATAATCAGGCAGGATATAACCTGTATGCAGGTATTTGTTTGATTGAATTGGGAAAATATAAAGAAGCTCTTGATGAGCTAAATCAAATTTCCGAGTCATCCAAGTATTTTAAAATTAGTTTATGGTACCGAGCACTCATCCATATTAAACTTGGTCAAATCAACAATGCTAAGGAAATATTGAGCATAGTTACAAGCCAGGATGATGGATTGGGAGCCAAGTCGAGAGATATTCTCGATCAGCTTTGACGTTTCCTAGCTGCGAGGAAAATAACGATTAGCACAGGGAATATCAGCAACCACCATTTACGACTTTCTTCATTTGAATTCAGGGGTTCCGGATTGCCCATAAATGTAAATCCAGCCCAGTAATACGGATGAGATTTTACAGGGTCTGCGTTTTTTAGATACGTAAGTTTTGCCTGTCTTAACGCTTCATCTTTGCTTAATCCATCATTCAGGTTTTTATATAAATATCCCATTAATTCAGCAGTAGATTCATCATTAACTTTCCAGTGACTCATGATTAAGTTGGGACACCCCGCATACAAAAAAGCCTTTCCAAGGCTTTGTAATCCTTCTCCATTCTGGATTTTACCCATTCCGGTATTGCAGGCACTCAGCGTAACCAAGTCTGAGTTAATATCCATGTTGTAAATTTCATATGCATGCAAATCACCATCGTTGAGTGTATCATTTTCGATGTTGAACATCAGTCTGGATTTATCAGGTTCGCGATCATTCATGATTGCATGGGTAGCTAGGTGTATCAGGGAATATTCTCCAGCTATATTTTTGAAATTGCTTTCACTCGCCTCCTCATTTAGGTAAGATCTGCCTTTTAGAAATTTCAGAACTGTATTGACTTCTTTCAGTGCTCCCGGTAGTTGACTGATCTCTCCTCTTACCGGATCTTCCGTCAAGCTAGCGTTAAAGCTTGGGGCAAAACCCACGTACTGGTTCGCTGCCTTCTTCTTTGCTTCATAAGCAAGTAAAAACTGCTTGATGCTATACGAATAAGTAATGGCGTAATCTTCCAGGAGTATCTTTTCCGAATCATCCATGAGGAGTTCAAATGGGATCAATGCAAGAGTATTATCCGGGATAATCACGAGTTTGGAATTAGGTTCCAAGACAGGTTTTACCTCTTCGAATAGAAGTTGGTAGAGCTCCTTTGAAGCATCAATATATTCTTCATTGACGTTAATGAGTCCATCCCTGAAACGACTAATTTGTTCATCTAAAAACGCCTTTGAACCTAGTTCTTTTTTAAAAGTGCTGAGTTTATTTTTCGTAATTAGAAATGAGTAAATCGCATCATCTACTACAAAGTAGCTTAAAATATTGAGGTCTTCTTCTTCCGATAGTTGTTTCAATCGATCCAGATCAACTTTTACTGGGCTATTTCTCAAGGAATAATAGGAGGGGTATTCATTTTTTAGAACTTTCTCTAGTTCATTTATTTCCCTATTAATGGCAAATCGTTCCTCTTCAATGACCACTTCAATTGAGTCGTTCTCTGCGGTCTTGTTTTTATTCTTTGCCAATTTATCTAGTAATACTTTTTCTCTGAGAAGTAAGGAATCGGGCACCTTTGCAAAGCTTTGAGCATTCATTCGTTGCAGTTGATCGACCAATAAGTTACCCTTCGCAGACTCTGCAAACTGGAAGGCTTTGCCCATTAGATTTTTATCATTCGACTCGTTAGAAATGAGACTAATTGATTCACTAACACCAAGCCCCATAAAATGATGGTAGCGCTCTACTAGGTTTTCCAGATCAGTTCTATTTGAAAAATCTTCTTTCACCTGCGAAGTGATTTTGATAAGCGTGTCAATATGTTGGATAATCATCTGAGGCGCACTCTTAGGATTGATTTCCCTAAGAAGTTCAATCTTTAAATCTATAAGCTCAAACGTTTTTGCAATTACATTGTAGCTATTAGAAAATGGAGGTAGGTAAGGATCTTTGGTTAACATACTACCATTGCTAACCATTGCCTTATTTATCGCATCTAATGCTTCCGTGTAGAATCCCTCTGCGAAATAAAGCTTAAACAAATTCCTGTAGGTGTTGCATTGTATGTTTCCAATTTCACCCATTTTTTGGTTATGAATATTGAGAGACTTATTCAAATAGGTAAGTGATTGCTTGTAATTTCCAGCTAACCGATTTAAGGCTCCAAGGTTTGAATAAGTCTTAGCTATTTCAATATGGTTTTCTCCATATTTTTCTATTTTTTTTTCAAGCGCCTGTATTAGAAAAGCTTCAGCTATTGACGCTTCGGAAGTACGAAATGAACTATCGTCGCGCATGTATGATACACCTATATTCTCTAAAGCATTGATGGCGTATGCATGATTTTCGCCTAGTGAATTGCTATATACTTCAAGTGAATTTCTGTAATAATAAGCTGCGGAATCATAATTTCGATATCGATATTCAACACTTGCTAGATTAGCGTAAGTACTACCAATAGTGAAGTGACCGTTAGGATACAACTCGCTTCTAATTCTCAGTGATTTCAAGGAGTGTTCTCTTGATTTTTCCAGCTGGCCTAGCCCCATATATGCGATTCCTGCATTTTCGAGCAATAGCGCTGTTATTCGATTCTCACCATACTCTTCGAGTGACATCTCAAGGCCTTTAAGCGAATGTTCCAGCATCTTCTTATAATCACTAAACTTGTAGTAGATAGACCCTATATTCAAGTGAGCATTGATTTTCCGATTAATGCGAAACCCGTTTTTTTCGTAAATATCATTGGCTTGAAAACGGTATTCCAGAGCTTTTGCATAGCTACCCATCCTGTCATAAAGGACTGAAAGGTCTGCTAGGATTTGCGCATAGGCATTATGGGTTTTTCCATACTTTTCTTCTCTTATATCACGGGATTTTAACATGAATTTTTCAGATAATTGATAATCTGAAATATATTCGTAAACAATTCCTAGTTGCCTACAAACCACATCTAATCTCTTGTTTTGATATTTTTCTGACAACTTGTAGGCCATCTTGCAGATATTTTCTGCTTCCTCATAATCCTCTTGGAATATGTAACACCAGCTTTTTCCTACTAATGTTTCGACATGTCTGGCGCTATCTTTAATATGTTCAAAAAGAAACAACGCAGAATCAAATTTTATTTCCGCATTTCTAAAATCTGTATTCCTCCTAAGTAAATCAAATGCTGCCTGATAATACCCTTCAGCACGCTTTGCTGTGATGCTGTCAGGTTCACTTGTAGAAACCTCTTGAGCAAGCGATAGTATCGAGAAAAATAATAGGTATACGCTGATTGAAATTTTAGCCATGGTCAGGTTATAGGATTGGTGTTTAGACTTTTAAGTTATTAAAAAGCTAGCACCTAATTCAAACCACTTAAGCTATATGATTGGCTTAGTCAGTTAAAACATTAGTTACAAATGTTGACTTAGTCAGTAACCAAAGTAGCAAAAACATAGCGGCCCACTTCAAATAGACATAGTAGAAATCTGTTGTATCCTTATATCGCGTCTCCTTAATATCGGCCTTTTCCAGACGATCAATCTCATCAAATACCTGGACAAGCGCTTCTTTGTCTGAAACACGATAGAATTTTCCATTGCCAATTTTGGCAATTTCTCTAAGAGTAGACTCATCAAACGTATTTTCAACTAATCTTGGTCTTCCGAAAAAGTCGGTTCCAAAAGGCACTTTCCCATCTCTACCAATGGCGATCACATACATTTTAATGTTGTAGGCATTTGCCAAATTGGCTGCCGTGATTGGATCTACATTTCCGGCTGTATTGTCACCATCACTTAAAAGAATCATCACTTTTGATTCTGACTCAGACTCACGCAGAAAATTGATACCGGAGGTTACAGCATTTCCAATCGCAGTTCCTCTGCTTTCTATCTTATCAAAATCAATATCCTCAATTAGCTCATAGAGTAGACCATAGTCCGTTGTGAGTGGGCACGAGGGTAGTGCATCGCCGGAAAATATGACCAATCCAATTCGATCCTGGAATCTGCCTGCAACAAAATTTCGAGCGACTTCTTTGGCGGCTTCCAATCGATTAGGAAGAAAATCCATAATCTGCATGGACTCTGAAATGTCAATATTCAAAACGATATCAATACCTTCACTCCATTGCTCCACTTGCTCATTGGTTGTTTGTGGACGAGCCAGGCTAGTCATAATTAAGAGAAGACTTAGGATAAAAAAGATTGGAGGAATAAATCTCAAATAGGTAATAGGGTCGCTGCTCAAGTCCTTCTTTGTGAGTGCAACAGGCAGTTTTTGATTAAACCGTGTAACGATTAGCCACCTCAATAAAAATAATACAGGGATAGCAAACATGGCATAAAACCAAAGTGGGTTGGCCCAATCAAAATTCTGAAGAGTGGATGGCGTAAACCATTCGAATGAAAACCAATCAATTGTCTTATTTTCCATTTTTGATCTCCTCTACTTTTTTCGAATATCGATCTTGTGTAAAATCATCGATTTGTTCAAAATCCTGGAAAACATCTTCTTGTACTCGTTTTCCATAAACTACTCGATCAACAGATCTTAAAGGTTTCTCTAATTCCTGAGCAAAATCCTGACTTAAAATTTCCTTTGTGGTCAACACGGAAAACGGCACTTTATCCAATTTTTGTTGATAACTCTTCCATAGCACCAATGCCTTTTCTGCAAGATCTGGATCGGGATCTACTTTAAGCTTCTTTATATATGAGTTGAATACCTCCGAGAATTGCTCATACTGGGTGCGCAACCTCCTTAGCTTAAACCATTTGATGATTCGCTTTCCAAATATTAATAGCAAGATGATAGATAGTAGTGCGAGTCCGCCAAGGATGTAATACATCAATGGATAATTGAACTGTGTATCTACAAGTTGATAATCTAGGTTGGTTTTGAGTGCAGTGGTGTCAGTGATAACCGGAGCAAGCTCAGTTAGATAGATAGAGTCGAGAGGTGTTTCAAGCACTAGAGAGTCGCTTCCATTCAGAACTATTGCCGGCAATTTCAGATATTGAACCTGATCGATCTCAAATGATTGAATCGTGTAGATCGTGCTATCATACGCCAGGTCACCTTTGATTTGAGTAGGAAAGTACTGTTTTCCATTGATCTCAAATGGATTGAATGAATAAAGGCTGTCAGGAAAAACCATTTCCATAGAAGGAGGATAGGTTGCAGACATCCAAAACCTTACGTCTTGTCCGATAAGCAGACTATCTTCAACAAAACCTCCTTTTACAGAGATTTCCTGTGCATGCAAATTCAATGTGCACAGAATAGCAATTGCAGCCAGCAAACTTTTACCTTGTCCTTCTCGCATTACTTCTATTTCTATGTCTGAATAGTTTGATAAGCTTAGGTACGTAATCATCTTCAGTACCTATGGATACATAGTTTACATCATTTCTCTTGCAAAAATTTTCCAGAGAGTCTTTGTTTTTGCCATGTGTTTTATCAACCGCATTTTTGAATTCTTTGGAAGAAGTATTGAGCCATACAGTCTTACCTGATTCTTTTTCATATAAAGGAACAATACCTAGATGTGGTATGGCGGACTCTCGCTTATCAGAAATATGAACCACTACTAAATCGTGCTTTCTGGCAAGCCCACGCATGGAATGTGTAAAATTTTCATCAATAAAATCCGATATGATGAACACTATGGCTTTCTTGTTGAGCAGGTTTAATGTGTACTTGATACCTTCATCCAGATTAGTCTTTCTTGACTTAGGCTTGAGTGTAAACATTCGATTAATTATTTCATAAGCATGCTTAACCGTTTTACTAGGCTTCACGTAATCCTCAACCTGATCAGAATAGCACAAAAGTCCAACCTTGCTGCCTTCTCGAATAGCCGATAGCGCTAGTAATCCTGCCATTTCTTTGGCCAAATCAATTTTTTGCCGATTATCTTTTCCAATTTCCTGAGATGCGGACACATCCAGCAGGAAAAACACAGTTTGTTCCTTCTCCTCAATAAATGTTTTCATGAAAGTGCCATGACCTTTGGCAGTAACCTTCCAATCAATGTTTCGAACATCATCACCCCATTGATAAGGACGCACATCATCGAATTCCAGTCCAGATCCTTTGAAGATGGAATGGAAGTCCCCCTGCATCTGCGAATTAATCGCTTTGCGAATGCGTATCTCGTACCTTCTTAGTCTTTTAAGGATATCCTTCATATTGAGTTTTTTGCGCTATCAAGTTTGGCATTAATATGGCATCATTGATAATTGCAATGCATGTATGATCTTTGCCAAAGATCAAAACACGCTTTGACCTTCAAAATTATATTTTCACGAATTTATAGACTGATTTGAAAAACATTTTTTTAACCGCTCTTGTAATAGTTTGCTCATGCTCTGGCTCAAATGAGCCGGATGACCTTATTGGCCGTGAACAAATGGTGAAAGTAATGACAGAAGTTCATTTGCTTGAGGCCAAAATCAATAAAGTGCCTGTTGCACCTGTTGATAGCACGCAAGCTGTGTACGATCACTACGAAAAACTGTTGTTTAAAGATTTGGGAATTACCCAAGATCAATATGAGCGGAGTTTCAACTATTACGTGGATAATCCGAATGAATTTGAAAAGATCTACAGTGCGGTGGTGGACTCTTTAATGGAAAAAGAGAAAAGATTTAAAAAGTGAAAGTCTATCCGAAGGAT
The DNA here is from genome assembly GCF_051379705.1 of Ekhidna algicida. Classification (GTDB taxonomy): domain Bacteria; phylum Bacteroidota; class Bacteroidia; order Cytophagales; family Cyclobacteriaceae; genus Ekhidna. Next base: position 1,047,693 of record NZ_CP179868.1, on the reverse strand, counting down.
ATAGAGGAGAAGCTTGGTTTTGATCAAATTAGGAATCATTTGATTGGTTTTTGTCAAAGTGAGCGTGGAGAGCAGTTAGCAAAAAAAGCAAATCCAACTGAGCGTTTCGAGACTCTAGAAAAGTGGCTGAATCAGGCAAAGGAGATGATTCGGCTGAAAGGCAACTCAGATGATAAAGTATCATTTGAGTTTCCTGATATGGATGAATACCTCATTCGAATAAAAGTCCCCGGCTCATTTCTTGATCCACAGGATTTTCATGAGTTAAAACGCGGAGTAAATACTTTAACTACCTGGGTTCTGTTCTTTCAGAAAAAGGGAAGTGAGTATCCGGAACTTTACGACATTTCTAATGCAATAGAAATTGACCCAAACCTTTCGATTCATATAGACAAAGCAATCGATGATCGAGGTGAGGTTAAAGATTCGGCATCAAAAGAACTATCTGAAATTCGGTCCAAAATATCTAAGTCAGAACGAGCGGTACGCTCAGCGATTCAAAAAATTCTAAAAAAAGCTAAAGAAGACCAATTTACAGACGACGATAGTACGCTCACTGTTAGAGATGGACGATTGGTAATCCCGGTTAAAGCGGAGCACAAGAAACGAATTCGAGGCTTTGTTCATGATGAATCCGCGACTGGACAGACGGTATATCTCGAACCAGGTGAAGTATTGGATTTGAATAATCAAGTTCGAGAGCTTAAATACGCTGAAAAACGAGAAGTTATTCGGATTTTGATTGCGTTATCAGATCATGTCAGGGCAAACTTGTCTGACTTGAAGAATGGTGCTGGTTTGCTTGAAAAACTTGACTTTATTCATGCAAAAGCACTTTTAGCTAGTCAATTAAATGGAGTTATTCCAAACATCGACAAATCGAATACATTTCGAATGGTGAACGCAGTGCACCCGCTTCTTTACTTGTCTCATCAAGACAGTGCGAAGCCTGTGATTCCATTAAACCTGGCACTAGATTACGAAAAACGAATATTGATTATCTCAGGTCCTAATGCCGGCGGTAAATCTGTGGCTCTAAAGACTGTGGGTCTTCTACAATACATGCTACAGACAGGCCTTCCTGTATCTGTGAACGAGGAGAGCACCATGGGCACGTTCTCATCCATTTTTATAGACATTGGAGACACACAATCCATAGAGGACGATTTGAGTACCTATAGCTCTCACCTCACTTCTATGAAACATTTTCTGGAGCATACGGATAAGAAATCTATGTTTCTTATTGATGAATTTGGAAAAGGAACCGAACCGCAATTTGGTGGAGCCATAGCAGAGTCTGTTTTATCGGAACTCAACAAGAAGAAAGCACATGGCATTGTCACCACACATTATCAAAATTTAAAGAAAGTAGGCGATGAAACTCCCGGGTTGGTAAATGGTGCAATGAAATATGATCTCGAAGCACTGGAGCCTCTTTTCGAACTCGAAGTTGGCAAGCCAGGAAGCTCATTTGCATTTGAGATTGCTAGCAAAATTGGTTTACCGGATCGGATCATTGATTCTGCGCGTAGCAAAATTGGAAGCTCACATGTAGCTTATGACCAATTGTTAAATCAGCTCGAAAAGGAAAAATCTCGATTTGAGAAGTTGAGCAAGAAGCTAGAGAAGGATCAGTCTGAAATAACCAAAGTTCGCAAGGACTATGAAGACCTTCGCAGTATGTTGGAGGAGGATAAAAAGCGAATTATCAAAGAGGCAAAGAAAGAGGCGAACCACATTTTGGAGAATGCAAATAAGGATGTGGAGCGCGTGATTCGTGAGATTAAAGAAAGTAAAGCTTCAAAGGAGCGCACCAGGGCTATCAGAGAAGAACTGGCCAATAAGAAATCTAAATTCAAGGAGAAGCTACCTAAAGCTAAGGTTGCCTTAAAAGAGGCTGATGTGGTTAAGGTAGTAGGGCAGGAAACAACCGGAACAATTCAAAAAATCAAAGGAAAGCAAGCCGAGGTATTGTTTGGCTCCATGAAATCCATTGTTTCAATTGACAAACTAGAAAAAGCTCAGGCAGCACCACAGGTAAGCTATCAAAAGAAAGTAAAGAAATTAGGGATTGACATAAGTCAAAAGATGGCCAACTTCGATCATGAAATATCGATTCGGGGAATGCGGGCAGACGAGGCGATGAGCAAAGTGGAGACCTTTATAGACGAAGCACTTCTGGTGGGAGTTGATGAGATACGAATCGTACACGGTAAAGGTCATGGTGTATTGCGAGAGATTGTGAGAAATGTAACCAAAGGCCACCCAAGTATCGCCAGCGTGGAGGATGAGCATGCCGATCGAGGAGGAGCTGGGATCTCCATTATTAAGCTTCAGTGATGAATTATACTTTAAAGCAACTAGCGCTTAGAAATGGTAGCGACCGGGAAGAGATATGGATTGCCTACAAAGGGGTCATATATGATGTTACCAAGTCGAGGTTATGGAAAGGAGGTACCCACTATGAGCACTGGGCAGGTCAAGACCTGACCGAAGAATTGAAAGATGCACCTCACGATACAAAAGTTTTTGAGAAATTGCAGGTAATTGGACACCTGAAAAAATGAAGATAATAGAGTCTGGAATTAAAGATGTGAAAGCGCATCAAAGCGTGAAAGTCATCATGCCAAGCAACCTGTATGGTTGTGAATTGGCTGAAAATGTCTTCGTTGGACCTTTTGTAGAGATTCAAAAAAATGTAAAGATTGGAGCACGCACGAAGATCCAATCCCATGCATTCATTTGCGAGTTGGTGACTATTGGTCAAGATTGCTTCATTGGTCATGGTGTCATGTTTATCAACGATGTGTTTTCATCAGGAGCACCAGCAGGAGGAGACACTTCTAAATGGGAGACTACCACCATTGGCAGCAATGTCTCAATTGGTTCAAATGCGACTATCCTTCCAGTTAAAATTTGTGATAATGTAGTCATTGGTGCCGGAGCAGTAGTAACAAAAGACATTAACCAGACGGGCATCTATGCCGGGAATCCAGCTAAAAAGATTCGAGAGATATGAGTATTCCGTTCGTTGATCTGAAAGCACAGTATGAATCAATAAAATCAGATATTGATCAGGCAATTGCAACAGTAATTAGTGAGACATCCTTTATTGGGGGAGAGAAAGTCAAATCATTTGAAGCCGATTTTGCTGATTATGTTGGAACAAAACAATGCATCGGTATGGCAAACGGTACCGATGCAATTGAAATAGCATTGAAGGCTTTAGGCATTGGAGAAGGTGACGAGGTTATTGTCCCTGCATTGACATGGATCAGTACAGCGGGAGCGGTAAATGGAGTCGGAGCTGAACCCATTTTTGTGGATGTGCTGGAAGATGAAAGGACCATCGATCCAGCCCTAATTGAAGAAAAAATAACAGAAAGAACCAAAGCAATTATCCCTGTCCATTTATATGGTCTTCCCGCAAGGATGGATGAAATAATGGAGATTGCTAAAAAACATAACTTATATGTTATTGAAGATTGTGCGCAAGCACATGGCGCAGAATTCAATGGTCAAAGAGTAGGCACATTTGGTGAAATAGCTACTTTTTCATTTTACCCAGGAAAGAATCTGGGTGCCTATGGAGATGCGGGTGCTGTTGTCACCAATAGAGATGACTTGGCTGAAACGTGTCGTATGCTGGCAAATCATGGTCAATTGAGCAAGCATGATCATCGTATAATTGGTAGAAATAGTCGTTTAGATACAATTCAGGCTGCTATCTTAGCTGCCAAATTGCCAAATGCAGAATCGTGGACAGAATCGCGCATTCAAGTAGCCAAGTGGTACAGCGAGAAACTTGCATCGGTAAAAAAACCAGTGACGCCAGAAAACATGCGACACGTTTTTCATCTCTATGTGATCCAATCAAATCGAAGAGATGAGCTGATGAGCCGACTAAAAGAAGTCAATATAGGCTGTGCCATTCATTATCCGACTCCCATTCCTCACCTCAAAAGCTATGCTTATAAAAAGCATCGACAAGGAGAATTTCCAATCGCGGAAAAACTATGCAATGAAATACTTTCTTTGCCCATGTTTGCAGAGTTGACTGAAGAAGAAGTCGATTGGATTTGCGAAATTTTAAACAATAAGAACTGATTAATTTTAGTAAATAATAACCTCTTATATATGTTCCCCACAATAAAAAACTTGTTTTTCGGATTTCTTTTGATAGCAATAGGTATCTCTATTTCATGTGCAGAAGACGATGCATCATCAAATTCAATACCTGTTATTGAAGATCAATCTTTTTCAGTAGAAGAAAATGCACCTTCTGGAACCATTGTCGCTACAGTGATTGGAACGGATGAAGACTCGGAACATGAACTTACATTTAGAATACTAGCTGGCAATAGAGATAATGCTTTTTCTCTTGATTCAGATGGCACGTTAACAGTTGATAATTCTGAAGCTTTAGACTTTGAAACAAATCAAGAATTTGAATTGGCCATTGAGGTAGAAGATGATTTTGGAGCTAAAGCTACTGCAGTAATAACCGTGACTGTATTGGATACAGATGAGGTTCATACGGTAAGTGATGAAGAATTTGTAATTGATGAAAACCTTGCCAATGGATCAATAGTTGGAACCATGTCCTATCAAGACCCAGAGGATAGTGACAATATTGTATTCTCGATTATTTCCGGCAATACAGACGATTCATTTGTAATTAGCTCAGAGGGAGAGCTTCAAGTTAATAATTCCGATGGTTTAGATTTTGAGACCAACCCATCATTTACATTAGGTATAAGTACCGTGGTAAATCAAGGAATAGTAGTTGAAGCCATTGCAAAAATTCAATTAAATGATGTAAATGAGATTCACACGGTTGATGATCCAGCATTTACAGTTATAGAGAAAAGCCCCAATGAAACACTTGTAGGCAAAATTTCCATAGAAGATGTCGATGTGAACGCGACATATGATTTTTCTATCATAACCGGAAATGATGATGATGCCTTTGAAATCAATGAAGATGGAGAAGTATTGGTATTGGCTGGTTGTGCATTGGTCTATGAAGATATTTATACACTTGATGTCACTATTTCGGATCAGGATTTTAATGTTAATTCGACAGTTACGATCAATGTCACGGAAGAGGATTTCGGCAGTGGATTAATCGCGTACTACCCTTTCGATGGTAGTGCTGATGATAGAATCAGCAGCAATAATGGAGTGGTCAATGGCGCTACCTTAACTACCGATAGGAATGGCTGTAGCAATTCGGCATATAGTTTTGATGGAATCGATGACTATATTGATATAGATCCCTTAATAAATGATGTAGTAACAAACTCCACTGGATCAATTGTCTTTTGGATTAAACCAGAAAATGCGAATGCTGAATTTGGAAAATATGTAATTTCATTTGGAGATACTGATATGAATAGGTGGTTGGCAATAAGAGTGGGACAGTCAAGATTGAGATTTTTAGCGCAGGATAATGGCTCTCTTTTATTTGATAGGTATACTGATGATGAATACTTTGAGAATGATGTCTGGACTCATGTTGCGTGCATACAAGATGGTGCAGGAGCCAAGATTTATATAAATGGCGAATTGATAATATCTAATCCTCTGGGATCAGAGAGTAACGAGGGAGGCTGGTTTGATGACTACCCTCAAATAGATAATGCTAGCTTAGGGTACATCTATCAAAACAATATAACACAAGGTTATTTTGACGGGGCTATAGACGAGCTGAGAATTTATAGTAGAGCTCTTTCTTCATCTGAAATTGAGTTATTATATGTAAAAGACAATCAGTAATAGGCTATCTGCAAAACCACTAAACCTAATTAAATACATGAATCCCAAACAGGCGGTAGGACCATTTTTAAAACTACTCATTAGCGAACCTCGAGGTATGTTGAAGGCACTACTTCGACATACGAAAGAGGCTTATAGGGCAAGTCAGTTCAAAGGAAATAGCATTAAAAATGCTGACGTTTTGGATGTGGTAGATCAGATAGACGAAGAGGTGAATAGTTATACTTACCTGGATGGAACTTCAAGAACTATGGATATTGCTTTCTTAAAGGCTATTTGCCGGCAATATGCAAAGTGCAACTACCTTGAAATCGGATCATGGAGAGGTGAAAGTATACTAAATGTTGCTTCAGTGGTAGATCACTGCACTTCTGTTTCGCTTTCTAAAGAAGAAATGATGAAGATCGGCCTAAGTAGTAGCGATGTAGAAGCACTAAACTATTTATCTAAAGATTTGCCAAACGTAACTCACATTGAAGCCAATTCTCAAACTTATGATTTTGATCAATTAAATAGCAAGTTTGATGTCATTTTCATTGATGGCGATCATTCATACAAAGGGGTTAGAGCGGACACAGTGACTGCATTGAAGTTACTTAAGGATGATAATTCAGTAATTATCTGGCATGATTGCGGTTTTGGCATGCAAGATTTAAGGTACGAATCCATAGCTGCAATTCATGATGCATGCTCAAAGGAACAATTTGATCATATATATCGGGTATCTAATACCATGTGTGCGATCTACACAAAGAAAGAATTGAAAACGAGCAAAGCCGGATTTGAGACGCAACCGAACAAATTATTTGATGTCAAAATAAAAGGTAGAAAGGTTAATTAATGAAGCTAATCAAAAACTATTTCTCTTGGATTGATGGCTTGCTTTCTAAGCAAGTTGATGCCACAGGTTTAGCTCTTTTCAGAATAGCCTATTGTCTAATTTTGTTGATGGAAATAAGCCAAATCGTTTATTTCCGTCATTTAATCTATGATAAGATTCCATTTCTGGTGCCAGCAGAAATCAATGTGCTGCCCGGACTGATCGTTTGGATGGTATCTGTCTTGTTCATTCTTTTTGGTTTTTATACGAGACAGGCAGCTCTGGTAAATTATGTACTTTCTCTGGTCTTTATTGGCACTATTTCAACCTATGAGTACCATGTTTTCTATACTTACATGGGTGTAAACTTCCTTTTTCTGTTCGTTGATATTTCAAAGAATCATTCCATTGATCGATTGAGAAGAAAGCTGAAGTTTTCTTCAGCTAAGTTTACCGCTAATCCGGATTCAACTGTTGGAGCATGGCACTATTTTGTTTTGATAGCGGTAGGCGTTGGATTTGTCTACTTTGACTCCATTTTTTTTAAGCTGGCATCTTACAATTGGATGCACGGTCTGGGAATGTGGCTACCAGCTTCCCTTCCAATGGCCACACATTTCGATGCAACGCCCATCCTGAATATTAAGTGGCTAACCATTGGACTAGGTTATCTCACTATTGTGTTTGAGCTAATCTTCCTGTTTACTTTTTTCATTAAACGCTTTCGCATTCCATTATTAATAGTTGGGACAGGATTGCATTTAGGAATCATCATTATTTTCCCGATTCCATGGTTTGGTATGTGTGTGCTGGCCATATACCTGCTTATGATACCTCATTCTTTCTGGAAATGGATGGAGCGAAAAATCCATGCATCAAAGTCCTCATTGACAGTTTATTATGACGAGCACTGTCCTTTGTGTAATAGGACCAGGATTACGGTAAATCATTTTGACTACTTGAATAAAATTGAGTGGAAAGAAATTGGATCATCGGATTCAAATCAGATCGAAGGGATTGAAAAATCTGAAATGTACCAAACCATGCATGGAGTTAATGCTGGAGGTAAAGTTGTCAAAGGGGTAGATACATATTTAAAGGTAATGCAGCGAATCCCACTCCTATGGATTGGGTATTTAGTGATTTCAATTCCGGGTATTTACCACCTTGCAAAATGGGTTTATTCAATTATTGCGAGCCAGAGGTCTACTACCCATTGCACAGATGAAAACTGCGGCTACATTCCGCCGAGTGTCCCTTCCAAAGAGACTGACATTAAGATTCTGGAAACAGTGACACTGAGACAACTCAAGGTATTCGGATGGGGTTCACTGTTGATATTGCTTGTTTTGTTTCAAATAAACGTGACCACTCATTCCAAGCTATTCAATGATTTGCTAAAGCAAACAGGAGTGTATGAAACACCGGTTCAAAAAACCTTTTCAACGTACTCCAAGAAAGTGTGGGGCGTAAGTAAAATACTCTTTGGAATCACAAGACATGGCGTATTTATGGATGGGCACTTTTATGATTACAACCATATCATCGGTGTGGAAGCAGTCATGCCGGATGGATCTCGCCAATGGCTACCTATCATCAATAAAGACGGAACGGCTGGTTGGTACGATTATTCGTTCAATTGGGTAAAATGGACCTTCAGAGTAGTAGATAATGAGGTAAATTCAGAAGCTCTCACTCAAGGAATTAGAGATTTTTCAACTTTTTGGGCTGGAATCAACGGATACAATGTTTATGAACTCAGCTTCAATATCTACGCCAGACCATTGGAGATTCCCAGAAAGTGGGAAAAAAATTTTCTGCGAAATCAAAAGGGTAAGAATTGGAAAATGGTAGGCAATGGCTATTGGGAAGGTGATAAATTTATATCTACTTTTCCGCCAATCGAAACGATAAAGTTTGATGAGTAAAACCATATTAGTTACCGGTATTGGAGGTGTCGTTGGCCAAGGTATTCTGAAGAATATAAAAAGAGAATATTCGGAAATACGCCTAATTGGTACCAACACTTTATCCGTGTCAGCAGGAAATCACTTGTGCACGGAGGTATACAAAGTGCCTTTAGGAGATGACGCGAGCTATATGGAACGGATTGTTCGGATAGTTGAAAAGGAAAATGTAGACCTTATTATTCCCTCTACAGATTTAGAATCCTATCACTTGGGCACGCAGCGAGATTTACTCCCAGAAAATGTCGAGCTAGCCATTTCAGATCCGAGTGTAACCGGACTAAGTCTTGATAAATGGAAGACAAGCGAGGCGCTGGAAACGTCCAATATTCCTTTTGCAAAGTCCTTTCTGCCAAGTCAATACAAAGGACAATTTAGCAAGACCATTTTAAAGCCAAGGACTGGCCGTGGATCTAGAGATATTTACGTTAATCCGGAAAATCCCTCCGGGTTTGACGATACGTTTATCGTTCAGGAACTATTAGAGGGACCGGAAATTACAACCACATTTTACGTCACAAAAAACAGAGCAGTTAAAGGTCAAATTACTTTCGTTCGAGAGCTTGACTCTGGGAACACCTCAAAAGCAGAAGTGACATTTGAGTACGAAGAGGAGCTTCAAAAAATCATTGATAAGTTTATTGAGAGTTTTGACTGTGTGGGCTCCATCAACATACAATCCAAAGTGACAGCAAAGGGAATAATTCCTTTTGAAATCAACAGCAGAATATCAGGAACAAATTCACTTAGACCACATTTTGGGTTTCCCGATGTGAAGTTTACCGTGCAAGAGTGGTTGTTTAATCAGAAGCCTGAAGCGCATACAGTCACATCGGGATGTGCTTTAAGAGTGATTGATGATATCATATATTCAGATATTGCTTTGAGTGAAATAAAAAACGACAAGGACAACTTCGAGCTCAGATGATCAAAGCCATTTTTTTTGATGTAGCTAACACCCTTTTGCATAAGCCAGACTTGATGGCGAATATTCAGGAAGCGTTTCAGAAATTTGGTTACAGCTTTGTTCGGGAACAAATTCAAGCTATTCATCAGCAATTAACTGAGGAAGTGGTGTTTCCCGATGAAACTACGCAAGAATTCTACAATGGATTTAATGCCAAACTGTGTCAAGCACTTCAGGTTGAGACAAGTCCTTTATTGGTTCAAAACATCTATGAGGTAAGTCGTGGGTTGGAGTGGCACAAGTTTGATGACTTGGACATTATTGAACAATTATCTCTACCGATTGGAATTGCCTCAAATTGGGATAAATCCCTTCAAGAGAAACTCAAGCACTATTTTTCCTATGATTTTAAATGGATATTAATTTCTGAAGAGTTGGGAGTTAAGAAACCTCAACCGGAATTTTTTAGCCAAATGATTGATACTTCTGGATATCAGGCAAGTGAAATCATGTTTGTTGGAGATTCTATGCATCTTGATATTGTCCCAGCAAAAGAAATGGGAATAGAGGCAGTATTGTTAGATCGAAATAACTTTTACTCAACCTATGAGGGAAAGAAGATTAAATCAATGAACGAACTAACTTCACTTCTATGAAAAAGCTAGCCATCATCGGTGCCGGAGATCTGGGGCAGCAGATAGCCTATCATGCTTCAAAATGCGGTTATGAAGTTGTTGGATTTTTCGATGATTATTCAAATGAGGTTCTGGGTAAAATTGAGGATGTGAAAACTGCATTTGAGAATAAAACCTTTGATGAGTTAATGATAGGCATTGGCTATAAACATATGGATGTGCGTAGCAGATTGTATGACGAGCTTTCAAAAACGATTCCATTTGGTACGGTGATTAATCCATCAGCCTATATTGATCCATCATGTCAGATTGGTGCAGGAACATTTATATATCCGGGATGCGTGTTAGATATGAATGTGGTGATTGGTGATAACGTTTCATTGAATGCAGGATGTGTCATTGCGCATGATTCCACTATCGAAAGCCATTCAATGTTGTCACCGGGAGTAGTGATCTCAGGCTTTGTGACAATAGAGCAAAAAGTAAATCTAGGTACCGGCACCAAGGTGATAGATAATATTCGAGTTTCTTCCGGAGTAAGAACTGGCGCTGGTGCAGTCGTTACTGATATGCTTGAAAAAGCCGGGCTATATGTCGGGATTCCTGCCACATTTAAGAAATTATGATTCCATTCAATAAACCATATTTAACTGGTAACGAAACAGCTTACATCCAAGAAGCTGTGAAGACTGGTAAAATTTCGGGGAATGGCGAATTCACAAAGAAGTGTCACCAGTTTTTCGAAGAGAGATTCAACTTTCGCAAGTGCCTCCTCACAACATCCTGCACCGATGCTTTGGAAATGGCAGCTCTTTTATTAGATATTCAGCCAGGAGATGAGGTGATCATTCCCAGCTACACGTTTGTCTCATCCGCCAACGCTTTTGTCTTGAGAGGTGCTTCCATTCAGTTTGCGGATAGTAGCGACTCAAATCCCAATATATCTGTAGAAAGCATTAGGTCTTTAATCACCGCGAAGACCAAAGCAATCGTAGTGGTACACTATGCAGGAGTAGCATGTGACATGGATGCAATCATGGACATAGCCAATGAGCACAATATCTATGTGGTGGAGGATGCAGCGCAAAGTATTGACAGCAAGCACAAGGATAAATACCTTGGCAGTATTGGTCATCTGGCAGCATTTTCATTTCATGAAACAAAAAACATCATCTCCGGAGAGGGTGGCATGCTGGTGATAAATGATGAAAATTTTGAAAAAAGGGCTGAGATTTTATGGGAAAAAGGTACAAATAGGGCTTCTTTTTTTCGGGGTGAGGTTGATAAATATGGTTGGGTCGATGTAGGTTCATCTTTTTTGCCTTCAGAAATTACGGCGGCCTTCTTGTATGCTCAGTTAGAGAGTTTGGATGTTATTCAAAAAATGCGATTGAGCATTTGGGATCGATATCGCGAGTCGTTGGATTTTCTGGATTCACGAGGAGGATATTTACCCTTTATTCCTGATTATGCCACCAATAATGCACACATGTTCTATTTGGTGTGTGAGGCTCCCGATGAAAGAGATCGACTCATTAATCACATTCGGAAGTCAGGAGCACATCCGGTCTTTCATTACCTATCACTGCATAAGAGCTCGTTTTACCGGAAAAAGTATCAGGGCGGCGAACTGCCAAATTGTGATCGATATGCAGAAAATCTTGCAAGACTTCCGTTTTATTATGAATTAGGGGCAGATCAGGAGGTTGTCATTACTGCTATAAAAAAATTTTACAAGTGATTCTTCACCTGCATACGGACTCAAGGTTTGCAAACTATACCATTGATGTGTTTGGATCAAAAGAGAATTACCATCTGATAGGAATGCGCTATCCAGGACAGAAATTAAGGTTTGTTACAAAGCAGGAACATGTAGGAATGTATGTCTTCGGATGGAGCCAAGCTAAAAGACAGTTGACAAAGCTCAGTCCTGCTATGATAGTTGTACACTTCATGGATATTCGTTGGTTCGAGTTACTTTCCATTATTCCAGAAAATACGACTGTAGTATGGATTTTTTGGGGAGGAGATGGATATAGTCTGCCAAAGATGAGTGAAGATTTATATGACAAATACACTTCCAGAAGATTAAAAGATCAAAGTACCGTTTCAAAACTTGATAAGATGAAGGCGGATTTAGGGATAAAATCTGCACTCAGTATTCCATTTATTACCAGCCTTCTCTTCGAAACGCTGAGAAAAAGTAAGATATCTAAGGACTCCAATCAGGTTAGAGAGGCACTTTTTACACGTGTAAACTATTGCGGAACCTTCCTGAAGGAGGATTATGAATTACTGCATAGTAAATATCCATTTCAAATGAATTGGACAGATGCAAGATTCATAAGTTTAGAACGACTCATTGGTTCAATCGATGCTGAACCGTGTTCAGGAAATCATATTTTGTTGGGTAATTCCTGCACCATGGAAAACAATCATGTAGATGCTATTGAGGTCATCCGACAATTGGAGATAGACGAAGGACAGGAAGTAATATGCCCACTTAGCTATGGTAAAGATCTTGGGAAATATCGTGATTGGGTGATTGAAGATGGTAAGAAGAGCCTGGGAGAATCTTTTAAGCCTTTAGTTGAATTGATGCCACTGAATGAATATACCAGGATATTGCGTTCTTGCTCTTTTGCCATTATGTATCACAACCGGCAACAAGCTTTTAACAATATTCTCGCCTTAATTTATCTCGGTGTTAAGGTATATCTGAAGCCTAATAATACCATTTATAGCTATTTGAAACGGATTGGCTGCAATGTGTTTTCGACTAATAAATTAAATGAAACTAAAAAGTTGCAACCTCTATCGGAAGTTATGGCTGATGAGAACAGGCAGGTACTAAGAAAAGAGTTTTCTCAAGAAAAGATCATCGAATCTGCAACAGGTATTATGCAATTGGCTAAAGAAACAAGTGGTTAAAGTTCTCTCTAAATGTGTGCTCTTCATTCGCTAGATGCTCGCTAAGTCGCTTTTTTAGAGCTATTTCATCTTGACTTTTTTTCGGCACACTAGTCTTATTGAAAGAGTAGTAAATAGGGGTTAGGAGGTTTTGAAACGCTTTAGGTGTCCAACTTTTTATCGTCAATGCTATTTCATGAAGCTTCCGATTTCGCAGACCAAAAGTTTCATTCTTTTTGTTGAGTGAGGAGGTTTCAAAATAGTCCGAATCGATCGCTAAAAAAGTCGCTAGTTTCTTTAAAACTTTGATTGGCGAAGACTTTAATTCTTCGAAAGTAATGATTCGAAATTGATCCTCCTTAACATGATTCAACCATAAGTTTACAAATGGAGTTAAAACAGATTCTCGAACGGACTGACTTAAAAAATTGGTTCCATCGTACTCCAGATACTCTTCAAAGGATCCTTTAAATTTCTTTGTTTTGAATCGATTGAATTGATATTCGGAAAACAATCGGTCGGCAGCTGGCCGATAAACGATGATCACTTTCAAATCATTGAGCGTGCTAAGGTTTTTGGCAGCAAGTGAAGAATAAATATATCCCGGGGACGCTTCCATTAAGACTTTTTCTAAACTATGGCCGGAAAAATATTCTTCATATTTCTTCCACCCATCTTTATTAAAATTCGGATATGGACTCTGCTTATTCGCATCCTCATAGAAATAATATGTTTCCTTCACTTTGGAAGGTAAAACATCAGGATGCCCCGCTAGCCAATCAAATAGTGAAGTGGTCCCGGTTTTTGGAGGACCGGCAATGATGAAATTAGGCAGTGCCATTTCCTGACCGTAATTCAACACCAACACCACCCATGAATGCTAGTATCACCAGAATAGAGCTTATGAGCATGATGGTGTTTCCTACATAATATGTTTTCGGCTTAAACTCGAAAATCACCTCATGACTCCCCGATGGGATGGCCAGAGCTCTTAGCACGTAATTAGCACGAAGTATTTCTGTTTCATTTCCATCGATGGTAGCTCTCCAACCTTCAGGGTAGTAGATCTCAGAGAAAATACCGAGCGCAGTTCCACCATTAATTTCGGCAGAGTACTTCACCAAATTTGGACTTTTCTCAGTAAGTACGATCGTACCGGCTCCTGATATCTGAGGCATTTCAAATTTACTTTGATCAATTAGTGCTTCATTCTTCGAGTCGATGGAACAAACCTGACCAATCTCCTCGTCAGGAGAATTCACAGGAATTACACGATTCACAGTCCACGCATTTCCATTTGCATAACGATTGGGGAATACTGCGTTGGCTTGAGTTCCTGCGTACATAAACTTTGTATTGAGCATATTTAGCACAGGTAATCCAGAAAAATTCATGGATTGACTTTGCAAGGTTTGAAAGGCCGATTGAAGCTCAGGTTGAAGACAATATTCAATCAGATCATTGTATCGTCTGATTTTCGCACCATGGTAGCCTCCGATAGATTCATGAAAATAAGATGTCCGGTTTTCGTTAAACGGATTTTGGAGATTTAATACACGTTCACCGGAGAGCGCCTGCGAAGCAATGGCTTTATCTGCATCTGTCATTTGAAAGAATGAAGCGGTTGGATCTCTCTCAAATTTTTGAGCTCCAAGAAATCGCTTGGTTAACGAAAAGCTGTCTACGAATATCAGAAAAGCTAAACCAATCATTACCTGGCTGGTCTTTACTCTCTTCTTAAAAAGAGCCCAAATTACAATTGCGAATGCCACTACGAACATGAGCGCGCGCATACTGTCTCTTATCAGCAAGGACTTGCGATCATCACGTACAGCATCTAAGAACCATTCAGGTAACTGAGAATCAATTGATCCCCGGAATCCCAGCGCACTGGAAAAAAGCATTAGGACAATTAAAAATCCACCACCGATACCAAATAAGATAAATATCTTCTTTTTCAGTTCCTGATTCCATTCAGCAGTTACTAGCTTTTCTAAAGCAACGAAACCGAGGAGATTCATTGCGAATATGGTGATGATAATGGTGAAAGTCACCGAGCGAAATTTGTTGTATCCCGGCAGATAGTCAAACAATAAATTGTTGAATCCTTCGAAGTTTTTACCCCAGCTCATCATGATGCCGAGTATCACCAGCGATATGAGCCATACTTTATGTCTTTTTGGTAAAATCAGAATGCCTAAAATGAATAGAATAACCGTTAAGGTTCCGGCGTAATAGGGAGCGGTTAGAGGTTGATCTCCCCAGTAGGTTGGCACGGTCTTTATCTGATTTGCAATTTGAGATCGATTGTATCCGGCATTGCCCAGTGCTTCAGCAACTGCAGATTTTGTTGAGAGTTCTTGCTGAGAAGATCCTCCGAATATGTTTGGAACAAACAGGAATAGAGGCTCGGCAATACCGTTACTATATCTAAAAGCATAATCTTTATCCAGCCCTGATGAAGCTTTCTTTGCTGCGAGAAGCTCCGACTCACCTCGAATGGTATACTTGCTATACTCGAGTGTGGTAGCAAGTCTTCCATAATTGGCTCCAACGGCCAAAACAGCAGCTAATATCATAAGTGCGGCATTTATACCAAAGGGCTTAAAGTCCTTAGTCTTAAAAACTTGAATCAAAGCATTGATGCCATATGCAGCCACAATGATGGCCAGATAGTAGGTGATCTGCGGGTGATTTGTTCGAATCTGAAGTCCTAAAGCCAGAGCAGTAAGACCAAACCCAAGCCATCGTTTGCCTGAAAAGGCCAGATGGATTCCGGCCAATACCATTGGCATAAGTGCTACTGCGGCAATTTTTGCATTATGCCCGGCCATTATACCGATCATATTAAATCCATTCAGCCCAAATGCGATGGCACCCGCGGCTGCTATTAGTGGTCTCACTTTGAAGCTAAGAAGTAAGATGTAAAAGCTAACAAAAGCAACAAACAGAATGCCTTGAGGATGTTTCATTCCAAGCCTCATACCCCTGTAAACGTAAGAGATAAGATCTCCTGAATATTGTGCGCCTGTGAGATAAGCAGGCATTCCACTAAACATGTAGGGATTCCAGAGTGCTTCTTCACCAGTCCCGGCACGATGCAATTGAAGCTGATTGTTGCCTCCCACTCCTTGCAAAATATCATGTTGATTTATTTGCTCACCGGCAATAAAGGTCGGATAATGAACCAAGAGAGTGATAAAAAGAAATCCAAGGATAATTAATCCGTGCGTAAGAATATTTTTCTTCAGGTTCGAGTTCATTTCGGAAGGTTAATTTTTAAGAATCGCTCAAAGGTAGAATGAATGATTTTATTTATGTCTGAAGATATTTTGAACAGATATATCAAGACGATAAACAAAATAGCAGTTAGGATTGAACGAATGGCAATAGTAAAGATCGGATGAAAACCCAAGGTAAAGTAATAGGCTAGGGTAAATATTAGTATGCCTATAAAAAACAATTTAAGGTGCGATTTCAGAAAAGGTTGAATGCCGAAGTGGTATTTCACATAAATAATCTTGACAATTATATGAATCACAATTGCTAGAAAATAACTTAAACCTGCACCTTCCAGTCCCCAAATGGGAATCAAAAAATAGTTTAGCAGAACCAATAAAATGGCTGTTCCCATTTGAAAAACCAAGTTGTATTTATAGAGGTGAGAGTAGTTAATTATTTCACCGGGAAAACTTGAGATCATAACTGCGAGCTTGGCAGTACAGACCAAAACGACTACATATAAACCAGCTCTGAATGCTTCTCCTTTGGGTATAAACAGAAATAGGTCGTTCAAGTTGGTTATGATTCCAATAAAAATCAGAAACCCTATGACTGACATGGTAATTGAACTACGCTTGTAGAGTTTCTCCACCTCTCTCATATTCTTGTTTTCAATCTCTTTTGAAATAATTGGTGACATGACTTTTGCCATACTCCTTCTTGGCATTTCTACGATTGTTCCAATGAAGAAGCATGTGACAAAAATGCCATTAGCAGTTGCTCCCAAGATGGAGGTGACCAAATCGTACGTTGCATTATTCATTACTGCAAAACTCCCTGCCAATAGCATTGAGTATGCAGAAAACTGGAGGAGTTTCTTTTTCCAGTCTTTGGAAATCATAGAGAAGTCGAAGCTGAATCTAAATCCATTGAAAATCATCAGTTTAGCAAAAAGTAAAATCAATGCCAATGAATAATTGATAGCCAGGCCTCTTACAGCCCATTCAAAACTAAACCATTGCAATGCATACCCGACAACCAAAACTATCGATCCAATTCTTAGAATTATATCTCGGATTAAAGAAGGAAAAAGGACTTTTAGGTTCGTTCTGCTAAAACTGAAGAGCATCTCGAAAAAGCTGTTAACTACAATAATGATGGCTGTGATGGAAAGATAGTTGACATACTGAGGAGCAGATTCGATGTAGCGATGTGCAATTAAATTTCTCAAAGAATAACCAATGAAAATAGCTATGACACATCCTGCAAGTACTATTAGCGCCTGAAAGGTGAAAACACTATTTCTGTCTTTTTCTTGAAATAGAGGGAAGAACTTCAGATATGAACTTGCCATCCCAAATGTGGTGAATGGAGAAATCATCATCGCATTTGCTGTAATGATTCCAAACAATCCAATCTCATCCAAATCGAAGTATTCTGGCCTTAGGTAAAGCGTGTTGGCAAACCCTACCAGCACACCTAAATAGGCGATTACTGTGCTCCAAAAACTCTGTTTTATAACGACTCCCACTAGATTGAATTAGAAAAACCACAATTTAATAGAAAGGGCAACTACCATCACCAATAGAATCATTCGAATCACGCGATCACTTTTACCAACAGACCATCGACTACCTACCCAGGCACCAACAGAATTGCCTAACGCAAGCACCAATCCATATTCCCATTGAATTTTACCTTCAAGGTAAAACACGGCCACAGCAGCTAAAGTGTAACATAGTATCACAAATACTTTTATGCTGTTGGTTTTAGCCATATTGAACCCATGAATCCCTGTGAGCGTGGCGATAATCAGGAAACCAATTCCCGCTTGAATGAAACCACCGTATATACCTAAGAAGAAAAAAACGACGATGCTAGTCCAAATTTTACCGCTTGAAAGCAACTCTTCAGGGTTGATTTTAATGGCCGGACGAAAAACAGATATTGCCATTACCACCAACATTACAATAGCCAGTATGCGATTGAATAATTGATCACTAATATCAACTGCAATATTGGAGCCGATGATAGCGCCAATAATGGCCGGAATAGCCACATAGATCGCAAATGGAAAAACATAAACCCCCTTGCTGCGATATCCTGCCACAGAGAAAATATTTTGAATAAATATGGCCACACGATTGGTGCCATTCGCCTCAGCTGATGGCAATCCCATAAAGATTAACAATGGCATTATCAGCAATGATCCACCTCCGGCTATGCTGTTTACAAACCCAGCGAATACGCCTGCTGCAATTAAAAGAAGTCCTTCTAATAAAGACATATCAAAGCTTGTAATCTGTGAGCTTGCAATCTAACGTATCCTTACAATCAGCTAATAACTGCATTTGTGTTTTTCCTGAAAGCGGATCTGTTTCTAATGGACACATCTCTGCAAGTAGTATCAGTGTAAATCTTCTGTCAGGGATGCCGGGGTGTGGTAGTGTCAGGCTTTCCCTATCAAGAATTTGGTTGTGATAGTAAAGCAGATCAATGTCAATGCAGCGTTCGCCCCATTTTTCTTTTCTGATTCTTCCAAGCTGTTGCTCCACATCCAGCAGTGCCTCCATAAGTTGAGATGGTTCCTTAGCTGTGTTTATTTGAAGGGTGACATTTAGAAACCAATCTTGCGCCTTTTTACCCCAAGGTTCAGTTTCATATATAGAAGATTCATCAATCACTTGAATTTCTTTCTTTATTAAAAGCCTTTCAGCTTCTCGAAGGTATTCCAACCGATTGCCCATATTGCTACCCAACAGGATGTAAATTCCGTTCATACACTTTCTTAATCCAAACTTTGCAAACCTCGTCTTACTTTTGCAGGTTTCAAAGACAAACTAAAACGTACCAAAACAAAATACATGGCATTCTTAAGAAATCTTTTAGCCACTATTCTCGGCCTGATCATTTTTACCTTCCTCGGCTTTTTTATGCTCGTGGGAGTTGTGGCATCTGCCTCTTCTGATGAAGTACCGACAGTCAAATCCAATTCGGTGCTTTACTTCCCCATGTCAGGTATTTTGCTCGAAAAAGCTGTAGAAGATCCTTTCTTGAATGCTTTTGCAGATGGACCTACTCCGCAAAGTTTGCTGGATATTATCGCTGCAATAAATCGCGCAAAGACTGACGATCGAATTCAAGGAATCTACATTGAGCCGATGTATCTGGCAGGTAGCTATGCCGGACTTCAGGAAATTAGAGATGCACTTTTAGATTTTAAAGAATCAGGCAAGTTTATATATGCTTACGGCGAGTATATCAGCGAGTCTGATTATTATGTTGCTTCCGTTGCAGACAGCTTATTTATCAACCCAACCGGAGCGATAGAATTCAATGGATTAGATGCAAACATTACTTTCTTCAAAGGCATGTTTGACAAGCTGGACATTAAGCCGGAAGTATTTAGAGTAGGAGACTTTAAAAGTTACGTTGAGCCGTATATAAGAAAGGATTTAAGTAAAGAAAACAAACTTCAGTATACCGAGCTGCTAAACTCGATGTACAGCATTTATTTATCCAACGTTTCTAATTCGATTAAAATCCCAGTGAACAAGCTGGAAGAAATATCTAGCCAGATGAAAGTGAGCCTGCCGAAAGATGCGGAGGATGTAGGCTTGATTCATAAAGTAGGATATGAAGATGAGCTCAAGAGTGTAATGAAGGAGAAACTTGGTCTCGATGAGGATAAAGACCTCCGAACCATGAAGATGAGTAAATACATTCAAGCCATAGCTACTGAAAGTAATTATTCTAGCAACAGAATAGCTGTAATTGTGGCAGAAGGAGATATTGTAATGGGCGGTGACGAAGGTATTGTAGGAGCAACATTTGCCGAGGAAATCAGAAAGGCCAGAAATAATGATAAAGTGAAGGCTATTGTGATGCGCGTCAATTCCGGAGGAGGAAGTATGACTGCTTCAGATATGATCTGGAGAGAGTTAATGCTCACAAAAGGTAGGAAACCAATTATCGCATCAATGGGCGGAGCAGCAGCTTCTGGTGGTTACTACATAGCCATGCCTGCCGATACGATCATTGCACAGCCAAACACCATCACAGGCTCTATAGGAATCTTCGGGATGTGGTTCAATTTTGGTGAATTCCTTGAAAACAAGATTGGAATTACTCATGACGTGGTAAAGACAGGGGAATATTCAGATATATATACTGTAACACGACCACTTAGAGATGCGGAACGCGCAATCATACAACGTGGAGTAAATGAAGGATATGAAGTGTTTACGCAAAAGGCTGCGGATGCTAGAGGAATGTCTCAGGAAGAACTAAAGAAAATAGCTAGTGGTCGAGTTTGGAGCGGAGAACAAGCTTTGAATAATGGCTTAGTTGATCAACTCGGAAGCTTCAATGACGCTATAGATCTAGCTGCAAAGGCTGCCGGTATTGAAGACGACTATATGGTGGCTTATTATCCAAAGCAAAAGCCATTTATCGAAGAGATCCTTGAAAAAATGAATGCTAAGGTTCAGCTCACGCTATTTGGCGTGGATGCGGATCCGATACTTAAGCAGGCCAAATCTCTTAACGATCTGAAAGGAATGCAGGCAAGACTGCCGGGAAATCTGGAAGTACATTAACAAAAAAAAGCGGCTACTGCCGCTTTTTTTATACCCAAATCAAACCTCAAAACTATCGTAGTTCATACCTATCGGCATAGTATCTTTTCTTGCCATACCTACGGTACCGCTTCATATGGTATGCGTTATCAGCGACAGGATTATCCGATAGCAGATTCAGATCCACACTGTAAGATCTCCTAAGATCCACTCTCCGCATTCGGAGTGGAAGCTGTGTTCCAAAACTCCAAACACCAGTATCGAAGTAGACGAAGACTTGCCGTCGCTGATCATAGTAGATATTATGCGCCGGGAAATAAGTAAATCGATGAATCGACTTGGTCTTGTAGCCGTGCGCTTGGGCCCAGATTGGCGGGCCTTTCTTAATGTGCTTTTTATGTGTTCGCTGTTTATACTTTTTGTGATTATTGCAAGCTTCAACATTTGTAAAGGCGAACAACATAACTACTGCTATTCCGAAAATTTGTACACTTCTTTTCATAATTGATAAGTGTTTGGTTCGGAGAAGAAATATTCAAGCATCATGCCATTACTGACATGAGTACTGCATTTCAGTAGTTCAAAAAGTAGCTTTTGCTGTAGTTTGAATAGAGAAAATCGATATTGATAGAAATGATAAGCCTGTTGGTCGAAGGACTGAAAATCTCTGAAATTACAGTTTCAAGACCATCTGATCTTCGGTGAAATACCTGCCTTTCCATTTGATAGCGTTTTGTTCAGAGGCAAAAGTCTGGAATCCAAATTGCTCATAAAGTGATTTAGCTTTTTCATTAGTTGGAATCACAGTCAGATTGATTTGCTCAATGCCCTCAATCTTACGCGCCTTACGAATTAATTCCTGGATCAAAAGCTTGCCAATGCCTTTGCCTCGATTTTTAGGTGAGACAATCATTCGGGATAGTAAACCTTTATGTCTTAGCTTTTCCCAATTGGTTCCTTCTCTTTTGAAAGTGACCACTCCGATTAATTTAGCTTCAAGGAAGGCCCCGAGCGTGAAGCAATTATCATCTAAAGTTAAAAGTGGAATGTCTAGATCATCGTCAGGTGAAATACGAAAGCATTCATGGTCATCAATGAGTGCTTGCAGAACAAGTTTTTTGTATTGGGATTCAAAATTTGGTGGAATCTCTTTAATGACGATTTCAGACATCAGCTCTTGTTTTAGCTATCCTTTTGGTATAGTACCAAATAAGTATTAAGACCACTAATTACTCTTCCATCAATTTCTTTTTCAATACCTCCAGATTTTCTTTTCTAGGTATATGCATTTTTTTTCGCTCCCAATAGATAAGGACAAATGACAATATGTACATACCGGTAACAAGGAGCCATTTTTCTAAGGAAGCCTCAATAACAATCATTTTAAGAATATAGAAAAAAGAAAACGGAACTAAATACCCTATTACCATCATCCTCGAAATGTGGATAATAGAATTTGTGTTGGCAATAGCGTGATCCAGTTCTCCAAACATGCTCCGATCAAACATATTTTCAGCCTTCAGTCGTTTATACCTCGATATTTGAATATAGATAACCGTAGCAAGCATCATCGCAGATCCCACAAAATCCCAATAGTGAGGATCGTCGAGTGCATCGATGAATAGAAATACTGCTACGGTTCCATTGATTAAGCTAATCCAGTTTTCTACCATATCAATTCGTTTGCTTGCAGCATTCTTTTTTCTTGTGATGCTTTTGTGAAGGGCAGTTTCATTAATCGCGTACATAGTTTCTCCTTTTTGTTCGTTCCAAATTTTTTGCATTTCATCAAACTCCATATTCGTATTGTTTAGAGTTAGTTACTAATTGCTTTTTGATCCGATGAATTTTCACGCCGATGTTGCTTTCAGAAATACCCATCATTTCGGCCATTTCCTTGTAGCTGTATCCATCGAGAAGTAGAAGCGTAAGCGAACGGTCAATCTCATTGAATTGCTTGATTTCATTGTATAGCCAGGCTATACGCTCATCTTGAGGTTCCTCATTGGCAGCCAGCACATTGGTCATTTTCTCAACTTCCAGATGACCAGCCACGTGTTTCTTTTCCTTGGTGCTCCACTTTATTGCCGTATTCAACGCAATTCGGTATAGCCAGGTAGAAACAGCTGATGAACCCTTGAAATTTGGTATGGATCGATACATCTGTAAGCAGATATTTTGAAAAAGATCATTCTGATCAGCTTCAGTATATGCATACGCTTTAATGATCTTAAAGAGTAACGCCCGGTAACCATCCAGCCATTCGTCGAAGATTTTGCGCTGTTCGCTTTCTTTCATTTTCGAATTGTTACCCCACTAGTCCGGAGGATAGAATATTTCTTACAAAAAACAGAAAAAAATTAACCAAGCTGGTCTTTTAAGCTCTTTGTAATAGGTGAATCCACCTCGCCTGTATGTGCTGTGGATTTGTTTTCTATCAGCATGATCTTGCATTCATCTGATGAAGAAACCCGATGATTCACAGATTTTTTCACCACATAAAAATCTCCCTTTTTCATCATGAATGGCTCTTTTCCCTCTTCCTCGAAGAGTAGTTCGCCATCCAGAATAAAGAAAGCTTCATCCTCATTTGCATGGTTGTGCCACGGAATGTCTTCTCCTTTGATTTTGGCCACTTTTACAAAAACATCGTTGACCTCTCCAATCACTTTTGGGGAGAAGTATTCGCTAACTTTTGATAGATGATCTTGGATATTCATAACATAAAGATACATCTCTACTGTTGTCTGAGTACAGCGCAGACTACTTTTGCGGTATGCCAATTCATGACCTTATAGTAAGTCCCGAAGTGGGATTTAGCCCGGAAGCATTAGAAGTTTATCTGAAACAAAAAGATCATCTAAATCAAGGTCAATATGTTGATATTTTGCGAAGATCAGTCGACGCAAGGCAGAAGACCATCAAAGTCAACCTGCGCGTGGAAGTTCGTGATACACCACCTCAAGTTGAATACGTAGAGTATTTCCACAAAGAATACAATGTAAGGAATGCAGATCCGGTAATCATTGTTGGTGCTGGCCCGGCAGGATTATTTGCTGCAATAAAGGCTATAGAAGGTGGCTTAAAGCCGATTATATTGGAGCGAGGGAAAGATGTTCGCTCACGCAGAAGAGATCTGGCAGCAATTAATAAGGAGCATATTGTAAATCCGGAAAGTAATTATTGTTTTGGTGAGGGTGGAGCTGGTACCTATTCAGATGGTAAGCTCTATACACGTTCAAAAAAACGTGGAAGCATCCGGCGAGTATTTGAAATCCTCGTAGCTCATGGCGCAACCTCAGATATTTTGTTTGAAGCTCATCCTCATATTGGAACAAACAAACTTCCCAAACTGGTGACCAAATTGAGGGAAACTATTGAAAATGCAGGCGGAGAAGTGCATTTTAACACCAAGGTAACGGACTTCCTCATAGAGAATGGGGAAATAAAAGGAGTGACTTCTGAGGTAGAGGAACACCGAGGAGTAGCTGTATTATTAGCAACGGGCCATTCGGCACGAGATATCTTTCGATTGTGTAAAACCAAACAGGTGAAAATAGAAGCCAAGCCATTTGCACTAGGAGTGAGAATTGAGCATCAGCAGCAGCTGATCGATCAAATTCAATACAAGTGTGAAGATCGGGGAGATTATTTACCTGCTTCGGCCTATTCATTAGTTTCTCAAACTACGCTCAAAGGAAAAGAACGAGGTGTATTTTCGTTCTGCATGTGCCCAGGTGGGTTTATTGTACCAGCCGCTACCTCACCAGGAGAATTGGTAGTCAATGGGATGAGTCCTTCCAGACGAGATAGCAAATATGCCAATTCAGGTATGGTCGCTGCAATTGAATTGGAAGACATTCCAGAATATCAAAAATTTGATGAACTAGCAGCCATGGAGTTTCAGGCAGATATTGAAAAAAGGGCGTGGAAAATCGGAGGCAGCACTCAGGTTGCTCCTGCGCAGAGAATGATAGATTTCGTGAATGGGACGGTTTCATCTGGCCTATTAGAAACATCTTATCAGCCAGGGCTGGAATCCACCGACATGATGGAAGTTTTACCGCAATTCGTTGGGAAGCGATTGCGTCAGGGCTTCCAATTTTTTGGACAAAAAATGAAAGGTTACTTAACAAATGAAGCCCAAATTGTTGGAGTTGAAAGTAGAACCTCTTCTCCTGTTCGTATTCCCAGAGACAGAGATACATGCGAACATGTTGAAGTAAAGAGATTATTTCCTTGTGCAGAAGGGGCTGGGTATGCAGGAGGAATTGTGTCCGCAGCAATGGATGGAGAACGATGCATGGACCAGATAATTAAAATGTACACAACGCATTAAATCCAATATTTATAAAAATTCAAATTGTAAAGAGTACTTTTGAATAGCTAAAATTCATGATATGCGAGTAAAATTCATTCTTTTAGGAACCATCGTATTGTTACTCACTCAGTGCAAATCTGCTAATGTTGGGCAAGCAGATGACTACAGCGATCAAGCAACAACTCCAATCATCCTACTACTCGCAGATGGTCTTTCTCCGGCTGATTTGGAATCAGTAAAATCTACTCAAGTGGAAAGCATGAAGCGAATCAGTAGATCTCAAAACCAATGGATGGTAAAAGTTGCGGGTAATGAAAGCGTAGCGCTTAAATTATTAGACAAACTCAAAGAAGATGAAAGCGTGCTGGAGACATATTTGGATGGAAATGATCAATCCATGCCAATAAAAAAATCAAAAAATTAGAATCCCCTAAATCAAAAATTATGAGAAGTAAATTATTAATCCTGACTGTTTTGCTATCCAGTATTTCTGGTTTCAGCCAAAACAGGAAGGAACTCGAGGTTAATGTAAGCAGTTTTAAGGCCATTCATTTGGGCAAAACTAAACCCCTCAAAGAGCTTATTAGACTTTCTGTTACCGATAGAGATAAGAAATCCAAAGCAAAGGCAAGAGTAACAGCTGCACCGACAAACTTCATCGGCAGAAAAGGAAGTAATGCCATACTTCCAGAGTTGGAACATCAAGGAATTGATCCTATCCGTCAATTCAACAATACTCCAAATGGTAGAGCAACAGCAATCACCCCATCCGTCAATATTGATGGTTTGGCAAGCTCATTCGGCTCGCCAAATGATCCAACCGGTGATGTAGGATTAGATTATTACGTTCAAGCAATTAATGCAACAGATATAGCTGTCTATGATAAAGACGATGGAAGCCTTGTAGACCAATTTGCGGCTAATACGCTTTGGTCTTCAATTAATGAAGTATCCGCAGGAGATCCAATTATACTATTTGATCATGAATATAATCGCTGGATCATTACAGAATTCACTTCTCCGAATGGCACAGCGAACCTACTATTTGCAATTTCAGATACCAGCGATCCACTTGGTAGCTACAATGCCTACTCTTATTCACCGCCAAATTTTCCTGATTATCCGAAGTGGGCAATTTGGAGTGATACATATATGGTAACAACCAATGAATTGGGTCCTGGCAGCTTGCATCAGTATTTTTTCGATCGTGCGGCATTTATTGCTGGAGATAGCGAAGTGGCGGCACAGCGTGTAGAAATCGCTGGAAATTCGAGCACAGAAGCAGGGTTTTACGTCACCACACCAGTAAGCTGGATTGGAGATGTTGCACCAGAGGATAATAAGCCAATCGCGATAAAAATAAATGACTCCTCATGGGGTGAAGTCGCCAATGATGCTGTCGAGGTTTTCATCTTCGATGTAGATTTCGAAAATGAAACCACGGTAACGAAAACAACAATAGAAACCACTGCATTCGATGGATATCCTTGCGATAATGCGAATGGACAAGATTTCTCTTGCCTTTCTCAAAAAGGTTCCTCTCAGGGAATTGATGCAATTCCTGAAGTAATCATGAATCTACCACACTATCGTAATTTCGAAACACATGAATCCATTGTACTTAGCTTTATTACAGATGTAACAGATGGAGATAATTTAGCAGGAATAAGATGGATGGAATTACGTAGAACTACTGGCGATTGGGAACTTTATCAAGAAGGAACTTATGCTCCAGATGATGGCCTGCATAGGTTCATGCCTTCAATCTCCTTAGATAAAGATGGGAATATCGGACTTGCCTACAATACAACCAGTTCATCAGAATTCGTAGGAATTAAATATACCGGAAGGTATGCCGAGGATCCACTGGGAACAATGACAGTTACCGAGTATGGAGTAGTCGATGGAACTGGATCAGTAGGTGGCGATCGTTTCGGTGATTATGCTCAAATGGCAGTTGACCCTCAAAACGAGAGAACTTTTTGGTATACTTCAGAATACGCTGCTTCAGGCGGATCAAAGACCAGAATAGTAGCCTTCCAACTGGAAGCCAATGCTAATGATCTTACAGTCAATTCCATTGATGAACCTAACACATCAACCACACTCACTGCTACCGAGACAGTCAGTGTCACAGTCGAAAACATCGGGACTCAAGCTGCTTCAAATTTTGATATAATACTGAGCTTGGATGATGTTGTAATCGAGACCTATACACATACACCTTCTCTAGCTGCGGGAGCCAGTTTAGCGCATGACTTTGGGACTACCGTAGACCTTTCAGCTCTGGGAGATTATGAAATTTCAGTGGAAGTTGATCTCACTGGGGATGAACTTCCGGGAAATAATTCGCTAACCAAAAATTTGAAGAAGATTGCTGAGAATGACGCAAGTATTTCTTCGTCTGCTATAGGTACTACATGTAATAATGTTATAACTGCAGCAGTAACAATTACCAATGAAGGCGGAAATACATTAGAGTCCGTGGACATTGAGGTTTATCTCAACGCTTCATTAGAAGAAACTATCAATTGGACAGGCTCACTCGAAACAGGTGAGGAAGAGATCGTAGAAATTGAAGTTTCTGACCTTTCTGAGGGTAATAATGATATTTCAATTGTCCTGGTAAGTCCGAATGAAGTTGCTGACGAAGTTCCTGGTAATAATGGATCCGACCTGGTGGTCAACCTTGATTCCAGCCTGGATCAAATTGTTTTCACGCTCAATACAGATGAGTACCCGGAAGAGACTACCTGGGAAATGCTTGATGGAGAAGGAAATGTTATTGTAAGTGGAGGTCCATACCCGGAGGACGTAGAATCGACTGTAACGGAATATATATGTGTTGATCCCGATGCTTGCTATGAATTTGTGATCTATGATGCTTTTGATGATGGCATTTGCTGTGGTTTCGGTTCAGGTTCTTATTCAATTGCCGACGCAAATGGAAATACAATTTTTGCCGGAAATGGACAATTTGGTGAGTTTGAGAGTACCGCCTTTTGCATTGGCACAGAGTGTAACCTAGCTATTGAGACGGATGTTATAAATGCCAGTACTGGTGAATTGGGTTCTATTATTATTGATGCATCCGGCAGTTACGGATATGAATACAGTATTGATGATGGAGAGACCTTCCAAGAATCTCCTGTATTCGATGAACTTGCAATTGGTACGTATGACATATATGTGCTTGCACAGGATGGAAATTGTGTTGTTGAGGAAACTGTCACACTGGCATTTGATTGTGATTTGACAATTGCAGTTAATCAGGAAGTAACTGGTGATGGAATAGGTGACCTTGAAATCATCGCATCTGGTGGAGATAGCTATGAATACAGCATTGATGGTGGTGACAACTTTCAATCATCCAATATTTTTACCGGAGTAGAGTCTGGCACCTACGAAGTTCTTGTGGTTTCAAATAGTGGCAACTGTGAAGAATCTGTAAGCTTTAATGTTGACTTTGTTTTAGGTACGTCGATTGATCAATCCATTACGGTTGCTCCAAATCCGACAAAAGGAGTTTTTAAAGTAACTGTGCCGGGCCATGATTACATTAAAGGATTTTTGCAAGTTCAGGTTATTGATTTGAACGGAAGGATCATTCAGAGCCATCGATTTAGTAGATACGATCAAGCTTTTGAAGGCACGGTTTCATTGTATGCCTACCCAAATGGGATTTACTTCCTAAAGTTGGTAAATGCTGAATCTGATAGGTTGATTAAAATCCTCAAGCAATAAAACAAAAAGGGTGATCTGCATGCAGATCACCCTATAGTTACACGATTAATTAGACTAAATTTTTATTCTTCAGGAGTTACTGAAAATTGTCCGGATACTTCAGCTTGAAGGTCGTCACTTCCCTCCCCATCAAAGCTGAATGTACCGTTAATTACATCTCCCGAAACAGTCACTTCGATACTTCCTGAAACAGCCGTTACACCGGACGTCTCAAAGGTTGTTGTATTCACGGAAGTAAATGTTGCTGTATTGCTTGAAGTTATTTCAAGACTATAAGTCCCCGCTCCGTCAAAATTCACAATTGAAATAGCCATAGCGTTCCCAGTACCTTCAGATGCGACGATGGCAAGCACATCTCCATTGCTCGAACTTGTAAGATTGGCTTGCACTAGTTTTTGTCCTTGCACTTCACCGGATGCACTGAAATTGGCGCTAATATCCCCTGTCACGGTGGCCGAAAGACTGTTGCCAGCAGGAGTTGCATCATCAGAATCTCCCCCGCAGGAGAAAAGAAGTGATGCAGAAATTAAATAGGCGAATAATTTGATGGTTTTCATGATGTTACTTTTTTAGGCTAAGGTCCTGAAATCCAGCTCCATGCTCAATACCCTCCAATTGTGATTTGATATCCGTGATTCATGGTATTTTTCCTAATCCGTCTTTTTTCAACTGGTGTTTATTCCCGTAGACTTGATGTCGATCTAATGAAACTGTCATTAGATCGAATATGATAATGAAGGAGGTTTTTCACCATTTCAAATAGTTATTTTTGAATTTCCCGCTAAATAGTCAAAACCATGAAAGCTACCCTAAAACCCTTCGTTGCGATAGCAACTTTATTCCTCTCTTTAACTCTTGTTGGGCAAGAGTACACCGCTGGAATAAACACCGAAACCCCTAATCCAAACGCTGTTTTACATCTTGTATCACCAGGAGGAGACCAGGGACTATTGATTCCCAGTTTGACCACTTTGCAGAGAAATGACATGATACCCTCACTTTCTGCCACTGACAATGGGTTAATGGTTTTTGATAGTGATGAAAGTGCATTTTACTTCTGGGTAAACACAAATTGGGTTTTAACCACAAATACTGATAACCAAAACCTTACTTTATCGGGAACCGACTTGACTATCGAGAATGGGAATACGATAGATTTAAGTGGGATAAATACAGACAATCAAAATTTAAGCCTTGCGGGAACCAACCTCTCCGTGGATAGAGGAAATACCATTGATTTGACTACAGCAGGATTTGTGGTTACGGAGACCGATCCAACGGTTCCCGCCAACATAAAAGATGGAGTTGATTTCACAGAACTAACTGGTGTACCTGCTAATCTGGATACAGATGATACAAATGATATTACACTGACTACAGTTCCAGCTACAGGTGATATTGAAGGCGATTATCAAAGTGGGTTGAACATTGCCATTGGTGTAGTATCAGCTTTAGAAATTCAAGATGCTAGCATTCAAGATGCTGACATCAATGGTTCTGCTAATATTTCTGCTAATAAACTTGATGCTAATGTGATGGTTCAGGGTGAGAACGTGAGCCTACTCAATAATGATGCTGGCTTTTTGGGTTCTGGAGATAACGTATCCATATTAGTGAATGACGCAGGATACATCACTTCAGAAACCCAGGATCTGTCAGCCGTACTAGCGGTAAGCAATGATGCTGGAGCCGGGACCATCACCAACTTAGCCGATCCTGCACTTGCACAAGATGCTGCTACAAGAAATTATGTAGACACTCAAGGCTTTATTACAGGAGAAACCCAAGACCTGTCAGCCGTACTAGCGGTAAGCAATGATGCTGGAGCCGGGACGATCACCAACTTAGCAGATCCTGCACTTGCACAAGATGCTGCTACAAGAAATTATGTAGACACGCAAGGTTTTATTACAGGAGAAACCCAGGATCTGTCAGCCGTACTAGCGGTAAGCAATGATGCTGGAGCCGGGACCATCACCAACTTAGCCGATCCTGCACTTGCACAAGATGCTGCTACAAGAAATTATGTAGACACGCAAGGCTTTATTACAGGAGAAACCCAAGACCTGTCAGCCGTACTGGCGGTAAGCAATGATGCTGGAGCCGGGACCATCACCAACTTAGCCGATCCTGCACTTGCACAAGATGCTGCTACAAGAAATTATGTAGACACGCAAGGCTTTATTACAGGAGAAACCCAGGATCTGTCAGCCGTACTAGCAGTAAGCAATGATGCTGGAGCCGGGACCATCACCAACTTAGCCGATCCTGCACTTGCACAAGATGCTGCTACAAGAAATTATGTAGACACGCAAGGCTTTATTACAGGAGAAACCCAAGACCTGTCAGCCGTACTAGCGGTAAGCAATGATGCTGGAGCCGGGACGATCACCAACTTAGCCGATCCTGCACTTGCACAAGATGCTGCTACAAGAAATTATGTAGACACGCAAGGCTTTATTACAGGAGAAACCCAAGACTTGTCAGCCGTACTAGCAGTAAGCAATGATGCTGGAGCCGGGACGATCACCAACTTAGCCGATCCTGCCGGAGCACAAGATGCTGCTACAAGAAATTATGTAGACACGCAAGGCTTTATTACAGGAGAAACCCAGGATCTGTCAGCCGTACTAGCAGTAAGCAATGATGCTGGAGCCGGGACCATCACCAACTTAGCCGATCCTGCACTTGCACAAGATGCTGCTACAAGAAATTATGTAGACACGCAAGGCTTTATTACAGGAGAAACCCAGGATCTGTCAGCCGTACTAGCAGTAAGCAATGATGCTGGAGCCGGGACCATCACCAACTTAGCCGATCCTGCACTTGCACAAGATGCTGCTACAAGAAATTATGTAGACACGCAAGGCTTTATTACAGGAGAAACCCAAGACCTGTCAGCCGTACTAGCGGTAAGCAATGATGCTGGAGCCGGGACGATCACCAACTTAGCCGATCCTGCACTTGCACAAGATGCTGCTACAAGAAATTATGTAGACACGCAAGGCTTTATTACAGGAGAAACCCAAGACTTGTCAGCCGTACTAGCAGTAAGCAATGATGCTGGAGCCGGGACGATCACCAACTTAGCCGATCCTGCACTTGCACAAGATGCTGCTACAAGAAATTATGTAGACACGCAAGGCTTTATTACAGGAGAAACCCAAGACTTGTCAGCCGTACTAGCAGTAAGCAATGATGCTGGAGCCGGGACCATCACCAACTTAGCCGATCCTGCACTTGCACAAGATGCTGCTACAAGAAATTATGTAGACACGCAAGGCTTTATTACAGGAGAAACCCAGGATCTGTCAGCCGTACTAGCAGTAAGCAATGATGCTGGAGCCGGGACCATCACCAACTTAGCCGATCCTGCACTTGCACAAGATGCTGCTACAAGAAATTATGTAGACACGCAAGGCTTTATTACAGGAGAAACCCAAGACCTGTCAGCCGTACTAGCGGTAAGCAATGATGCTGGAGCCGGGACGATCACCAACTTAGCCGATCCTGCACTTGCACAAGATGCTGCTACAAGAAATTATGTAGACACGCAAGGCTTTATTACAGGAGAAACCCAAGACTTGTCAGCCGTACTAGCAGTAAGCAATGATGCTGGAGCCGGGACGATCACCAACTTAGCCGATCCTGCCGGAGCACAAGATGCTGCTACAAGAAATTATGTAGACACGCAAGGCTTTATTACAGGAGAAACCCAAGACTTGTCAGCCGTACTAGCGGTAAGCAATGATGCTGGAGCCGGGACCATCACCAACTTAGCCGATCCTGCCGGAGCACAGGATGCTGCTACAAGAAATTATGTAGACACTCAAGGCTTTATTACAGGAGAAATCCAAGATCTGTCGGCCGTACTAGCGGTAAGCAATGATGCTGGAGCCGGCACGATCACCAACTTAGCCGATCCTGCCGGAGCACAGGATGCTGCTACAAGAAATTATGTAGACACGCAAGGCTTTATTACAGGAGAAACCCAAGATCTGTCGGCCGTACTAGCGGTAAGCAATGATGCTGGAGCCGGCACGATCACCAACTTAGCAGATCCTGCACTTGCACAAGATGCTGCTACAAGAAATTATGTAGATACCAATATTCCTGCTCCTTTAGTTTCAGGTAGTGGTGTAACTATAAATGCAAATAACATTGACCTTGGAGGTACATTGTCCTCAGCAGCTACAATAACAACAGGTGCTGGAAGTAATGACCTAATTGTTGATGGAGCTGGTAATTTTATTTCCAATACTGCTATTGCCACGAGTCTCAATAGCCCGGTTATAAATTTGGGTGATGCTGGGACAGATGATATCAATGTTATTGGGGAATTTGTTTTTGAAGCCGGAGCTAATGATGTAACGCTGAATGTTACATCACAATCGAATGCAACCCCAATTCTTAGAATACCCGATTTACCATCAAGTGATGAAACACTTGCACTAGCAAGTCAGGTGGGCTCATTAAACTTACCATTCTCTGGTTCTGACAATACAGCTGACGCGTTTGCTATTACTCAAACAGGAAATTTCAGAGCAGGTTTCTTTAGCGTAACGAATGCGGCCAGCACTACTCCGGCATTAGAAACGCTTTCAAATGGAGCTATCGGCTCCTATGCACTTTTGGCTCAAAGCAACGGCACGGGAGATGCAGCTCGTATTTCTTATGATAATGCATCCGGCACTGCGCAAGCACTAAATGCATTTACGAGCGGTTTGGGACACACGGCTACATTTTCAAATAACAATGGTAGTAATACAAGTGCCGTAATTAACATAAATCATGTTGGAAGTGGACCGGCAATAACCACAAATGCACCTGTTGGTATAGGCACTACTACACCCGGAGTAATGTTGGATATTGTTGGAACGGACGCAATTAAGCTGCCAATTGGTGACAATGCTCAACGTCCGGGAACACCTGCAAATGGAATGCTTAGGTATAGTAATGAGCCGGGAGCTGAAGGATTTGAAGGTTATATTCAAGGAGCTTGGGGTCCTATAGGTGGAGGTTCTGGCCTTATTGATAATCCATTCACAGAAAACCTGATTGCGGGCTTTGGAGCAGGAAGTAGCTTAATGGCCGGAGGAAATAGAAACGTTCTAATTGGAGAAAACTCAGGAAGTGGAATTACTACTGGACCGGATAACGTTACAATTGGTAGGAACGCAGGCTTATCACTCATTGACGGTCAGCGAAACATACTTATTGGATCAGCATCAAATACAAGTTCTACTTCTCAAAATGTTGTTGGAATTGGATTCAATGCTAACGCTCCAGGTGATGGTAGTGTAGCTGTTGGATTTAATACTCAAACAAATAATATTGATGGAATTGCAATTGGCAGAAATGCACAATCCAATGCCAATAATGCTGTAGCAATTGGAGCGCTTACAGATGCCAGCATTCCAAATACCATAGTATTAGGTGATGGAATCAATTCAGACTTTATGGTTGGTATTGGTGTTCAGGATGTGAGAACTCCACTTCAGATCGGAGACGAGTTTGGAATGGGGCATTTTGAAAATGCTACACAAAGTATAAACGGTGACGCAATCCTGTCAAATTTATACCCGGATTATACAAATGTCACAGATAATCAACTGAGAAGAACAAATACGGACTCTGCATCATTCATATTTATGGATAACGGTGAGATGTTGTTTATGAATGTTGTAAACGCTGCAGCAAATTCCATAGTCAATCTATCTGGAGGTGATGTGCGTAGCTGGATGGAAATGAGAAATGATGGAAATATCTATGTAAGTGAGGGTATTAGTTTAGGATCGCCAGATCCTGGTGATGAGCAGGATGGCATGATTCGATACAATGGCTCAGCATTTGAAGGATATAGTTCTGGAGCTTGGAATCCTTTGGGAGGTGGAGGTTTTGCTCTACCTTATAATCCAGGTCCTACTGGAAACGCAGCTGACCTATTTTTCATCGAACAATCCGGTACTGGTGGTGCAGGTAGGTTTCAAGTGAATAATGGAGGAAGTTCTGTTACTGCCCTTTCTGTTGAGACGAATGGTGCCGCTGGATCCAGAGGTTTGCATGTAGTGTCTACAGGTGCAGGGGATGCAGCAGAATTTTCAATCACAGGTGCAGGAAATGGCGCAGCTGTTCAGGGTAATACAACAGGAACAGGAGTTGCAGGATCTTTCGCAATAACAAATGGATCTAATGCATCAAATACGCTGGTAGCAACAACATCAGGGGTTGGTGGAGCGCTAAGTGCTACAGTTAATAACGGCACGAGTTCTGGTTCTGCAATTTTCGCCTCCACCAACGGAACTGGCAATGTGCTAAATGCCAATCATCAAGGCACCAATGGAAACGGAATCAGAGTGGATATGAATGGAACAAGTCCAGATGCGGCAATTGAAGTATTAAATAGTGGCGGTCCTTCTATTATTACGGATGGAGATGTGGGAATCGGGTTTAATACCACTCGAGGACCTCTGGATGTCAATGTGGGTAATAGCACCTCATACATTACCGGTAACAGTAACGTGGCGACAGGGATCTTGCAGGTAGAAAATGCGGGCACTGGAGATGCATCCATTCGCTTTGACGTACCCGGCAATAATACAGTTCTTGGAATTGATCAAACTGAGGGTAGTACGTTTAAAATCAACATGGGAACCATCCTTACAGACGGTAATGCAGATTTTGCAATATCACCTACTGGGGATGTTGGTATAGGCACGGCTACTCCAGGATCTAAATTGGATGTAAATGGAGCGATAAATACAGCAGGTGATATTTCTTTAGGAGGAAATCTGGTTAGCGCAATTTCAGGACCATTCAATACAGATCCGGTAGCGGCTGATACAAGAATTGTGACATTGGATGGGGGCCCTATTGGTCAACTTGCTGTCGGTTTGCAGGGACAAGAAATCATTCTTGTATCTCAGGCCGCAAGCATTGACATCATTGATGCTGACAATGGTGGTGTCAATATTCAACTCTCGAACAATGACTCGAATTTCCTTATGAACGTAAATGCCACTTTGCATTTGGTTTATGTTGGATCATTCTGGATCGAAATAGGTAGAAGCGCTCAACTGTGATTTTCATGAAAAATTTACTAAGCTTCATAGCTCTTTTTTGTGCCCAGGTGGCATTTACTCAAATCACATTTGGAGATCAGACTTCATTATATGTAGGTGATGGAACCATATTTTTCTTTGGAGGTAGTACAAGTATCAATGGATCACTTACCAATACCGGAACCATCGTTAGTTATGGAGATTTTGACTTTGTACTAAATACTGATGTCGGCAATCTCAAGTTTACAGGAGCAAATGACCAAAGCCTTAGTGGAGACACCTTAGAAGTAGGTGATTTTGTGGTTGATAAGCAAGGAAAGCTGACACTTCTAACCGACAGAATCATTGTATCAGGAGCACTTCAAACTACCAATGGTGTCATTGACGCTGAAGACGATGATGACTTATTAGTAAGCGGAAGTTCTCAAGCTCTAGGGTCCGGTTATGTTGAAGGAAAACTTGTGGGTATTTCGCGGGGTGGTCCGGTAACTTTCCCGATGGGAGTGAACGGCTCACCTAATTACATGACGATATCTAATCTAGCCGCTGGAAGTATTGTTTCTGTAGAATGCAGAGTACCCGATCAAAATCAACTACTACCGGATGAAGATATGGTTGGTTTGAGCGATGAGGTTGAGTGGATATTAAAAGTAAAAGGTGATTCAACGACTGCTCAGATTTCAGTCAATTTTTCTGGTGTCGATCTGAATAGCTTTTCAAACGGAGAGGCCATCCGAGCCAATGTTTATACTCCTGCAATAGCACTGTTTTCAAAGCAGGATACATTGTATCATCCCTTGGACGGAACTCAAAATACTGCAGATCCTTTCAACGCAAGTGGCGTAATTACCTCAGACGAATCCATTTGGATCACTGATGATGGACGAAGATTGGCGATAGCTTTAATTCCGCTGGTTGATGAACCAAGGCTTTATATTCCTAAAGCTTTTGCACCGAATGCTACTTTGGAAGAAAACCGAGAGTTCAGAGCATATTTTACCGGAACGCTTGTTACCTCAATTTCGATAGCACTGTATGATTCCTTCAATAAGCAGGTTTTCACTGTAAGCCAGAACGGCGATGATCTGGACGTATCGCAATTCAGTTGGAATGGCGTACTGAATTCAGGTCTCGATGCCCCGGAAGGTGTCTACTATTACAACGTTCGAATTGTTGCTGACTCAGAAGAATACACACAAGTAGGTTCAATTTTACTAGTCAAATGAGAAAGCATCTAATCACCATATTGTTTCTCATATGCTCTTTTTCATTGATTGGACAAGAAGGCCAGTTTTCACAATATTTTGCCAGCTCGAGTGTACTCAATCCGGCATTTACAGGTACAATTCCAAACCTGTCTTTCAATTCCAATTATAAAAGAGGAGGTTCACCAAGTTCAGATTCATTTCTCGAATTATTACAAGTAACCTTCACCTATCCGTTTAAAAAAACCACAAGTAAAGACCATCAGATCGGAGGAGCGGGAATTACCTTTTTTCAAGAGAAGCGAGGTTTTGAAGGGATTTATACATCAAAAAAGATCCTTTTGACAGGAGCATATGCCATTCGATTGAGTCGCCTAACCAACAAGACGATTGTGTTTGGATTGCAAGGTGGGATCGTGCAGCATACCATAGATGGTAATGTATTGACC
Source organism: Ekhidna algicida (assembly GCF_051379705.1). Taxonomy (GTDB): domain Bacteria; phylum Bacteroidota; class Bacteroidia; order Cytophagales; family Cyclobacteriaceae; genus Ekhidna. The sequence continues at coordinate 1,010,097 of NZ_CP179868.1, read as the reverse complement.
TGGGGGTCTCAGTTTAATAGATACATCGGATATGACGATTCAAAAGTAGGTGAAGCACTGGGCGCCAATCCGGTTCTTTACCCAACTTTCAATTTTGGAGTCATCTACTCATCATTTGATAATGAGAATAGGTACATCCGAGATAAAAGCCTATTGTTTGGCTTAAGTGTCGATAATTTGAATCGAGCTAACGTTTCCATTGATGGATTAGAAGGAGCAAGAAAAAGCCTTTTATTCAAAGCATTTGGTTCTTCCAAAATCAATATCGCTCCAAGGTGGTATGTGCACCCATCTGCATATGTACTTTATTCGCAGGGCAGCACACAGATAAATACAGGTGTTTACTTTTCAACGCTCGTCAGTTCACCAGAGTCCAATACAGCAGTTAATATTCAGGTTGGATCTTGGTATCGATTAGAAGACTCTATTATCGTGCTTGCAGGATTCGAAATTGATAATCTAAAGATTGGCTTCAGCTTCGATCTGAATACAAAATCGTTTGATATAAGTGATCAACTGGGCGCCAACTTGCCTACCTATGAGGTTTCCTTAACTTACAATCTTGATCTTTCAAATCCATTGAGAAATATATCAAGTCCGATATTCTGATCTTAACGATGAAAAAAATACTCACCATAAGTTGCATGATGGCCACTGTCCTTGGGTATTCTCAGTCGGTTCCTAAACTCTTAAGATTGGCTGATGAAAATTATCAGAATGGTGTTTACAATGACGCAATAGAGTTTTACGATAAAATATCCGGAATAGACAAGGATAACCATTTTGCTAAATTCAGATTGGCAGAATGCTACAACAAAACCCTACAATACGAAAAAGCAAAATCAGTCTTTTTGCAATTAAGCAACGCGCCCAATCAGGAATATAGGGCTCGTTCGATGTACAGCTATGCAGGGCTACTTAAGCAAGAGACTCGATTTGATGAAGCTGATTCTATTTATTCATTTCTGATATCTGTGCCAGATGCCGAACCTTACCTAATAGAATTGGCTAGAAAACAAAGCGAAGGTTGTCAATTAGCATTACGACAAAAAAAGGCGGATAGAGGATTTGCAGTTAGCTCGATGGATGAGATTAATTCGAAATTCCACGATTTTGGAGCGATAGTAAACCCATCCAGCAAGCATGTGGTATTGGCCACTACAAGAAACCTACCGGGAACACAATACGAAGAGTTGCAATACGAGGGACTTTTGCCAGATTTGGTCTCATTCGAAAATAGAGGAAATGGTCGCTGGAGAATGTCATCCTCAAATCAGAAATTTTCAGGTTTGAATACACGTTGGCCCGAAGGCTCAGGATCTTTTACTAAAAAAGGAGATACGTTCTATTTTTCTTCCTGCAATGAAGGCGAAGGTTCTCAATGCAGTATCATGGTGAGTTATCTGGAGAATGACGAGTGGACTGCTCCTGTGGCGTTGAACGCCTATATCAATGAGCCGGGATCGGAGAATAAACAACCATCTATCTCAGCAACTGGCGACACCTTGTTCTTCAGCTCAAACAGATCTGGGGGAAATGGAGGAAGCGACATCTGGATGAGCCTGAAAGGACTGGAAAAGGAAGCTTGGACACCTGCTATCAATATGGGAGCAGTGATAAACTCGCCTGAAAATGAAATTACCCCATATTACTCCTCAGCTTTTGAATGTCTACTTTTCTCCAGTGATGGCCATGTGGGATACGGTGGTTTTGATCTTTACGCAGCAAAAGGAGAATCATTCTTTGAGCCACAGATATACAACTTGGGTGATCCATTCAACTCTACATGGGACGATACCTATTTTGCGATTTCTGATACAGTAGGTTTTTTGTCATCCAATAGAGCGGATCATGAGATTCTCAATATTTACAATTTTGATGTAAGCAATGAGCGATTGTTTCTTTCGCTTCTTATTTCAGGGGAATCGCTGATTGATGCACGTTTGGTCTCCAAGTTTAGAGATATTCAATCATTAGATCTGGTGACATTTCGAGTGGAAGATTATGCAGGATATGACCTATTCGAGCCCATAAGGCCGTCAAAGCCCAAGCCCAAAATTTTGGAGGATGATACAACTGATCCAGTTGTTGCTTCGGAGATACCATCTGAGATTCGCTTTGAAAAGCTATACTTCGATTATGGATTGTATTCATTAAGACCTGAAGCTCGGGCCGGGCTAGATAATCTTTATGATCAGATCCAAGCCCAAAGTTTTGAGTCCATAGATATTCTGGCATTCACAGACAGCATAGGTACGGATAATGGCAATTTGAGGCTAAGCGAAAAAAGGGGAGAGTCAGCAAAGTCTTACCTGGTTTCTTTGGGTTTGGATGCAGGGAAGATTAATGTACTTCCCAGAGGCGAGATTCCTTCTCAAGGCAACGACCACTGGTTTCGTAGAATCTTCCGCAGAAGAGTTGAAATCATCGTGAAATCGAGCGTAGACTTGAACCTGCAAACGGCAAGAACTTATATTGTTAGAAGGGCAATGTCATTGGAGCGGATCGCTGAAATATTGAATGTGGACTATGATCAGCTTATGAGTTGGAACGGTGCAATAAAAGGCACAATTACTGCCGGAAACACGATACGAGTATACGAGACATCAAATGCTGAGCGCCCGATTAATTTGCTGGTAAGCGAGGAAAATCTGGAATTGTTCAACCAGTGATTAACCTTTGGATACTAAAATGTAAGCTCCCCAATTGTATGGGTTTGTATCCACCTTTCTAAACTCTCTTCTTGCATTAAAAAAGGCGACCTGTGGATCTTTCACTAATAATAGCTCTTTATAGAATAGGTTCATGAATTTTCGAGCGGCTTCATCATTTATTTTAACCAGTGACAAAAGCACATTTTGAGCTCCTGCTACCAAAAAAGCACGTTGTAATCCAAAAACTCCTTCACCGTTCTGCACTTTACCAAGTCCCGTTTCGCAGGCGGCTAAGACAACCAGATTCGTTTGATCTAGGACCAAATTCATCGCTTCATAGGCAGAAAGTAATCCGTCATTTGTACTAGATGCTGATTTACTCAAAAAGAGCCCCGAACTGTGAAGTGGATCGGTATAATTCGGGTCATCAATGAAATAGCCATGTGTAGCAATATGGATAATTCCCGGATTTGCAAAAGTCTTGATGCGATCTTCAGTGGCTTCCGAGAAATAGAAGGTCTCTGTTTCCCATCTGCGCACATCCAGAATTTCACTGATGTCACTCGCTTCTCTTTCAGCACCTGGAAGTTGATTAAGTGAATAGCCTTCAATCTTAGAGAAATCAGGGTTTCCAAATATTTTGGCGTCAGTCACCAACTCTGGCACATCTCGATAAAGCAGATCCTTACCACTCGTGATGTTAATGATGTCATATTTATCCGACATGTATTCATTATCGGTCTCGTCATAAAAAACCACAGGGTTGAGCTTGTGATAGATGCCGTCAGGTGATAGATACAGTTTATTTACATCGTGCAAATGCTCATCAATTTGCTGCCAGAAAACTCCATAACTGTGCTTGTCTTTCACTCCATACTTCAATGAATTTCGGTAAGTCGCAAAGCCTTTAGTAAAGTCAATGGCTGGCAATTTCACCGTCTCTAAAACACTATCTTTTTTGATGATAAACGCCATATAATGTGACTCATCTTCAAAACCCTGATCGATTTTTTCGTCAATGACTTCCACCGAGTAATCTCTAAATTGAATTATGTCCACCATAGCTGTGCTGTCTTCCAGTTCAAGACTGATTTCAGACCAATGATGGTAGGTGGATTTCTCCTGATCGGCAAAGACTTTGAATTTTCGAGAAAGGTCTTTTTCAAGGTTTGCACATTCTTCTTCTAAATGGGTAATGGAGATTCCCTGCTTGATTCGATCTTCCTCTGTAAGTAAATACGCCTGCGCCAAGCTGTATTTCTTTTCCCGCCAGGTATTGTAGTCTCGCTTTATTTTATCATCGTTACTGTTTTGAATCAGCTTTCTCATTTTTTCTGACGCGTAGAAAAGGATACCACGTGTGTTCAGGAAATGATTGAGTGCATTGTTGGCGTATTTAGAATCGATGTTTTCATCGGCAAAAGCCAATGCACAAAAGCGGCCAATGTTGTATCTGGTTTCATCGAAGTACAACTTGCGTTGGTTGTCCGTCAATACAGGAAAGATATCCTGCATGTGCTTGATCTCTGCTGAGAGCGCATGATCGAAAGATTCCATGGCTTTCTGATAGTCTTTAACGATCATGTAATAAAGTCCCAGATCATTTACCGTTTTGATATAAAGCGGATGGTAGTTGCCTAAGGTATTGGCTCGTATTCTTTTGGCTTCAGTCAAAAGCTTTCCCGCCAGGGAGAAGTTGCCGAACTGAAGATAGAGCAGAGCAACATTGTTAAGCGAAGTGGCGTAATTAGCGTGCTCAGTCCCATAGATAACCTTGTCCATATCTAACACTTTCATGTATAGATCGAGCGCTTTTGGAAGTTCTCCTTTATCCTTATAAATACTGGCCAGATTGCTTAAGCTGCTAGCATAGTCCGGATTCATTGACCCAAAAAGGTCTAGGAAGCCTTGAGAGCTCTCTTTGAAACACTCCTCGGCTTTTTCAATGTTACCTTGTCGCTTATAAATCGTGCCAAGATTGTTGATCATATAAGGCCTGATGGTTCGGATTTCACCGGCTACATCCAAAGCCTGATCCATATAATTGTTGGCAGTTTTCAGGTCGTTGAGACGATAATATAGAATACTCAACCCGTTCAGCGTTTCCAGCAACATGACTTTATCATCCTGATAATTGGCGTTTTTCTTCTCAAGATTGTAGAGTAAATAGTTTTCAGAATCGGAATATTCGCCCTGCTCTATTTTTAATGCAGACAATCGATCGATCGCTCTGAAGTATTGAATCTCATCTTTGCCCTTCGCTATTTCAATGGCTTTGAGTAGCTCACGCTCACTTTTATTGAGGTCACCAAAATGCCTGTAGGTGGTACCTAATTCAATTTGTAATGCAATGCTGATTGAGTCATTGATATCTTTCCCGGAAGAAAGTGCTTGATTTAATGCTTGTAGACTTTCATCAAAATTCCCAACTTCTCGGTGATATATTCCCTGCCGATAGAGGTATCTGATTTTTGCTTGAGAGTTATCAGAAAGACGGGCGGTAGTTACTCGTCCAGCCAAATCCAGAAACTTGCCGGCTTTTCCAAAGTCTCCCAATTCCTGGTAAAGTGCAGAAAGATTGTAATAGATACCTAGCAAATCTTGATGCAGCGAATCTTTGCTAGCCACTTCATAGCTGAGTCCGTTGTGGAGTGCATTTAAACTTCGTTGCTTGTCGTTGATTTCCCAAAGAATTAAACCTACATTATTGTAAAGACCGGCAATACCAATTTCTGTGACGCACTTAGCTGAATCTAAATCTGCAAGGAGGGAGTTTGCGTAGAACTTCGCTTTCAGCGGATAGCTGTACTTGAAGTATTCCGCACTATCTAGTTTCTGAAGACACGACTGTCCAAAGAGCGAGACCGCAGCTAGTGAAAATAATATTACAAGGCTTTTGCGTAGCATAAATCTTCAGTGGTAGTCTATTGAAGATAACAAGGATACTACATTCTTGACATGATCGCTTGATTTTTCCTACCAACCATGCTGCAAAACCGATGAAGAGCAATTTAAGTCTACTATACCTCGTCAGTAAAGTGTTTATCTGATTTATCGGAACCAAACTTCTCTTTGTTGTATTGCTCCGTTCCACCTTTTGGAATACTCAAAGAAACCCAGTCTTCTCCTTTAATCATTTTGGCCAGGTATACAATTTGTCCAATGTGGTAACTGTAATGTGCGAGCTGCCTGTGAATAGCTTCAAGAGCCGTGTGACCTTCGTTTCGGATATATACTGTTTGCGTTAAATCCTCGTCTTTTAGGTCTTTGATGGCATGGAGAAACACATTCCAGCCTTCTTCCCACTTCTCCATCATTTCTGCTCTTGTTTTAATTGTAGAATCAAATTCAGCTTCACGATCCCGCCAGTCTTTTTCACCATCCTCGGTTAGAAAATTGGTCCACCTGGAGAGCATATTGCCCCAGAGGTGCTTAACCATTGTTGGAATGCTATTGGAACCATCACCGGGAACAAGGTGTAGCTCTTCATCAGAAAGTGCAGCAAAAGATCGCTCACCTAATGATTTATAGTATTGCAGTAGTTTGACAATGTTTTCAGTCATCTTTAAAAATCAATTAGCGCCTCAGCTTGTTCTTTTAACCTTCTGATGCTTGACTCATCTGTGATCTTCCCATCTTCCATCAGTCCATTGACGCGCATCAGTTTAGGCTTGTTGGCCAGCACATGCATACCAAGGTAATTGAAAATATCTGTTAGATGACTCATAGCCATTACACCACCTTGAACACCCGAAGATATCCCTACCATGGCGCATCTCTTTCCTTTTAAGGTGCCGGGAAATTCAAGCGCATCCAGAAATGTTTTGAGAATGCCTGGAAATGAACCATTGTACTCCGGAACAATAAACACATATTTCTGTGCGTCCTTCATGTGATCTCTAATGGGATTAAAATCGACATTAGTTCCTTGATTTTCATACAATGCAGATGCAATGAAGTCTGCTGGTAGATGCTCAAGGTCTATTATCGTGGATTCTATTGCTAGTTCTTTCAGTATAGTCTGATACTGTAAAGCAACTTGTTTAGAAATTGAATTTTTCCGATTGGTGCTACTAATGATTGTAATCATACAGGATTTTCTAAATCAAAATTGTAGATGTGAGCACATATAGAAATATTTGCCCGATAATTGCGTTTTCTGATCTGTTAATCAGAGCACAAATAAACATCAAACCTGTAAAACCCGCTGAACAGCTTTTAGTTCAATGTCAATAAAAGTAGATCAACTAACCAAAGTTTACGGGGCTCAAAAAGCACTGGATGTGATCTCTTTTGAAGCATCAAAAGGAAAAATTACTGGCTTTCTAGGTCCAAATGGTGCAGGAAAATCCACCACCATGAAGATTGCTACAGGGTACATCGGACTCACGTCAGGGTCCGTTCATGTGGATGGTATTGATGTATCGGCCGAACCCCTTGAAGTGAAACGAATCACAGGCTATCTGCCAGAACATAACCCACTGTATCTGGAGATGTATGTCAAGGAATATCTTGGTTTTGTAGCTGCAGCTTATAAGCTGGATAGTAAAACATCGAAAGTTTCAAATATGATCGAGATGTGTGGCTTAGGTCGCGAGCAGCACAAGAAGATTGCTGCGCTTTCCAAAGGGTATCGTCAGCGGGTAGGTCTTGCTCAGGCCTTAATACATGATCCTCAGGTTTTGATTTTGGATGAACCAACCAGTGGATTGGATCCTAATCAGTTGGTGGAAATAAGGAAAGTGATCAAAGAAGCGAGCAAGGACAAGACCGTGATTCTATCCACACATATCATGCAAGAAGTGGAAGCACTATGCGATAAGGTAGTCATCATTAATAAAGGAACGATAGTCGCCGATGATGAGGTGAAAAATTTGAAGTCAATGAAATCAGATTTAATAACCTATCGAGTAGAGTTTGAAGCAGCAATTGATGTAACGCTATTAGAAAATGTGGGATTGCAAGTGGTAGAAATAGTGGAGAATAGCTATCGAATAGCAGCGAACGAAGATCCTAGAAAAAGCATAATGAAGATCGCTGGTGAGCATGAGTTGCCATTGATCAATATTTCAAAGGAAGAACAGTCGCTCGAAGGCGTTTTTCAGGAATTGACAAAAGGAAAATGATCACCATTCTAAGAAAAGAAATCAACGAGTTCCTCGATTCACTGATCGCATATGTGGTGATCGGAATCTTTCTATTAGGAATTGGTCTGTTGATGTGGGTTTTTCCAGATACCAACGTACTGGACTATGGCTATGCAAGTATGGAAACATTGTTTTCATTAGCCCCATACGTTTTTATGTTTTTGATTCCAGCAATTACCATGAAAGCATTTGCTGAAGAGAAAAGAGGAGGCACAATAGAATTACTTTATACGTTGCCTTTCAGAGATATTGAGATAGTGGTAGGTAAGTTTCTTGCGGGTTTTCTGCTTGTTATATTTTCAATATTGCCAACGCTGATATACTACTTCACCCTTTCTTACTTTGGCAATCCAGTAGGTAATATCGACACAGCCGGTATCATTGGATCATACATTGGGCTTATTTTGCTGGGAGGCATTTTTACTTCCATAGGCATTTTATCATCGGCACTTACGGGTAATCAAATTGTCTCTTTTATTCTGGCGGCATTTCTGTGTTTTGCTTTTTACGCCGGATTCGATTCCATTGCTGCTATTAACATTTGGTCTGAGACTTCCTACATTATTGAGCAGATAGGTATACTTTCTCACTATGAAACTTTGAGCAAGGGATTGATAGACATGAGTGATGTCATCTATTTCATTTCCATGATTGTCCTGTTCCTGTACTTGACACGAATCATATTAAACGTACAGAAGGGATGAGGAAGAGTAAGAAAATAGTCATTCTTCAAAGTATTGTCGTGCTACTCTCGGTTTGGCTTGTCAATCAAATGGCAGATAAATACAGAGTTCAATTTGACCTAACGGAAGAAAAACGATACACCATTTCTGAGTCAACGAAAAACCTCCTAAGGTCACTCGATGAGCGTGTTTATTTTGAGGTATACCTTGCCGGTGAATTACCCTCCAATTTTGAACGTTTTCAAAATTCCGTAGGTGAGATGTTGGAACAGTTTTCTATCGAAAGCGGAAATAAAGTCCAATACAAATTCACAGATCCTGCTCAGGCAACCAATTTGCAAGCGCGTAACCAGTTCTACCAGTCATTAATAGATAAAGGGATTGAACCTTCAAATCTCAACTACAAGAATGCAGATGGTGACAAAATGGAGAAACTTCTTTTCCCAGGAGCTATTGTCTCAAAAGGCATGGACGAAATTAGCGTCAACCTGATTAATGGCAATAGTACGGCAGGAGTTGATGTAGTTTTAAATCAAAGCATTGAAGGCCTGGAGTATGAATTGGCGGCAGCCATCGCCCAACTGGTAGATGGTAGAACCAAGAGAATCGGATACATTATCGGACATGGGTCGCCAGACTCGCTAGAAATTGCAGGCTTTAGAAATACCGTGCTTTCAAAGTTTGATTTATTTAATGTTTCGTTGGCCGGTAAAAATGAATTGACAGGATATGATGCGGTTGTAATCGGAAAGCCTACCCAGCCTTTCACAGAACAAGAAAAATACCTGATAGATCAATACCTCATGCGTGGAGGTAAACTCGTTTATTTCATTGATGCCTTGAGTGTGAACATGGACAGTGCGTCCGGAGAAGGAACCGTAGCGATACCATACGAGACTAATTTGAATGACCAACTTTTCAGATACGGTGTGAGAATCAATCAAAACTATGTGTTGGATGTAAACAGTGGACAGTTTCCTGTGGTAGCGGGTAATGTTGGAAACCAACCTCAAATTCAAATGATTCCCTGGCCATTTTTTCCGGTACTTACCAACTTCAGCAAGCATCCTTCGGTACGTAACCTGGATGCGATTTTAGGTCGATTTGTTTCTGAAATAGACACAGTGAAAGCTGTAGGAATAAAGAAGACACCATTGATGACCACCAGTCAGTATACAAAACTGCTAGGTCCACCAGTTCGTGTTGCTTTCAACGATTTACGAGATAAACTCCGACCAGAGCGATTCACTGATGGACCTAAGACGGTAGGTTATCTTTTGGAAGGTGCCTTCACTTCACTCTATGCAAATCGTTTGGTTCCGAAAGGATTCGATAAGTCGCAATTTATTGATCGTGGTGTTGACTCAAAAGTAATAGTGATTGGCGATGGAGACATCATACGGAATGATTTGGATCCCGAAACTGGTGAACCATTAGGGTTAGGAGTGGAGCCATTCACAAAGACAACCTATGCAAACGAAGAGTTTATTCTAAATATTCTGGACTATCTGGTGGACGAGTCAGGATTGATTGAAACACGATCGAGGGAAGTGAAGATACGTCCTTTGGATCGGGTAAAAGTACAGCAGCAGCGAACCAAATGGCAAGTAATAAATTTGGTGGTTCCGGTTATTGTAGTCCTTCTAATTGGTGGTCTGAAATGGTACATGAGAAAGCGAAAATTTGCTAGCAATGAGTAAATCAGCAAAATATATTGTTGCAATCATAATCTTACTTGCAGCCAATCTTTGGTTGTTCTTTTCAGGCGCTGGTAATAAAGTAAAGTCTTCGGAGAAGTATTTTGCACCTGAGGATTTGCAAGGAGCGAGTGCCTTCAAGTTTGTCTACGAAGGTGATACCACAATGCTCAGTTTATCAGGAGAAGGTTGGTCAGTAGATAACGAATACTTAGCGGACCAAGGTTTTGTGAATACCTTGATTTCCATTCTAGAAAGGGTAGAAGTTGGAAAGACGATCGATAATTGGAACTCGGAGATTTTAGGAAGCGTAGAAGTTGAGTTTGATTTCAACTCCAGATACCGTTTTGATTTCGCTTCAAATGCCAATAGAACTAAATCCTATTTCGTCACCGAAAATGGTGCTAAAGAAGTAGCTGTGCCTGGATATCGAGACAATGTGATCGATATTTTCATTTTACATGCAGATCAATGGAGAGATCGATTAATACTAGATGGAAGCTGGCGCACGATTCAAAACATTTCAGTGGCCAATGATAGAGGTGAGGACTTTCAAATTTCCTTCAATGAAAAGTTTTTTCTGGTCAATGGTCAATCAGCTACCGACAGCTCAGCAGTGGTTAATTACCTAAATCAGTTCCAGCAGTTTCAAGCCAATGAGATGATCTCTGAAGGAAGATTCGTAGAGATGGATAGCATTGCGAAGACGCAACCATTTGCTAGTATATCCATAGATGACATAAAATACGATCAACCCATCCGATTGGAGTTTTTTCCTGGCAAGCCAAGTCAGCCTTATCATTTAGTGAAAGATCAAGATGGCCAGCAAATGGTTATTGATGCAAGGAGGGTCAATCAGATTCTATCGAATCCGGATCGACTTAACTGATCATATTTCAACTGTTTATCTCACAATTTGTGATTAAATTAGCGACCCGAAAAAACAAGGCAATTGCCTGAACTCACTAAGCTTTACAATTATATGAAATTCATTGTCTCATCATCCTACCTACTGAAGCAATTATCAGCCATCAATGGCGTAATTACTACCAACCCTGTAGTGCCGATTTTAGAAAACTTCTTGTTTGAAATAAGCGATGGAAATCTGACAGTTACTGCATCAGATTTGCAAACAAGTATGATTACCGAGCTTCAGGTGGAAGCCAAAGAAGATGGAAGTATTGCCATCCCAGCTAAGATATTGTTGGAGACATTGAGAAATCTGCCGGAGCAACCGGTGACATTCTCTATCGATAGCAACACCTACAGCATAGAGATCAATTCAGACAACGGACGATATAAGTTAGCTGGAGAAAATGCTACTGACTTTCCTAAGATCCCAACCGTTTCTGACGGATATTCAGTAAACATGTCTTCTGAGGTGCTTGGCAAAGCAATAAACAATACAATTTTCGCTACCTCGAATGATGAGCTAAGACCTGCAATGACGGGTGTATTTGTGAAGCTGGATGAAACGAACACAACATTTGTGGCTACAGACAGTCACAGATTGATTCGATACAGAAGGGTAGATGTAGTAGCTGATATGGGACACAGCATGATTATCCCGCGAAAAGCACTGACGCTTCTGAAAGCTACACTACCTTCAGAGTTGACTAATGTAAATGTGGAGTTCAATGCTTCGAATGCATTTTTCAATTTCAATCAGGTGAAGATGATCTGTCGATTAATCGATGAGCGATTCCCTGATTACGAGAATGTAATTCCACTGGACAATAACAACAATGTGGTAGTGAAAAAGGATGAGCTACTTAGCTCATTGAAGCGTATCGCGATTTACGCAAACAAGACGACCCATCAGGTGAGGTTGAAGATTACCGGCAGTGAGCTGATGATTTCTGCAGAAGACCTGGATTTCTCAAACGAAGCAAGTGAGCGACTTTCTTGCGAGCACGATGGAGAAGATTTGGAAATTGGATTCAATGCGAAGTTCTTGGTAGAAATGTTGGGCAATATTGATTCAGATGATATCACCTTGAAGCTAAGTGCTCCAAACAAGGCCGGAATTATTACGCCGCATGACAAGGACGAAGAGGAAGACATACTGATGCTTGTGATGCCAGTGATGCTGAATAATCAGGTTTAACGAGAGCTTTACTTTAAGATTTTAAAAAAGTGATATCGAGAGGTATCACTTTTTTTATTGCTCACTCTCCAGGTCTTCCATCATGCGTCCTATACGCTTGATTTTCCTGCCATAAATAAGGTAAATGAGAAGATGGAAAAGCCCACCAACAATAGCCAAAAGCAATGCCCAGATAGCTATAACAGTTACCCATTGAGAAGTTGATTCAATTTTTGATAATACTTCCTCATTTGCGGGATCCATCATCGCATATATAAAGCTAAGAACAAGCGATATCCAAAATACCACATAGTAGTGAAGAATGTAAAAGCGTAGATAGCCATAAAGCTTTTTGATGTTTGCTAAGACATTTCCATCGTAGCTAAACTGTCGAATTTGACGAATCAAAAATTGGTAATAGAAAAGGTATACGACGGATATGAATATGTATATAGCAATTAATCCCAGGGAATCTCCTCTGCTGGTGACATAAACAATCATGAAAGGCATACTAATGATGGTCAAAGAAAACTCTATCCAAAGGATTATTCTAATCCAATAGAGCGTGTTTTTGGTACCTTTTCGTTCCAGCTTATTTATTTGAAGCGAAGAAGGGTCCTCCTTTGCTTTACTCCTGTTCCAGACTGACCGTATGTCAATTTCTTCAGCCATTGATTATTTCTTTTAACTTCTCTTTGAGGCGATTCACCTTCACACCCACATTGCTTACTGTAATACCCAGAATCTCGCTCATCTCCTTGTAACTTTTATCCTCCAGATACAGCAGAATGATCGCTCGATCGGATTCTTTCAGTCTTTTGATGCCGTTATATAACTTCTCGATTTGTTCCTTATCATGATCATCTACGATGGCAGAATCACCCTTCCATTCCAACGGAACCGTCTCTACCTTTCGCTTCATCTTTTTTGAATGCGAAAGACAAACATTCAACGTCACACGATATACCCAGGTAGAAAGTTGTGAATTGCCCTGAAAAGACTTGTGAGACCTCCAAAGCTGCAAAGTGACTTCCTGGACTAAATCCTTCAAAGACTCTTCATCTCGCGAATATGCCCTGCATATGTGCATAATTAGAGCCATATTTTCCTCTACGTACGATTTGAAGAAATCTTCCGACACGCAACTTTTTATTAGTGACTAAAACACTCGATTTATTTCATCGAGCGGTTATTTTTTTTTGGCAGCTGCCTTTCTTCCTCCTCGGCCTTTTTTCTCAGGAGCTTTTTCTGCGAGTTCTTTGCATTGCTCAAAGGTTAGTTCTTCTGGTACCATATCCTTTGGAATTTTCACATTCTTCTTCCCAAATTTGATGTATGGTCCCCATCGGCCATTGAGTACTGCCACATTCTCATCTTCATCAAATGTCTTGATGTATTTATTGGCGTCAGCCTCTCGTTTATCAAGGATTAGTTGAACTGCTTCTTCCTCCGTAATAGTCAATGGATCTTGTTCTTTTTTGATAGACGCAAACTTACCATCGTGACGAATGTAAGGTCCAAATCGTCCCACTGCAGCAACCATAGGCTTATCTTCAAAAGTGCCGACCTCTCTTGGAAGCTTAAAGAGCTCTAAAGCTTCTTCCAGATTGATAGTGTCCATGAATTGTCCATGCTTTAAGCTGGCATATTTCGGCTTCTCTTCACCTTCAATCAACTCGCCTTTTTGGACATACGCGCCATACTTTCCGTGTCGTGCGTAGATCTTCTCCCCTGAAGTTGGATCAACCCCAATTTCTCTAACCTGATTGACAGCCGCTCTGTCAAGATCCGCTGATTTTTCAACTGTGGAATGGAAGCCACCGTAGAATTTATCAATCATCTTATTCCATTGGGTCTTGCCTTGCGCAATGTCATCAAATTGCTGCTCTACATCAGCGGTAAAGTGGTAGTCGATCACGTTTGGAAAGTGATCGACAAGAAAATCGTTAACCACCATCGCAGTGTTAGTAGGGAAGAGCTTATTTTTCTCAGCTCCAGTTATTTCAGTTACTTCTTCCCGCTTTATTTCACCATCTTTTAGAAGGCATTCAATAGATATTCGTTCATGTCCTTCACGTGCATCTTTCTCCACGTAGTTTCTTTTCTGTATGGTAGAGATGGTTGGTGCGTAAGTAGACGGACGGCCTATGCCCATCTCTTCCAGTTTCTTCACCAAACTAGCTTCTGTATACCTGGGTGGATGACGAGAAAACCCTTGCTTGGAGAGAATTTGCTTCAGGTCTAATGCCTGGCCTACGCTCAGTGGAGGTAGCATATTGGTATTTTCCTCTTCACCACCTTCTTCATCAGTAGATTCAATATAAACTTTAAGAAAACCTTCAAACTTTACAACTTCTCCTTTTGCAACCAATTTCTCATCTGCGGTAGAAATGCCGATTGTAGCTGTTGTCTTCTCAAGTTTTGCATCAGACATCTGCGAGGCAATTGCACGCTTCCAGATTAAGTCATAAAGCCTATTTTCTGCATCATCTTTACCTGCGGACTGGACACCGAAGTTGGTTGGACGAATTGCTTCGTGAGCTTCTTGTGCTCCAGCGTTTTTGGTTTTGAAAACTCTTCGGTTGGCATAGTCCTCACCGTAATTGGATGTGATGGCAGAAGCTGCACCATTCAATGCTTCATCAGACAAGTTAACTGAGTCAGTTCTCATGTAAGAGATCTTACCAGCTTCATATAGTTTCTGAGCCACAGACATGGTTCTCGCAACCGAAAACCCCAATTTTCTACTTGCTTCCTGCTGAAGTGTAGAAGTGGTAAAGGGAGGAGCTGGAGATTTTTTAGCTGGCTTGGTTTCCAGGTTTTCAATTGAAAAATCAGCACCATTACATTTTTGAAGAAAGCTCATAGCTTCATCTTCGGTCTTGAATTTTTTAGGTAATTCAGCCTTTAGAATTTTCCCTCCTTCCAAATTGAATTCTGCAGTAATTCTAAACGAAGATTCGGGTTGGAACTTCGCGATTTCACGCTCTCGCTCCACCACCAATCGAACGGCCACAGATTGAACACGACCTGCAGAAAGACCTCCTTTTATCTTCTTCCAAAGTATTGGAGACAGTTCAAATCCAACCAAACGATCTAGAATTCGCCTGGCTTGCTGAGCATTGACAAGATCAATATCTATTCCTCGTGGATTTTGAATTGCAGTTTGAATGGCATTTTTAGTAATCTCTCTAAAAACAATTCTTTGTGTTTTAGCATTATCAAGGTCTAGGGCTTCAGATAGGTGCCAAGAAATAGCTTCTCCCTCACGGTCATCATCCGAGGCAAGGAATATGGTATCTGCGTTTTTGGCTAGCTTTTTCAGCTCTTTTACTACATCTTTTTTGTCTTTGGAAATTTCATAGGTAGGTGCAAATCCATTTTCTATGTCTATAGCAGAATCATCCTTAGGAAGATCACGGACGTGACCATAAGATGATTTTACCTCATAATCTTTTCCTAAATATCCTTCTATTGTTTTTGCCTTGGCTGGCGACTCTACTATGACGAGATTTTTTCCCATGATAAATTTTTAAGATAAAATGTGACGAGCGAAACCCGTTCAGCGCGTAAACATAACACGACTATTTAAATCCTGTTCAACACAAAATTGAAAAAACTTATTAAACTGAATTTGTTCATCCTGTTTTCGATCCTTTATATTTAGACTAAACCGACTAACCATGACTAGGAAAATCTACCTAATCCGTCACTCATATGCTGAAGAATCCCATGGGAAAAGAGATATAGATCGAAAACTGACTTTAGAAGGTCAAAGTACGGTGCGTGCACTAGGCAGGTATTTAATTAATCAAAATTTCAATCCGGATATTATTTTAAGCAGTTCATCTGTAAGAACGACCGAAACAGCGGTGAATTTGGTTGAAGAGCTTGGGATGAATGAAGGAATTATTGATTATCGGGAAATTATTTACAACGCATCAGTGCGTGAATTGCTTGAAGTCCTGAATGATATTTCTGATGAGACTAAATCTATCGCGATCATTGGGCACAATCCAACCATCACTTTTTTTGGTGAGTACCTTTCAGGGTCAATCATAGGTAATATGGAACCCTCTGGAGTCGTTACCATTAAAATTGAAAAGTTGAAATGGAAGGAAATATCACAAGGCACGGGTATTTTCGTAAGCTATTATCATCCTGATCATTAATGTACAATCCCAGCGACGTAGGTAAAAAAGGAAGCATTTTCGGTTTGCCCTACAATCTTGAAGAGGCTAAACTCGTACTGATACCGGTTCATTTAGATGTGACCGTATCATATGGCCAGGGAACGTCAAAAGCTCCGGACACCATTCTTGAAGAGTCTTCACAACTAGATTTATCACTTCTGTCGATCGCACGTCCGTGGGAATTACCCATAGCAATGTATGACCGCATAGTGGTTGCTAGTCAAAACGAAATTCACCGCGGCAGAGCTACGACTGTGATCAAAGCACTCGAAGCGGGAAAAAAACCTGAGTCCGAGCAAATTGAATTCATCAATGAATACTGCTCCAAAACACACGATAGAATTAAAGAATTGTCATTGTCCTTATTGAACCTTGATAAACTTGTTGGTATTGTAGGTGGAGATCATTCTTCACCGTTAGGGTTGATAAGCGCTTTGAGTGAAAAAGGAGATTACGGCATTCTTCAAATCGATGCACATATGGATTTGAGATCCTCTTACGAAAAGTTTGACTATTCGCATGCGAGTATCATGTTTAATGCTTTGAATGAAAAAGGCGTCAAGTCACTAACGCAAGTTGGAATTCGGGATTTTTGTGAAGAAGAGGAGAACTACATTAGTAATTCTGAGAAGCCAGTTCATGTTTTTTACGATGAACAAATTTTCGCAAAAAAGAATCAAGGGTTTGCTTGGAGTAAGCAGGTCGATGAAATTGTTTCAACCCTTCCTCAGCATGTCTATGTAAGTTTTGATATGGATGGAATGGATCCATCACTATGTCCAAATACTGGCACGCCGGTAGCTGGTGGATTGCAGTTTAATGAGGCAACGTATCTAATGGAGCAAGTGGTAAGATCCGGTCGGAAAATAATTGGGTTTGATGTCTGCGAAACCGGAAATGATGCGTGGGATGCCAATGTAGCCGCTCGCATCCTCTATAGAATTTCAACCTTGACCGGAGTATCTAATGAGCTATTGAGCTTTCGATAGATCCTTCAATAATTCATTGAAGGATTCAGTGTCGTATTTTGCCATGCCATGGTTCTCCACTTTTATTAAACCTTCTTTGTTCATTACGTAAGTCGTCGGAATAGATCGTGTATTATAGGTTCCGGGAAGAGCAGATCTTAAGAAGTACACAGGAAATTCAAACCCTTTCCGATTGATGAAGGCGTGAGCTTTGCTTTCATCTTGATCGAGTGAAATCATAACGAATTTTACATCATTTTTTTGTTTGTCATACAAATCATGAATATCTGGCATCTCTGCGACACAAGGAGGACACCAGGTTGCCCAAAAATTCAAGAAAACAACTTCGCCTTCAAATTCGGCAAACTGAACTCGATTTCCTTCAAAATCTTCAAGCCAAAAATCATAAGATGCTTTTCTTTCTTCCTCTGGCATTTCAGGAGTAATAAACCCTGTAGCTAACACAACTTGCTGTACTCTGCCAATCACTTCCGTATGCCAGCCAGTTAGGTAAATGATACCGAAAACGGTAATCAAGACAATCCATTCGATAAGTTCTTTTTTAACTTTTTGCTTCATCGTTGGGGGTTCATCTTACTAATACACCCAAATTGAATAAATGATTCACCTATGATCAGCTAAGGCCGTTCTTCCTATTTTTATAATCTCACTTAGTATTTTTATAAATTAGCATTCTCATAAACATCACCCATGCGATGAAAATTAAGTCAACAGCTACGATTCTATTTCTTTTAGTGTTCATTAGTGCAGAAGCACAAAAGATCAAATACAAAGATTTGTTCCCCGTTCTTGCCGCAAAAAATTACGATGAAGGAGGTCCCAAGCTCATTCAATTTCTGTCAGATGAAAAAAATCAGGATGAGCCCAATGCTAATTTGCAAATGGCATTATGGCTAGAAAGTAGGTTTCTGAGCTTTGATGTGGTGGATGATTCATCCAAAGTCTATCAAGTTGGAGACTCTGCAATCTTCTATTTTGAAAAATCAAAGACATTAATCACTGAGAAGGAGTTGAAAAAGAAGGATGAATATTATCAAGCATTCTTTAGAAGAGACCTTAGAACCGGTGAATTTGGCATCAAGGTTTCAGATGTCCATTTAGATATTGAAAAAAAGGTAGAATCAATTGAGACACGGATTGCAGATGTAAAGGAGATGCATCGTAGAGTTGTGAAAGTGGAAGAAAATCAAGCTTCAGCAATGAGTGCCTATAAAGGGTTAGTTTCCCAATTTTCTGTACAGAGCAATTTATTGATTGGAGCGGACGAAAGTGTGCAAACCGCACTTTCAGAAATTGAAACAAATGGAAGGCTCGGTGTTGAAAATGCGAATGGTGTAAAGGAATTGGCTGTGAAGCTCGGTTCAGAAAAATACAGCCAGGAACCTACGTTGAAAAGTATTGAACAATATGGCGTAGATGGAATGACTGCATCTAATATAAGATCAGGGACCATTGAGATTTGGAATTTTGAGATTTGGGCAAGTGCCGCCAGATCTGAAATTCTTGGAGGTGTGGCGCTTTTCAAAACCATGATCACCAATTTTTCAGATGAAATTAGAGCTAAGAAGGCCAAAGTAAAGAATAGTCAGAACGCTGAAATTGGAGATTTTCCTGCAAACCTAAAGCAGCAATTTGAAAAGTATGATGCAGAGTCTACGGCGGAAAAGCTGCTCAAAGTAGAAATGTATGAAGCCAAAATTATGAAGCAGATTGATTTACAGTTGAATCCCGCTTTAATGGATTCATCTTTAATTGGTTCACAGCTGGAGATCTATGAAACCGCATTTGCAGACGCGAAAGAAATGAACCTTCTCGTTGAGTCAATTACAACAGATGATCTGGAGTTGGCAAAGAAAAAATATACTGACTACATCGAAAGTTTCTTTCAGAAGTATGTGACCGCTTCTAAATATGTGCTGGATATGCAAAAATGGTCTCGAAGACATGTGGAGTGGTTAGGCAATTCTGTAGAGTTCTGGGCCCAAAAAAATCGTTATGGCATGGATGCTGAAAATGAAGAAGTGCTGTATCCGCTTTTCATTCAGGATACGCCTGAAGCTGGCTTCATGACTATGAATGTGCCGATTAAGACGGCAGAAGAAATTGTAGCATATGGTGCAGACTTAAATTCTAAAAAGGGGTTTGTAGCTTCTTTTGGCCCGGATCGAGTATCCAAGTGGAAACTCGAGTTCGACCTGCCAGGAACCAATGGGGTAAACTATGAAAGTGATTCAATTCCAACCATAGCAGGTTCAGAAAGTTTTTACATCTACAATTCCTCTGCTCAGGAAAACAACTTTGTAGTGGTGAGCTATACTCCGGATGGCAGGCTAAACTGGGGAACAGTAGTTTCAATAGACAAAAAGCCGGTAGACTTCAAGTTTGATGATCTCACCCAGGAGCTAACCATATTTCTATACCCTGAGGAGCAATTGCCGCTTGATTCGGATGAGCTTGGGTATGTGGTGATCGATCGGACAGGAAATGCGAGGTAGGTTATTCGTATTAATTTCATTTCTGACTCTATTAGCCTGTTCTGAAGAAGAACTACCCGTAGGTATATATCACTACCAGGTTGAAAGATTATTGAGTGGGGAAGAAGGTTCCAAAGTATGGATGAAAGTTGTCAATTCGCAGAACTGCTCGGACTCAGTACAACTCATTTTTGAGCTTGTTGAAAATACTTCAGATGATTCATTGGATATTTCAATAATTTCAGGATGTCCATCCATGAATACGGCTACAATTATCGGTAGAGCAAGTGCTTCCAAAGCAGAAGATAGAGACCTGTTTACTGATTCTTTGATTTTTGCTTCAGGTAATTTTTGGATCATAAATCAAATTACATCACAACAATTATTCCTGAATATGAACGATCAGGACGTTCAGTACATGGTTAAGTGAATTAATACATGGATTTTTTTTTGCGTTTCTCCGCCAATTTTCTTTAGGTCATCGAAATATATGCCGATTTATCAAACAGTTAGATAAAATTTGCTATCTATATAGTAAGACCAACTATCATTAAATGTTACGATTTAAATTACTTGCAATCTTTTTGTGTATTGGTATATATGCTATTGCACAAACTACCATCGTATCATACGATTTTGATGACTCAGATCAAGGCTGGACCGTAACATCCAACACCAATGGAGACTGGCTGAGAGGTACAGATATATTTAGCGCTGGCTCCAATGATTCGTACTGGTATACCTCTCCTTCGAATTATAATGATGATGCAGTCTTAGTAATAGAAAGCCCTATAATAGACTTGACAGGTCAGACAGATCTATTATTTTCATTCAGGTATAGACATAATACAGAAGCAGCTTGGGACGGATTTCAAGTAGAATACAGTTCCAATGGTGGCGTTGGTTGGACGGATTTAGGAGCGGTTGGAGATGGTGTAAACTGGTATAGCGATACTGATGTTGATGCCATTGCAAATGGAGCTGATGGATGGTCTGGTGATAATACAGAATGGCAGACTGGTCAGATAGAGCTACCAGCTGTATTGGAAAACAATGCAAACGTGATGGTCCGCATTAGATTTGAGAGTGACGTTAATACTACCGACGAAGGAGTGGCATTTGATGATGTAATTATTACATCAGGATTTGATATTGTAATCGATGGCAATGGGAATGAAATTTCTGACGGAGATTCAAGCCCAAGTTTTGAAGACTATACCGATTTCCGAAGTGTAGATGTCGCCTCAGGAACTGTGATTAAATCGTTCTCAATTTCCAATGGAGCAGGTGGAACACTTACGCTCACCGGAGGAACGTCAGTGACAATAAGCGGAACGAATGCTGCTGATTTTACGGTAGACAGTCAACCTGCATCTACAACTCTAGATGCGTTCGAAACTACCTCATTTGCTATAGAATTTGATCCGTCAGCTACAGGTGAGCGAACGGCCACCATTTCAATTGCCAGCGATGATCCGGATGAAGACCCATTCACATTTGATATTAAAGGAATCGGTGTAAATGCAGTGATCGTACACGATTTTAATTCAAGCGACAATGGCTGGACAGTGACTTCAAACACCAATGGTGATTGGTCGCGAGGTACAGGGACGTTAAGTTCAGGGGCCAATGGCTCTTACTGGCACACAACACCAAACGGAGCATACAACAATGACGCTGTACTAACGATAGAGAGTCCGGTAATCGACCTAACTGGTGAGTCCGATCTATTATTATACATGGATATTAGGTATGATACAGAAGATGCCTGGGATGGAATGAAGGTGGAATATAGCGACGATGCAGGAGCCAATTGGTTTGACCTAGGAGTCGTTGGAGATGGAATTGGCTGGTATAATGATACGGATGTAGATGCTTTTGCCAATGGCGAAGATGGGTGGTCAGGGGACAATTCATTTTGGTCTGTTGCTCAAATCAGTATTCCAGCTGCATTAGAAGGGAATGCCAACACGCAGTTCAGAGTATTATTTGAAAGTGATAATTCTGTCACCGATGTGGGAGCAGCATTTGATAATTTCATGATTTATACAGGCACTCCTGATATCTATCTCGAAGCAAATGGGATTCGAATTGTAAACGGTGATTCAAGTCCAGATGCCCTCGATAATACAGATTTTAGGACTGTAGATGTGACTTCAGGAACACGATCAAAAGTCTATACAATAACTAACTATGATGGAGGAACACTGAATTTTACTGGTGGTACACCGGTGACAATCAGTGGATCTGCTTCAGCAGACTATACAGTAACTACCCAACCCACGTCTGGAGTCGCTGCATTTGAGTCAACCACCTTTGTAATTCAATTCGATCCGTCTGCCACAGGTGCTAGAAACGCAACAGTATCTATAGCCAGCAATGATCCTGATGATGATCCATTTACCTTTGATATTACTGGAACTGGAGATAATGCGGTTATTAATCAGGATTTTGACAGTGGTGATGAGGGTTGGACTGTTACAGCAAATACGAATGGAGATTGGTCTAGAGGTACCGGAATATTAAGTACGGGAGCTGATGGAAACTACTGGCATACCACACCGAATGGAGGATACAGTGACGATGCGGTTTTGACCATTGAAAGTGGTACGCTTGATCTGACAGGTGAGACCTCACTGACTCTTTTCATGGATGTGAGATTTGATACAGAAGTGGATTGGGACGGCTTTCAAGTAGAGTATAGCTCAGATGGTGGAGCGAATTGGAATGATCTTGGATCTACTGCAGAGGGAATTAACTGGTACAATGATGGTGATGTAGATGCATTCGCTAATAATGCCAATGGATGGACAGGTGATAATGGTTTTTGGCAAACCGCAGAACTGGATCTTCCAAGTGCTTTGGAGAATAATTCTAATGTTCAGTTTAGAGTTCTTTTCGCTAGTGATGGATCGGTTACAGAGACAGGAGTTGCCTTTGACAACTTCGTCATTTTTGGAGATGTGACACCACTACCGGTAGAGTTATTGGCTTTCAATGGAGTATTTAAAAACAATCAAGTTGAATTGACGTGGACTACAGCTGTAGAAATCAATAATGATTATTTCGAGATTCAGCACTCAATAGATGGAGAAGAGTTCTCTTCAATAGGACATATAGCTGGAAATGGTAATTACGACGGAATTCTTAACTATTCCTACATCCATCAAGGACCTGCGTTGGGATTTAACTTCTATAGACTTAAACAAGTCGATTTTGATGGAACAGAAACATTGCACGAAATCATTCAAATCTATAATGATTCGGTTCATGATGGGATGGATGTTACCGTATACCCAAACCCAACCACAAGTAAGGCGATGAATATTCGTATCATTTCCGGAGATGATCATACACCACTAGAATTCAAATTGGTGAACTTGGATGGAAAAGTCATCTTAGAAAAAGAGATAGATGGGAGCCTTCTTCTAGATCAGAAACTGATGGAGAATTACAATCTAAAACCAGGTATTTACATTGCAACTTTCAAACAAGGCAATATCATATCAACCAAAAGACTTGTTATTAAATAGCTCTATTGACCAGTTTTGTAATAATTAGAAGCTTTGAATAGGAGTTTTATCGAAATATTTCCTGATTTTATATAAATATTCTTCCCTTCTTAGAATACTTCAGGCGGTTAAACGAAAGTTTGTTTAAAACACACTAATGTTTTGGTAATTTTCAGTTTCAAGACCTTAAAGTGTACTACCACAGTATGAGATTTCCACGTTTTACAATAGCATTGCTATCGATCATTTTTTCGCTTTCCACCGTAGCACAATCCGGGCCGGGCGGAGTAGGCTCCAGTAGCTCAACTACAGATTCGCTATTATTATGGTTGCGGGCCGATTCACTTGTTTCAGTTGATGGTTCAAATTATGTTACCAACTGGGGAGATATAAGTGGAAATGGGAACGATTATGCAACGCAGGATGGTGCACAATTTCCATTCAATGCGACAGGCCTCAACAATCGACCAACAATAAACTTAACGGAAGTTAACACGGGTGTGATTGGCGAATTGGAGGGATCTTCAACAGCCTCATATTTCGGACTTAATAGTAATGATCCAGTAAGGCCTGGAGACGTCATAATCATATTTCAAAACGGGACCAATTCTGGCTATATCTCTCAGTTTCCAGCAAACGGTGGTAACAGTTCATTCTTATCAATGGTTACTCAAGGTGGGTCCGGAGGAGCCGCGGATAACAATGAACCAAACGATGTACAGGTTTTTGTAAGAAATGATGGCGCGGACGGGGACACTTTTGATGAAGTTTCTTCCGAAGGAACTGGTATTGATAATTTTTTCGTAGATGACCAATTTCATATTGCCAGATTTGGCTTTGACCCAATTGGAGATTCAACATGGATTTATCACAATAGCACCTTTGGAGAATCTGTTACAGTCACAGATATAGGATATGATGGAACCAACACAGCCAATGGTCCACACAGATTAGGATCATCAGATACTGGTCAGGATTATGATGGCCAGATTGCAGAGTTCATTGTCTTCACCGATGTATTGAACGATGCTGAATACACCGTCTTATTGAATTATCTAAACGCTAGATATGCGCTAGACATTTTAACTGCTGATCATTATGTTGGTGCCGGTTACCTCGAAGATGTTATCGGAATTGGCAATCTTGGAGCAAGCAACCATATGGCATCTGAAGGAACAGGAGGAGGCCTTTATTTAAGTGGTGTAGCAGGAACCAGCACTACAACATTTGATGCTGACGAGTGGATTTTTGCCGGACATGATGGAGCTGCTACTTCCAACACATTCGCTGATGTACCGGATGCAGATAAGACACGAGTAACACGAATTTGGAAGGTGGAGAAGACGGAAGGAGCTTCAAATGCAGGATTTGATGTGACAATAACATTTGACCTTGGTGATCTGGGACTTTCTGGCATTGGTGATTTCGACTTATATAAACGAACAGCTACCAGTGGAGATTTCACAAACCTGGGTCTTACACCAACAGTAAATGGTGATCAAATTTCCTTTACTGTAACAGACGCCACAACAGACGATAGCGAGCAATACTTCACGCTAGCTTACGGAGCAAGCTCGCCAGGCGGGGTAAGCAACAATTTGAGATTATGGCTTCAAGCTGATAAAGGCATGGAGACCACTGGAAACGCTATCGATGACTGGAGAGATCAGACATCAAATGGCAATGATGCGACAGACCCTTCTGCACTTGCCGAACTCCAGACAAATAGTACAAATTTTAATCCTGGAGCTGTTTTTGACGGTGACGCGACATCACTTCAAGGAACAGTTGTTACCACAAATAATAACCTCACATTTTTATCTGTTTATACCGATAATAGCTCGGCAAACTCGGGTGGAGCATTATTTGAGTTCAACTCAGGTGGACAGAGTCATTTTCTTCTGGATAATGCTTATGCTGGTGGTGGTGCCTTTTCAGCAAACATTACTAAAAATGCTTCTACAATAATTAGCATAGACCATCCTTCAGGGACTACCGCTGATTTGTATCAGGATGGAGCATCATTTGAAAGCAGCTACACAACTGTTGGAAACAGCTCAGCCGGAACCTATAATTACACACTTGGTGATGATGATGATGGTGGTAATACCTTTTCGGGAACGATTAACGAAATCATTGCTTTTGACGGAACTCTATTTCCCGCAGAACGAGAGCAAGTAGAATCATACCTGGCAATTAAATATGGATTAAGCCTTTCTCATGACTATTTGAGAAGCGATGGTACCCTAATTTTTGACGTTGATAATTCAGCTGTTAATGATGGGTATGAGAATCAAATTATTGGACTTGGTACTGATATAACCTCCGGCCTTGTTCAGAATGTTGCTAGAGCTGAAAATGACTCCTTGGTTATTGCCTTGGAAGAAGATTACACATCTGTAAATGAAGGGAGATCTACTGTCTTAGGAGATGATTCATTCTTTTTCGTTTCGAACAATTCAGGGAATTTTGGCGCGACTACAACCGATGGAGATTTACGTCTAAATCGTGTGTGGAAAGTAAATGAAAGTGGTACGGTTGGCTCTATCTTCCTGGGAATGCCTACTTCGTTGTATGAGTTTGATTCACTATTAGTTTCAACTGATCCAACCTTCACTACAGGAGTAACACAAACAGTCGTTTCAACTTTAGGAAATTACAATTCAGTAAGCTATGACTTTGCAGACGGTGAATATTTCACTTTCACAGTGAAGGAGGTTTTAGAAAATCCGGATTTATTGGTTTGGTTAAAAGCTGATGCCGGGGTGACAACCAGTGGCTTTGATGTAACCAATTGGGCAGATCAGAGTGGTAATGGTAATGACGCGAATGACGATGATTCAGAGTTTGATGGAGAGGCAGCACTTTCGGGTAATATACAAGCTGAGGATCCTGGAGCATTAAATAGCGATGCCTTCAATTTCAATCCTGCGATTTCCTTTAGCAATGATGATCGGCCATTGACTGGGAGCTATACGAGCACTCAGGATGGAGCTACATTCATTATTGTAGGCAAAAACACAGATCCGGCTAGCGGAATAGATACCTGGTTTGATACTTATAGAGCTGGTGCAGCCAGCAACTCAACTACCAGAACTTACTTTTTCGAAACCAGGTACAATGAAGGTGGCGATTTTACATCACGCACATTAGAGGATACAACGGTTATTTATTCCATCGTTAATCCAACGAGTACCATTTCAGATATATACGAAAATGGCAGTGTATTCGAGACTGGATACGATGTTGACAATACACTAACGGCTGACACATATCATTATGTAATCGCTGATGACGCAACTGGAGGTAATGAATTCACAGGAGATATTGCCGAATTTATGGTGTATCAAGGAGCATTGACTCAGACAGAGATTGAATGCATTGAAACTTATCTGTCTATAAAATATGGAGCGTTGCTAGGACATAATTATCGTGCTCCGGATGGAACAACCATCTTCGATATTTCAGCAGATAATAATTTCGATAACAACATTGTTGCACTTGCGCGAGAAGAAGTATTGGAGTTAAACCAAAAGGTAGCAAGAAGCGAATTTGATAATCTTGTGATAGCCTTAGAACAAGATTTTGACGGTTCCAATTCCTCAAGGAGTACTTCACTATCCACAGGTCAATATTTCTTTGTCTCTTCAAATAACGGCTCGGTAGCCTCAGATTCAAGTTACCGATCGTTTAACGGCAATAGACTTGGCAGAAAATGGAAGGTCAGTGAGACCAATAATCCCGGATCAGTATATGTAGCTATTTCTGATACGGTTGCAGCAAACTTCAATGTACTTTTGGTATCAGCAGACTCTACATTTAGTTCAGGTGTGACTGAAGTAAGCCTTTCTCAGTCCGGAGGATATTATTTTGTTAATAGAGATTTTGCAGATGGTGACTATTTTACGTTTGCCAATTCGGTATCACCAGGTGGTGTTAATAACGGTCTCCAGATATGGCTAAAAGCAGATTCAGAGCTCACAGTTGATGATTGGGGCGATCAGTCAGGAAACAGCAATGATGCGACATCTCCTGAAAACGATCCAACAATTACCAGTTCAGGAATCAACTTTAACCCAGCCATACAATTCTCAACAGCTGGCGATCGTATGCAAGGAACCCTGTCTACAGGAACAGACAGCCTCTCATACCTTATAGTCGCAGAGGATAGAAGTGGAGTTTCTTCAGGTGGAGTATTGATAGAGTTTGATGCTACCACAGATCTTACTTTGAATGATGCATCATATGCCGGTTTAGCTTTTGCATCACCTGCCAATATTATTAAAGATACTGCACAGCTAATCTCAGTTGTACATCCTGAAGGCGCAGGACCCGCGACAGTATATCAAAATGGCACCTCATTCGAAGTAGGTGCGGTGAGCGCAGCAGCAAGTACTGCTTACAATTATTCGATTGGTGATGACGTAGCTAGTGCCAATGGTTTTGATGGGTTGATCTCTGAGGTTATTGTTTATGATGAAGCATTGTCAGACGCTGACAGAGAAATGCTGGAAAGTTATCTAGCCGTTAAGTATGCCCTGCCAGTGGCTCACAACATAGTTGCATCTGAAGGATCTATCATTTTGGATGCCACCGCAAGCAGTGGTTACATGAATGGACTTCTTGGATTAGGGTATGATGTTCGTACCCAATTAGATCAAAAGGTTGCCAAGTCTCCTTATGATTCAATAAAAATTGCAACAACCGATGATTTTACAACAGATAATACATCTCGTCCAACAGCTTTTGACGACCTGCAATACTCATTAATAACCAATGATGGTGGAGCTTACACCATTACAGAAGATTACAAAGCAGAAACCAATGCACGACTCGAAAGAGTTTGGGAAGTTCATGAGTTAAATAATCCGGGATCTATTGTATTAGCTCTGCCTAACTCTGGGATTTTCACCTCATTAAACACCATTCTACTTTCTTCAGATCCAACATTTACAACAGGAGTTATCGAACAAAGCCTAACGGTTTCAGGAAGTAATAGAATTGTAACTATCGATTTGACAGATGGGTTGTATTTCACATTCACCACATCAGCACCTGAGTCTAATATTTGGTATAGTTACCTATCAGGTAATTGGTCTGATCCAGGTAACTGGACACTGGATGGAGCGATCTCTCCATTATATCTAAACCCTAGTAGTGAGGTTCCGTCCGAAGGAGATACGGTAGTTATAAAAAGTGGCCGTAGCATCACTTCAGATATTAATGGAATTCTTGTAGAACGGGCAGAAATTATTGGTAGTCTCGATTTAGCATCTACTGGAAGTCACACCTTTACTTATATGCTTGGTAATGGCACGTTGAGGCTTTCAGGAGCATCTGGTGTAGATAATTATCCGTCTGCTATCGACACTTTATTTTATTCAGCATCGGAAGGAGGAACTGTAGAATATTACGGATCCGGACTATCTCTTGATTCAAAAAGGAGCTATAATAATCTAGTAATCAACCTTGACAACCTCGCCAATGAGGTTGAACAATCTGCAGACTCAATTTGGGTATATGGTAACATGACCGTAACCCAAGGTGTGTATCAGTTTGGAAGCAATAGTGTTGCAGACAGTTTAGTTAATGAAGTACGTGGAGATGTATTAGTAGAGGCTAATGGAGGATTTGAAGTTGGAGCAACTCAGTCGCGCCATGAATTCAATCTATATGGTGATTTCACCAATCAAGGTGTTGTAGAGTTTACCAATCGAACATCAGCTGACTACACCACAGAAGCATTGAATGGAATTGTAGATGTGAATTTTGTGAGCCCAACACAAGATCAAATCGTAGATCTTCAAAATAGTACAGCCTTTTATCGAATAGAAATAAACAAAGGCGTAGACGACACTTATAAGGTATCTCTATCCGCAGATGACGCTTCGTATTTTGCACTCTATGGATATGCAAGTGAGGGGCATGGGTCGATCGCCCAACTCGCGAGTAACGATAACGTACTCGGATTAATTTATGGAACAGTAGAAATAGGAAGCAATATCCAAATTGGAGAACTGGTAGATGGTGGAAACTACAATATATCTGAAGGTGCATCTCTAGTAATTGATGGTGGAAATGTTGTTGGAGATCGATGGATAGTGACATATGGTAGTTTAGTTATGAATGCCGGCACACTTGATTTAGGCGTTGGTACAGTATTAAGAAACTCAGGTTTCTGGGAGGTGCATGGTGGAACTATAGATATGGGGCATTTCAGGACTTCCGCACTTGGAGCAGGAAACGACGGCTCGTGGACACAGACAGGCGGAATCGTTAATTTAACGGGAAGTGGTTCGCAAGCGGACTATTACACATTCAGCTTAACCTATGAAACATGTAGTTTCACGATGACTGGAGGAGAATTGAATGTTTCTCCAGGTAATAGTGCGCCAACAGGATTGAAAGGAATCTTCTTAAATGCAGCGACGGAAAACCAAACAGTGACAGGTGGAACTGTAACCTTAGATATGGTGGGTACAGAAAATGACACTACTTATATTACCTCTTCGGTACCATTTTATAATCTAAACATCCTTCAAAGTGCCAATGATGTAGATCCTGATTCTAAAGTCATGATCACCGGAGGCAATTCAGGAGGAGTAGCTCCAGATGGTGTTGATCTACCAAATCAACCGATAAACATCCTAAATGACCTCACTATTGGTAATGTTGGTGGTATTGACACCACGCAGGTGGACTTTGATGGAAATGATGTAAACATAACCGGTAATCTTATTTTGAGAGATAGTGCATTGGTTGATTTTACAGATATGACTATCACTATTGAGGGATCAGGAACGTCTCAGATAGATATACAAATTCAAGATATACCGGTAGTACTTGACAGTTTAGTGATAAATAAGACCAATGAATTTGTACCTGTTACTGTGATCAATGGATATGACACCTTGTTTGAGGTTGAGCATTACCTAAGTGTAGCAAATGGAAATTTTGACATAGGTACATTCGATATTCAATTGGATGGAGACCTAAATCTGGGAGATACTTTAGGTTCCTCTGGTAGTACCGGCGTATTATATATGCTAGGTGAGGGAGAAACCGTTGCGCAAACCATAACCTCAACTACTGGTGGTTTTGTGTACGATGCTCTTATTGATAACAATTCGAATATCACTTTAAGTGGTGGTGATGTAGGTTTCGATTCACTTGAATTGAATGACGGAATAATAGATATTGGAGTTAATAAAGTAACACTTAACACACCAGTTGAAACAACCGGGACTTTTGGAACAGACCTATACTTCCTTACTGATGGTAATCCAACGGATGGAGGATTGGAATTCCTTTTTGATGATGACGAATCCATTACTTATCCATTCGGTATAACAGGCTTCTATACGCCATTGGTGGCAGATTTAGATACTACTAATAATGATGTTGGATATGTGAGAGTTAATCCGGTGAATTCTAAACTTGGAACCATCGATGATGATGTGGCCGTATTAGATTACCTCAATTACTATTGGAAAGTAGGATATAGTGATTTTGCAAACCTACCACGAATCAATAGCTACGATTTTACTTATATAGACAATGCAGCTGATGATGACGTCACTGGAACCGAAGCTGACTTGCAACCTGGTTTTGTTGAAGACGGAGTAGATGAAGATGGTGATGGGGATTCATATACCAGAACAGCAGTTGGAAGTGTAACTGATGTCAATGACGGTACCGATGTTATTAATTTTACCTTCGCCGCGACTGAAGACACACTAAAAGCTGCCAATTATACTGCTGGAGAAGCTGCCGCATTTGCAGGAAGTGTTACCGTGTTTTATTCTAGAAGAAGTACAGCTTCTGGAGGGGGAGGCGTATCAAGTTGGGTGGATAATCTTGCTTGGTCCAATGATGATGTGCTTAGACACGAAGGAACTTCAGCCTCTAGTTATCCTGGCGAAAATAGTAGTAGTGATGTAGTAGTTATGGGATATGGTGCTACAAACCTTGATTTATCTACTTGCAATCCATGTACGATAATAAATACCACTCGACATGATGTTCAAATTGACAATACCACAATTACAGTTGCTGAAATTATCTATGATCAGAATCCTGCTGCAAATGCACTAAATAATATTGATACAAGGATTCGTGTAAATAGCAATGCCACCTTGAATGCCGAAAGAGTAACCGGAAGAGGTACTATGTTTCAAAATGTAGTAACTACGGCCACTTTTGGAGTAATAAATGCTGATTTCAATGAATTCAACGAAGACCCAGACAATGGTTGGTTCTTTAGAACCACAGGCAGTGGTAAAACTATTCAAGGTACAGATAGATTCGAATTTCCTACGCTAAGAGTTTTTGGTAATAATGACGTGAGCTTTTCACAACCTGTGACAGCTTCTGGTTTAGTCGTAGATAGCAATGCAGATCTTTTTCTCGATCAGGACTTCACCATAAATGGTACGGCAAGAATTGGCCTAAATCAAGGCGGAGAACTTTATTTTGGTACATCTGCAGGCGGTGCAGTTGGATCTAATGTTACATTCGAATGCGACTCTTTAGTCTTGACAAGCAATAACTCTAGTGCGGTTTCTGTAATTGATGCTGGTGCGGATGAGCATATCCTAAGAGTCAACCGTGGAATAAACCTTGATCAGGGTCTTTCTTTTGATCTTTACAACGCTAGTACATCCTCGGCAATTCTTGAGGTTTCGGGAAGCGGTGTTGCTGCCATTGAAAATGGTGACGGCATGCCGGTTGAGCTATATCGATTGGTTGTTAATAAAGGATTAGATACGACTAATATCTTCAGTATAGATACAGATTTAGATATCATGGGTGACAATACTACTTCACCTCAATCCATCGAACTTCAAAACGGAAAATTAATTTTAAACAACTCAGGACTTACACTTGAACTAGCAGACAATTCCGATTTTGATATTCCAGGAAGTGCGGGACTTGAAGTGACTCAAGGTTCAGTCAGCTCAACCGGAGCGAATATCATTCTGGATGGACTACTTAGAATTAATGGAGGCTCAGCAACCTTGACGTCTACCGATATTGAATATTCAAGTTCAGGTAGTGCATTGATAGACGTTTCAGTAGGTACCCTAAACATAGGAGGTCAGGTGCGTAGAACATTAACAGCCTTGAATGGGATTTTGCAGTACCGTCAAACGGGAGGAGATGTAGATATTGCAACAGACGTTGCTGATAACAATACAAGAGGAGCATTCGAAGTGTTAAACAGTGGAAGTGAATTCACGCTTACAGGAGGTACCTTCAATATTGAAAGAGGAGTTACAGGAGATGCAAATCTTTCCCTTAGGCTAAATCCTACAACTTTCGATCTTACTGGCTCCACCATAACCCTATTTGAGAATTTAGGTGCTGATTATGGATCTAATTTCTTCAATATAAGCTCAGCAATTCCTTTAAATAACTTGACAATTGCAAATAGTATTGATCTACCGGATGTGCGATTATTTAATCAGAATCTCGAGGTAAATGACCTGACAATCAATTCAAACCAAGCACTTTTGGCCAATAGTTTTGACCTGACCTTGAATGGTAATTTCATTAACAATGGTACATATACGAATACATCAACAGAAACTATTCTAGCTGGTTCCGGAGCACAATTGGTTTCAGGATCCGGAACTTTCACAATATTTGATCTTCGAAAAAATGGAGCAGGAACCACCACCTCTAGTGTGAGTCTTGATATTGATAATGATTTGATGTTGACTGCAGGTACGTTAGATATCGGAGCGAATGAAATAAACCTGAATAATGATGCTTTCATTGAGAGCACATTAGTCAATACAGGCGGTAATGGACTGGTATTTAATGGAAACGCAAATCAAGAGCTTAGCGGTTTGTCCAACAACACGATTGATATCGGTACAATAACCATCAGCAACTTAAATGGAGTAGATATTCCAGATGGAAACGGCTATAATTTCAATATAACTCAGGAATTAAGACTAAATGGTGGTGTATTTAATATCGGCGGTAGTTTAGTAACCATAGTTGCCGGCGCACCAATTACAGAAGTCAGTACCTTCAATGTGAATAATATGGTTCAAACGAATAGTTCATTTACAGATAATGGACTTAAGATTGATTTCTATGGTGTTGCAGCGGATACTACCGTATTCTTCCCGGTTGGAGAGTTGAAGTACACTCCGGTCCAATTTGAACTGGATGCCGGAACCACAAGCGGATCTATACGAGTAAGGCCAGCCAATGAACGCCATCCTACTATTATTGACGATGCTGAGCCTGGAACAGTGGCAGATCCGGAAATAGATGATACTCAAAATGTACTTCAATATCACTGGATAGTGGTTGCTGAAACTATAACAAACGCAGATGGTACAGCGACATTCTTTTATGATCATGGTGATATCACAAACATTCAGACGGACACGGCAAACTTCATTTCAGCAAGACTTCTTGCAAATGATATCAACTGGGACAAGTTTGCTCCAACCTTATTCTTAGGTGCTAGTGAGACATTCCAGGTTCCTCTCAATACATTCACTGCGAATGAAATTACTGGAGATTACACCGCAGGAGCAGGTAGTTCAGATGGCATAAATGCAGATATTGAAGGAGCAATCCCCGATCAGCTAGCACAATATGAAACTTCACTCGTTGGATCAGGCAACTACAGTGTTGCCGTAAATTGGAATACAATAAATGGTCCAAATGTTACTGATGGTGTTGGGCCAGTTGGAGCTCAGATCATTGTCAGAAGTGGAGATGATCTTACCTTAAATCTTGACAATATCAGGTTATATGCAACTGAAATAGAAGCAGGTGCGATTTTGAGAGTACCTGCAGGGACGACTGGTGTACGTTTGGGAACAGTAACAGGATCTGGTACAATTGTGTTAGAGGATAATGAACTGTTGCCAACAGGTGAGTATACAGATTTCTTCCAATGTTCCGGAGGAGCCCTTCAATACTCCGGTACATCTTCATACAATGTCTTGACTGGTGTTTCACAAATCAGGAAGGTGATTCTCGAGGGATCCGGATCACGAACATTACCAAATAACCTGATTTCAATATGTGATACACTTGAAATAAATGGCCCTACAGTTGTGCTTAATTCAGGGCTAACATATTCAATTGGAGATGCAGACGATGATTTATTAAATATACAGGCAGGCACAGTTACACTTTCAAATGGATCTCAGATTGATTTGACTGGAGATTTTGAAATGTCGGGCGGCTCATTCACTGGTGCCACAAATACGGATATAAATATTTCAGATGACGTGACTTTATCCGGAGGTACACTTAATTGGAATGGAACCGATATTGTCTTAAACGGAACGACCGAGCAACTGATTGATGGAGACTTTACAAGCGCAGCTGGTTTTGATGACTTAACAATTAATAACTCAGGAGCAGGTGTAACGATCAATAGTGGTGATGCAGAGGTTGCTGGTGTACTTACACTAACTGATGGTTTGGTGAATACCACATCTACAGAAACACTTACACTAACCTCAAGTGGTAGCTGGACAGGAGCAAGTTCTGCTAGTTATGTTACAGGACCTTTGGCTAAAGAAGATATTGCAGCCACATCTACCTTTGAATTTCCAATTGGGAAGTCGGCCAGATATGCGCCCGCCTCGGTTGTAAATGTAGGTGTTGGAGGTGATGATTGGACTGCTGAATATTTTACGGCTACAACAGGTAGCTATCTGAGCTCATCTTTTGATAACAGCGACCCAGGATCTGGTTTCAATGCGCTGATTCGAGTTGAAAATACCGATCGTTGGGAGATTACGAGCGCAGGCTCGAATACGGCACAAGTAAGAGCTACTTATGGATCACACAATGGCTTTGCCAATACCGCTAGCATTCGATTAGTATGGTGGGATGATGAAGCTGCTCTGGATGGGGATGCGGTAGAAAATAGATGGGAGAATCAAGGCGGACAAGTATCAGGATCTACAACTGCAGGAACGGTAACATCTGAGAACACCATTTTCTTCAGCACTCGTCAAGTAGCACTTGGGTATGCGCCCGAGACCCTCTTACCAGTCGAACTTTTGGACTTTAGCGCAGAAGCTAAGGATAACAAAGTGAGATTGTCGTGGGCTACCGTTAGCGAATTGAATAACGATTATTTTGAGGTACTTCATTCAATTGATGGAATTGAGTTTACATCAATTGGAATAGTTCAAGGAAATGGAACCACTAATGAATTAATTGAATATTCAATGACTCACTCAGATCCGGTTCTTGGAGATAATTACTATCAATTAAAACAAGTGGATTTCGATGGTGCAGAGACGCTATATGAGATTGTAAAAGTGTATAATGACTATCATCGTGCAAGCATGGATATCACGGTGTATCCTAACCCAGCAACCGCAGATAATCTTCGATTAAGAATTGCATCAGGAGATAGTAATACTCCAATTAGTATACGATTGATTGATCAAACTGGAAAAACTCATTACCAACGAATTCTCAATAACTCATTGGATTTTGACGAAAGAGTTGAGCCGACCTTAAATATGGTACCTGGCATTTATTATATGATCGTGACTCAGGGAGATCAGATTCAGCGACAGAAAATAATAATCAGGTAATCAATACGTATTCGCAGAATTAACTAAACAGCAGGCCACAAAGCCTGCTGTTTCTGTTCGCAGTGTATTTTGTCCGAGTGAAATAGTTTCAAAGCCGTGAGATTTCGCTAGTTGTACTTCATCCAGGCTAAAGTCTCCCTCGGGACCAATCAGGATAGCAACGGATCTATTGTCATACAATGATTCTGAGATGTAACGATGTGAATCATCCACATGAGCAATCAACTTGATCTCAGCATCATTTTGAGCAAGGAATGAGTCAAGAGGCGTCAATTCATTAAGTTTCAATAGAAAGGGATTCCTACTTTGCTTCATTGCACTGATGGCTTTCTTTTCTAATCTATCTAAACGCAGTTTTTTCCGCTCACTATGCTTAGATAGGATAAATGTCACTTCGTCTACACCAATCTCACATAGCTTCTCAATCAACCATTCGATTCTATCGGCATTTTTTGTAGGAGCAATGGCTAAATGAGTTTTGAATCGTTTCTTTGAATTGTGAATTGACTCAATAACGTTAAAGGCACATGATTTTTTGTTGATCTGGGTCAAAACTGAACGGTGTTCACCTCCATTTCCATCAAAAACTAAAATTTCGTCTCCTTTTTGATGCCTTAAAACTTGAGCGCAATGCTTAGACTCTTCCTCTGAAAGGAAATTTTCACCCTCTTGAATATGATTTTGATAAAAAATGGCCATTTAAAGTCTATTTGCTATTGAAAATTATCATTTTTACGTAAAATGATTAAATAATGGTTAAAAAATGAACCTATTTATTATTAATATGTATGAAATGCGTATTTTTGACTACCGAAATTTGCGGAAAATTATAAACCATGGCACAACTCAGGCACCAAGCACTTAATTTAGTTCAAAAAAGAAAGAAGGTTGACGTAAAGGCACCTTCAAAACGCATCTCTGATTATTTTGGAGAAATGGCCTTCACCAAGGCACAAATGCAGACAGCTCTTTCACCTGATGTCTTCAAGAGAGTAACTGATTGTATCAAAAACCGGAAGAAAATTGATATTAAAACCGCAGATGCAGTAGCAGCAGCTGTGAAGAATTGGGCAATGGATCGAGGTGTAACTCACTATACGCACTGGTTTCAGCCACTTACCGGAGCAACCGCTGAAAAGCACGATTCATTTTTTGACCCGAGCAAAGGAATTGAAAACTTCAAAGCTGAGGCGCTAGTTCAGCAAGAGCCAGATGCATCTTCATTTCCAAATGGAGGAATTAGAAGTACGTTTGAAGCTAGAGGTTATACAGCATGGGATCCATCTTCACCCATTTTTATTTATGGAAAGACATTGTGTATTCCTACCATCTTTGTTGCTTATACGGGAGAAGCGCTTGATCACAAAGCTCCTTTATTGAAGGCACTTGAGGCAGTAGATAAAGCGGCAGTTAAAGTCTGCAGGTTATTTGATAGAAATGTTTCTAAAGTAAGTGCTTCACTTGGTTGGGAGCAAGAATATTTCGTAGTAGATAAAGCGCTATACAACGCACGCCCTGACTTGGTAATGGGTGGTAGAACACTTTTTGGACACAACCCCGCTAGGGGACAGCAGTTGGATGATCATTACTTTGGTACGATTCCAACAAGAATCTATGACTTCATGAAGGAATATGAAATTGAAGCACATAGACTAGGTATTCCTTTAATGACCAGACACAATGAGGTAGCTCCAGCTCAGTATGAAGCTGCTCCGATGTATGGTGCTGTAAACGAAGCAACTGATCATAATCAGCTATTGAAAGATGTGATGGAAAAAGTTGCTAATAAACATGATTTGAGAGTGCTCTTTCATGAAAAACCATTTGCTGAATTGAATGGAAGTGGAAAGCACAACAACTGGTCTCTTGTTACTGATACGGGTATAAATCTCTATCAGCCAAGCAGTAGTCCGAAAGAAAACCTTCAGTTTTTAACCTTCTTCGTAACTACTATTAAAGCGGTGCATGAGTATGCTGATCAGCTCAGATCTAGTATTTCTTCTGCAGGAAATGATTTCAGATTAGGTGCAAATGAAGCACCACCAGCTATCATATCAGTATTTATAGGTTCTACTTTAACTAAAGTACTTGACAAGCTCGAAAAGTCAGGAGATGTGATGGTAGAAAAAGGTGAAAACCTGTATATGAAACTTGGTATCGATCAAATTCCATCCATCATTTTGGATAATACTGATAGAAACCGTACTTCTCCATTTGCATTTACCGGGAATAAATTTGAGTTCAGAGCGGTCGGATCTGATGCAAATGTCTCAGACCCAATGATGGTATTGAATACCATCATGGCAGAGCAACTATCTGACTTCCACAAGAAAGTGTCCAAATTAATCGATGGAGGACGAGAAAAACGCTTGGCCATCATAGATGTATTGAGAGACTATATCAAAGAATCCAAGCCAGTTCGATTCGAAGGCGATGGATATTCTGATGAATGGGTGAAAGAAGCTGCCAAGCGAAAGCTTGCTAATGAGCCTACTACACCTCGTGCCCTTGACTTTTCTGTTACTGAAAAGGCAATTAAGCTTTATGAAAAGCATAAAGTAATGTCGAAGATTGAGATTGAAGCTCGACATGAAATTCGTTTGGAAAACTACGTGATGAAAGTGCAGATAGAATCCAGAATGATGGGAGACATTGCTAGTAATATGATCATCCCAACAGCCACTAAGTATCAGACTAAATTGATTCAAAATGCGAAGGGTTTAAATGATTTGGGCTTAGATGCTACTGAAATCAAAAAGACCATTGAAGAGGTTTCAACCCACATCAATAATGTAAGAAAGCTATCGCACGAGATGACTCAGGAGAGGAAACGTATCAATAAGCTTGAAGACGTGAGAGAGAAGGCCTTTGAGTATTGTGATAATGTCAAAGACAAGTACTTTGAGCCACTAAGGTATGCTGTAGATAAGCTAGAGCTCTTGGTAGATGATGAAGATTGGCCGCTACCAAAGTATAGAGAGCTATTATTTTTGAGATAAAGAACCTCAATGAATATAAAAGCCCCGACAGAGTCGGGGCTTTTTATTTTATTCATATTTTAAGTTATCGGATGGATTGGCTGTCGCAGCCTTGTAGGCTTGAAAACCAGTTGTCAGCATAACGAAAACACCTACAATCAGCAGCACCAAAATGAAAATCATAAAGTTGATTTCTGTATGGTACTCGAAATCACTAAGCCAGTTATTCATGATCTTGTATCCAATGATAAATGCTGGCAAAGCTCCAACAAGCACCAGCCAGATAAAGTCTTTGACCAGTAACAAAACCAGCCCTTTCACGTCTGCTCCTAAAACTTTCCTTACGCTGAGTTCTTTCGTGCGTTGCTCTGCAGTAAAAGAAGCAAGCCCTAATAAACCCAGTCCGGAGATGATGATCATCATTAAAGCAAATCCAAGGAATAGCTGACCTCTAAGTTGATCACTCTCATAGTCTTCCATAAAATTTTGATCTAGAAATTGATATTCCAGCGGTACATTAGGGAATAGCTCAGCCCATGACGCTTCCATATGGGCTATACCTTCTTCCAGGTCACCATCTATTCTCACCATTGCCTGCCTATTATTTAGGTTAGGAAAGATCATAAATGCCTCAATTGGATTATAAAGCGAACGGTGATGAAAATCTTTCACTACGCCAATTACCTTATGAAAGATGGTACTATCCTGGTCAAACTGAAAGCGCATACCGATAGGGTCACTCCAGCCCATTCGTTCAACCATAGATTCATTCACCATCACAGAAGTCGCAGTATCGCTGAGGAAATCCCTCGAAAACCCTCTACCAGCAACAATTTCAATTCCCAATACACTGAGGTAATCGTAATCTACACCATACCAATCAACACCATAATCTTCCATGACTCCTTCGTTTGTTTCAACTTGCATTACGTTCTTTCCAAACCCATTTCCAGGCACATTTGTGGCTGTTGCAGCCTCGGTTATGTTTGGATTTTGAAGAAGTTGAGTTCGGAAGGCTTCCCATCTTTCGCTGGTGCTCCTATTCAACGTAAAATTAACCACCCGCTCTTTAGTGAAACCCAGATCCGCATTGCGCACAAATTGCATTTGCTGATAGATAATCATTGTACCAATGAGCATGAAAATTGATATTGAAAACTGAATTCCTACGAGAATTCTTCGCAACCACACATTACCCGTGCGCTTGCTTCCGGCACCTCCTTTTATTGCTTTTATTGGGCTAAATCCAGAAAGATAAAATGCAGGATACGATCCGCTAACAAGTCCGGTGAAGATTAATATTCCTAATAGCGTGAGAAGAATTTTTTGAGACATCAAATCGCTCAGCATAAGTGTGGTACCCACGGACGCATTAATCACTGGTACGGCAATAAGCAGTAGCAGTATGCTTATGATCATAGAAACAAGTGCTATCAAGACTGACTCAACAATAAATTGACGAATCAGTGCAGCACGAAAGGCGCCCATTACTTTACGGATTCCCACCTCTAAAGACCTACGCATCGATCTAGCTGTTGCCAGGTTCATGTAGTTGATACAAGCTATCAATACAAGAAAAATTGCCACCGCAAGAAAAATGTATACATAATCGATATTCCCGAGTGCGGTCGGTTCTCCTTCAAAATCTGAGTACAAGTGAATATCCTGAATGTTGATCATCTCGTACTTCACTTTTATATCAAACTGATCAAAAACAGTGGCTACATACTTAGGAATTATCTCTTCGTTCAATCGCTGTTCTACATATGCAGGATCTACACCTTCATTCAAAGCCACATATGTGTAAAGGCCAAATCCTCCCCAGCTTTGCGAGTTTGCGTATCGCTCGTTGGTGCTGAAAGATGCCATCGCATCGGGTCGAATATGAGAAGTGATAGGTACGTCTTCATAAACACCCGTTACCTTGTAAGAGAACCGTTCAGCTTCCAACAGTTGACCTAACGGGTTTTCTCCTTTGAATATTCTTTCCGCAAGCGTTTGATTCAGAACGATACTGTTCGGTGCATCAAGAGCTGTTTCGGGATCTCCCTGAATGAAATTGAAAGTGAAGACCTCAAAGACCGTTGAGTCTACCAGATACATGTCTTCTGCTTCGTAGTTTCGATCATTAAGTCTGAATCGGGTATTTCCACCGCCAGCAAAGCGTGTAAACTGGATGACTTCCTGGAACTCTGTGTTCACAGTACTACCGAGTGGAGGCTGACTTACCGCCCATCTGAAGGCATTGTCCGGCTCGGTGATGTCCGCAGATATTCGGTAAATATTGTCAGCATTGACTTGATGTTTATCGTAGCTCGTTTCCTGATTTAGATATAGAATAATCAAAAGGGCAGAGGCTATCCCAATCGTTAGTCCAAGGATATTAAGGAGCGCATAGCCAGGTTGGCGCTTAAGGTGGCGAATCGCCACCATAAAGTAATTCTTTAGCATCGTAATTTGAGTTTTTTGACTTTCCTAATTTAAATCATTTGGGTGGCCGACCGCAAGCCGCTTATCACAATTAAGATTATTTAACAGAATTCGAATTGAGCGGTCTGTAACAGGTGATCTGATTTTGTACACCTACTGTATACATAGATTTTAAGGGATTGAAGAATAGGTGAAAGAGCTTTGTAGCTCCTAAGTTATTTAATCACTAAAATCAAGACAATGAAATCGCAATCACAAAGTATTCTGCGCAAGTCTTGCGCATTGGCTCTGTTCACCATAGCCATTTATTTCCCTTCGTTCGCCCAGCAAGACTACTACTGGGTGGGCGGAACGGGAAACTGGTCCGACTATGCCAATCACTGGGCCACCAGCTCAGGTGGAAGTACTTTTCATTCCAGTCTTCCTACTGTTGAGGATAATCTATACTTCGATAGCAATTCCTTCACTATGGAAGGTCAGTCGGTCCTAATCGATAATTATTTTGAGTGCCACGATCTGGACTTCACCGGGGTCCTATTTTCACCATCGATATCATCAAACGATATTTTAGCCAATGGATTAACGATCACTGGATCTTTGACGCTGACAGAATCTATGAGTATAGAAGAAACGTACCTATTTTTCGAACCTTCAGATGGGACTCAACTCTTAACATCTAATGGCACGCCTCTAACGGGTTGTGTACTCACTTTTTCATTAGGAGATGGGGGCATTTCGTTAGCTGATTCAATCAGCACTCAAAGCTTTTCTTTCCAAACTACTTTCAATGACTTTTTATCCAATGGAAATGCAATTCACTGTACAGAAGAGTTTAGAATTGGAGGTTCGACAACTGGAGAACTTAACTTTGATAATTCGAATTTTTATACGAAAAATTTTAAAGTAGTTAATGGTCTTTTTAATGAAGGAAACCTTAGTATGTCAAATGCGTCAGTTTCGATCATCTATCCGGATGGCGTTACTCGAATAAGAAAAGACATACATACTGAACCCTTAGTAACGAACTATAAAATTTACGAGAATCATTTGATAGAAAATAGGGCACCCATTTTTGATAACCTGATTATTGAGCCGGGTGTAGAGCTACTCATTGATGATGCGATTGATGGAGTAGAGTTTGAAAGTTTGATTGCGAATGGAACTGCGAATGAGCCGATTAGTATCAAATCTGACAATGCTGGTACAGCAGCCACACTAATCAAGAGTTCCGGTGAAGTGAACTTGAACTACGTAATACTTCAAGATATTGAAGCTACAGGAGGAGCCACATTCAATGCGTTCGCCTCAGAAGACAATGGAAATGTGACCGGCTTCAATTTCCTTCTATTCGATCA
Organism: Ekhidna algicida; assembly: GCF_051379705.1. Taxonomy (GTDB): domain Bacteria; phylum Bacteroidota; class Bacteroidia; order Cytophagales; family Cyclobacteriaceae; genus Ekhidna. The sequence goes on along the minus strand of NZ_CP179868.1, from coordinate 967,309 downwards.
GGAAATAACTTTCGAAGTTGAGCAAAAGGACTTTGAAGATATTGGAGATATTTATGCTCCCACTCCATCGGCATCATCTGGCTTGGAGGTCACTTTGTTTAGCGATAATGAAGCAGTAGCCACGGTAGTCAATGGTAATGAGCTTCGCATAGAAGGGATGGGAACAGCATCAATTACGGCGAGCCAGAATGGCAGTGATATTTTCAATGCGGCTGACCCTGTGATTCAGATCTTGGAAGTGGCAAAGGCCAATCAGGAAATCACCATTGAAGTTTCTGATACCTGGATAGGAGATGGATTTGTAAATCCCAATGTGTCTTCTTCTTCCAACCTGGAAGTTACCTACATTGTGATAGGCCCTGCTGAGCTAGATGTAACTACTGTTGTTTTCACAGGAGTGGGTACTGTACAGGTAAGAGCCTCGCAAGGAGGCAATGACAACTACTTTGCAGCTCCTGATGTAATCAAGGAGTTTGAAGTATACAAAAAGGAGCAGACCATCACTTTTGCAGAGATAGCTAATATCTCGGAAGATGCCGGATTTGTAAACCTTGATGCCACATCAGATTCGGGACTTGAGGTCGCCTATTCTGTAGTAGGTCCTGGAGAGGTAGTAGATGGAGCTATGGAATTTACCGGAAATGGAATGGTTCAGGTCACAGCTACGCAGGATGGGAATGACTTGTATCTGGAGGCAGAAATGGTAAGAAGATCATTTGAAATCATAGCTGGGGAAGAGCCGGAAAAGCCACTCTTCTTAACCCAGCCAGAGGGACTTGGTACAGTATATCCCAATCCGGTTTCAGATTACCTCTACTTCGATCCACAGATTAAAATAGCTCAAGTCAGACTCAGTGATTTGTCTGGAAAGATATTTTATGATGGTGAACTATCCGACGAGTTTCTGGATGTCTCATCGTTTGACAATGGCACATATATGCTCTCCATCACTACTGATGATAGAGACACAATCGTGAGAAGAATCGTACTGAAATAAGCAGCTTACTCTAGTAAAAGCTTTTCAGTTAAGATTACAAAAGAGATTTAAGTAAACTAAGGTGGCTATCTACTAAGGTGGCTTAAGGCAGCTCAGAGATGGGCTGCCTTTCTTTTCTAAAAATAGGGTGAGGTAGTTCCAATTGGGGAGCTGTCTTCTTTTTGTTCCATTAAGCAGCTAGTTTTGCAACCTTATGAAAACAGCAGAAATACACACCAAAAAAGGGGTAATGAAAATTGAGTTCTTCGAGGAAGATGCCCCAAATACGGTAAAAAACTTTATCGATCTGGCCAATGATGGCTATTATAACGGATTGACCTTTCACAGAGTAATTCCAAATTTTGTAATTCAAGGCGGCTGCCCCAAAGGAGATGGAACGGGCGGACCTGGATATCAAATAGATTGTGAACTAGATGGAGATAATCAATATCACGATCGTGGAGTCCTATCTATGGCTCATGCCGGACGAAATACAGGAGGTTCTCAGTTCTTTATTTGCCACAGTAGAGAAAACACTTCGCATCTGGATCGCAACCACACGGTGTTTGGAAAAGTGATAGAAGGACTAGATATTATTGATCAAATAAAAGAGGATGACGTTATGGAGAAGGTAGTTGTGAATTAACATAAACCTTTTGAAGTGAAATAGGGCTCGCAGATCTGTGAGCCTTTTTTGTTTGATTTTGAACAACTTTGAAGGGACCTTAGTTTTACTTTAAATATTCAGCCATGAAAAACCTTGCTATCGTTTTTATTTTTTTATTGATCACTGCACCCTCCTTTGCACAGACAAGTATGGATGCTGACCGTATTCAAACTGATAGTGGAGATATAACCATCCAACCAATTGTACATGGAACCTTAGTGCTATCCTGGAAAGATGAGGTCATCTATGTAGATCCATATGGCGGAGCGGAGCGTTTTTCCGGAGAAAAAGATCCTACAATCATATTGATTACGGATATCCACGGAGACCATTTAAATATGAAAACTTTGGAATCGTTGAATACTTCACGAGCACAATTTTTCGTGCCTCAGGCTGTCATGGATAAGTTGCCGAAGGAAATGAAAGATCGAGCTGCTGTCATCGGGAATGGACAGACAGTGGTTTTTGAAGAGATAGAAATCTTGGCAATTCCGATGTACAATTTACCAGAATCTCCAGAATCAAGACACACAAAAGGTCGAGGTAATGGATACGTTTTAACGATCGGAGGGAAGAGGATTTATCTTTCTGGTGATACGGCAGACATTCCTGAAATGCGAAACCTTCAAAATATTGACGTGGCATTCGTATGCATGAATCTTCCATATACCATGGATGTAGATCAGGCAGCAAGTGCCGTTATTGACTTCAAACCTGCCATCGTTTATCCATATCATTATAGAGGACAGGGAGGACTTAGCGATGTGGAATCATTCAAACAGCAAGTTGAGGATTCACGTGCCAATACCGAGGTTAGATTGCGAAATTGGTACCCTGAGTAATTAGAGCTTTTCACACCGGTCGGTCAGGCTATTGTTCATTAAGGTATTCAGTTGATTTCTTAATTCGGAACCGGACTTGTTTTCGATGATGCGACCGTCTATCTCCTTTACAGGCGTAAGTTCGCCCATAGTGCCTGTCGCAAACACCTCGTCAGCATTATAGAATTCAACAAGGCTTAAATTCCTTTCTTCAACAGGAATATCGTTGCTTTGTGCAAGCTCTAAAACGAAACCTCGCGTAATTCCATGCAAACAAGCATTTGCAAAGGGAGTGTATAGAACACCATCCTTTACCATGAATAGATTTGTGTCGTTGAGTTCTGCAACAAAACCTCTTTCGTCAAGCATGATTCCAGCATCCACACCTGCAAAATTTGCCTGGATTTTGGCAAGTATGTTGTTCAATAAATTATTATGATGGATTTTACTGTCAAGAAATTGAGGTCCATTCCTTCGTTGGGTAGATGTAATGACACGAATGCCAGAATCATTGTCGTAAACGAGTGGTTTCCATTCAGCAAGCACGATTAGACAGCTACCTTTCTGATTAAGCCTGGGATCCATTCCTGAGGTTATTTTTTCACCACGACTCAGCGTAATGCGCATCAAAGTATCTTCTGTCATATCATTAGCCTCGAGTGTTTGTTTGATGGCATTTTTCACAAAACTTCTGGTTGGGATATGCTCAAAAGCCAGCGCTTTCGCAGAGGCAAACAATCGATCAATGTGTCTATCCAGGTGAAGTACTCCTTCTTTGTATACGCGTGAGCCTTCCCATACTGCATCGCCGCCTTGAACGGTGCTGTCGAAAACGGAGACCTTTGCCTCATTTCTATGGAAGAGTCCGTCCCCGACCCATACTTGAATGTTTTTGTTTTTTGGATTGTACTTCTGCAGCATGGTTATTAGGATTTATAATTTTTTAATTTTTCGTAATGTGGTATAGCATTTGAATAAAGTGTCTTGCAACTTTCTGGAAGTGTCCTTTCACTGGTTTTCTGTTTGGTGAACCCTGTCGAGTTGTGGACGTTTTTGTACCAGAATTTTGCCCAGGAACCATCATCAGGAATGGCTCCTTTTTCCCATGATAGCATTTGATTCTCAAAGGGAATTCCAAGCTTTTTACACAATCTTGATAGTTCTGTTTCCGGATTTTTAAGAATATCGTTTGAATCAATGACAATCGCTGGATAAGCGCCAAATTCCACAACATAGTCAAGCAGGTCTGCTTCATGTTTGAGTCCAATGTCCTGAAGTGTAGGCTGCTCGATAACTTGAGCAAAGGAAGCAATCAACTGCTTTGGGTCCCGAATCAAAAAAACATTATGTATCTCCTTGAGGTAGCTCCAGTCAAGCCCTTCATGGTGATGTGCCATATTTTTCAAGAAGACAATTTCATATTCTTTTTCCAATGACTTGATCTGGGAGATTATATCATTTGAATTTGCTGACATGCTTGAGATTGTTTCGTCTCTTCCCGGATGATCAATTCCTGTATGTACAAGGTAGTGTGCATAAAATGGCTCATCAACAACTTTTATTTTGGAGTGCTGTGAGAATGAGTACATCAGTGCGGTGGAGATGTTGCGCGGGCCTGAAATTAAATTGATAATCATCGTTAAAGACCTTTTCCTAGAACCAGTTTATATCCGTTTATATCCGCTATCACAAATTCTCTCATGTGGTAATCGGTGTCGTTGATGGGTTCGATAATTTTTACACCAGCGTTTTGATACTCTTTATACACCTCGTCAGCATTATGGACAAATATGTATAGTCGAGCTTGATCATCTACCTCAATCGGGTGATCGCTGGAGGTAAAATGCAAACCTACCGCATCGTCACGATTAACAACCGCATAGGATGGCGGATCTTGCCAGAGAAAGGAAATATTAAACCCAAGTTTATCTCTGTAGTATTCTGCAGTGGCTTTAACATCATTGACAGGCAGAATGATTGATGAGTGCGAAAAGAGTTTCATGAACTAAAGATCATAAAAAAAGCCCTGACTAAATAGCCAAGGCTTAATTTGAATGCTTTTATGCTTAGGCCATCTGAGCAGTAAGTTTGTCGCTTAGGACTGTTTTTGGAACTGCTCCAATCTGCTTGTCTACTATTTCTCCATTTTTGAAAACCAACAAAGTTGGGATTGATCGGATACCGAACTTGGCCGATACTTCAGGATTTGCATCCACATCTACTTTTCCGATAACTGCTTTACCTTCAAAATCTCCTGCTAGTTCTTCTACTACAGGTCCGATCATTTTACATGGACCGCACCACTCTGCCCAAAAATCAACAAGAACAGGTTGATCTGAATTGATGATTTCTTCAAAGTTGCTATCCGTAATTTCTACTGCTTTTGCCATTGTATTATTATTGAAATTTTTGATTGCTTGTGATTCGAACACAAAAGTAATTTGAATAGTTTATTCTCTTTTGATAAAACAGCTGTTTGTTGTTCCCTTGACAATTAGTTTTTTTGGAGCAATACTCTAAAATGAAGCTCTTCTATTCCTTGCAATTCCTTGATTAACTCGTCCGTGGGGTCAATAGTGAACTTTCTGCTAAGCATTTCGAGGTTTATCGCTCGATTTTCATAAACTCCTACCAGCGACATTTTCAGCAAAGACTTACCCGGAAATTTTTCTGCAATACGTTCGACTTCATCAACAATAATTGCATTTACATCTTCTAAGCGCATTTTTAGCTCAAGTCCCCTGGTCATTTTTTCTCGAATCTCACTTAAATGTTCGATGTTTTGGATTTTAAATTCCAGTTCCTCACTGTTCCACCTGTTTTGAATGTTTCCTGTGAGATACAAAAACCATCCTTTCTCCAACATGGGTTTAAACTTTAGGTAGTCCTGAGAAAAGAGGTAGAACGTGTAATTGTCATTGAAATCTTCCAGCGTAAACTGACCAAATGGATTTCCCTTTTTAGAGGTTCGATGTTGTACATCACTCACAATTCCGCCTATACGTATTTCTCTTCCTTGTAGCTTCTCAGGTTCTGATAGCTGGTGAATACCCGCATTGGTCAAATGATCCATTTCAAATTTGAATTGATTCAATGGATGCCCTGAGATGTATAGGCCCACCATTTCCTTTTCGATATTGAGTTTTTCAATATCACCGTATGGCTCGATCCGCCCCACCTTTGGCTTGGTAATGTCTGTTCCGGAAGCACCACCAAACAATGAGGATTGATTGCTGGCCTCTTCTTCCTGCATACGATTGGCGTAGCGGATAGACTTTTCAATAAGTGATGATCCCTCGTCATCAGGCTCAACATATTGACGCCTGTGAAACTCTTCAAAGCAATCAAACCCGCCGGCTTTGGCTAAGCTTTCAAATGATTTTTTATTGACGGTTCGAAGGTTTACTCTTTTAGCAAAATCAAAGATGTCTGAGAATGGTCCCTTTTCGTCTCTTTCTTCAATGATGGCCTGTACAGCAGATTCACCAGTTCCTTTAATCGCACCCATCCCAAAGCGAATTTCGCCATCTGTATTAACGGCGAAATCTTTTGCAGATTCATTCACATGTGGGCCGAGTACGGGAATACTTCTGTTTTTACATTCTTCCATAAAGAAGCTCACCTTATCAATGCTGCTCTGATTGTGAGTAAGTACGGAAGCCATGTACTCAGCAGGGTAGTTGGCTTTAAGGTATCCGGTATGGTAGGCTACCACTGAATAGCATGTACTGTGAGACTTGTTAAAGGCGTAAGCAGCAAATGCTTCCCAGTCTGTCCATACTTTTTCGAGCTTATCTTCCGGATGACCTTTGGCTTTGGCTTGCTCTATGAATTTTGGCTTCATCTCATCCAAAACATCTCGCTTCTTTTTACCCATTGCTTTTCGCAATACATCAGCCTCACCTTTTGTGAAGCCTGCAAGCGATTGGGAGAGAAGCATTACTTGCTCTTGATAAACTGTGATTCCATACGTTTCAGACAGATATTCTTCCATCTCAGGTATGTCGTAGCTGATTTTCTCTTTGCCATGTTTTCTGGCAATGAAGTTTGGAATGTACTCCATCGGTCCTGGACGATAGAGTGCGTTCATTGCAATTAAATCCTCAAACTTATCGGGCTTAAGTGCACGAAGGTGCTTTTGCATACCAGGAGATTCAAACTGAAAAGTACCATTGGTTTCACCACGTTGATACAATTCATAGGTCTTTTGATCATCTAGCGGAATCTCATCAATGTCGATTTTGATTCCATGCCTTTTTTCAACGTTCTCTATGGCAGTTTTTATGATGGATAGTGTCCTAAGTCCTAAAAAGTCCATTTTGAGCATGCCAGCTGACTCGACCACACTGTTGTCGAACTGGGTGACCATCATTTCGGAATCTTTTTGCTTGGCAAGAGGAACAAAGTTGCTCATGTCGTCTGGCGTAATAATTACACCACATGCATGAACTCCAATATTTCTTAATGAACCCTCTAAAACAATCGCTTGATTCAAGACTTGTGAAGGAAGGTCTTTTCCTTTCTTAAGATCTTCTAATTCTTTTACCTCATCGAAGATTTTTGAAAACTTAGCTCCAGGTTGTTCAGGAACCAATTTTGCAATAGCGTCTGTTTCTGGAAGCGGCAGTTCCATCACCCTTCCTGCGTCACGAATTGCAGATTTTGGAGCCATTGTACCGTAGGTAATGATTTGGGCTACCTGATCCTTTCCATACTTATCTATCACATAGTTGATTACTTTTTCACGTCCTTCATTGTCGAAATCGATATCAATATCGGGCAGTGATACACGATCTGGGTTTAGGAAACGCTCAAACAGGAGATCATAAGCTATCGGGTCGACATTAGTAATCCCAATGCAGTAGGCGACTACAGATCCAGCGGCTGATCCCCTTCCCGGTCCAACTGCTACACCCATTTCACGAGCCTTGGCTGTGAAGTCCTGTACAATAAGGAAGTAGCCAGGATAGCCTGTATTCGCTATGGTTTCGAGCTCAAAATCGATTCGTTCACGAATTTCGTCGGTAATTTCATCATAACGCTTTTCTGCACCTTGATAGGTGAGGTGTTTTAAGTATTCATTCTCTCCACGCTTCCCACCATCTTTTTCATCTTCAGAATCAATGAATTCCTCAGGGATATCAAAAGCCGGTAGCAACACATCTCTTTCCAGCGTGTACTCTTCCACTTTATCTATAAGCTTTGAAATATTTTCAATTGCATCAGGGATGTCGCCAAACGATTCCTTCATTTCTTGCTGCGATTTGAAGTAATAGTTATCGTTTGGTAGGCCTGGTCTGAATCCACGACCTCTACCTATCGGTGTGCTTTGCTTTTCGTTCTCTTTGATACAAATTAGTACATCATGGGCTTTGGCTTCTTCTTGCCCCAAATAGAAGTACTCATTTGCGGCAACGAGTTTGATGTCATGTTTTCGAGCAAAATCAACAAGGATTTCATTCAGTCGATTCTCCTCTTCTAGTCCGTGACGATTGATTTCAAGGTAGAAATCTTCACCAAATAGATTCTTCCAATATATCAGTGCCTCTTCTGCTTGCGTTTCACCAACGTTTAATACTAAATGTGGTATTTCGCCTCCTAAGCTGCCGCTTAAGGCAATCAAATCTTCTTTATATTGTTCAATGAGGGCTTTATCTATTCGCGGAAAGAGTCCATAATTCCCTTCTTTGTAGGCGATTGAACTAAGCTTGATCAAGTTTTCATATCCCTTTTTCGACTTAGCTAGCAGGAGTTGCTTGAAGCGCTTATCAGGATTGTCCTTGGTGAACTGAAGTTTCTGTCTTTCTTCCGCTACATAAAACTCACATCCTATAATGGGTTTGATGCCGGCTCCTTTTGCTGCTTTGACAAACTTAAACGCACCGAACATATTGCCGAGATCTGTCATCGCAACAGCAGGCATGTCCATAGACTTAGCTTTGGCGACAATTGCTCCTACATCCGGTGTGGCTTGTAGTACAGAGAATTGCGAATGTCCGTGAAGGTGGCAAAAGACCCCTTTGATATCTTCTGCCTTTACTTCTTCAGTGCCTATTTTGCCTGTTGATGCTTCCCTCTTAGTAGCGAAATTGGCGTCATCCAAGTCAGGAGCTTCATAAGTAATATCTTCAGGTTTGGTGTTATCAATAGTGGGTATGATGGAGCGTTTCAAGCATTCAAAAAAGGCTTTGGCTGTTGCGTCTACATCATAAGCCGCATCATGTGCGTCGGCAAATGGTTCACCAAAAAGTTTTTCATAAAGCTCGATCAGTTTTGGAGACTTTAGTCGTCCACCAATGCCACCCTGAAGCTGGCAAAACTCTTTAGTATCCAGCGCCGTGTCAATATTCTTCGCTTCGGCAAGCAGGTTTTCTTTTTCGGTACGAATGTATTCTGCTCCAATGATCTTATTATCAAATTCTATATTGTGACCAACAAGAACCTCGGCACGCTTGACGTCCGCAGAAAATATGTCCAAAACTTCTGCTAAATCTTCTCCAACTTCTAAAGCGCGCTTAGTGGAGATGCCATGAATTTTCTCTGCGTTGAAAGGAATTGTGAATCCTTCCGGTTTAATGATGTGATTGCCAGTTGAGAGTAATTTTCCTGAATGATCATGAAGCTGCCACGCTATCTGGACTAATCTGGGCCAGTTATCCACTTGCTCGACAGGAGCAGTTTTATTGTGAGGAAGTCCGGTGGTTTCCGTATCAAAAATCAGGTACATAGGAGTGGCTTATATTCTCTTCAAAATAACACAAAGCCAAGTGATGTTCGATAAAAAAAGCCCCGAAGAATCGGGGCTGTGGATAACTTGTTAATATGTAATGAATCTGCTGATCATTTTTATTCATCTTTCAATGATTTGGCAGGATTTACTCGTGCCGCTTTCCATGATTGAAAACTGATCGTGATCCATGCAATGGAAATAGCGATAACTCCTGATATGATGTAGGTAGAAGGTTTCAGGTTTGTTCGATAGGCGAACTCCTCAAGCCAATAGTTCATAGCAAATGATGCAATGGGTATCGCAATAACCAGCGCGATGAATATGAGTTTCAGAAAGTTTTTAGAAAGCAAATTGACGATACTTGGAATCGAAGCTCCAAGTGTCTTTCGAATTCCAATCTCTTTGGTCTTTTGCTCCGCCGTGAACGCGGCTAAACCAAATAATCCAAGACAAGCTATAAAAATGGTTAAGACGGCAAAAACTGTAAAAATTTCTCCGACCTTGTTTTCAGCTTCATACATGGCATTGAATTGCTGATTCATGAATTGATATTCGAATGGCTGTCCAGGAACAAACTTGTCCCAAGTGGCTTCCAAATGATCGATGGTTGCGTCAGCATTTTCCATTTGGATTTTGAATAATGCAAAACCAGAATTCTGTCCCAGATGCATTACTAACGGTTCAATGTTGTTTCTGAGCGATTTGAAGTGGAAGTCACTAACTACACCAATGATTTTATATCCTTCAACTACAGGATTTTCATTGGATCCGCCATACTTGTAAATACTGGATCCGATTGGAGACTCATATCCGAAGTTTCTAGCAGCTGTTTCATTAATTAATACGGCCATAGAATCACTCGCAAATTCCTCAGAGAAGTATCTACCTTCATTCACTTCAATTTCCATTGTGTTAACGAAATCATGATCCACTACGGCAATACTTATAACCAGACTTTCATCCGAGGCAGCACTTGCATTTTTGAAATAGAGGTCAGAGTTGTTTGTGTTGCCCATTGGGGTGAAACTTGCAATCGTACTGCTCATCACGTTGGCATTTCTTGATGCTTCTTCCTTGTACGCATCTACTTGGTCGCGGAGAATCCATGCATCATTTACCATCAAAATTTGATCTTTTTCGTATCCCAACTTTTTGTTTTGGATAAATGACAGCTGATCAAATACTATAGCGGTTCCAATGATCATGATAATGGAAATAGCGAATTGGAAAATCACTAATGCACTTCGGATGGGTCCACTTTTTATGCCTTGTCTTACTGTTCCTTTCAGCACTTCCACCGGCTTAAACATCGACATGTAAAATGCAGGATAACTACCGGCCAGCAGTCCAACAAGAATCATTACTCCCAGCATAAATAATACGAAAGAGCCATCTAAAAGTGTAATAAAACTTAGCTCCTTACCCGCAAGTGTATTGAAAGAGGGTACTGCAATGAATGAGATCACATAAGAAATGATAAATGCTAAAACCGAGATTAAGAGTGCTTCTGATACAAACTGATTAATCAATTGTTTCTTTCGTGCGCCCATAGCTTTTCTGACTCCAACTTCCTTGGCGCGATTGGCAGATCGAGCAGTGGCCAGGTTCATGAAATTGATACAGGCTAATACTAGAATGAATAAGCCCACAGCTGAAAAGATAAAGACATATTTAATGTCACCATTTGCTTCAAGATCACTGTCTTTGTCTGAGGCGAGGTGAATTTCTGTCATTGGGAAAAGAGAGAATCCCACAGCGTTTCCACTGTTTTTGAACTCTTCCATATTCATGTTTAAGAATTGCTCTATCAATGGAGCACAATAGGTTTGTATCATATCCGGAAACTTTGCTTCGAGCGCTTCTCCAGCTATGCCTTCCTTTAGTTTCACGTATGTATTGAAATTTGTGCTTAACCAGTTTTGGTTATTGGCCCAATCAAATGTGCTCATGGACAGCATCATGTTGTGATGAAAGTGTGTATTGTCTGGGATGTCGGCGTAGACTCCCGCTACCTCATAGTCGTCCTGATTATCTAGTACCAATACTTCACCAACAGGATTTATATCTCCAAATATCTTTTTGGATGTTGTCAGATCCATAACCAATGTGTTGGGTCTATTGAGAGCTGTCTCTATGTCTCCGTAGATAAGGTCAAGTGAGAAGAACTTAAAGAAGTTAGAATCAGCCATGGCTACATGCTCTTCTTTGAAAGTCTCTGTTTGCCCTTTCCTTTTCACAAACCAGTTACCACTATTTCGGAAACGCAAAGCGTCTTCAACTTCCGGATAATCCGTTTTCAAGGCCAGTGCGGTGGGAGCTCCTACAGCTGCAGAGATATGATCTGAGCCATTGAGTGTTGCAGCAAAATCTACGCGATAGATTCGATCAGCTCCTTCAAAGTGTGAGTCGTAACTGAGCTCATCTTTTACGAAGAGCGAAATGAGCATGAAACATGCCAATCCAATTGATAGTCCTATCACATTTAAAAGTGAATAGAACTTATGCTTGAGAATGTTTCTCAACGCAATATTGAAGTAGTTTTTTAGCATTGTAGTAGAAGTTAGTTAAAGGTATTGATGCATATCACAGTACAAACGTTGCTTCTACAAAGGCCCACTCTCAGTGAGAGTGAGCCATCATAGTAGAGTAGGTGAAATCATTCGTCCTTTAATGACTTGGCTGGGTTGACCCTTGCCGCATTCCATGACTGGAAGCTCATGGTGAACCATGCAATCACCAGAGCTATTACACCAGCCAATATGAAAATCATGAAGTTGATATTTGTCCTGTTTTCAAAATCCTGAAGCCACTCATTCATGAAGTAGTAGGAGATAGGAGCAGCAATTAAAAAGGCAATGCCTACCAACTTTAAAAATTCTTTGGAAAGCAGTGTGATGATGCTCATGATAGAAGCGCCCAATACTTTTCTTACCCCGATTTCCTTTCTGCGTTGCTCAGCCGTAAATGCAGCGAGACCATACAATCCGAGACAAGCAATGAATATTGCAAGGAAGGCAAAGACACCGAATATGTTGCCAAGCTTTTGCTCACTCTCATACATGTCGTTAAAGCGTTGATCTAGGAAGCTGTACTCGAATGGTTGTCCTGGTGCAAATTCAACCCATTTATTCTCCAGGAAATCGATCGTAGCAGGGATATTTTCTGTATCTATTTTCAAGCTAAGAAATCCCCGACTTCTTCCTAATTCGAAGAGTAAAGGTTCAATACTGTTTCTCAAACTCTGAAAGTGGAAGTTTTTCACAACACCAATCACGGTGTAGGTTTCAACAGTTGGATTTTCTTGTGAGCCGCCATAAGTAGATAATTTTTTACCTATAGCATCGTCCCAATCCAGTCGCGCCACTGCAGCTTCATTTAACAATATTGCGGAGCTATCACTTGGAAAATCTCTTGAAAAATCACGACCTTCTTTAATTTCTATATCAAGCGTACTCAGGTAATCATGATCAACTCGAAACTCACTGAAAACATAACTTTCATCTTTTGTAGGATTGGATCCAGGAAACCATAAGTTATTGTTGTTATTACTTGGAACTGGTAAGAATCCGGAAAGGGTAGCAGATTTCACATTCGAATATTGCAATGCTTCATTTTTGTAGGATTCTGACTTGTCACCCATCATCCATGGATTGTGAACGAGAAGTACGTGATCCTTAGAAAACCCAAGTTTCTTATTTTGAATGTAGGAAAGCTGTTGATATACAATCGCCGTTCCGATGATCATGATAATGCTTACGCAAAATTGAAGAACCACCAATGTACTTCTCAAACTACCACCTTTGAGACCCAAGTTTAGTTTTCCTTTGAGAACTTCTACCGGACGAAATTTTGACAGGAAGAACGCCGGATAACTTCCGGCCAGGAATCCAACGGTTATCAACACCCCAATCATAATCAAGATGAAGTTGAATGAGAGCAGATTATTAAAGTTCATCACCTTGTCTGCCAATGTGTTGAATTGACCCAATAGCAAGAATGACAATGCATATGCGATCAGAATTGAAATGAATGTGATCAGAAATGCTTCAGTAAGAAACTGCTTTCTCAACTGGCTTTTGTGTGCACCCATCACCTTTCTAACGCCTACTTCTTTTGCTCTTCCCGCAGATCTTGCAGTCGATAAGTTCATGAAGTTTATGCATGCCAGGATTAGAATAAATAGTGCGATGGCTGTAAAAATCATTACATATTTATAGTCACCGTTTGCTTCCAATTCACCTAGTTTATCTGACTGTAGATGGATATGTGCAAGAGGAAATAAGTAGAAACCTGCACTGTTGCCAGCTTCGTAAAATTCTTCCATCGACGCACCCATGAATTGTTGAATTTCCGGGCCAATGTATTTCTGAATTAGGTCAGGAAATTTAGCTTCCAATGCTTTTGGGTCTGATCCTTCTTGTAGCTTCAGATACGTGTTGAAGTTGAAACTCATCCAAAATGTCTGCTTCGCCTCTTCTCTGCTCTCCATACTGAGCATGATATCATATTTGAAGTGAGAGTTTGAAGGCATGTCTTGATAGATGCCGGTTATTTCCCAGTCTTCATCATTATCCATCACTACGATTTCTCCAAGCGGATCATCCTCACCAAAGATTTTTTGAGCAGCAGATTGACTGATTACCAGAGTATTTGGTCTTTCAAGGCATGTTTTTGCATCGCCTTTGACCAAATTAAAATCCCAGAATGTGAAGAAATTAGCATCCACGAAAACTACGTCATCTTCATTGTATGCATTGGTCTCTTCTTTTTTTCGAATGGTCCAGTTACCTGAACCTCTGAGTCGTGTGGATGCTTCCACCTCTGGAAATTCCTTCGGCATGGTAGGTCCCGCAGGCGCACTTGCCAAAGCGGTAACGAATTCTGATCCATTGAGTACACCGCTGAAATCCATGCGGTAGATTCGATCTGAATCAGAATGAAATGTGTCGTAGCTTAATTCGTCTACCACATAAAGTGAGATCATCAGGAAGCATGTCAATCCAATTGACAGCCCCAGAATATTGATCAATGAGTAGAACTTGTGTTTGAATAAGTTGCGCAAGGCAACATTGAAATAGTTCTTTAGCATGATTTTGAGTTTTTGTCCTTTGAGTTAGTCTAGTCCATAGTACTTAGTCCGGTACTATTTTAGAGTGATCGTGTCTATACGATCCCATGGAACGTATACACGATCTCCTTTTGTTTTTATGAGAACTCCAAGATTCTTGTCACTCACGTCTTGTCCATCTTCGAGAGTGATCTTAGAGCCATCTTTTAAAGTAATATTAGCTGCATATGAACCTCTTGGTGTAATTTCTTTGATGTTGCTAAATGGTATAATGAACTTAACATCATCATCTTCTCCATTCAATAATTCGAAAGTGTATTCCTCATCCAGGTCATAGATGATTTCACCCGTATAAGTATCACCATTGTCAACTACTACGGTACCGGATATCTTCTTAGGAGAGGCAAATGAGCTGTAAGAAGGCCCGCTGTTTGGCGCACTTTTGAAGGTAACTTTATCAAATTCATCCCAGTCGATATCTACTCGTCCTAGCCCTTTCACGGTCACAATAATGCCCTTATTGTCGTCATCCACATCATTAGTCCCTCTCAAATCCAGGGTACGACCTGATTTTAGTCGCACAAGGCTGCTGCTATATCCATCACGCTCGATTGACTCAATCTTGTCAAAGGCGATCTCGTAATCGTCACCGTCCTCTTCGCCATCCAGCACGTCAGTGCCAACACGCTCGTCATGATCCCACTGAATGAATCCGGTGAACTCACCTAGGTCACATATAACAGTTCCGTACAATGGATCACCGAATTTCTCATTAAGTTTAGATGGGGTAGGAAGAAAATCAATGCGATCCAGGTTGCTCCAGGAAAGTCTCACATTTCCTAATTCCTGATCAAGAATGGTGATCTTTGCCCCAACGTCATTGTAGCCACTGCCGTCGACTTGCAGGAAATCTCCATTTTTTAATTCTACTTCTACTCGATCATTCGATCTTATTCTTAACGCTTTTAGATTGCCAAATTCAGTTGAAAATTCGTGAACGAATCTTCCGTCATTATCATCGTCCCAGCTGATATTTACAAATCTTGAGATGAGATTATCATTTCTATCATAGTATCGGTCTTCTAGGTTGTCAAGTTCTCGATTGGATAGATAGTCCAGATTTTTGTTCTCTTTTTTTGAGGCGTTGAACATGTCTGTCCAGTATACTTCCTCTTTTCCCCACCTTAGTGGGCCTTCATATGTATCACCGTCTTCTGTTGTGACGCGTCCATATATAAATCCTTCGTCTTGAGCCTCAGCAGCAATGAAGAGGAAAGATGCTAAAACCGTTCCGGTAAGTTTTAAATAGTTTACTAATCGTGTCATAGGTATTTTGAGTTTAGGTTTCCTTTGTGGTTTGATGCTAACTAAAGACAAAAGGTTGCACCAAAGGTTAACGTTTGTAATATATAGTACTTGTTAATGCATAGTACAACGGTCAAAAAAGGATGTTGGTTGCGGCAGGAAAGAAAAAGCTTAGTTGGTTTCTTTCACAAATAGGTGAAAGTACTCATTGAGCGGGCAGGTGGAAGCAATTTCTCTGGCTTCCTCTTTGGAATTGGCAGATATCAGCACAAATCCTGCGATAAGCTCTTTGGCTTCAACAAATGGCCCATCAGTTGTAACGCTTTTTTTGCGTGGAATTAAATCTCCAGGTTCAAGAGATAGTCTTCTAGCAGTAATATGCTTTTCTGAAAGTGTTTCAGCCCATTTTCCATACTCCTGAATACAATGTTGTTCTTCAGCTTGAGACAATGCGCGTTCATTTTGTGCAGCTATGAGGATAAGATATTCTTTCATATCTGGATAACGATCAGAAATAACATTAATGGACTATTCAATAATTCCAATAATAATTTTATCTCCGTCAGGACTAAAGTTACCGTCTTTATCATATGCTCCCCAGGGACTATTCATGATAAAGTAGAATTTATCTTTGATCCAGACACCTTGAGTTGGTTCTCCAAGTGTTCCGGCCTGACCCAACGTCTTTTTCGCGATGATTTTATCTTCATCACTTGATAATTGATACCTCACAATCCGATTGGGATTCGTTCCATTGTGTAGACCGATTAATGATCCATTGTCGTAGTAAAGGCCATCAATTCCTTTTATGAGAACATCGTTTGACTCAATTTTCAACTTCTCAAATTCCCTTGTTGCTAAATTCACCTTGTAAACTCCATCAATGTAGTCGCTCACGAAAAGCGCACTTTGTGTTTCATTCAATGTTAGGCCCTGGAGGTTAAACACCCTTTCTGAAAGATCCACAAAAACTTCAAGCTCTCCTTTTTTCTTACTGATCCAATAAAGCTGATTGCTGGTTCCGTCTGAGATATAAACATTCTCCTCATTATCGACTATTAAGTCACCGAAATTGTGCCCGCGGGGGAGAGCAAATGTTTCTAGCAGTTCACCATTTTTAAGGTTGTATTTCAAGACACTGGCAAATCCCTCCTCATTTTGATCAAAATTTTCATATACATTCATGGAGGAGGTGCAGGCCCAAAGTACCTTTTGATCTTTAGATATTTCTAAGCCCATAACTGACCAGGAGTTCTTTGTGGATTCAGCCCAAAGAGCCGGTTCTTGTCCTTCTTCTATTTTCCAAATATTCCCATCTCGTACTCCACCTATAAAAAAAGCTTTTTGCTTTTCAGAGTAGGTGATTGACTCAGGATGGCTCGCTAGTAACTGGAATTCGATTGTCTTTTTAAAATCAAGCCTTTCGGTCAAATAGTTTTGCTTGACCTGAATTGCTTTGAAAGCAGGTAGTTCTTCCAGAGAAACAAAATCTTTATCCTCACTAAAGTTCTGAGTGGCATCCATTAAGATGTATTTATTGAGCACTTCTAATGACTTGTCAGGATTTCCTAAAAGTGCGTAGCTGCTAGCCAGGTTGTAGACAACCGCGGGATAGTTCGGGCGCATAGAATCTATTGAATACATTCTCTTATTAAAGAGCGTGTAATCTTGCTGTTCATATGCTTGCACGCCTTCCTGGTATAATTCCCTTAGACCTTGAGCTGAACTGGTGAGTGTAGAAATGGTGAGTATGGTGTAAAATAATTTTCGCATGGTTCTATTTGGATTACATTCCCACAACAGACCAACTAGACTATACCATTAGCGCTTGTAAAAATGATTAGAATTCAATTTTGAAATCCAACCTTTCTCCATTGCGATCAACGATCACAACTGTCTCGTCTCCTTTTTCGAATGTAGAAAGGGCGCGCATGTAACTCATCATATCAGTAACTGTGCTATCGCCAAGCTGAACAACAATGTCTCCTTTTGCTATGCCGGCTTTTATGGCGGGTTTATCTTCACTCACTCCATCTATACGCATCCCCGTTCCATCAAACATATAGTCCGGCACTACTCCAAGAGTTACTGTAAACCGAGGATTGTCAGACTGATCTTTCGTTTTGGTAAATGCAATCTTTGCATCATCGTCCATCAAGATGATCATTCGCTCAATGAAAGAAGCGACTGCCAAAATCCCATCATTATTGATCTTTTCTACATCATCTCCAGGTTTGTGATAGTCTTCGTGCTGTCCCGTGAAAAAATGAAGAACAGGTATGTCTTGCAGATAAAATGATGTATGATCCGATGGGCCAACTCCTGATTCACTTTTGATTAGCTTCAAGCTATCGGCGTTCACTTCATCCAAAAGCCAATTCCAAATAGGTGAGGTGCCCGTACCATTCACCGCAAGTCCCTTATCACGATCCAATCTGCCTACCATATCCATGTTGATCATGAAATTGACTTTTGATAAATCGACAGTCGGATTCTTTGTGAAATAATTGGAACCCCAAAGACCTTTTTCTTCCCCTGACATTCCGATAAAAACAATGTCTCTGTTGAGTTCTTTTTTAGAAAGCACACGTGCCAAATGAAGCATCGCGGCAACTCCACTTGCATTATCGTCAGCTCCATTATGTACAGCTTTCTCACCTCTATGCAGAGAAGAAAAGTCACCCATTCCCAAATGATCATAGTGTGCCCCAACAACAACCATTTCTTCTCCGGGGTTGTCGATCATGCCAATAACATTATATCCTGTGATTCCATCTGAACCATTCTCCTCTGAAGGTTGAGCATGCGGATTGTCTGGGTCATTCACGAAAAAGGATTGATAGTAACCATCGGTTCCTTTTGGAAGTGCACTACTTTTTTTAAGCTCGGCAACAATGTAATCTGCAGCCATTTTTTCTCCTGGTGTACCTACTTCTCTACCGGCTAATGAATCGCTGGCCAATACTTCTATGTCTTTTCCAATTTGTTCGATTGGATCATATTTTTCTGATTGTTCACAGTTTGTAAACATCAGTATAGGTAGGAGGATGGCTAGATACTTTTTCATTTTTGATTTGTGAGTTACTTTCGCAGGCTAAAGATACCAACCGATGAAGAACTTTACGATTTTATCCGCCTTACTTATTGCATTTTCATGCTCACAACCTAATCAAGCTGAAAAAGAAGCCACTTCTGCAGATTCACTTAGATATGATAATGAGGTGCATTTAAAAAATGTGCGTCAACTGACGTGGGGAGGAAATAATGCTGAGGCATATTGGAGTTTCGATGGAAACAGCCTGGTGTTTCAATCAGACTTTTCGGAATGGGGTGTTGAGTGCGACCAAATTTTCACGATGGACATTGCAGATGTGACGAAAGGAGAACGGCCTGACATGGTAAGTACAGGACTTGGAAGAACCACTTGTTCTTACTTCTTGCCAGGCGATTCATTAATTGTTTATGGATCTACGCATCTGGCCGATAGTCTTTGTCCTCCGGTACCGAGTCGGAGCACAGGTAAATACGTTTGGCCGATCTATGAAGGATATGATATTTTCGTTGCGAACCTGAATGGGGAGATCGTAAGTCAATTGACAAGTGATGCAGGATATGACGCAGAGGCCACTGTATCACCAAATGGAGATCGAATCATCTTTACCTCCACAAGATCGGGAGATTTGGAACTTTATACCATGAATCTTGATGGATCGGATGTGGTACAGCTCACCGATGAGCTTGGCTATGATGGTGGAGCCTTCTTTTCTCCAGATGGAAGCAAGATTGTTTGGAGAGCTTCTCGACCTAAAACAGATGAAGAAATAACAGAGTATACTGATCTACTGAAGCAAGGACTTGTTCAGCCGACGGAAATGGAATTGTATATCGCCAATGCAGACGGATCTGAGGCGCGTAAAATCACAAGCTTGGGTAATGCGAATTGGGCGCCATTCTTCACACCCGATGGTGATAAAATCCTTTTTTCTTCCAATCACGCTTCAGAGAGGGGATTTCCATTTAATCTGTTCATGGTGAATCTGGATGGTAGCGAACTGGAACAGGTAACGTTTGATGATACTTTCGACTCATTTCCAATGTTTAGCCCAGATGGAAAGTATTTGGTTTGGGCATCTAATCGAAACAATGGTGGAAATCGGGATACGAATCTTTTTGTGGCCGAGTGGGTGGATTAACTATTGAATGCTAAGGCATAAAAAAAATCCCAGCTGTAAGGCTGGGATTTTTTTGTTTTAATCTGATGTACTTATTCTTCTATTGTTATTGTTCTTTCTACCTGGTTGAATGGACCGGGAATCGTGTTGCCATCGGCATCTACTAATTCTAGCTCAATAGTTGTCTCTCCACTCATCAATCCTTCAATGTAATAGGGAGCCCACTCATCAATGGTAAATTCTTTGCCATTTATTGTGGCAATTACTTTGTTGCCATCTGCAGATAAATCTGTGTTTAATAAGTAGAAATCCAGCATTACTTTTTCCGTGTCTGCTCCTTTATATGTTCCTTTTGGTCGGCTATAAAATAAATGTGGTGCAGAGAGGTCAGCTTCTTCCGGATCAACAGGGCCCACCGCTAAATTTTCTATGTAGTATGCTCCGTCGCTTTTTACACTTTCATGATAAGATCTGGATAAAAAGGCAAGCACTACATAATTGCCGTCATCAAGTACATCATTGATTCCATCCATGTAATGCGCAGCATATGGCCCATTATTGACGATATAATGGATGTGCTGTCCTTTGCCTGAATTGGCTATTCCTCTGGTGGCAGCATCTTCGGTTTGCACTCCAAGTTCATAGTTCGCTACATCAAATGAGTAGCTCACATGATTCCCGGTATCTGTAGGTGTGGTAATAATGCCCACATTAGATAATTGTGCATCTGGAAAATCTGGTGAAGACGGAGCTTTGGTAAGCGTAATGGGTTCGAATCCAGTGTCTGCACTCTCCGCCGCTTCCTCGCCAGACTCTTCTGATTTTGAAGTACTTGTACATGAGAATCCGATAAAGGCTATCATGATAATCGATAATAATCCTAGCTGTTTAGTTTTCATATTTAGGTTGTTTCAGTTTTAATTAAAGTTACAATCTGCTTAATAAACAAAAAACCCAGACTTTTGATCCGGGTTTTTTCGATTTGTTGTTTTTGCCTAATTATCCTTCAGGAAATTTCTCAGGACATAGTTCAGAATGCCTCCGTGCTTGTAGTATTCTACATCTACTCCGGAATCAAGTCTTACCAAAGCTTTAAATGCTACTTTCGATCCATCTTTCTTGGTGGCAGTAACATCTACCAACTTCCCTGGAGTCAGATTATCCGAGATCCCGGAGATGTCATAGGTTTCTTCCCCAGTCAGCCCTAGCGTTTCCTGCGTTTCACCTTCCTGAAACTGAAGAGGCATCACACCCATACCCACCAGGTTTGATCGGTGAATTCGTTCGTAGCTTTCTGTAATTACTGCTTTGACACCCAATAACTGAGTTCCTTTGGCAGCCCAGTCTCTCGAAGATCCTGATCCGTACTCTTTTCCACCGATAACCACCAGTGGAGTCCCTTCCTCCTGGTATTTCATTGATGCATCAAAAACGGTCATTTCTTCTCCGGTAGGAATGTATTTAGTCCATCCACCTTCTCTCGAAGCGAGTTTGTTTTTAATACGCACATTCGCAAATGTGCCACGCATCATTACCTCATGATTACCGCGTCGGGAGCCATACGAGTTGAAGTCTTTCTTCTCAACTCCATTGTTTACCAGGTACTGTCCCGCAGGGTGTTCGGGTAGAAATTTACCTGCTGGTGAAATGTGATCTGTCGTCACCATATCGCCAAGTTGAAGAAGGACATTTGCTCCTTTGATATCATCAGGGTTAGGCACATCCTCAGAAATATTCTGGAAGAATGGTGCCTCCTGAATGTAGGTAGAATTACTGTCCCAATCATACGTCTGGCCTTTCGGGGCAGCGAGGTTTTTCCAGGTATCATCACCTGCAAAAATTGTCTCGTAGTTTTTCTTATAGTCTTCAGGACTGAGTACACTGGTCATCACTTCATCTATTTCCTGCGAAGATGGCCAGATGTCTTTCAGGTAAACATGGTTGCCATCTTTGTCTTTACCGAGTGGCTCATTGTTCATATCAAAGTCGGTATGACCAGCAATTGCATAAGCCACTACCAGCATAGGTGAGGCTAAGAAGTTCATTTTAATATTTGGGTGGATTCGCGCCTCAAAGTTTCGGTTACCCGAAAGCACCGAACTCACCACCATATCATTCTCGATCACGGCCTTTTGCACCGAAGGAATCATGTCACCTGAGTTGCCGATACACGTGGTACATCCATACCCTACGGTATAGAACTTAAGGTCCTCTAAGAATGGAAGTAGTTTAGATTTTTCGAGGTATTCGGTTACCACTCTCGATCCTGGAGCTAATGATGTCTTCACCCAAGGCTTAACTTTTAGCCCCAACTCTGAAGCTTTTTTCGCAACCAATCCCGCACCAATCATTACGCTCGGGTTTGAGGTGTTGGTACATGAGGTGATCGCAGCTACTACCACAGAGGCATCTGAAAGACAATGGTTCTTACCATCGATTATAACATCCACCGAACGAACACCATTTTTGTTTTTCACCGTTGGTGCAGGCATTCCGCCTTCGTTGGCCCAGTCAGAGGTTCGATCATCGATGGCAATGTATTCTCTGCCCTGATCTTTAAGCAGGCCGATTATTTTTTCTTTTGCTTCTCTGAGTAGAATTTTATCCTGAGGTCGTTTTGGGCCTGAGATTGTAGGTTCTACGGTTCCTAAATCCAACTCCACTACATCTGTGTATTCGATTTCTGCATTGTCGTCTCTCCACAGCATGTTTGTTTTAGCATAGGCCTCTACCATGTCAATGTGATCTTCCGTACGACTGGTATTTCTCATGTAATCGAGCGTGCGCTGATCGATTGGCCAATGTGTATCCGTACAGCCGAATTCTGGCGACATATTGGAGATGGTAGCTCGATCGGTAACGGCCAGATTTTCAAGTCCCGGGCCGAATACTTCAACGATTTTGCCAACTACTCCATAGTCTCTTAGCAGTTTGGTGACAGTCAAAACCAAGTCGGTAGAAGTTGTACCTTCTTTCATTTCACCCGTAATTTTCAGCCCGATTACTTGGGGCAGGATCATGTAAATCGGCTGACCTAGCATGGCTGCTTCGGCCTCAATACCTCCAACGCCCCAACCAAGTACGCCGATTCCATTCACCATTGGTGTGTGAGAATCTGTACCTACAAGGGTATCAGGAAATAGGTAGCCATCTCTTTCGATCACACCTTTTGCCAAATATTCCAGGTTAACCTGGTGGCAAATACCCATGCCCGGAGGCACAACTGAGAAATTTGTAAATGCCTGTTGTCCCCATTTCAGGAGCTTATACCTCTCATCGTTTCTCTCATATTCCAGGTCTACATTTTTCTGATAAGAATCAGCCGCACCGAAGAAATCAACAACTACGGAGTGATCAATCACCATATCGGCGGGAACCACTGGGTTGGTTTTGCTGGTATCTTTTCCTTTTCGAGCTACCTCAGCCCGTATAGACGCAATGTCTACAACGGCTGGAACTCCTGTGAAATCCTGCATCAATACACGAGCAGGGCTATAAGGAATGTCTTTTTTGCCGGCAGTTTCTTTCCAGTTTAGTACAGTTTCAATATGTTCTTCAGTAACTGCGAATCCATCATAGTTTCTAATTACATTTTCCAGAAGGATTCGGATGGAGTAGGGGAGTTTTTTGACAACCGGCTTTTTCTTTGCTAATTCAAAGATGCTGAAGTATTTGTGTTCTCCTAATTGACTGGGTAGTTGTTTCTCGATTCCTAGAAAATCCTGTGGCATGTATATTCTGTTTTAAGGTTTACGATTCTAAAGATAAACAGGAATTGGGTTTGTTTAGTTTCTCAGGCCCTTTGTCACACTTCCAAAACCTGAAAAACGGTGTGCGCTTGGAAATTGCTGATGGAACTCCTGAAGGGACGGTTTTTAAGGTTTGGATGGCTGGGTTGACACGGAAGAACTTCCGCGTAAGCAGAGGAGGAGTTTATGCATTAATGTAAGTGCTTTATGCAACGATGCAAGTCCTTCATGCATTGATGTAAGTGCTTCATGCAATGATGCAAGTCGTTTATGCAACGATGTAAGTCCTTCATGCACGACTGTAAGTCCTTCATGCAGCGATGTAAGTGCTTTATGTATGACTGTAAGTCGCTCATGCAACGATGTAAGTGCTTTATGCACGACTGCAAGGGATTCATGCAGTGATGTTGCTGGTATCCTGCGGTAAAAGGTTTGTACGGACGGACCTAAAAGGGGACGGGAAGCAGAAGTTGCAAACTTGCGCTAGTGGAGGACGGGAAAGTAACTTCCTCGCTAGGTAGGATATGCTTGGTTCTTGAATTGCTTTAATCGTCATTCCTGATGAAGCGAACGCGGAATTCAGGAATTTCTAAGTAGGATCTAATAAGAGATTCCGGTATTTCTCATTCTTCGAAAACCGGAATAACGAATGGGTGCGGTACAGTAGCCGGAATGACGAATACCTCTGATTTGGAACGTCATTCCTGAGCCTTACGGAAGGAAGGATTCAGGAATCTCATGAATGGTATTGGCGCTTGTGGTAGATAGGAAGAAGCACAAGTTATAAACTTGCGCTAGCGGAGGAGGTCATATACTAAAAAGCACAAGTCGCAAACTTGCGATAGCGGAGGCTGCTAGTCACCACTTTCTCTAATTTTTATTATGCATAAGTCAATAAGTGATAATACTCTGAAAAACAAATAATCTATCTGACGAACATCAGTTAGTTCCTTCTTATCAGTTTCATGATGTCTTATTCTATAGTTATTACCAATTTTTGTTAGTGTGATAAACTCATTGTTGAACTCATCTTTATCAATGTCAGTAGATATTTTAGATATTAATTGAGTTGATGATTTCTTTTTATCACCACTGTAATATGTTTTCACTCTCTCAAAGGCGTCCCAGATTTTTTCTAAAGCAATTTGCTTATCATTTGGCTTTAAAAATCTACTCTTAGCCTCATTAATTAACTCATTAAGCTCTTGATCATTGGTGTTACTTTCTTGATTGAAAAGCAAGTCAGTATTTACATTCATGTTTAGCAAATGGGCTAAATCAATTTCTTCATTTGCATTAATGGATTCGTCAATAAAGTTTTGAAATGTCTCAATAGCTCTGGCATAATTCTCCTCGAAGGAAATGTTTTTATCTTTCGGATTTTTTTTAAAATCTTTTTTATAAAAGAGACCTTTTTTAATTATAGAAGCGACTTGTTTGATGTTTAACTGCTTCAATACACTCTCAACCCAAAATCTCCTAGTAGTCCCGTCGTGTTGGAAATCCAAGTTCAATCGTTCAAAAAATGATGTTAAATAAAAGGAGCTTCGATATGGGAAGGGGTTTTCACCTTCGCCACATATCATTTCTGCCAATTCGTATTCAAAATCAGGATTGTTCACTCGACATTTAAGTAGTTTCAATACTTTAATGTCTTCTGGATTAGTTTCATCAGCACCTTGTTTGAAAATATAATCTTCAATTATTGCTATTCCTTGCTTGACCGATCCTTCAATGAATTGAGTACTCATTTGTTAGACTAGAAAGGTAAGTCATCTAAGCCTTCATAATCTTCTTGCTTTTGATAGAATCTAATTGATTTGATCTTTTCAGAATATTCATCAGGCAATTCTTTGCAAATTCTATCAATTAGTTTTTCAAATTCTTCAGGTTTCTTAAGTTCATTCGAGTCCTCGTATGATCTAAGTTCACTCAGATATCCCTTCAAGCTAGTTAAATTTATGACTTTAGCTAGCCTAGTAATCGTGTTTGCTAGAAATTTTTCTGAGTTATCCATATTTCTCTGTCTAGTGGTGTTAACATCCAGCAACGATGAGTGGCAATTAGAAAACGCTAACCTCTCAATCCCCTCAGAGACGCTTTATTTCAAAATTATTACTTGTGTCGGACTTTCCAATCCCTCCCACAAAAATATCCTGACCGATAAAACTCCATTCATTCATAGCATCAGTTAAGCAAATTTTATTCAAGTTCAAGTTCTGTGAGGATGAGGTGAATTAAACTTATCATTCTGTAAAATAGGTAGTCAATGTGCTTGTTATCGGTAATTTCAATTTTATCTGTTTCGAAGTGTCTAATTTGAAATTTATTGCCTATATCAGTCAAGGATTTCGCTTCTTTCGTAAGTTCGTCTTTTAGATGAGTGTTACCCTTTGATACTAAATCCAAGAGTTGGTCAGCTGACACGTTTTTCTTAGAGCTGTAATAAGTTTTAACCCTTTCAAATGCATCCCATATTTTTTCAAGAGCATTTATCCTGTCGTCCAATTTGGGTAAGATAAATTTATCGTATGCCAGTTCAGTAAGTTCGTTTAGTCGATGATCCGGAGTTTGAAAAATTTTGTTGGTTAGAGTTTGAAATACTTCAGGAGTAGTTCTGTTAATTTGACCTTGGTTATTAAGAAAAAATACTATTCCATTTCGTTCAAATAATTTATTTAATTCATCTCTGAATACTTTTTTCGTCTCAAGATCATCCTGAAACGTTAAATGATAATGTCCGAAAAAATCATGAAAAGTACCCTTAATTGGCTTTTTTATGTGTTGATGACAAAACTCCAAAAAATCTAGGGTTGAGTACTTATCAACTACGGTTTTAACTGTTCTACTTTCCCATTCCATAAAAACGGGAACCTCTTCTTGTTTCCTCTGGATAGGAACATTAAGGTTAGGAATTTCGGCTTTGACTCTATCTTCGAATAATGAATCATCGAATCCACAAATGCCCAATCTATCAGGACATTGCTCCGGGAAACTGGAAGAAAAGTGATTTTCAGCTTTGAATTTTTCATAAACGGCAACAATACCATTCCATACAGAAACAGGTAATTCTTCTTTTACTCTTTCTTGTTTGCCTAGTTCATTATCGCTAAAGTATTCCGCCATTCTATTCCGGTGATATCCCAAATATACCGTTTCCTCCCATCATTCTAATCCCAACAAAAAAGCCCAAGTCAATAACAAAGTCATGGACCCGGGCTTTCATTTTCAATATTTAGCTGGATTTAGGCCACCAATTGCTTGGTTGAAGGCTTAAACTTGGTCAGGTCAATACCCTGCACAGCTGCTTCGTATTCTTCCATCGTTGGCGTGCGGCCAAGGATTGTAGAAAGTACAACCACAGGCGTGGAGGAAAGCAGAGACTCTCCTTTTTTCTCATTGGAATCCTTCACCACTCTCCCCTGAAATAGTCGAGTAGATGTAGCCATCACCGTATCGCCCGGTTCGGCTTTCTCTTGATTTCCCATGCATAGGTTGCAACCCGGACGTTCCAGGTATAGCATGTTTTCGTACTTTGTACGTGCGGCAGCTTTTGGATTGTTATCATCAAACTCAAAGCCGGAGTATTTCTTAAGAACTTCCCAGTCGCCTTCTTCTTTCAACTCATCCACGATGTTGTAAGTTGGAGGAGCGACCACAAGTGGTGCTTTGAATTCAACTTTTCCATGTTGCTGCTCAATGTTCTTGAGCATTTGCGCAAGAATTTTCATATCGCCTTTATGCACCATGCAAGAGCCTACGAAACCAAGGTCTACTTTTTTGGTTCCGCCGTAGAATGAAAGCGGTCTGATGGTATCGTGCGTGTATCGTTTTGACACATCTGCATTGTTTACATCAGGATCGGCAATCATTGGTTCTCCTACGATATCAAGATCTACCACCACCTCAGCATGGTATTTTGCATTGGAGTCCGGCGTGAGTGCTGGTTTGTCACCAGATCTGATTTCTGCGATTCGCTTGTTTGCTTTATCAACCAGTCCTTGAAGAACCTTTAGCTCATTATCCATACCTTTTTCAATCATGATCTGGATTCTGCCTTTGGCAATCTCCAATGACTCAATCAGCGTTTCATCTTCTGAAATACAAATGGAAGCCTTGGCTTTCATCTCAGCAGTCCAATCGGTGAATGTAAAAGCCTGATCGGCAGTCAGTGTACCTAGATGCACCTCAATGACTCTTCCCTGGAATACATTTTCACCGCCAAATTGCTTCAACATTTGTTGCTGCGTTGCATGCACCACATCGCGGAAGTCCATGTAAGGCTTCATTTCTCCTTTGAAAGTTACTTTCACAGATTGTGGAATGGGCATGGAAGCTTCACCGGTCGCAAGTGCAAGCGCAACAGTTCCGGAATCAGCACCGAAGGCAACGCCTTTTGACATCCGAGTATGTGAATCTCCTCCGATAATGATGGCCCAATCGTCAATTGTAATGTCATTCAACACTTTGTGAATCACATCCGTCATTGCGTGGTAAACGCCTTTTGGATCACGTCCGGTAATCAATCCAAAGTCATTCATGAATTTCATGAGCTTTGGAATGTTGGCTTTTGACTTGTCGTCCCAAACCGAGGCTGTATGACACCCGGATTGGTAAGCTCCATCTACTATAGGTGATATCGTAGTAGCAGCCATTGCTTCCAATTCCTGTGAAGTCATCAGACCTGTCGTGTCCTGCGAGCCAACAATATTGACTTCTACTCGTGCATCTGAGCCGGCATGCAAGGTCTTTCCAGGAGTTATGCCTACTGCATTTTTGTTAAATATTTTCTCCACAGCTGTCAATCCCTGACCTTCTATCGAAACCTCTTTTGAAGGAGCGTAAACTTGAGGTGCTTCAATTCCTAAAGTCTTAGCAGCAAACGTTTGGAGCTTTTTCCCGAATACCACCGCATAAGAACCGCCAGCCTTGATGAACTCCATTTTTTGTGGAGTCAGTGAACTTGAGATGTCAATGAGTTCTTGATCGCCATTGTACAGCTTCTTCTTTTTGGTATTGATGGTAAGAACAGTACCTGTAGCCACGGAGTAAGCTTCTTCAAGAACGGGTTCTCCATCTGCATTCGTGATGACATTACCTTCTGCATCCGTCTTTTTCACCCAATTTTTCAGGTCAATTCCGATACCTCCTGTCACACCAACTGTAGTCAGGAAAATAGGAGAGATGCCGTTCGTTCCTGCAATGATTGGAGCAATGTTGATGAATGGAACATACGGGCTCGATTGAATACCTGTCCACAGTGCGACATTATTCACACCAGACATTCTAGATGAACCTACGCCCATGGTTCCTTTCTCGGCGATGAGCATTACACGCTTGTCCGGATGTTTTTCTTTCAAAGCTTTCAGTTCACTTTGCATTTCCTTGTTGTGTTCGAAAATGCACTGACCATGTAATTCTCGATCTGATCTTGAATGAGCGTCTGCACCTGGTGAAAGCAAGTCAGTAGAAATGTCCCCTTCTCCGGCGATGAACGTTACAATCTGAATTTCTTCTTCTACATCCGGAAGGTGAGTGAAGAATTCAGCCTTTGCGTAGCTTTCCAGTAGTTCCTTAGCAATGTCATTTCCGGCCTCAAAGGCTTCTTTAAGCCGGGCGTAATCTGCATCATATAGATAAACTTGCGTTTTTAGAACCTTTGCTGCTTCTGCTGCAATTGAAGCATCGGAGCCTAATGCTAAATCAAGTAGCACTTCAATGGAAGGACCGCCTTTCATGTGAGATAGCAATTCAAAGGCAAATTTCGGAGTAATTTCTTCCACCACAGATTCACCAAGAATGATTTCTTTTAGGAACTTAGCCTTCTCACCTGCAGCACTGGTAGTACCAGGTAAGGTGTTGTAAATAAAGAACTTGAGGGAATCTTTTCTGTGAGTATTCCCGGCATCTTTTATTTGTAAAATGATTTCGCTTAGTAATGCAGCATCATCAATCGGCTTTGGTTGAAGCCCCTGATTTTTTCGCTCCTCTATCTCCTTGATGTAATCTTGATATGTATTCATTTAAAAAAATATTTCAGTATTAGACAGACTCATTAAAGACACCTTTCAGCATCCTTTTTTTAAGGGTCGACAAAGATAATTGAATCTTTGTCTGAATTGTTAACACACAAACACCATGAAGTGATTAATTCAATCCTGTTAAAAAAGTCATGGTATCTACATCATCCGCATAGTCCCAAAGCTCAGGTCGCTGAGCTTGGCCAAATGGAATGAAGTCTTTACCCACAATGCATTGAATTTTCTCCTTTTTTGAATCCAGGATGGTTTGCAGCTTATCTATTGAATCATACTCCTGATGAAATAACACACTTATCGGTGAAACCAATTCATCTGTAGAGTTGACTAAAAGAAAGCCGGTATCAAGGTGAGGCGTCTGGTTAACCAGGTAAATAGATTTGTAGTAATCGTAGTTGTTCCGATATTTATTATGATTTCCCACTTCCTTGTACTTTTCGAAACTTGGAAATGCGTCGCGAAAATCATAGCCTTTAGGTGTGAAAACCTTAGATACGTTTCTACAACCAAGCCCGAAATAGGAAAAGATGTCTTCACCTAGTGCTTCCAGCTCTTCATTGCTTTCATTCCCATTTAGTATGGCTATAGAAGTTCTGTTTTTCCGAATGATACTTGGGATATCTTTGAAATAGTATTCGAAATACCTGGCCGTATTGTCACTTCCTGTTGCAATAACCGCATCAATATTTGTCAGCTTTTCACGAAGCTCGATATTCTTTTTGAAGCGCGGCTCGATTTCAATAAGCCATTCAACGAGTTTTCGCGTGAGAAATTGGTCATCACTGCTTGGCTTGATTGCCGCAAAGTGTCCAGAAATGAGGACTGATAGCAGGTCATGAAAACCAACCAGAGGAATGTTTCCGGCCATAACTATTCCGATAACCTTTGGATCAACGTTCTCGAGAACATACTTTTCTGTCCAATGCTCAAGCTTCTCTTTTTCAAGCATGTAGGAGATTCCATGCAAGGCATTTTTCACACTTTCAAGTGAGAACCAGCCGTTTTTTTGTTTGGCTTGATTGGCCAAATTTTCGATTTCTTGATCGGAAAGTTGGGCGATTTTATTGCCTAACTCGGAAAATGCATTGATTTTTTCACTTTTATCCATAAAAAAGTTAAATAAGTCGACTTGGTCAATTGGGCTGCAAACTTATTGGGATTAATTTTGTTCACTCATTTGAACACGATAAAAAAGCGTTTTTTCTATGGCAATTATTATCACCGATGAATGCATCAACTGTGGTGCATGTGAACCTGAGTGTCCTAATACCGCAATCTATGAAGGTGGTGTAGAGTGGAAATGGGCCGATGGCACTGACCTGAAGGACATTGAAATGGAAGATGGATCCAAGGTTGATGCCAAAGAAATCCAAGAGCCGGTTTCGGATGAGTTCTACTACATCGTGCCAGGAAAATGCACAGAGTGTACTGGATTTCATGAAGAACCACAGTGTGCGGCTGTTTGTCCGGTGGATTGCTGCGTGCCTGATCCTGACTATGTAGAGACAGAAGAGGAGCTCTCTGCTAAGAAGGAGTGGCTACATCTCTAGCTACCTCATTTTCTTACGCTTGATTAGATAAGCGCCCAAAACCTTATCAAACGATTCGCTGGTATTGATTGGAACGAAATCTACTTTCATCATCCCACACTTGATTTTTAGATTCTGATAGAAATTTGCCATCTCTTTCCGATAGATGTCTTTCACATCATGCGGATTGACTTTTACCGTTTCTTTTGTTTCTAAGTCAATAAACTTATGGGGACGATCCTCAAAATCAAATTGGAGTTCGCTTGAATAATCAGATACATGAAAGAGGATGACTTCATGCTTGTTGTGTTTCAAATGCTGAAGTGCGTTGAGTAAATCCTCCTCGTTGTTGTTTTGAAACATATCTGAGAATATGACTACCAATGATCTTTTATGAATTTTATCCGCCATTTCATGTAGCACGGAACTGATATCGGTTTTAGTTTCAGGCGTAGTTCGTTCCAATTCAGAAAGCTTCGAGAGAATAGTATTGAGGTGAGCTTTGGTGCTTCTTAGATCAGTTTCATCCTCTATTTTATCAGAAAACACAGATAAACCAACCACATCACGCTGTTTGGTAAGCAAGTAAGAAAGTGCCGATGCAGCAAATACAGAGAACTTCAACTTATCCTTTCCAGGTAATGGATAATGCATGGAAGCTGAGTTGTCTACCAAAATACGGCATCTCAGATTGGTTTCTTCTTCATACTGCTTTGTATAGAGTCTATCCGTTCTGGAATATACCTTCCAGTCAATATGCCGCGTGCTTTCTCCGTGATTGTAAAGTTTATGCTCAGCGAATTCTACAGAAAAACCGTGATAAGGAGACTTATGAAGACCTGTAATAAAGCCATCTACCAGCTGCTTTGCGATTAAGCCTAGGTTATCATATTGATTAATTTCTGAAATGTTTGTGGTCATAATTGGATAATCAAGAGCTAATCATATGTTGATTTTGCAGATAAAAAAGATAATGCCGTATATTTAGCCCGATTTTAGCAAAAAACTAACACCTAACACAAATTTTTAAGCAAGTGGAAGATAATAACGAAAAAGGAAGAGACGAGATCTATTCAGAGAGAGTAAAGGCGGGAAAGCGTACGTACTTTTTTGATGTGAAAGCGACACGGTCAAACGATTATTACCTAACAATTACAGAAAGCAAAAGAAAGCCAAAGGACGACGGTTTTTTCTACGAAAAGCATAAGATTTTCTTGTACAAAGAAGATTTTAACAAATTTGTAGATGCACTTAATTCCACTGTGAATCACGTGAAGGAAGAATTAATGCCAGAAGTTGATTTTACTCAATTCGATAGAGACAATGAGGAGAGACAGGCTGCGGTGAATGCGGAAGTTTCTGATTCAGATTCTGATCTAAAATGGGATTAATAAGATATATTTAAGACAACTTTTTTAGTAAGTATGAAGAGAGAGGCTCTCAGGGAAATTTCCTGAGGGCTTTTTTATTTTATCAACTAGTTTTGCGCCGCGAAAGTCGAACACTTTCATAATCAAAAATATTTCTCCTATGGGATTACAATGTGGAATTGTCGGATTGCCGAACGTAGGTAAATCCACTCTTTTTAATGCACTTTCTAACGCAAAGGCAGAAGCTGCTAATTTTCCTTTTTGCACCATCGAACCAAATGTGGGCGTAATTACAGTGCCTGATGAACGATTACAAATTCTTTCTGACCTTGTTAATCCGAAGAAAGTACTCCCAACGGTTATGGAATTTGTGGATATAGCAGGCTTGGTAAAAGGAGCAAGTAAAGGTGAGGGTCTTGGGAATCAGTTCTTAGCCAACATTCGAGAAGTAGATGCCATTATTCATGTGATTCGATGTTTTGATAACGATAATATCGTGCACGTATCAGGCAAAGTAGATCCAATAGAGGATAAAGAGGTGATTGATACTGAGCTTCAGTTGAAGGATTTAGAATCTGTAGATAAGCGTATTCAGCGCGTGGAGAAAATTGCAAAGTCCGGAGATAAGGAAGCAAAAGCTGAACATGATGTGTTGTTGAAATTCAAGACTCACCTTGAAAGTGGACAGAATGCCCGTTCACTCGAAATGGAGAAAGAGCAAAGATCATGGATTAGAACACTTCAGCTCTTGACAGATAAGCCAATTATATATGTGGCAAATGTGGATGAAGAATCTATCAACTCAGGCAATGAGTGGAGCAAAACGCTTGCCGATAATATAGAAAATGAGGATGCTCAAATAATTCTTGTTTCTGCTGGTCTTGAAGAGCAAATAGCAGAATTTGAAGACCCTGAAGAAAAGCAAATGTTTTTGGAGGAATACGGTTTGAAAGAATCAGGATTGAATCGTTTAATAAAAGCTTCTTATTCACTTTTAGATTTGATCACCTATTTCACAGCCGGTGAAACAGAAGTTCGCGCCTGGACAATTAAAAAAGGATGGAAGGCACCTCAAGCAGCTGGTGTCATACACACTGATTTTGAAAAAGGTTTTATCAAAGCTGAGGTGATTAAGATTCCGGATTATCAGGAATACAAATCGGAAGCTGGATGTAGGGAAGCAGGTAAACTAGCGATTGAAGGTAAGGAATATGTAGTGAAAGATGGAGACGTCATGCACTTCAGATTCAATGTCTGATCAAGGCTCAATGGATATGAATCTCTTGTAGCCGACTAATTCATCATTGACATTTCCGGGCTTTCGGTAATACACCAAAATTTCATATTGGTTCTCAGTTTGAAAGTGACTCCCTTCAAAGTAATAGGCAGGTAGGTCATTGCTTTCGACAAAATACAGAAATTCATAATAGCCTTGCTTGAGAGGAATGTTGGTTTCATACCTACTTACGCCGTTATTGGTTGTGAATTGCATCCGATTAAGATCGTTGAGCTGCCAGTCGTTAAATTGTCCCCAGACATAAACATTTCCGTTGATTTGGTCTGACTTTAAGCTGAATTTCACATTGGCATAATCAGCATTTAGAAAATCCTCACCAGGGTCTGTATTTTGTATTAGAAAGTTTCCGTTGATGTCTTGAAAGTTTTGGATATAAGTAAGGTCACCCCTAGATCCAGCCAATTTGAGAGGAGCTATGATCTGAGAACCTGTATTTGTAATCCGCCCCACATTCCTTCCGGACACATTCAATGTTCTCAAATCGGCAAATCGAAATTCATTCCATCCATAAAAGTTCGTCTTGAGGTCAAGGTGACGAAACTCAAGGTAGCCATCATTGGCTCGTATCAGTGTTGGCGGAGTATCTGTAATAGCAGTATTCCAATTATTATTTTGTAGTAAAACAGTATTGATGTCACGAGTAGGAGTATTTACGAGTAGGTTCCCATAGTTTATGCCGTATTCTATTTGCTGATTCTTGTCTCGCTGACTAACCGTAGTGCTAACTCGAACCGTGTGATCTATTGACACCTTGCTATCAATAACCATGAATTTGCGCGAAAGTAGTATGTCATCCGGGTTGGCCCTTCTATAAACCACCAGCAGGTAATTACCGGATAACTTCGGTTTGTCTATTTGAAATGTGTAGTTGATGTAGGGCTGTACTGTATTAACACTATAATTAAAATCAGTAATACGGTAATTATTAATCTGGTTTAAGAACTCCATATCTCTCAATACAGATTTACTCCAGCCTCTATTGCAGTGAATAATTCGGGCACTCAGGTTTTCAAATTGATCAGATAATAGGTCAAATGACAGCATGAGTTGAGCAGCTTCATTAAGACCAACTATGGGATTTTCCAGCTCCTTAACTTGTCCATTTTCTATAGGTAAGATTTTAGCAAACCCTATTATATCTTCATAATCATGATTATCAAAAACAATTTGCTTACTTACTGTCGATTGTTGGGGGACAAGAGGTTCACAATGGACTAATAAAAGAGCTATTGTAATTATCGCTAGGTTCTTCATAACTTTAGAGGTACGAAAGCCCAAATTAGATATTACAACTATAATATTCACCCCTGGGTCTATTAAATACCAGCATGAATGTCGGTAACTGAAGAGAAATTGATTAAAGGCTGCCAGAAAGGCAAAAAAGAGTTCCAGCAGGCACTCTATGATAAATACTGTGATGGTATGTATCTGGTAGCTTTGAGATATTCCAAAATGCAACAAGAAGCTGAGGATATCATTCAGGAGGCTTTCATTAAGGTCTTTAAGAATATCAAAAATTTCAGAAAAGACTCATCGCTGGCGTATTGGATAAAGCGAATAGTTGTAAACACTGCACTAAATCATCAAAGAAGCAAGCTTTATTTATATCCGATGGTGGATGTAAATGATCTTGATGACTGGAGTGAAAAAGAGTCAGTGGTATCGGCGTTGGGATACGAAGAGTTGTTGGGATTAATCCAAGAGCTGCCTACCGGATGTCAGGTTATATTCAACTTATTTGCTATAGAAGGTTATAAACATCATGAAATAGCTAAGAAGCTGCAGATAAGTGAAGGAACTTCCAAGTCTCAGTATTCAAGAGCAAAAACGTTATTGGCAGAAAAGGTCATGCAGAGAGATAAGATACGATATGGGTCCGGGGAAATTTGAAAATAATATCCGGGATAAGTTTGAAGGACAAACACGTAAGGCACCAAACAGCATTTGGACGAATATTGAAAATGAGTTGAATGCTGAATTGGTTTCGATGTATGCATCGCAACACATGATGTATAAGTGGGTCTCTGTTGCCGCCGTTTTTATAGCAGTATTGCTCTTGGGAGTTATTTATTCCCCATCATTTATTGAGACTACTCAGGAAGAATCCGTATCATATAATGCGTTTTTATCCAATGATATCGATTACAATAATTATTATTCATCCTACATTACCGGACATCCCTCACTAGACCTGACCTTTGAGAAAATAGAATCAAAACCGTCGCAATCGGAGACCACTGTTTTGGTAGTTGAAGATTTTCAGCCGCAAGCTTCTTTCGAATTGAAAGGTGTGGAACGTAGAAAACCGGAACTTTATGCTGCTGTAGCTTCACAGGATATTTACCGATACTATCAGGTTGGATCAGGGCTATCGGTAAAAAGGCAGGAGTCTGAGCAAGCTACGAAAGTTTGGGCCGGGGTAGAGGCAGGAGCAGGAACCTTTAATTCAAATTTTAATGGGTCAAGTGCTGTAGCTAATTCGCTAAATCCTAGCGCCTTAGCATCTGCTATAGGCTCAGGAAGTTTTGTTAATCCTACAACCAATATCACCGAAGATATGAATCAGGGTATAGCTACCACCATTGGCGTAGATTTTGGAGTTCAGTTGGGCAAAAAATGGACACTTGAAAGTGGACTTGCCTATACTAGTATGGATAATAGCGGTACAGCTTCCATTAATGTTTTAGACATATATACTGTAGACAATACCGAATTTATTGATAACTCTAGTGGTATTGATGGGGAAACTCCATCATTATCATCGAGGGAAGCTACGGTTGAGGTTCGTGAGAATTATGACCATGAAGTGGAATTGAACAATAACATACAAGTAGCCTCAATTCCATTGAAGGCAGGATATTTTGTTGTAAACAAGAAATTTAGTTTAAGGTTGAATGCGGGGCTATCTGCCAATTATTTAGTTGATGGAAGCCTTTCAGATCCCTCTAAACAAATTTTGAACAGTGATTTAGGTATTTATAATGACTGGTCTTTTGACGGTGTAGGTGGGCTAGAGCTTGGCTATTCCATATTCAATAAATTCGACTTTACCATCGAACCTAACTACCGACATTCCATTACGCCAATCAGTAATGCGATTAACTCACCATCGAGATTTGTGCTTCAAACTGGCTTAAGGTATACAATTAAGTAGCCACCCATCCTTGAAAAGTTCTATTTCGCATAAAAGATGTAACCATCTATCACAAAAGGAGTATTCATTTTTACAACGCGGAACATAAACTGCTCGTCAACTAACTCTACTCCATGCAACTTAAAAGGATTGTCTATGCCTTTTCTTTTCTGATCTTTTTTTGTGGTTCTTCTCAAGAAAATTCATTTCAGACAAAGGCGTATACCACGGACAGGATTAATAGTGAGATTCAAATAGATGGTAAACTTGACGATGATGCCTGGAATCAAGTTGAATGGGGTGGTGACTTTGTAGGTCATATGCCTGACTTCAACGTTGAGCCCTTTCAGCAGACTCAATTCAAAATTCTTTATGATGCCAAATTTCTGTATGTCGGGATCAGAGCTTTTGATACGGAGCCTGAAAAAATTGTCAAACGAATGTCTAGACGAGATGGGTTTGATGGTGATTTCGTAGAAATTAACATTGATAGCTACGGAGATAAAAGAACGGCTTTTTCTTTCTCCGCATCAGTTTCAGGTGTAAAAGGTGATGAGTATGTTTCCAATAATGGAGATAATTGGGATAGTACCTGGGATCCGATATGGTATTTGAGAACAAGCATTGATGATCAAGGCTGGATTGCCGAATTCAAAATTCCTCTTTCACAACTCAGATTTGCAAACAAAGAAAACCACACTTGGGGGATTCAATTCACAAGAAGAATATTTAGAACCGAAGAACGGTCTACATGGCAGCCCGTAGATCCCAATGCTCCTGGCTGGGTTCACTTATTTGGAGAGTTGAATGGGTTAAAAGGTATAAAACCTCAGAAGCAGCTAGAGATTCAACCATATGTATTAGCATCCTATGAAAAATACCCAAAAGAAGAAGAAAACCCATTTAGGGATTCAGGCGAAGAAATGAAAGGAAATTTTGGGTTGGACGCCAAAATTGGTCTCACCTCAGACATTACTTTGGACCTTACAGTCAATCCGGATTTTGGTCAAGTGGATGCCGACCCTTCGGCGGTGAATTTATCAGCTTTCCAACTATTTTTTCAGGAGCGTAGACCGTTCTTTCTGGAGGGCAGCAGCCTTCTAACGTTTGGGACAAGTGGAGGACCAAACAATCTATTTTATTCACGGAGGATAGGAGGCAGGCCTGTTGGTAGATTACCGGACGATGTATCATATTCAGATTTTCCCAGACAAACACAGATTCTCGGTGCAGCCAAACTTACCGGAAAGAATGCCAAGGGGTTCTCGTGGGGAGTATTAGAATCCTTTACCAACAAGGAGGTAATTGATGTAGTTGACACTGCAGGTGTGAGAAGACAGGAGCAGGTTGAGCCGTACACCAATTACCTTGTCGGAAGGGTGCAGCAAGATTTTGATGGGGGAA
The DNA here is from genome assembly GCF_051379705.1 of Ekhidna algicida. Lineage (GTDB taxonomy): Bacteria > Bacteroidota > Bacteroidia > Cytophagales > Cyclobacteriaceae > Ekhidna. The sequence continues at coordinate 929,050 of NZ_CP179868.1, read as the reverse complement.
AAACAGTTGTTGGCGCGATGATAACCAATATGAACCGCATCGATAATGAAGGATATAACTTGCGAATTGCTCATAACAATGCGCAAAGTGCCGGTGTAGATATCAATCATAACTTCAGAGATAGAAAGTATGGTTTTGAGGCTCGATTTGCGATGAGCAGGGTAGAGGGATCTCAAGAAGCTTTATATCGTACGCAGACTTCATCGGTCAGATTCTTTCAGCGTCCTAACAATAGTTATCAGGAAGTGGACTCAGCCAGAACTCAACTGATAGGCTCAGCTGCATCGATTTCATTCGGAAAAAGAAGTGGAAATTTTCGATGGACAGCTGGCTCAAATTATCGATCGCCCGGATTAGCTCTTAATGACATAGGATTCCTGCGTGTAACCGATAATATTAACAACTGGTTGTGGGCTTCCTATCGTGTGAATAAAGTAACTAACCTGTTCAGATCTCAACGATACAATATGTATATGGAGCAAAACATGGACTTTGGTAGAGTAACTACCGGCAAAGGGATGAATATGAACATGAACCTGGAGTTCAACAACTATTGGGGATTTGGCCAAGGTGTTTGGATTGGAGGTAGAAGAGTTTCCAATGCAGACCTTCGTGGAGGACCATCCATTACCTACCCGGGAAATGTTAACTACTGGTATTGGATCGGATCTAACAGTAGAAAAAAAGTACGAGTTTCACTGAATAACTGGTTCAACTGGGGGCGAAACAATTCACGAAAAAGCTCAGGAGTGTCTCTGAATGTAAATATTCGTCCGCTTGATGCAATGCAGGTATCCTTTTCTCCAAGCATCAACTGGAATCGTGATGAACTTCAATACATTTCACAAGCAGAATTCAATAGTGATGATCGATACGTTCTAGGCAGAGTGGAACAAAGAACATACAGCATGTCCATGCGGATGAACTACAATGTTACGCCGAATCTCACCCTGGAATTTTGGGGACAACCCTTCATTGCCAGTGGCCAGTATAGTCAATTCAAACGCGTTCATGAGCCAAATGCAGAAGACTACAGTCAGCGATTTAAGCTCTATGAAAATAATGAAATCGTCTTCAATGAAAATGATGATCGGTATGAAGTATATGAGTCAAATGAGAACTCAGAAGATTACGGCTTTGACAATCCAGACTTCAATATTGTTCAGTTTAGGTCAAACTTTGTAATGAGGTGGGAGTACATCCCAGGGTCCACACTATTCCTGGCGTGGGCGAATAGCGGTTCATACTTTGACAATTCAAGACAAAACGATTTCAGCGATCTGTCTTCTAAATTGTCCGGACTTACTGCTACCAACACCTTCCTGATTAAATACACCTATCGATTTATTTTGTAACCAATCTTCCTACTAACTTTGGGCTAAATTCAAATTTTGAAATATGTCTAAAGTAGTAATTATTGGGGCTGGTGGAGTAGGCAGAGTGACGGCATTTAAATGCGCCCAAAATACAGATGTTTTCTCAGATATTGTGTTGGCATCTCGCACACAATCCAAATGTGAGGATATCGCAAAGGATATTAAATCCCAGCTTGGAGTATCCATTAAAACTGATCAGGTAGATGCAGATCATGTGGATCAGATTGTGGCACTATTCAAAAAGCACGACCCTAAGCTTGTCATCAATGTAGCATTACCCTATCAGGATCTTACTATCATGGATGCTTGTCTGGAGGCAGGTGTAAACTACCTGGACACTGCTAATTACGAACCTCCCGAGGAAGCAAAGTTTGAGTACAAATGGCAATGGGCATATCAGGAGCGTTTCAAAGAAGCGGGCCTTACTGCCGTACTGGGTTGTGGGTTCGATCCGGGTGTAACTGGCGTTTTCACATCCAGAGCAGCCAAACATTTCTTCGATGAGATTCATTATTTAGACATTGTAGATTGCAATGCTGGTGACCATGGGAAAGCATTTGCAACCAACTTTAATCCGGAAATTAATATTCGGGAAATCACGCAAAAAGGAAAGTATTGGGAAGATGGAAAGTGGGTTGAAACCAATCCATTCGAGTTTAGAAAAAACCTAGATTATCCGAATATTGGAAAAAGACCATCCTATCTTCTCTACCATGAAGAACTAGAGTCTCTGGTTAAGAACTATCCAACCATTAAAAGAGCTCGATTCTGGATGACGTTTGGCGATGAATACCTTACACACCTGAGAGTTATTCAAAACATTGGAATGGCTTCCATTGAACCGGTGAATTACGAGGGAAAAGAAATTGTGCCACTACAGTTTTTAAAAGCCGTATTACCCAATCCTGGGGACTTAGGTGAAAACTATGAAGGAGAAACTTCCATAGGATGCAGAATCAAAGGCTTGAAAGATGGTAAAGAAAAAACCTATTACATCTGGAATAATTGCAGCCATAAGGCAGCATATGATGAGACCGGAGCCCAAGGTGTTTCTTACACAACAGGCGTTCCTGCGATGACCGGAGCATATATGATGCTCACAGGTAAGTGGACAGGTGCTGGAGTATTCAATGTTGAAGAATTTGACTCAGATCCATTTCTGGAAAAACTGGCAACATCTGGATTGCCTTGGCATGAAGAGCATGATTTAGACTTAGGAATGGACGGATGATGGTGAATATTGAAAAAGTACCGGAATTCTATAGAGGATATATAAAATCTGCCGGAAGCGGTGAGTTAGTGCCTCTACTCTTAAAATCTGGTGATGATTTTATCACTTTTTGTAGAAGGCTGACAGAGCAACAAGGTTTATATAAATACGCTCCTGATAAGTGGAGTATCAAGGATATCATACTCCATCTTATTGACTCAGAAAGGGTATTTGCATATCGAGCCATACGATTTGCAAGAAATGACAAAACCGAGCTTTCTGGTTTTGATCAAAATGCGTATGTACCTGAAGCAAACGCAGATGAGCGCACCATCCATAATTTGCTATCAGAGTTTACCAATGTAAGGGCCGCTACTGTGGATATGTTCACTTCATTCAACGAAGAGATGCGTCAGCGATCAGGAGTAGCCAGTGGAGTGGAGATGACAGTAGAGATGCTGGGTTACATTATATCTGGTCACCTGATTCATCATATGAACATTATTCACGAACGATATTCCAAGTGAAAATTCCGTCACCCTGTTTTGTATTAAACGAAAGTAAACTCATTCAAAACCTTCAATTGATTGATTCTGTTCAGAAGCGTGCTGAAATAGAAATAATCCTGGCGTTCAAAGGTTTTGCTATGTGGAGTGCTTTTCCTAATGTAAAACAGTACGTGAAAGGTGCAACCGCAAGCTCATTAAACGAGGTAAAACTGTGTAATGAAGAAATGGAAGTGAAATCCCATACTTACTGCGTGGCATATGCAGCGGACGAATTTGATGATATTGTAGCTCAATCTTCACACATTACTTTCAATTCTTTGAACCAATACCATCAGTTTATTGATCAGGTTCCTGAAAATGTGAGTGTTGGACTTAGAGTTAACCCTGAATGGTCGGATGTAGAAACAGATCTGTACAACCCATCTAGTCCGGTTTCCAGATTAGGCATTTCCAGTAAGGATCTTGCACGTCTTCCTGCCAGGGTAGAAGGGTTACATTTCCATGTGTTGTGCGAGTCCGATTCTTATGCTTTGGAGAATGTGCTTAATTCTTTCGAAAAAAAGTTCGGGCACCTTTTACATCAAATCCATTGGGTGAATATGGGCGGAGGTCACTTGATGACTCGAGAAGGATATGATACAGATCATTTGGTTCAGCTACTTTCCAATTTCAGGGAGAAGCACGATGTACATTTGATTTTGGAGCCGGGTAGTGCTTTTGCATGGCAGACAGGAGACTTACACACCACTGTGCTAGATATTGTAGATAATGGAGGTAAGAAAACAGCCATTTTTGACGGCTCCTTTACCTGCCACATGCCTGATTGCTTGGAGATGCCTTATCGACCTAAACTAGCCCATGGGTCAGACGAAAAAGTAGAAGGCTGGCATGCATATCGATTGGGTGGAGTGAGCTGCTTAGCAGGTGATTTTCTGGATGACTTCTGGTTCGAAGAACCACTCAAGGCCGGAGATTCTATCGTTTTCAAGGATATGATTCACTACACCATGGTGAAAACAAGCACTTTTAACGGTGTGAAGCATCCTTCAATTGGGATCATTAGAAAAGATGGAGCTTTTGATTTAGTGAGAGAATTCGGATACAAAGACTTCAAAAATCGACTTTCTTAATTGCCAATCTTGGGTTCAAGATCCCCACGCATGAAGAGATTATATTCTTCGCACGATAAGTAACCTTCTCCTAACGAGTAAGGACATGTTTTGTAAACCTCATCAAAGAGACCTGCATGAACAACTACTCCAGAACCGTGGCATACCGGGCAAAGCATTTTCTCTAATCCACCACAGTCATATTCAGCATCTTCCAGATCTCTAGCAAACTGCTCAGATTGTGAGCGCTGTATCCTCAAATACTCATCTTCTGCATATTGCAAAAACTGAATTGCAGGTTCGTAGTACTTTCCTTTTGTTCCTCTCAGTTGAATGTATTTATTCAACCAGTTGATGCTTTGCTTATATTTCTTAACGTGATAACTATTTCTCCCGAAGAAATAAGCCATTTCTGATGGCAGCTTTTCCATATTCTGAAGTACAAATTGGAATAAGACCTGCGCACTGTCATACTTGCCAAGTGCCATCAACTCTGTGCCTTGTTCCATCTTCTTTATTAATTCATTTTCACGGACAATCTGGCCATAGGTGGAAAGTGTGGAAATAAATAAGAGGCAAAAGAGTAATTTCTTCAAATTATTAATGTTAATGGAGATCGGGCACTTGAATGCAGCTAGATTAACAACCGGAAAATTAAAATGGTTTGTCGGTCTTCTCACTTCTTACAGCAAAAGATTAACCAATTTTATGATGAGAAGGAATCTTTTAGCAGTTTTGACAATATTTTGTCAGGTTATCGTTCTCGGAGAAGAGAAATTAAATTATGAAAAAGGTCTTCTTAATCATTTTCGCAATATGCATATCAGGAGTAATTCTGGGTCAGAATACGCGTAGTACAGAGACACCCAAACCTCCACGCCCGCAGTATCAGGCTGTAAAAAAGGAGAAAAAAAGTCTGTTTGCATTCCTAAAAAAGAAAGAGAAGACGAGCCCATTCTATTCGACCAAAGAAGAAGAAGTTGCTGCCTTTCGAAAAAAGATGAAGACTGTTTATAAGAAAAAGGCAAAAGAAGAAAAGCTTGCAAAGAAGCCTGAGTATTCAGATCCTTCCTACTTCGGTCACAAAAAACCACCTAAGAAGCGTCCACCAGGAAAGCAGAAATTCTGTAAGGTGTGTAAGATGAAACACTAAGAAAAATGTTGTTTTGAAACGGCGTATTAAGCACTTACTTGATAAATCATCTGCGCCCGCATCCTTAAATTGAAGTGGCTGAGAATGGCTCTTCGAATAGATTGTTTCAAGAATGTATGATTAACCCCACCCTCTGATACCGCATACTTGATGATCGGACGCTGAAGGTCTTTGACAAAAGATAGCTTCTCAATCCATCGAGCATACATTTTTTTCCAATCTGCATCATATGCTTCCATGTGTGATCGTCCGTCCCACATAATCTCTAGCTGATTATCCGCATGATTGTGACGATATATGGCGGCAAGAATGTCGTAGTTGTCTTCCAGTAGTTCTTTACCGAAAGAGATTTTCTTTTTCAGCTCAATGATGAAGTCATCTTCAAGCCCCATTGGGTTGTGCTGTGTATTGTAAGCATCCAGAATTTGCTGGAGCCACTGATCTAATAAGATTTCTTTTGAAAATGCTTGAACGGATTTGAGCAAGTAGTTCTTATCCTGCTGGAAGTATTTTTCTTCGATAAGCACGGTGCAAAGCTACAGAATAATGAGGTTTTTGTACGACTTCAGTCAGATTGATTTTTTAGTAAACATGTATCGATAGGGCACAAAAAAAAGGGTAGCTCTCGCTACCCTTTCGATTTTTTATGTATCAATCTTTATTCTAGTTCGAAAAGCCAATCTCCGTTGACAGAAGAAGTCCTTCCAGCTCCAGATATTATAAATTCTAAATCCAAAGACGAAGAATCATCGCTTGAGGTAACAGATATTTCTACACCATCATCTCTAACCAACACACCTACATTCGAGGCACTTTTGAATTTCCACGTACCTCCACTTGGATTCCAAACGTCCTCAAGCCCACTAGGAACATTTGTGACAGTGTAATCACCACCCCAAATACCGTCAGAGCCTTCAGAAGTACCAGAAATCCTTAATGTGAAATTATCCCATCCACTAGTTGATCCGTCAGGATCCCGAACGGATGATACACTCCAGTTGGATGAAATTTTCCCAGCTTGAGTTTCACCTTTACTAGGAGCCGGATCAGAACCACCACCGCCGCACGACATAAATATAACTAAGGAAGCAAAAACTAAGGCAGCAAGTAAGTTTGATAATCTTTTCATGTGTTAAATAATTAAAATCTAAATTTTGTCTAATTAGATATAAGTTCAATTCAAAAGTAGAACTTTTTCACTTTTATTACCTACTTAACAGGAAAAACCAGACGAAATTATTCGCTGACTACCTTTTTTTTTAAAGATTAAGCTGTTTTTTACAGCTTTTTATTTCCTCCTGATCATTGGAAGCAATTATAATCAGCTTATTTTTAATCCTGTCCAGTTGATTTTGCCACCACTGAAAACCTTCATCGTCTAGGTTGGAAGTAGGCTCATCCATGAAAATCGCATCGTTTTCAAAGAAAAAAGCCGTAATAAGCTTGGTACGCTGCTTCATACCTGTGGAAAAATCTCCAATCAGTTTATCAAGCGGTAGAGATGCTGAGTCAGCCATTTCCTCGATGCTACACAGTGGAGATTTAAACTTCCGATGGAAACGAAGAAACTCTGCCAAAGTAAATTCTTCAATCACCTCCGTGTACGGCCCGATGAAAGCGGCTTGATGTTTTTGTTCATCTACCTTTTCTTCATCCGCATACATGACACCCTGACTTGGCGTTAAGTATCCTGCAATGATTTGAAGAAGCGTAGACTTACCAGCTCCGTTTTTCCCGGTAATGACAGTGGCTTTACCCGACTTTATTTCAAAGTTTTGATGTCTGAATATCCAGGTTTTGCCAAATTTCTTTCCGATATCTTCTCCTCTAATGATCATCTTCAGTCTTTGAAAAGTGCTTTTGGAGCACATAAGTAATGCTTGGTCACGATCTTGCTCATCGCTTTAATGTTGGGCAGATCCGAAGCTTCTGCTACATCCACCACATCGCCATGTTTGCGTAGAATCTTGATTGACTGACCAGATGCGATGTAAGCAGAATTACTCACTGAGCCCGTCTTTGTAAAGTAACCCGCTTCATGCTCAGAGACGTTATACAGTTTCATCACTTTCTGAATCAAATCGTCCGTTACGATGCGACCGATTGGGTCATTGGAAAACGAAATACCCAGGAGCTTACGGTCCAGAAGCATATCGCTCAACGAACGAAGTACAATGTCCTCATGGTCTCGCCAAAATTTAATCGAACCCCAGATGTCATTGTCATCCAGTATGGAGTATACCTCCAGGATATCAGGATCATCTTCAAAGTCAGCTTTGGTAATGTGCTGCTCCAGAAAGATTCGAAGAGCAGGAGTGGCCATCACCTGAACTCCTTGCTGCGTCAGTTCTTTTGCTCGCTTGATAAGCTCAATCAGCATTACTTCTGCACTCACGGCTGTTTTATGCAGGTACACTTGCCAATACATCAGTCGTCTGGCGCTTAGAAAGTTTTCGATACTGTAAATTCCCTTTTCCTCAACGACCAGGTGCTCGCTGGAAACATTCAGCATCTTGATAATGCGCTCTGAGCCAATTGAGCCTTCATATACTCCGGTAAAGAATGAATCCCTTTTCAGATAATCGAGGCGGTCGATATCTAGCTGGCTAGACACCAACTGATGAAAGAAAGGACGATGGTATTCATCCTTAAAAATTTTAATCGTTAAGTCAAGCGCTCCATCGAATTCTTTATTCAAGCGCTCCATCATCCAGATGCCGACTTGCTCATGGTGGACATGCTTAAACAGGGAAAATTCCAATGTATGTGAAAAAGGCCCGTGTCCTACATCGTGCAACAAAATCGCCAGCATGCTTGCTTGTCGCTCATCATCGGAGATTTCAATGCCTTTGTCTTGCAGCGCGTTCAGAGCTCTTCGCATAAGATCCATGGCGCCAAGCGCGTGGTGGAAACGGGTATGGAGTGCACCCGGATATACAAGGTCGGTCAACCCAAGCTGCTTGATTCTTCTCAGCCGCTGAAAATAACGATGCTCAATGATGTCAAAAATGAGATCGTTCGGTATATTGATGAATCCGTAAACCGGATCATTTAGAATTTTCTTTTTGTTCAACAGCGTTTGTGATTTACTTAGCAATCCAATGCCAAAACTGAATTCATGCAGCAATTTAAAATCTTATGGGCGGACGATGAAATTGAGCTACTAAAGCCTCACATTTTATTTCTCGAACAGAAGGGATATCAACTCACTCCGGTAAACAGCGGCGCGGATGCGCTGGAGGAGATTGACCATAATTATTTTGACATTGTATTTCTGGATGAAAACATGCCTGGAATGTCCGGTTTGGAGACGTTGAACTATATTAAATCAACGCATCCTAACCTGCCTGTGGTGATGATCACTAAGAATGAAGCTGAGGAGATCATGGAAGAAGCGATTGGTGCGAAGATTGCCGATTACCTGATTAAACCATTGAACCCAAATCAGATTTTGTTGTCTGTTAAGAAGATTCTTGACAACAAGCGAATCATCTCGGAAAAGACCAATCAAAGCTATCAGAAGGATTTTCAGCAACTTTCTATGGGTGTAATGGACGCTCAGGATCACAATGATTGGATGGAGATTTATCGTAAGCTGGTTTACTGGGAGCTGGAACTAGATGAGACTCAGGATCGCAGCATGGTAGAGGTACTAAATGCGCAGAAGGTGGAAGCTGATGGAAATTTCTCCGAGTTTGTCACCTCCAATTACGAAGAGTGGATCACGGATCCGGATATTGAGCGTCCGCTGCTGTCTCACAACCTTCTGAAAAATCGGGTATTTCCGAAAGTAGGAGAAGAGCCAGTGTTTCTTATTGTCATTGACAACCTTCGATACGATCAGTGGAAAATGATTGAGCCTGAGGTGGCCGAGCTTTTCAGTATTGACTCTGAGGAGATGTACTTCTCCATTTTGCCTACAACGACCTCATATGCAAGGAATGCCCTTTTTGCAGGTTTGACTCCCTTGGAGATCGCGAGACGCTATCCGGACCTTTGGGTGGGAGAAGAAACCGATGAAGGAAAAAATCTCAAAGAGAGCGAATTACTTGAATCCAATATGGCGCGCAATCAGATAAAAGAACGATTTAGCTATCACAAAATATTGCGTGCAGATGAAGGGAAGCAGCTCAGTGAAAATATTCCCAATCTGATGAATAATAAGCTTAACGCCATCGTCTTCAACTTTGTGGATATGCTTTCTCATGCAAGAACAGACATGCAGATGATTCGTGAGCTTGCTCCGGACGAGTCGGCCTACAGATCGCTAACCAGATCATGGTTTACGCACTCTTCGCTGTATGATACATTGAAGGAACTGGCGAATAAGAAGGTGAAAGTTATGATCACCACCGATCATGGAACCATTCGAGTGAATAAGGCCCAAAAAATCGTAGGAGATCGCAATACAAATACCAATTTGAGATATAAAGTAGGTCGAAATCTGGCTTTTGATGAGAAATCAGTCTTTTTCACCCGTGAGCCTGAAAAACTGGGACTGCCGAAAGAGCATGTGAGTAGCGCATATGTATTCACGAAGGACGATCACTTTTTTGCCTATCCTAATAACTTCAATCACTACGTACGCATGTACAAGGATACGTTTCAGCACGGAGGCATTTCCATGGAAGAAATCATGATCCCATTCATTACGCTGGCAAACAAATGACCATTCCCAATTACAATGAGAAAGAGCTACAAGAGGTGGCTCGTAAACTGATTAGCAATTTCGGACACATCAAGGTTTGGTGCTTTGATGCAGAAATGGGTGCCGGTAAGACCACCTTGACAAAGAAAATATGCGAAGAATTGGGTGTGCATGATGAAATGAGCTCACCTACTTTTTCCATTGTCAACGAATATCAAACTGAAAATGAAGAAGACATTTATCACTTTGATTTTTATCGATTGGAAGATATTGAGGAGGCTATTGACATTGGTGTAGAAGACTATCTGTTTTCGGGAAATCTGTGTTTGCTGGAGTGGCCAGCAATTATTGAACCGCTTTTACCTGATGAATACCTCCAAATAAGCATTAAATTAGTAGGTGATAACACCCGATCACTAACAGCTCAACCTAATGAACGAAACGTCTAAATCCGGATTTGCAAAGCTGGCACAGGAGCAGACCCTATATCCGCAGGAGGCGCCTGCCAAGGTTTCAAAAAAGCATCAGTCTTTACAGATAGGTGTGCCTCAAGAAGTGGCGGATCAGGAGAAACGTATGCCGATCAAGCCATCATCAGTAGGAGTGCTGGTAGCGAATGGACATGAAGTGATCATTGAGTCGGGCGCAGGCGATTCGGCCAATTTCTCAGATAAGGAATACAGCGAAGCTGGCGCAAAGATTGCCTACAGTGCCAAAGAGGTTTTTCAATGTCATGTAGTGCTCAAAGTGGAGCCACCCACACTCAAGGAAATTGAGATGATGAAACCCGGAAGTACACTGATCTCGGCATTTCAGGCAGGAAAACAAAACGCTGAATACCTGGAAGCTATCAACAAGAAAAAGCTGATAGCGATTGGATACGAATTTATCCAGGACAAGGTAGGCGGACTTCCGTTGGTAAGAGCAATGAGCGAAGTAGCTGGTAGCACGGTGATGGTGATAGCAGCCGAATACTTAAGTAGTTCCAATGACGGCAGAGGGGTGATTTTAGGTGGAATTACTGGCGTGCCACCCACGCGGGTTGTGATTATTGGTGCCGGAACGGTCGCAGAATTTGCTGCTCGCGCGGCATTAGGTCATGGGGCAGAGGTTCGAGTCTTCGACAATCAGATCTACAAGATGCGACGGCTGAAACACGTGCTTGGACAGGAGATTTATACTTCGACCTATGATGAAGCCTTGCTCGGAAAAGAAGTAAAAGAAGCGGATGTGCTGATAGGTGCAGTGCGTTTTGAAAAAGGCCGCAGCAAGATGCTGGTGACAGAAGACATGGTGATGAACATGAAGGCCGGCTCGGTAATTATTGATGTGAGTATCGACCAGGGCGGATGCATTGAAACGTCTGAACTAACGAATCATAAGAAACCTGTTTTTGTGAAGCACGACGTGACGCACTACTGCGTGCCGAACATTGCCTCACGAGTGGCTCGAACAGCCTCTTTAGCAGTCTCCAATATTTTCACTCCAATCCTGCAGGAAGCAGGTGATTGTGGTGGCTTTGATGAGATGATCTATACACATCCATGGCTGCAAAAAGGTGTCTATTCCTACAAAGGCAGTCTTACCAATCTTGCGCTCGCCAAGCGATTCAATATGGCTTTTAAGGATATCAGTCTATTTATGGCAGCCAGGATTTAAACTGGCAACTACCTTAATCCGGTATTTGATAATTAAGTGACAAAGATTTTCTCTTATACCTAGGAGATGAATAAAACTTTGACTTTTTTTAGCGTCTCACTATCTAAATATTATTAAGACCACCTTATATGAATTGGTTTAAAAAAGAAATTCTATATGCTGGAACAGATTCCGGTATGGAGGATATCATCAAGAATAGAATCTTCTACGCAAACAGCCTGATTCTATTTCTTATTCCATTACTTACCACATTGAGTCTTGTTCAGATTGCTTCAGGAGTGTTGGAAGCTGCAACAGAGACGCTCATTCTCTTGCCCGTTCCAATCATTAGTTTCATTTTGAATAGAATGGGGTTTCATAAGTATGGACGCTTGTTCCTGCTTTATGGAGTGGCACTGTATTTATCACTTTCGTTCTATTATTTCAACCTACAATTCATCGCTCAGGGAATTGATCCGGGCATGATGCGACTTCCAACTACGAAGATTCATTTATGGCCTGTTATCGTGGGAACGGCCGTCATCTTCGATTTCAAAAGGGAACGAACCTTTTTCAACATCTCTTTGATCGGGATATTCTTAAGCTATTTATTCTTTGATGACATTCAGGCACTTTTAGGTTTGCCTGTGTCGGAACTGCCGTTTGAGGACCCTTCATTTTTGAAGTATAATATTTCTACAACAGCCACTTCGTTCATCATTCTTTTCGAACTGTATCTCCTGGTATCTGTCAATCAAAAATTTGAGAAAAGTATTGTGGAGCAAAAGGAACAGCTGAAAGTTAAAAGCGAAGAATCCGATATACAGCGAGAAGAGTTGGAGAAGCAACAATCTAATCTGCTGAATGCAGTAAATGAGACAGAAAAAATCATTAGCCATGTAGTGGATTCCGGTAATTATAGCTTGAGAATGGATACATCGGATCATACCGGAGAATGGAAAAAATTAGGAGAATCTATCAATTCGCTATTCGAATCATTGCTGAAGCCATTTCAGGAGTTGGACCGGATTGTCAATCATCTGGCTGCAGGAGACCTCAAAGAGCGATATCAAATCGATAGTAAAGGAGAAGTGTTGCAATTGTCCTCCAACCTCAACAAAGCACTTGATACCGTTTCTGAACTGATTACCGACATTGTAGAGCAGGCTGAAAAGATCAAATCCATAGCGCATGTCAGTAATCAAAATAGTGAACAAGTTGCAGTGCAGATTACGGAGATGTCACAGGTGATTTCAGAAATTAGCTCAGGAGCCGGAAACCAGGTGATGCAAGTAAACAATACGTCAGGTTTGGTCGAGAATATCATGACTTCATCCAGCCAGATTAGCAAGCAGGCAGAATCGATAAACGGAGCATCGTCCAGCGGTGTAGAGAAAAGTAAAAATGGCGTGGATACCATAGAAAAGGTAGGTGATAGCTTTCAGGATGTATTGATGTACTTTGATAAGAGCACTGCCTCAATCAACGATCTGTCCAAATATTCATCTGAGATATCAGGCATTCTAAGCATCATCCGAAGTATTGCCTCTCAAACAAACCTATTGGCCTTGAATGCTGCCATAGAAGCAGCACAGGCCGGGGATGCCGGAAAAGGATTTTCAGTAATTTCAGATGAGATTAGAAAATTAGCAGAGCAGTCTCAGCAATCGGTAAAAGAAATTGAAGAACTCGTGGGGAACGTGCAAAGGTCTGCGGCCGAAACAAGTAAATTCATCGCCGACATGAATGGAGTGGTGAAAGATAGTGAAGGCTCTGTACGCAATGCGCAAACATCATTTAGCGAAATCCTGAAGAGCTACAACACAACCTTCGACATATCGAATGACATTGTAAAATCTACACAAAAGCAAACGCAGGATGTCAAGCAGATTGTCTCACTGATCGAACAAATTGTCGTGATCTCTGAGGAAACAGCTGCCGGATCAGAGCAAGCGGCTACATCTGCAAAGCATGTATCTGATATCATGCAGAGCTATCATGACCTCTCCTATGACATTTCTCAAATCGCCGAAGATCTAACCGACAAAACCGGGCGGTTTTCGCTCAAGGAAAAGGAAATGGTGACCATCCGATCCACTGAATTATCAGAAGACGAATTGATGGTTTAGACGCCTGTCTTTCATCGAAGTGTGATAAATGAGATAAATTAGTACTTGGCTGAAATACTTCAACCCAGGGAAATCATGTTAAGGCTACTTACCACTGTACTCATTATTTTTTCGTTCGGTTTGGTTTTTTTGCAGGCGCAAAGACCGAAGAGTCAGACTGAAACAGATAGCTTGAAAAATGTCCTTTCCCAGGATTTAGCTGACACAATCAAAGCAAAGGTCAATCTCCGCATTGCGGATTATTACCTCATGATGAATACAGATTCAGCCATTTATTATGGTAACAAATCCCTCGAGATTGCACAGAATACTTCAGATAAAATAAGAGAAGCTCATGCTCTCGCAAGAATTGGGATCGCTCATTCTGTAAGGAATGAATTTGCTACAGCTACCGAATATTTGGTGAAGGCACAGCGCATTTTTGATGAGTATCCCGATCCAATATGGCTGGGCATGATTTACAATGAATATGGGATTATGCATCTTTTGCAAAAGCAGTTTGATGATGCAATACCCATGTACCTGAAGTCCATCGAGTATAAAGAGCAAGTAGATGATTCGATTGGTATTTCGAAGACCCTGAATAATATCGCCGGAGTGTATCAGCAAAAAGGACAGCTGGATTCCAGCCTGTACTTCTACAATGAATCCATGAAGATAAAAGAGCAAATGGGATACACAGAGGGTGTCGCTTACACCAAGAGCAACATTTCCAGTATTCTATTCAAGCAGGGCAAATACAAACAGTCGTTGGCAGAGGCACAGGAATCTTTAGCCATGTTTGAAGGTATTGACAATCGTGATGGCAAGATATATGTCTACAACATGCTGGCGGATAATAACTTCAAACTTGGCGATTATGACAAAGCCATCGAGTACCGAATGAAAGCGCTGGAAGAAGCCAAAAAGTTGAAGATCTTAAGAAGGGTGGAAGAATCACATAACAAGCTGGCTGATATCTATGAGGCAAAAGGAGACTATGCAAAAGCACTTTACCATGAAAGACTGTACAGAGTTTATAAGGACAGTGTAGATAATGAGAAGAACATCCGTCGGATCGAGCAGGTAAAAGCTCAGTATGAAATTGACAAGCGGGAAGCTGAAATCGCCCAGCAAGATGCAGAGTTGGCAAAACAAGCAAATGAGCGTAATGCATTGATCGGTGGGGTGATCTTATTGGTGATAATCGCAGCCTTGATTTTTAGAAATCAACGGATAAAGACGAAATCCCTCAAGGAAAAAGAATACCTGCTCAAGGAAATTCACCATCGAGTGAAAAACAACCTGCAGGTTATTTCAAGCTTGCTCAACATGCAATCGCGAGAGGCAAACGATCCTGAGATGCTGGATGTAATCAAGGAAGGACAGAGCCGTGTCAAAGCCATGTCGCTCATTCATCAAAAGCTTTACCAGACAGATGACTTGTCGGAGATTAGCTTCGAAGAATATGCCCAACAGCTAATTGATCAACTGTCGGCGCTATACAAGCGGGATGGGCTGGAACTTGAAAAAACGATCGATGCAAAAGACATCCGTTTAGATATTGACACAGCCATTCCATTGGGACTTATTCTCAATGAGCTTATTTCCAACTCCTTTAAGTATGCGTTTAATGAAATGAAAAAAGGAGAACTTCAGATTAGCCTCGAACGGACATCCAAAGAGGATCTAAAACTCGTTGTGTCAGACAATGGCAGTGGATTGCCGGTTAATCTTGACCTATCTACCGTAAAATCACTCGGTCTTAAATTGGTCAATATTCTCACAAAGCAGCTGAAAGGAAGCATGGATTTCTCCAGTGAGAATGGCGCTCGCTTCGAAATTAATTTCAAAGACTTAAGAATGTCTGCCTGATGCATGTAAAGATTTTGATTGTAGAAGATGAGCTAATCATAGCCGAAGATATGCGCAGCATGCTGGAAGATTCCGGCTATGTAGTCTGTGGAGTTACCGGCGATCCGGAAGAGGCGAAGCGACTGATCATGGCCACTCAGCCGGACATCATTCTGCTTGACATTACACTGGGAGTGAAGCAGCTGGGACTTGAATTGGCCCAATACATAGTGGACAATCACCATACGCCGTTCATCTTTTGCACCTCACATGGTGATAAGTCTACCATCCAATCCGCAACGGCGATGAACCCATATGGCTACCTGATTAAGCCATTTGAGCAAGTAGATCTGTACTCTGCAATTGAGCTCGCGCTGGTCAACTATTCTCAAAATAAGACAGCTACGACCGATCAAAAACTGGAAGGCAGTCAGGAGAATGTTTTGATCAAAGATTCGCTATTCATCAAAGAAGGAAATCTGTATGTCAAAGTGCTGATCGTTGACATTCTTTGGCTATCCTCAGATGGGAACTACACAGAGGTTCATATGAAGAAGGAAAAAAAATCCCTGGTAAGGATACCTCTCAAGGACTTACATGAGCAGCTCCCAAAACCACAATTCTTCAGAGCACATCGATCATACGTGATTAACCTGGATGCAATAGAAGCTGTAAATAATCAAAGCGTACTCATCAATGGTATTGAGATTCCATTAGGTAAGAATCATCGGGACGAGCTTTTCGCCATGATTCGCAAGATGAGCTGATCACGCAATTTTTCACCTTCGCATACAAAAATCTGACGCTCGTCACTCATAATTGAAATGCCTTACGGCGGCCTCTAGCTTCGATTCAAAATCAAAAGTTAAGCTGCCATGAAAAAGTTAATCACACTAATTGTACTGCTGAGTATGCTCTCATCGGTACACGCACAACCCTCTTTTCATCTCACTCCGGGTAATGGTCAAGTGACCTTAACAGGAAATGGAGGAAGCATTGCCAATCCTACCCATGTGGATATTTATCGTGGATCGGATAATCCACCACAAAGCCTCTACGCCACGGTTCAGGTGGGAGGATTCGATTACGAATGGGACGACACACAGGTAAGCAATGGAACGCTTTACTACTACCGGGTAAAAGTGAGGGACGAAAATACCGTCACAGAAAGTCAATTTTCTATTGTGGATGCGGCCGTACCTATACAAGGAAGTGGATCGCATGCCGTATTTGATGGGGTGGATGATCGTATTTTCAGGGATTACAGCGATTTTCTGAGTGACATCACAAAAGTGGAGTTCAAGGTTCGAATAGATGAACCTGCTGACGGCCAAGCCATTGAAATATTCAGGATCAACAATAAAGTAGATGGGGCATCGAATAATTACAACACGATTCGGGTATATCACAGTGAATCCAACCTGATATTGGACCTGATTAAGAATGACCTTGCAACACAATCAATACGTACCTTTCGGGTAGAAGCCAACGATATAGCAGATGGTCATTGGCATAGTATCGAGATTTCAGGAATCGGCGTGCTCAATTCTATAGCAGTTGTAGATGGCATGCAATATGATTTCAACAATGACAGGTTTGTCAATTTCACAGGGAGTCAGCGGCTCATCCTTGGTGGACAGTCCAACGCCCAAACCACGTATTTGAAAGGAGCGATTGATAATGTCAAAATATGGGAAGACAACACGCTGCGCAATCACTGGAGGTTTAATGAGCCTGAAGGAGTAACAGAAGCTTATGATTCCGGGCCTGATCATTGGAACCTGACCAGGGAGGGAGGCGTGAGCTCGGGTTCTGCAGTAGGATCGGGTACGGTTTACGGTTCATATCACGATGGGGAAGTGGTGCTGAACTGGGACATACAGTCGCCAGGCACGATCGATCAATTCGTGATTAGGCGGACACGATTAGATCCTTATCCGCCTTATGAAGATCTTTGGTCGCTACCACCCACAGCCAACAGCTTTACAGATACAAATACGAGATACAGCCACATGTATGAATACACCGTGGAGGCCAGAAAGGATGGCGTGATCGAGGCGAGCGCAACGGATGTTATTTCCGTCAAAGATGGCTTTGGAAATGAACTGTTCCTGAGGCAATCGACTAGTGACGATTATGTAGAGATCAATGAAAGCCTGCTTGATAACTCCACCGGAACCATCGAATTCAGATTCAAAGGACAGGATGCTCCTCCTTCTGGCCAATCGTATTCCATACTGAACAGGCACAATCAGTCCGGCTCTAATAATGGGTTCAATTTTGTACATACGGCTTCCAATCTCTTTGTACAAATCAAGCAGGGTGGGGTTGCGGTCAACCTTTCTGATACTGAAAACCTGCTGGATGGAGAGTGGCATCACGTGGCGTTGGTGTATAACTGGGATGGGGAAAACCAGCTTTTTGTAGATGGTGAGCTTAAGGATACTCAGTCGGTCACCAATGTGACCATTTCTGATGAACCACTCCGAATTGGCTTGAGTCCGGACAGCTTTTGGGCACCATTCGATGGCTCGTTTGATGAATTGCGCATCTGGACCAAGCAACTGACGGGCTCAGAGATCAATGCCTCAAAAGATATACGACTACCGGGAAGCACGACCGATCTGGGTGCCGTATGGCATTTTGACGAAATCGTGGGGACTACTGCTCACGATAATGGCACCAACAATTTCAATGGCACCCTTGAAGGCAACGCCTTTTTCTATCGGGCACCGGGTGAGTTAACCTTTTCTTCTACAACCGGGGGATTCATCGAAACGGCAGGCAATGGAGGAAGAATCTCCGGAAGCATGGAAATCACCATTGCAGGGAATAAGTTTAATGATCCCGGAAGCATCGTCAATAGCGGCCTATACGATGCATACTTTCCGGTGGTAGTTGGCAATGGGCCGTTTGGACCAATCCTCGAAAACCTTTTTACCGGGCTGAATCCCGTATTGACCGTAGGCCCGAACGGGAGATCAGCCACGTTGACATTTGAAGGACAAGCCATTTTTCATGAAGCTGAAAACTCTACCAATGAATGGGTCATGAGTTTTAGCGATGATGAAGTTTTTGCGGATAATTATCCGATCACTAACATCAATCAGATTGAAACCGGGATTTCCTATACACTCACCGACAATGTGGTGCCAACCATTACTCAGCCCATTGCTGATTATGCATTGACACTTAGTGACGCGGCGGTTGAAATCGATCTGGATGATTATTTCTTTGACCCGGATTTCGATCAGAATCTGGTCTACATCATTGAAACAAACAATGCGGTGGTTTCCACCTCACTGATCGGCTCCCAACTGACCTTTGCACCGACTGCCACGGCCGGAGCGACAGATATAAGTGTCACGCTTGCAGATAACACAGGAGGAGAAGTGACGAATACCTTCACGGTGACAGTCGCGAAATCCCCACAAACCATCACCTTCAACCCGATCGCGGAGGTGGACGTGGCATCTCAAAGCACGGTGAATCTGTCAGCGACAGCCACTTCAGGATTAGCCGTGCAGTTTGAGCTGCTATCCGGTGACGGCTCCCTTGCGAATAATGTACTCACCATCAATCAGACCGGATTTTTTGAAGTAGAAGCCCGTCAGCCCGGAGATGATACGTATGTGCCGGCAGAGGCAGTAATCGTCTCTTTTACCGCAACAGATAGCCGAAAAACCAACCAAACCATCACATTTGGGGCCATTGGTGAGCAGCAGTACGGCGATCAGCTCACCTTGGATGCGACCGCCTCTAGCAACCTTGCGATAGCTTATCAACTAACTGCTGGCGAAGGAACACTCGACAATGGTATATTGACCATCGAGGGAATTGGAGACTATGAAGTGGTGGCAAACCAGGGTGGTGATGACGATTTCAACCCAGCTGCGGCAGTGACCCGGCAGTTCAGCGTGGTAAAATCTCCCTTGACGGTGACTGCTGATGATCTGTCGATTCAGGAGGGAGAAAGCATTCCTGAACTGACCGTGACCTATTCAGGCTTCAAGCTGGATGAAGACGCCTCGGTACTGGATGCTGCTCCAACCATCAGCACAACTGCGACTGCTGCCAGTGCTGTGGGCAAGTATGCCATCGTGCTTGAGGGAGGATCGGATGATTTTTATGAGCTGACATTAGTCCACGGGACGCTGACGGTTGAGTCGGTGCTGAGTGTAGGAAATGAAGTGCTCACCATCTATCCAAATCCGGTGATGAACCATCTACAGGTAAAAGGAGTGGAGGTAGCAACCATGCGACTGCTCTCGATCGATGGAAAAGAGCTCCAATTGGTAGAAGAAGCAGCTACGATGGATGTGTCCAGCCTGACACCCGGCAATTACATACTCCAGCTATGGAATAGAAAAGGAGAAAAGACAACTCACCGGATCATTAAGAATTAACTAAGGCAGCAAGACTAATGGCGGTTTTGCATAGGCGACCCTCGAGGAGGGTCGCTTTTTTGGTGTCATAGACACAGTTTACACGTCAGGCAGGAATAAAATGAGTACGTCATTCCGGTCTTCGAAGAATGAGAAATACCGGAATCTCATTGATGTCATGCCGGACTTGATCCGGCATCTTCATTATACACGGAAGTAACTTCCGCGCTAGTTGGGAGTAGCATTAATAATAGTTAGGTCATGGCCTATTCAAAAATGACGTTAAGAAAAAGGAGAGGTTAAGCGTTAAAAAATACATGACTGTTTGAGCGTAGCGAGTTTCATGGATTTTAGCTTTCCGAATCCTTTTTTAGTCATTTATGAATCAGCCTTGATTTTTTTGCAACTTTTTGTATCAAGACAAAAAGTGAGAGTAGAAAGTAAGGAGCCAAAGATTCTTCGTCCCTCGGAATGACATCCTGATATCGCTTCTGTCATGCCAAGCTTTCTGCTGTCATGCCGGACCCCGATCTGGCATCTTCCTTAACGTTTCTTCTTTACTCTACTTTTTGACACCAAAACACTACGCGTGTCGGTATCAAAAATCCCTTGTTAAAATCGAAGATTAAACTACAATTTATGAATACAGCAATCTTCCTCTTTTCTTTTTGAAGGGCCAAAAAGAAACAAAAAGTACTTCTCAAAATCAATCCAGCTTACCCGCCTCCCTTAACAGGGCCGCTGTGCGAACCTGCCCGCGACGTAGACAAGAAGTATCTGCTCTCATCGCTCTGTCATGCCGGACTTGATCCAGCATCTTCATTATACACGGAAGTAACTTCCGCGCTAGTTGGGAGTAGCATTAATAATAGTTAGGTCATGGCCTATTCAAAAATGACGTTAAGAAAAAGGAGAGGTTAAGCGTTAAAAAATACATGACTGTTTGAGCGTAGCGAGTTTCATGGATTTTAGCTTTCCGAATCCTTTTTTAGTCATTTATGAATCAGCCTTGATTTTTTTGCAACTTTTTGTATCAAGACAAAAAGTGAGAGTAGAAAGTAAGGAGCCAAAGATTCTTCGTCCCTCGGAATGACATCCTGATATCGCTTCTGTCATGCCAAGCTTTCTGCTGTCATGCCGGACCCCGATCCGGCATCTTCCAGTGTGCTTTCACTGATCCACCAATTAACTAATCACAGCAAATAATACACATGCCTGACCATCTCATCAGAGGGATACACCACATCCTTTTCAGACAAGTAGCTAAGTAAGCAAAGAGCAACCCAAACACGGATGTCCATACTCGCGGGTGGGACAATCATACCCCATGCACGCGCGATACCAACCTCAATCGGGATGATGATACCCTCAACATGGAAGATCATAACCTCAACATGGAGGATGATAACCTGAACACGGAGGACAATACTCTCAATGCGGAATACAATGCCCTCGACTGGGAGGATAGTAACCTCAATGCGGAATACAATGCCCTCGACTGGGAGGATAGTAACCTCAATGCGGAAGATCATAACCTGAACACGGAGAACAATAACCTGAACAGGGAGAGTCCTGCGGACAAGGCGGAAGATGATACCCACAACTTTGGAGACAGTGCCGTTAACATACTTAATGATACCGCCAATTAGATGGCAGCATCTTTTAAGCCAAAGATTCCTGATTTCCACTGCGTTGCATCAGGAATGACATACGAGGAGTGATTTTACTTTGGTTTTATGAAAAGCCACCTTTTAACTAGTAACCAATCAACTAATCACTAATTAACCAGTTACCAATCAACCAATCACTAGCCACTAAAGACTCCCCAAACTCTCCTCCAGCGTCTTCACCTTTGCTTCTGCATCGGCGAGCTTCTTACGCTCCATAGCTACTACCTGCTCTGGGGCGCCATTCACAAACTTCTCGTTGGATAGCTTCTTCTCTACCGACTTCATGAAGCCACGAGTATAGTTCAGCTCTTCCTCGATCTTCTTCTTCTCCGCCTCAACGTCAATATTTTCCGACGCAGGAATGAAGAACTCTTCCGAACCTATGACAAAGCTGAATGCATTCTCCGGCTTGTCGGCGTTTTGGATACTTGAGAGGTTGCTGAGTTTTGTCAATGCGTCTCCTACCTTATCCATAGCATTTGATCTAGTGAATAAATCCAAGCTTTGCTTGGGCGAGATGCCTTTGGAGTTTCGGATGTTTCGAACGCCGGAAGTAATCTCAAACAAGAGATTAGCTTCTTTTAGCACCGACTCATCAAAGCTTTTCGCTTTTGGCCACTCAGCCACAATGATCGCTTCACCCTCTTTTCGGTCTTTCAGCTCATGCCACAGCTCTTCCGTAATGAACGGCATGAACGGGTGAAGCAACTTCAATACTTTTTCAAACAGCTCGATAGTCGCAGTATGCGTTTGCTTATCGATCGGCTTTCCATACTCTGGCTTGATCCACTCCAGATACCAGCTGCAGAAGTCATTCCAGATCAGCTTATAAGCCGTCATCAGGGCATCAGACATTCTGAACTTAGAGAAGTGATCTTCCAGTTCTGTCAACGCTTTGTTGAGCTTGTTTTCAAACCAGGTAATGGCTTGCGCATTCACTCCAGGTTGTGCCGTGTCTGTCGTTTCCCACCCTTTTACCAGTCGGAACGCGTTCCAGATTTTGTTAGAGAAGTTACGTCCTTGCTCGACAAGCTTTTCATCAAACAATAGGTCGTTACCAGCCGGCGAACTAAAGAGCATGCCCGTTCGCACACCATCTGCACCAAACTGCCTAATCAGGTCCAAAGGATCGGGAGAGTTGCCCAATGACTTGGACATCTTGCGTCGCTGCTTGTCGCGTACGATTCCTGTGAGGTATACATTCTCAAAAGGTTTCTCATCCAGGTACTCGTATCCTGCAATCACCATTCTGGCCACCCAGAAGAAAAGAATCTCAG
Organism: Ekhidna algicida; assembly: GCF_051379705.1. Taxonomy (GTDB): domain Bacteria; phylum Bacteroidota; class Bacteroidia; order Cytophagales; family Cyclobacteriaceae; genus Ekhidna. The sequence goes on along the minus strand of NZ_CP179868.1, from coordinate 906,113 downwards.
GAGCAGTCACCAATGTCTGCGTAGGATAGAAGAAGTTTAGATCTTCATTCTTACTCTTGTCAATTTTCCCTGTTTCCTTATCAAAGCACTTATCATTGAACCCGTCGAATACGGCAATCGGCCACAAGTTGGAAGACGCCCACGTATCCAACACATCTTCGTCTTGTCTCAGGTCGTCCGCAGATAAGCTGCTGTTCCGGGTTGCTCTTCTGGCTGCCTCAATAGCTTCTTCGATGTTGTGAGCTACGACAAAGTCGTCTTCACCTTCACCATAATAGTAGGCGGGAATTCGCTGACCCCACCATAGCTGACGGGAGATACACCAGTCGCGTACATTCTCCATCCAGTGATTGTACGTGTTCTTGAACTTTGCCGGGAACAACTGGATTTCATCATCCATCACCGCTTTGTGTGCCGTTCTGGAAATGTCCTTCATTTTAATAAACCACTGCAAGGAGAGCTTAGGCTCCACTACTGAGTTGGTTCGCTCAGAACGACCAATCTTCGTGATGAATTCTTCTTCTTTCACTAGGATTTCATCAGCCTTCAGATCTTTCACGATCATCTTTCGCACCTTGAATCGATCTTCACCTACGTACTTATCAATCTCACACTTCTCGTTTAGCGTACCGTCCAGGTTGATGGTATCAACTGTTTCCAGGCTGTGTCGCTGACCGATTTCATAATCATTTGGATCGTGCGCAGGCGTCACTTTCAGGCAGCCCGTACCAAAATCCAATTCTACATAGTCATCTCCGATAATTGGAATCTCCCGATTGATGAACGGCACCAAGGCTTTCTTACCAATCAAATGCTTGAATCGATCATCACTTGGATTTACCGCAATACCTGTGTCGCCCATGATGGTCTCCGGTCGCTGGGTAGCGATGGTCACGAATTCATCCGAGTCTTTGATCTGATACTTTACATGATAAAGAACCGCTTGCTCGCCATCTTCCTTGTAGATCACCTCTTCGTTAGAAATGGTGGTTTGTGCTTCTGTATCCCAGTTGACCATGCGCAAGCCTCGATAGATGTAGCCTTTCTTATACAGGTCCACAAACTGCTTGATTACCGCATCTTGGTAATTCGGATCCATAGTAAAGCTGGTACGTTCCCAATCACAGGAGGCACCCAGTTTCTTCAGTTGCTCCAGGATGATGCCGCCATATTTCTCTTTCCATTCCCAGGCGTGCTTCATGAATTCCTCTCGAGAGAGATCGGATTTTTTGATGCCTTGCTCACGCAGCATACGTACCACCTTAGCTTCAGTAGCGATGGAAGCATGATCTGTGCCCGGAACCCAGCACGCTTCTTTGCCTTCCATGCGGGCCTTCCTGGTGAGGATGTCCTGAATGGTATTGTTGAGCATATGCCCCATGTGCAGGACACCCGTGACGTTGGGAGGAGGGATCACGATGGTGTATGCTTCTTTGCCGGTTTTAGGTGTGGCATGAAAGAAGTTTTGATCCATCCAGTACTGGTACCATTTGTCCTCTACTTTGGTCGGGTCGTATTGTGCGGAAATGCTCATGAGTGCTCTTTCGTCTCTTTAAAAATTTTGAAGCGGCAAAGTTAGTAGCTCTCTTGCTTCTTTACCTCTTTGTGGATGTAATTATGACGTGCATATTTGCAGTAACAGAATAAAAAAATCAAAATGGAAATACCAGCAAATAATCCCAACCTAAAATCATGGGTAGAAGTACCTGCCAATTCTGACTTCCCAATCCAAAACTTACCGTTCGGTATTTTCAAAGAAAGTGGTAAAAAACGCGCTGCAGTAGCTATAGGTGAGAAAGTAGTGAGCTTAGCCGGATTGCAAGAGCACGGTTTACTGGAAGGACTTGGATTGCCTGAAGGTATTTTTGATAAAGAAGTGCTGAACAATTTTCTGAATCTGGGAAAGCCAATGGGACGATCGGTTCGCAATCGAATTTCGGAATTGCTTCAGGAAGGAAATGATGAATTGAAGAGTCATTATGCCCTCGGTTCGATACTATTTGATCAGGATAAAGTGAAAATGTGTCTCCCGGTACGGATCGGCGATTACACTGATTTCTATTCCAGCGAGCAGCATGCCTACAATGTGGGTTGCATGTTCAGAGATCCGGACAATGCACTCATGCCCAACTGGAAACACATTCCCGTGGGCTATCACGGTCGATCTTCTTCCATCATCGAGTCGGGTGTGCCGATTCATCGACCAAAAGGCCAGCAAAGACCTAACGATGATGAGCCACCGGTATTCGGTCCCTGCAAGCTGTTGGACTTTGAATTGGAGACGGCCTTCATCACGTGTGGTTCAAATGAACTTGGAGAGTCCATTCCTATTGAAAAAGCAGAAGACCATATTTTCGGAATGGTGCTTTTCAATGATTGGTCAGCAAGAGACATTCAGAAGTGGGAATATGTACCTCTAGGACCATTTTTAGCTAAGAATTTTGCTTCGTGTATTTCCCCGTGGATTGTAACACTGGATGCGTTGGAGCCCTTTAGAATTCCGGGGCCGAAACAAGATCCACCTGTGCTTCCTTATTTGCAATATGAAGGAAACAAGCATTTCGACATCAACCTGGAGGTAGCAATCCAGCCCGATGGTTCGGAAGAGAAAGTGGTTGGCAACTCAAACTTTAAGTATATGTATTGGAACATGGCGCAGCAGCTGGCGCACCAAACAGTGAATGGATGTAACATCAATACCGGAGACATGTACGGAAGCGGAACCATCTCCGGGCCCGACTCAAGCCAGTTTGGGTCCATGTTGGAAATTTCATGGAGAGGAAGCAAGCCGGTAACTATGCCTGATGGCAGTGAACGAAAGTTCATTCAGGATGGAGATACAGTAATCATGCGAGGACATGGCGAACAGAATGGTGTTCGAATTGGTTTTGGAGAGGTGAGTACGAAAGTGTTGCCGGCGAAATAAGATATAATACGTCACTGCGAAGGAAGCAACTGAAGCAATCTCGCTTATGACAAGATCGCTTTGTAAACTCGCTATGACGGATAAATAAAATAAGATATGACTATCGACCCAAAAGAACTCCCGGTACCACAACTCCACGGACATTTATTAAGCGCAGTGGCACCACGGCCAATAGCATTTGCTAGTACAGTAGACAAAGAAGGGAACGTGAACCTGAGTCCGTTTAGCTTTTTCAACGTATTTAGCGCCAACCCTCCGGTGATGATTTTCTCACCGGCCAGACGCGGAAGGGATAACACTACAAAGCATACACTCGAGAATGTAAAAGAGCATGCCGAAGTAGTCGTGAATGTTGTTTCCTACGATATGGTGCAGCAGATGTCTTTGAGCAGCACGGAGTATGGAAAGGGAGTCAATGAGTTTGAAAAGGCAGGATTTACAGAGGTTAAGTCTGAGCGAGTGGCGCCACCAAGAGTGAAAGAAGCACCGGTTTCATTTGAATGTAAGGTCATCGAGGTAAAGTCACTAGGAGAGCAGGGAGGAGCCGGACAGTTGGTGATTTGTGAGGTGCTTTTGATGCACATTGCCGATCGCGTGTTGGATGAAAATGGCAAAATTGATCCGAATAAAATCGATTTAGTAGCCAGAATGGGTGGAAACTGGTACTCGAGAGCGAAAGGAGATGCTATATTTGAAGTAACCAAACCTTTGACAACCATGGGCATAGGCGTAGACCAAATACCTGATAGAATTAGAACCAGTACGGTCCTTACTGGAAACCACCTCGGACAGTTAGGAAATGTAGAAGCTTTACCTACAGAAGAAGAAGTAAAAGATTTCGCAAATGAACCAGAGGTACGCTCCATCTTCGATTCATTCGATGATGACGAGAACATCCAACTGGAACTTCATAAGCTAGCAGCTGACTTGCTGAATGAGGGAGAAGTAGATACAGCTTGGAAAGTACTGATGATGGAGTAGCCGCCAAGAGGCAGTGAATTATTTGGTTTACTCGATTTCCAAGCAACCCTGACTTACGAATTGTATTTTATTACTTGTAAATCCTCTATGAAAGACAACTTCTCTACTCAATCAGACGACTATGCAAAGTTTCGGCCGGTCTATTCTCAAAAACTGATTGAATTCTTACTTTCTCTTACAGATGCTCATGAGACTTGCTGGGATTGTGGTACAGGAAATGGTCAACTGGCGATAGCGCTTTCTAAATCATTTCAAAAAGTACATGCCACAGATATCAGTCAAAAGCAGCTGGATAATGCAACCCAACGTCCCAACATTGAATACTCAAAACAGTCGGCAGAGCAAACCAACTTTCCGAATCAACATTTTGATTTGATCACTGTCGCCCAGGCAGCGCATTGGTTTAACCATGAAAGATTTAATAATGAGGTAAAGCGCGTACTTAAGCCGCATGGCGCTTTGGTACTCTTTGGTTATGGTTTGGTTCGTGTGGATGAAGAGCTGCAGCCTATAATCGAGAACTTTTATTGGAATGTGACCAAGCCTTACTGGGATTCGGAACGCAATCACATCGAGGCGAGATACGAGACCATACCTTTCCCATATGAGGAAATCGAGGTGAATCAAAACTTCGATATTGAAGCCGAAATGACACTTGATGAACTGACGGGTTACATAGGGACATGGTCAGCAATACAGCATTATAAGAAAGCAAACGGATATCACCCGGTAGATAGACTAAAAGAGGATCTTGCCAAGATCTGGAAAAGTGGAAAGCGAAAGATCACTTTCCCCGTATTCATTCGAGCAGGAAAGCTTTAGAATGCAAATCGACTCTTAAACTCCTCCAACTCTTCCTTCAATTCCCTCGACTCAAATCGTTCGATTTGACCGAACAACCTGCTGTCCGCACTGATCTTCAATTCACGCAAGTTCATGTGCTGGTTGGTAAATAGAAACTCCAGTGAAGGATAGATTTCCTTCAAAACATCTACAAGATCCAGAATCTGAAGGTTCTTGTCTACCAGATTGTAGGTTCCGCTTTTAACGTCTTTGGTCACTACCTGAGCCAGTGAATGACAAAGCGCATCCACATGGATAAAGGCCCGTGACTGCTTTCCATTTCCATTGATTTGAATGCGATTGGTAAAATTGGCATCAAACATGAACCGATTGATAACTGCGTCAAATCGCATCGACTTGCTATAGCCATACACGTTACCTCCGCGAATGTTAATGGCATTTTTCTTTTCAGCCAATCGGTTTACATGCTCCTCACCACGTAGTTTAGAGATACCGTAAAAAGTAGACGGTGAAGGCGTTGTGTTTTCCTCTGCTGTTTGCTCGCTGGCTCCATATACTGATGTACTGCTGAGGTAGATAAACTTTGATAAGTCGGATTCTTCCGCACAATACACCACCTCGGCTGTTCCCCAATGATTGACTTGTTCATAAAAGTGAGGATCGGTATTTGCGAATGGAGTCGTAACAATAGCTGCTAAATGAACCACTACATCCACATCTTTCATTAATTTTTTCAGCTGTCGTGTATCTAGGATGTCACCTCGAACGGACTGTATCTTTTCCGTACGCTCATAGGTCTTGCCGAGGAAAAAGTTGTGATGACCTTTGCTAAGATTATCGTAAATAATGACCTTCTCTATCGCTTCATCACCTACAAGGTGCTTCACAAGCTTGGTTCCAATATATCCGGCTCCTCCGGTGATAAGTACTTTCATAATTCTGTAAAAAGGTGATTATTTAACCAGATCAGTATGTAGTCCACACTCTACTTTATTAAGCCCAAACCATCGTGCCTCCCGTTCCTGCATGTCTAAATCCATCTTACGCGTACAGGGTTCACAACCAATACTGATGTAACCTTTTGCATCGAGCGGATGCTTTGGAAGATCATGCTCCTTGATATGAGCAAATATTTTTCTGTTGTCCCAATCCAGCATCGGATGAAAGCGGATGCTATCAAATGGTGCAGGTTGCTCTACTTTCATCGCTTTTCTTACCGCACTTTGATCTCCGCGCACGCCGTTGATCCACACATCATGACTTGCCAAAACTGATTCCATAGGTTGAGTTTTATTGAGGTAGCAGCAATGATCCGGGTCAGTGGTAAACATCAACTTTCCATTGGTTTCTCGCTGCATAAACTTGGGCGTGTTAGGCTTAAGATCTACAATCGTGAGTCCAAGCAACTCAGCAATTTCATCACGAAATGAAACGGTCTCAGGAAATAGGTACCCGGTATTGATAAAGTATACCGGAATAGAATTGTCTATTTCGCTGAGTATATGAAGCATCGGAATACTGTGCGTTTGAAAGGAGGAAGTAGTGAATAGTCGTTTCCCTTCAGATTTGTATTCAGCTATTTTTTCAGCTATTTCTGATATTTCCATAGGATGAAGTTCAGGGCAAAACAATGTCAGAACAAAATAAATTCATAACCATACGAAACATCTTTGCAAATAGGGTTGTTAGAAGGTTCCAGTATTTTTGCAACATGCACAGAGCTAAAGTTTTTAGGAAGGAACATTTCAACGCTGCACATCGGTTATATAATCCGAACTGGAGCGAGGAGAAGAACGAGGAGACTTTCGGAAAATGCAACAACCCAAACTGGCATGGGCATAATTACGAAGTGATTGTAAGCTTAACCGGCGAGGTTGATTCAGAAACCGGATACGTTTACGATATGAAAAAATTAAGCGATCTCATCAAAGAGCGGGTTCTCAATCGATTTGATCACAAAAATTTGAATTTGGATGTAATTGAATTTAAAAATTTGAATCCAACAGCAGAAAACATCGTCAAAGTCATCTATGACCTTTTAAGAACTGAGATAGAAGACCGTTACGAGATGAAAATAACACTTTATGAAACAGAAAGAAACTTCGTTGAATATCCAGCCTGAGGTTGATGAATTTGGAGATGATCATGTGGGTACGTCGTACGATACACCACTTAGACCGGATGCTTTCGAGCAGGATGATGAATTAAAAATTGAGCTGATTTCCAAGCACTTTAAGGAGATCATGCAAATATTAGGTTTGGATTTGGAAGACGATTCTTTGTCTGGAACACCAAATCGTGTTGCCAAAATGTTTGTGGAAGAAGTCTTTTCAGGACTTAATCCGGCCAATAAACCAAAAATTCGATTATTCGATAATAAATACAACTACAATGAAATGCTCGTTGAGAAGGATATCACCTTCTATTCACATTGCGAGCATCACTTTGTTCCAATTTACGGCAAAGCGCATGTAGCTTACTTCTCAAGTGGGAAAGTGATTGGGTTATCCAAAATCAATCGGATAGTACAGTACTTCGCAAAAAGACCACAGGTTCAGGAGCGCTTGACTGTACAGATTGGAAATGAATTAAAGTCGATCTTACAGACAGACGATGTGGCAGTAGTGATGGATGCGTCTCACATGTGCGTGTCTTCACGAGGGGTCAATGATACAAATAGTCGTACTGGCACCGCTTTTTTCGATGGTAAATTCAAAAATCAGGAGATCAAAAACGAATTCCTCAACTACATCAACACAGAGACTAAAGACTAAGTCAAAAAAATCCTCTTTTCTTGTTCGTTTTAGGGTTTTCTATAAAAACCCTTTGACCTATCTTTGCGCACTGTTTTTGAAAACCATTTAAAAAATCATGGATAAATTAATCTATTTAGTGCCTGCCCTAGGTCTTTTAGGGCTTCTTGTGATGATCATCAAATCTCGCTGGGTATACAAGCAGGATGCCGGTGATGAAAAGATGCAGACCCTTGCAAATTACATCAGAGAAGGGGCATTGGCATTTCTTAGCGCAGAATATAGAATACTAGCCATCTTCGTTGTAATCGCCGGAGCGCTTCTTGGTGTAATTTCAATGATGGTAGAAACCACACATTGGTTCATTATCGTTGCTTTCGTAATTGGTGCATTCTTTTCAGCTTGGGCTGGTAATATCGGAATGCGAATCGCTACTGCAGCGAACGTAAGAACAACGCAAGCAGCTCGAACCAGCCTGCCTCAAGCATTAAAAGTATCCTTTACAGGAGGTACTGTAATGGGTCTTGGCGTTGCAGGACTTGCTGTATTCGGACTAAGCGTACTATTTATATTCTTATTTCAATTCTTCATGGGTGGCCAATGGACGGTCAATGGAGTAGAAGATATGACCGTAGTGCTCGAAGCACTTGCCGGTTTCTCTTTAGGTGCAGAGTCAATCGCCCTATTTGCCAGAGTAGGAGGCGGTATTTATACCAAAGCTGCCGATGTAGGTGCGGATCTTGTGGGTAAAGTAGAAGCCGGAATTCCGGAGGATGATCCAAGAAACCCGGCAACCATCGCAGATAATGTGGGTGACAATGTAGGTGATGTAGCTGGTATGGGTGCTGATCTTTTTGGATCGTATGTTGCGACCGTACTTGCTTCCATGGTCTTGGGAAATTACGTGATTCGCGATATGGGTGGATCAGTAGATGATGCTTTTGGCGGAATTGGACCAATACTACTTCCATTGGTGATTGCTGGATTAGGCATTGTGTTTTCACTTTTCGGAACCTTATTCATAAAGATTTCAAGCAATGATGCAAAAGAGGCTCAAGTACAGGCTGCCTTAAACAAAGGAAACTGGGGTTCTATTATTTTGACCGGAATCGCATTATTCTTCTTGCTTCCTGAGATGCTTCCTGCCACCATGCAGATGGATTTCTTCGGAGAAGGATTGAAGACAATTACTCCACTGGGAGTATTCTATGCTGTTCTAGTTGGGTTAGGAGTAGGAGGTTTAATTTCCTACTTCACCGAGTATTATACAGGTCTTGGAAAAAAGCCTGTTTTAGATATTGTGAAGAACTCTGCAACTGGAGCAGCTACGAATATCATCGCCGGTTTATCAACTGGTATGATTTCAACTTTTGCTCCAATCTTACTTTTTGCTGGAGCCATCTGGAGTGCATATGAATTTGCTGGATTTTATGGAGTAGCTATTGCAGCATCTGCTATGATGGCCACTACGGCTATGCAATTAGCAATAGATGCGTTTGGACCAATCGCTGATAATGCAGGAGGTATCGCTGAGATGAGTGATCTTCCCGACGATGTAAGAGAGAAAACAGACATTCTTGATTCAGTAGGAAACACTACTGCAGCAGTAGGTAAAGGATTTGCTATTGCCTCAGCTGCATTAACTGCATTGGCGCTATTTGCAGCGTACGTTACGTTCACCGGAATTGATGGAATCAACATCTTTAAAGCAAAGGTGCTTGCCGCGCTTTTTATTGGAGGAATGGTTCCAGTGGTATTCTCTGCTTTGGCTATGCGATCAGTAGGAAAAGCTGCTATGGAGATGGTAAAGGAAGTTAGACGACAGTTCAAAGAAATTCCGGGTATAATGGAAGGAACTGGTCAGCCGGAATATGGCAAATGTGTTGATATCTCAACAAAAGCAGCTCTAAGAGAAATGATGCTTCCAGGAGCAATTACTATTATTGCTCCGGTACTTATCGGTTTCACCATGGGACCTGAATCACTTGGTAGCTACATGGCCGGTGTAGCGGTTTCTGGCGTACTTTGGGCCATCTTTCAGAATAATGCTGGAGGAGCTTGGGATAATGCAAAGAAATCATTCGAGGCAGGTGTTATGATAGAAGGAGAAATGACCTACAAAGGTTCTGAAGCACATAAAGCTGCAGTAACTGGAGATACCGTAGGTGATCCATTCAAAGATACTTCCGGTCCATCGATGAACATCTTAATCAAATTGACTTGCTTAGTTGGTCTGGTAATCGCTCCAATCTTAGGAGAAGTTAACGGAACAGGCCATGGATCTTCTGAAGAAGCAGCTATGATGGTGGTTGAACAAGTAGAACCAATGGAAAAGGCAGTCAATGAGTTTCAAGTGATTATGGAAACATCAGAAGATGGTCAGTCACAGGCTATTGTAACCACTACTGAATCTATCAATGGTGAAGCAGTTACTACAATTGATACATTAACTGGACCTAAAAGTGATGTTGAGTTGATGATCAAAGAAATGAAAAACTAGTTTAGATAAATTAAAATATTAAACCTCGGCTTTAAAATAAGTCGAGGTTTTTTTGTGCCTTTATATAACTTCCCTTTGTGTCAGATCAGGAGCTTTTTCAAATCGGTGAAGATTGGTTTAAGTCTAAAAAATGGAAATCTTATGAATTTCAACGAAAGACTTGGGAAGCCTATTTATCAGGTAAAAGTGGACTATTGAATGCGCCTACTGGGTCAGGGAAAACCTATGCATTATGGATTCCGTGCGTACTAGAATTTTTAAAAGAGAATGAGCCTTATAAAGGAACACCTGAAGTTCAGATACTTTGGATCACGCCACTAAGGGCTTTGGCTAAAGATATCCAAAAGGCGATGCAGCGTTTTTGCGATGATATCGATGTTCGATGGCAGGTAGGCCTACGTACCGGAGACACCACTACAACAGAGCGCCAGAAACAAAAAAAAACCGCTCCTCAGGCACTCGTAATTACTCCCGAAAGCTTACATGTCTTGCTGAGTCAAAGTGATTATCCCAATTACCTGAAAAATGTAAAAAGTATCATCATCGATGAATGGCATGAGCTGATTGGCACTAAACGCGGTGTGGCAACTGAGTTGACTATATCGAGGCTTAAGAAACTCACAGGAAGCAAGCTTAAGGTCTGGGGAATTTCAGCAACTATTGGAAACCTCCCTCAGGCAAAACGTGTATTGATGGGAGAGGATTTGTACAAAGAAGCTGTCTCAATCAAATCCAATGTTGAAAAGAAAATTGAAGTGTCTTCGATTATGCCGGATGAAGTGGAGAAATTCCCATGGTCCGGTTATTTGGGTGTAAAGCTTATAGATAAAGTCATCCCAATCATAAAGCAAAGCAACACCACTTTGCTATTTACCAACACCAGGTCCCAAACTGAGCTGTGGTATCAGGCCATTTTAAAAGAAGCACCTGAGTTGGCTGGAGTTATTGCCATGCATCATGGTTCCATGGATCAACACATTCGAAATTGGGTGGAAGATGCTTTGCATGATGGCAAATTGAAGCTTGTGGTATGTACATCAAGCTTGGATTTAGGTGTTGACTTCAGACCAGTAGACACGGTTATTCAAATTGGTGGTCCTAAGGGTGTTTCACGCTTTCAGCAGCGAGCTGGAAGAAGCGGACACGGTCCTGGGGAGCTCAGTCGTATCTTTTTTGTCCCGACACATTCGCTTGAATTGATAGAAGGAGCCGCATTACGAACAGCTATAGAAAATGGAAAATTCGAACAACGTAAGCCACTGGAGAAATGTCTGGATGTACTTGTTCAGTATTTAGTCACCCTTTCAGTTAGTGGTGGTTTTCGTCCTTTAGAGATCCTCGAGGAAATAAAGCAGACATATTGCTATAGGCTCTTAAATGCAGATGAATGGAATTGGGCCCTTGAATTTATCACTACAGGAGGAAGTACACTCGGCGAATACGATGAATTTTCTAGAGTCTACAATGAAGATGGCGTCTATAAAATTATAAATAGCAAAGCTGCTCAGCGGCATAAACTATCAATAGGTACCATTGTGGGAGATCCGGCCATGAGCGTTAAATTCATTACTGGCGGTCACTTAGGCACAGTGGAAGAAAGCTTTATCTCCAAACTCAATCCGGGCGATACGTTTTGGTTTGCAGGTCAAAATCTGGAGTTCATGTTTATTAAAGACCTTACCGTTTTAGTAAAGAAATCAAAACGCAAGAGTGGTCTCACACCATCCTGGGGAGGCGGCAGATTGCCACTCTCATCTCTCCTTTCAGACCAAATCAGAAATAAGTTGCAGCAAGCCATAGATGGCAATTACGAAGATGTAGAATTGCAGAAGATAAAACCTATCCTGGATTTGCAAAACAGGATGTCAATGATACCTGATAGTAAATCTTTGCTAATTGAGAAGGTAGAAACTGAACATGGTCACCATCTATTTTTCTTCACTTTCGAAGGCATGTTTGTGCATGAAGTATTGGCTGGTTTGGTAGCCTATCGAATGAGTAAGCTTCAAAAAATAACCTTCTCCATCTCCATGAACGATTATGGATTCGAGCTCCTTTCTGATCAGGAAATCGCTATTGAGGAAGGACTCGAGCTTGATTTGTTTTCAGAAGAAAATATTTATCAGGACATTAATGAGTCCATCAATATGACTGAGATGGCTCAACGTAAATTTCGCGATGTTGCAACGATAGCTGGCCTCATATTTCAGGGTTACCCAGGTAAAAACATAAAAGCCAGACATCTTCAAGCTTCATCAGGGATACTATACAAAGCATTCAAAGAGTATGATGAAAACAACTTGCTATTGAAGCAATCGATGGAAGAAGTGATGACACTACAACTAGATCAATCAAGATTTATGGAAGCTATCCGGAGAATCAATAAGCAAAAGATTATTTTGAAGGAGACAGAAAAACCAACGCCATTTGCATTCCCGATTTTAGTTGATATGATACGAAGAGAGCGACTTAGTTCAGAGGATGTTACCGATCGGATATTGAAAATGCAGATGCAGCTTGAAAGGTCAGTAAGACAAGATTAAATTTGATGTTATGAAACGAGGTAGAGATTTAGGCATCCTAAGAAACCAGCCGGAGGTTGCTTAAAATTCATCACGAATTCCAAGTGACGGTTGAAAATAAAACGCATAGACATGAAAAGAACGATACTATTTATTTCGATGATTTTGATTTTCGCATCGGCATATTCTCAGTCGATTGTGGGGACATGGAAAACCATTGATGATGAAAGCGGTAAGGCCAGATCCATTGTAGAAATCTACGAGAAAGAAGGTAGATTCTTTGGCAAAATACAAAAGCTATTTAGAGAGGAAGGTGAGGATCCAGATCCAATTTGCGATGAATGTGAGGACCATAGGAAAGGTAAGAAGATCATCGGAATGGAGATCATCAGCGATATGAAGTTCAACAAAAAAGATGATGAGTACCATAAAGGTGAAATCATGGATCCTGAGAATGGAAATATCTATGATTGTAAGCTCTGGGTAGGAGAAGATGGAAACCTAAAGGTAAGAGGATACCTCTTATTCTTTTATCGAACACAAACTTGGCTTCCTTACTCAGGTGAATAGTAGTAGTACAACTATTCATGGCGAGAAGTTGACTTTGCTACCAGAACGGGCAATCTTCTGGGAATCTCGAAGAATTCTAATAGTATCTGATCTCCATTTAGGCAAGGCAGCTCATTTCAGAAAACATGGTATTCCAATTTCGAGGAAGATACACCTGACAGATCTTCAAATACTGGAATCATTGATTCAAAATTATAACCCCTCAAGAGTGATTCTTCTTGGAGACTTGTTCCATAGTTTTGAAAACAATGAGTGGCAAGATTTTCTTCGATTCCTGTCAATTTATGATAATGTAGACTTTTCGCTTATTGAAGGAAATCACGATATTCTAGATGAATATCCGACCGCACTAACCTTGACGCCTTTGTTAGAGCTTCCGCCATTTTCTTTTACACACATCAAGGAAGAATCTCCATATTATAATCTTTCCGGTCATCTACATCCAGGTATTTCTGTCAGAGGAAAGGGAAGGCAAAGTATCACTCTTCCGTGTTTCTATTTTTCCAGTGATCATGCGCTACTTCCGGCCTTTGGACAATTTACCGGCATCAAGAAAATTCGTCCTAAAAAGGAAGATCAGGTATTTGGCATAGCTGAAGGTCAAGTCATTGAATTAACGTGAGATTTGTCGTATTTTACAATTACAACCCTACTCACTCACCATATGGGGGTTACTTTTTTTGTTTTAATCGTATTAAAAACTGGCTTGGTGTATGAAGGACAGTGAGATATTGGAGCGAATTAGTCGTGGAGACGAGCGTGTGCTTGATCATCTCTATAAGAAATATTATAGAATGATGACGAAAATTGTTCTATCCAATAATGGCACTGAGGACGAGGCGAAAGACGTATATCAAGAGGCCTTACTCGCTTTTTGGCAGAAAGCTGCTAGTGGTAAGCTGGTTTTAACATCTAAAATTAGCACGTATCTATATAGCATCTGTCTCAATCAGTGGAGAAAGGAATTGGATCGCAAGAGTCGACTTAGTTCGGAGACCGTGGATGGAGAAGAGCATCAAACGCATGATGCGAAAGAGCGACTAAAGATTGTGATGGAGTGCATAGGCCAGTTGGGAGATGTGTGTAAGAATGTACTAACACATTATTATTTCGATGGAATGGGGATGCAGGAAATAGCTAAGAAAATGAACTTTGCAAATACTGATACCGCCAAGACGAAGAAATATAAGTGTAAGAAGAAGCTAGATAGTTTAATAAAAAGTAAATACACCACAGAAGACTTTTTTGATTAACCATGACGAAATTAACCAAGGATCAAATCGATAATTACCATTCAGGAAGGATGAATGAGTCAGAAATGGCTGATTTTGCAAGCAAACTTGAGTCGGATCCAGCGATAAAGGCGGAAAGTGACTTCCAGTCTGATATTATAAGTGGTCTAAAAGAGTACCGAAAACTCGAATTAAAGTCCAGGCTAGACGCCATAAACGTTGGCCCAACATGGATCGAGTTTGCACAACAATCTGCTCTTATGAAATCACTTGGTGGTATTGTAGTGGCTTCTGTCATAGGGACAGGAATCTATTTTTATGGCGAAAGACCTGAGGTAGAGGGTTCTGACATACCTGCCACAGTTCAAGGTTCTGAGATCGAATCCATAGAGTTCATTTGGGATTTGGGCAAAGAAGAACCTCAAACTGACAACACACTCGAAAAGCCAAGAAATTTGGTTACTGAAGCTGATGAGACAAAGGATGTGGAACAGCAAGCCATTTCTCAAATTGTTGAAGCAGAAGGTAAAAGACAAGTTGCCAAGGAAGAAGTATTCACACCATCCTTTGAAGCTCCAAAAGCAGAATCAATAGAGGAAGAATCGGAATTCACCACTACCGGTTTAGATGAGATACCTAATAGCGTAGAAGGTACGGATGAGCAACCTATTGATGTACAGACAGAAATTTCTAAAAGTACAGTTATCAAATACAAGTATTATGATGGTAAACTATTCTTAAATGGTGATTTCAATAAAGCACCATACGAGATATTGGAAATTAATAGCTCAAATGGAAGACGCATCTATGTGTACTTTTTAGGAAACTACTATCGCGTAGGAATGGCTGATAAGATGACTGAATTACCGAGAGTTACAAATTCTGAGGTAATAAGTGAGCTAAAGCTTCTCAGGGAAAATAAGAAGAGCTAATAGCATTCCAAAGCAATTCCATTTTGTCTAAATTCGTGACTTAATGGAGGAAAAGAAAACCAGAAAGAAAAGAAAACTTGGGAGCTATCCTTTTGCCAGTGTGGTATTCAGTATCACAGTGGCATTATTGGTTTTGGGACTTTTTGGCTGGTTACTTCTCCATAGCTCTAGACTAGGAACTCGGATTCAAGAAAGCGTAGAAGTCCAAGTCTATCTCAATAAGAATATCAGTCAATCAGACATCACAAAGATCAGAACAACCATTGCTTCAAAGCCCTACGTCCTGATTAAGGATGTACCTCAGATTACTTTGATTACCAAAGAGGAAGCGGCACAGCAATTTGTGGAAGCAACAGGAGAAGATTTTAAAGACTTTTTGGGAGATAATCCACTTCGAGATCTATTTGCTCTAAAAGTAAAAGGTAGCTATCAAGCATTGGATAGCCTAAATAAAATTAAAGCCGGGCTAGAAGGAATGCGTGGAGTATTTGAAGTAGAATATGAAGAGAGCCTCATTGAAAGCATTAATGAAAACTTGACTAAGATTGGATTCATTTTATTAGGAATAGCCATTTTCGCACTAATCGTTGTAATTATTTTAATCAATAACACGATAAAGCTTGCACTATTTTCTCAGCGATTCTTGATAAGGAGTATGCAGCTAGTGGGTGCTACAAGTTCATTCATTCAACGGCCCTTCCTATATCGTTCCATGATGTATGGATTTTTTGCAGGCGTTTTGTCCTGTGGAATAATTTATGGATTCACAGTTTATATGAACAGTATAATAGAAGGACTGGAAGATCTTCAGGATACGAATGGTTTTATCGTGCTATTTTCTTTAATCCTAATCATGGGAATTATCGTTGGATATTTCAGCTCGTTGAGAGCCATTAAAAAATATTTAAAAATGTCTTTGGACGAACTATATTAAGAATGTCAGAAAAAAGAAAACTTGCTTTCGTAAAAGCTAATTATATGATCATGATAGCTGGTCTTATTGTACTAGCATTGGGTTTTATTCTCATGACAATGGATACAGAACCTTATGGTTTTGGATTTCTTGGGTTAACGCTAGGGCCAGTTGTTGTCATGCTAGGCTTCATCATTCAGTTCGTAGCTATATTCTACAAACCTAAGTCAAAGTCAGATTCTGAATGAGTTGGATAGAAGCACTCATTCTGGGGATTATTCAGGGACTCACTGAATTTTTACCAGTCAGCAGTAGTGGACATCTCGAGATTGGATCTGTTCTATTAGGAGCTCAGAGCTCAGATAATTTACTATTTGCGGTTGTTGTTCATTTAGCTACTGCGTTGGCCACAATGGTTGTTTTCAAAGAAGATATCATCAGCCTTCTTAAAGACTTGTTGAAAATTCAATGGAACGAGTCTACACAGTTTGTTGCCAAAATTCTCCTTTCTATGGTTCCGGTTTTTGTAGTGGCTGTCTTCTTTAAAGATCAAATAGAAGAGCTATTTATTGGTAATCTGGTTCTTGTAGGATCCATGCTTCTAATCACTGCAGTCTTGTTGATGTTTGCACATTTAAAAAAGGATGGAAATAGGTCGGTCGGTTTTGTTGGAGCACTTATAATAGGGCTGGCTCAAGCGTTTGCTGTCTTGCCCGGAATCTCCAGATCTGGTTCCACTATTGCTACTGCACTTATTTTAGGAGTGGAACGATCCAAGGCTGCTCGATTTTCTTTCTTAATGGTTCTCATTCCTATTTTGGGAGCTAGCCTCCTAGAACTGCTAGACTATGCAGAAAATCCATCTGTACATTCAATTAGCTCAATAAGTTTAATTGTAGGCTTTTTAGCATCATTCATTTCCGGATACATAGCATGCAAGTGGATGATTAAAATAGTAAGGCGAGGGAAGCTCACTTACTTTGCAGTCTATTGCTTCATAGTTGGGATTATTGCAATCATTTCAGCCTGATGGAAAATACATACGAAGAAGGCAGATTACTACTAATCAACAAACCTGTTGATTGGACCTCTTTTGATGTAGTAAAAAAGCTTAGGTATACTCTTAAAGTGAAAAAAATTGGCCATGCTGGTACTTTAGACCCATTGGCTACCGGACTTCTAATTATTGGTACTGGCAAGTTCACTAAAAAGCTAAATGAGCTTCAAGGACTGGATAAGACCTATGAGGGAATCATCGAAATTGGAAAAACCACTCCTTCTTACGATCTGGAAACGGAGTTTGATTCAACGTCTGATTGGAACCACATCACGGAGGACGACTTGGAGAATGCACGAAAGGAATTTGTAGGGAAAATCTCCCAAGTGCCACCCGCTCATTCAGCCGTGAAAGTAGATGGAGAAAGAGCTTACAAAAAAGCACGAAAGAATAAAGTAGTTAAACTTGAGCCTCGTCTTTTGACAATACATAATTTTGAGATTGATGCTTCTCAATTACCGGAAGTTAAGTTTAAAGTCTCATGCTCTAAAGGCACTTACATTAGAAGTTTGGCGCATGACCTTGGTCAAAAATTAGGTGTGGGAGGATACTTAAAGAAACTAGTTAGAACGAGTGTGGGAGATTATCAGTTGTTAGATGCAGTAGATTTGGATGAGTTTATCCGTCAACACAATGAGAGTAGTTGATCATTTAGAAGATTTTGAAAAGCCTGATTTTGCAGTAGTTACTATTGGAACATTTGATGGCGTACATATTGGACATCAAACCATCTTAAAAAGATTAGTAAAGGAAGCAAAAAGTAATGGAGGTCAAAGCGTACTCATTACGTTTTGGCCACATCCACGCTTTATTCTAAATAAAGATGCTGATAAACTTAAACTTCTCAGCACCTTTGATGAAAAAGTGAAGATGGTTGCGGAATTAGGAGTTGACTTCATCCTCAAGGTTTCATTTACTCCTGAATTCTCAAAACTTAGCGCTGATCAATTTGTAAAACAGATTTTGGTCGATCGGGTGGGCACAAAAAAACTCTTTATTGGTTATGACCATCATTTTGGAAATAATCGCGAAGGAAACATCCAATTCTTAAAGAAGAATTCAGAAGCCTACGGGTTTGAGGTAAATGAGATCTCAAAACAAGAAATTGATCATATTGGAATAAGCTCCACTAAAATCAGAAGTACATTGGAAAGTGGAGAAATTCATCTAGCCAACTCACTTTTAGGTAGAAATTATTCCATTTGTGGGCGAGTAGTTGATGGCAATAAAAAGGGGAGGTCACTAGGCTTCCCTACGGCAAATATCAAAGTTCCAGAGACTTATAAGTTGCTGCCAGCAGATGGCGCTTATGCGATTAGGGCAATTGTCAGCAAGGAAACCTATTTGGGAATGCTCAATATCGGATTTAAACCAACTGTTAATGGACAAGAGCGTACAATAGAAGCGCATTTATTTAATTTTGAAGCTGATATATATGGTCAGGAAATGAAAGTGGATTTTATAAAGGCACTGAGAAAAGAAATGAAATTTGATAGTTTGGAAGCGCTTAAGGAACAATTGAATAAAGACAAGGAAATAGCGTTAAGTATTTTAACATGAAAATTAATTTTTCATCTATATGGTTTCTGGTGGTTCTGCTCGGCTGTCTTTCTTCATGTAAGAAAACAGATGAGCTAACTGACTTTACTGAGGAGGACGAAGTTTCTCTTGGAGAAAAATTAGCCAACGCCATAGTTGAAGACGAAGAATTCAATATCATATCTCCAGAAGGAAACACTATTCCATATAGCTATGCCACATCACGCTTGTTGGAAATAACCTCAACATCCATTGTTTCCAAAAGCGAAGAATTTACCTGGACGATTTATTTAATTGATGATGATAACAGGCAAGCGTTCGCCTTTCCCGGGGGACACATCTTCATTTCTTCAGGGATGATTTTTTTTCTTGATAATGAAGATCAGTTCGCCGGATTGATTGCACATCTTGTAGCACATATTGATCAGTCACACATTACAGAAGCCCTATTTTTCAAGTACGGAATTAACGGACTCAAAAGCATAGCAAGCTCCGGTAACACATCGGACCTTAAAAGTATTATCAATGATCTGGAACTTTCCAATGAATTCTTAACCTTCTCAAGGGGGAACGAAATTCAGGCTGACACACTTGCAATTTCGATGCTAGCTGAGACGAGTCAAGCATGCGATGCAGTTGGACTGGTTTTTACCAAGACACTAAATGTGCAATCAACCCAACAAGCACAGCTAATAGCTGCTCATCTTCTGGAACAATCAAGAATTGAAGACATCACAGCGACTGTTTCAGGAAGTGGTTGTGACACCCAAGTAGACGACCAGTCAGCTTCCAGATATCAATCATTCAGAAACTCTTTGCCATAAGAAAAGGGCAAAAATCAATTCTTAAACATAGTATAAAGCCTAATGAAAAAGTCAGAGATCAAATTCGTAGTAGAGTTAGATAAAGAAAACATTCCTGAGAAAATTATGTGGGAAGCTGATGAGAAGGAACAACCTGGTCCTTCGGAAACCAAATCCATCAGCTTGTCACTTTGGGATCATGAGAATAAGAATACAATGCGTATCGATCTTTGGTCAAAGGACATGCCTTTGGATGAAATGAAGCATTTCTACATTGACTGCTTGGGAGGTCTCGCTCAAAGCGTACTCAACGCAACAGGTGATGAATACATGAACAAGGAAATATCCTCATTGTGTGATAAACTAGTAGAACACGTAAAAAATGAAGGGTAATAGCTGATTATCATTTCCATAGAAACACCTCCATTTCCTGAAAAATCACTAATATTATGCATGCATAATATTTCTTAGTTGAAATATTTGCAATGCCTACCGCAATAAGTTGGCTGTAAATGCTTGTTTGTAGGCTTTTTTAAGTATTATTATTATCAAAATTTAATTCACAAAACATCAACCTTATGATCAGGAATTTGACAAAGATGATTTTTGGGTTAGTCTTGACTGTCCTGTCGGTCACAGCCTATGCTCAAACCACGATAAGTGGAAACATCGTAGATAGCGATGGTGAAGTATTAATCGGTGTTAACGTCCTTGTAGAAGGTACCGTGCTTGGTACCATTACAAACATTGACGGAAATTTCTCCCTAACCGTGCAATCTCAACCACCTTTTAACCTTGTAATTTCATATGTAGGATATGAAACACAAAGAATAGAAGTTACCTCTAGCACAACACAGATTGATATTCAACTAGAAGAGTCAACACTTTTAGGACAAGAAGTAGTTGTATCAGCATCAAGAGTAGAGGAAAGCTCATTAAAGTCTCCGGTAAGTATTGAACGGATGGATATTTTAGATATTCAAAACACGCCTTCAGCTGATTTCTATTCTGGAATCAGAAACTTGAATGGAGTTGACTTCAGTACTCAGAGTTTGACTTTCAAATCTGTCAATGCCAGAGGCTTTGGAGCAAATGGCAATACTAGATTCGTCCAGCTTATTGATGGGATTGATAATCAGGCTCCTGGTCTGAATTTCCCTGTAGGTAACGTGGTAGGTATAAATGAATTGGATTTGGAAAGTGTGGAAATGATTCCTGGAGCGGCATCTGCTCTCTATGGACCTAACGCTATCCAAGGTATACTTTTGATGAATAGTAAAAGTCCATTTGATTATCAAGGACTCGATTTCTACTCAAAAGTGGGTGTAACACACGCCGATGAAAGAGATCATGAGATGTCTCCTTATACGGATATGGGAATTCGATTCGCTAAAGCTTACAATAACAAAATGGCGTTTAAGATCAATGCATCTTGGTTACGAGCTCAGGATTTCATTGGCGTGGACCAAAGAGATCAAAGCGGCGCAACCGTGGAAGGTAACTTAGCAGCCAATAGAGCAAATAATAGAATTTATGATGGTATCAATACCTATGGAGATTTCTTAATTGATGTCGGGACAATCGCTGACATCACCATTGCAACGGATCCCGTAAATGGACCAACTGTGGCTGCAGTTAGAAGTTTGCTCCCTAACGGAACAAATGGAGCCTTTTCTCCAACTGGTTATACAGAGTCTAGTTTTGTCGATAACACAACTGAGAGCTTAAAGTTGGGTGGTGCATTCCACTATAGAATTAATGATAAAATTGAAGCTTTAGCCCAAATGAACTGGGGTAGAGGGAGTTCAGTGTATACCGCAAACGATAGGTTCATCCTTGACAACTTCTCTATATGGACAGGGAAATTAGAGCTAAGAGGAGATAACTTCTTTGTAAGAGCTTATACAACTCAAGAGAACTCAGGAGATACTTACGCAGCAAATACAATCGCGTCTCTGATTAATCAAAGACGATATCTTCCAACATATTTCCAAACTTATGCTGGTGCAATATCTACTGGAGCAATCCAGCCTAATAATTATACGGCACTTCATGCCGCTGCAAGAGCAGCTGCTGATGCGGCACAACCTCAACCAGGATCAGAAACATTCCAGGCTGATTTCGATGAATTTAGAAATCTTTCTATAGCAGAAGGCGGTGCTAAGTTTTTTGATAAGTCTGCTCTTTGGCACTATGAAGGAAGCTACAATTTCAAAAATGAGATTGATTTTGCAGACGTAGTTGTTGGAGCTAATTTCAGAACTTACGCGCTAAATTCGGAAGCCACACTATTTACACTTGATGAAAATGGAGACGAGGTTTCGTTTAGCGAATTTGGTGGTTACGTTCAAATCTCGAAGAACATCATAGACAATGTGAAATTGCAAGGATCAGTGAGGTATGACAAAAACGAAAACTTTGCAGGTCAATTGTCACCAAGAATTTCCGGGGTTTGGGAATTCCTAGCGGATCAAAACTTTAGAGCTTCATTTCAAAGAGGTTTTAGAATTCCGACAACTCAGGATCAGTACATCGATTTAGATGTTGTAACCAGAAGGTTGATAGGTAGAAATGAAATTCTAACCAATAATTACAATATCAATAACAATACGGTTTATACAACTGAAAGTGTGATGGCTGCTCAGGCAAGTGGTAATACGGCTGATTTGGTAGTAGCCGCAGATGCTTATAAAGAGTTTAAAACTGAGAAAGTAAATACCTGGGAAGTTGGTTATAAAGGACTTCTTCTAGATGGAAAACTTTTGATTGATGCTTTCTATTACAATAGTACCTATCAGGATTTTGGAGCTGAGATCGACATAACTCAAGCAGTCGTGACAGGAGATATACAATCAGTGCCAGGTGGCTACTCTGTTGGCTCAGCGGGTGTACGACATGCTGATACAGAATTGCAAACTTTTGTTGATGGAGGTGCTGCAGGTGTAAGTCTACAGCGCTACGGATATGATACGAATATCGATCAGGACATTAAGACGTATGGATTCGGCCTTGGTGGTGAATACACCTTCCTGGATGGATTCAACTTTGGAGCAAATGCTTCATACAACAAACTGGAAGATCTTGATGATTTGACAGCAAGAACGTATAATGTAGCTTTCAATACGCCAGAATGGAGATACAACATCACATTTGGAAATAGAAAGATTACAGAGAGGTTCGGGTTTGGTTTGACTTACAGATGGCAAGATGCATTTCTTTGGCAATCGGCAATCGGATCAAGCGTAATTTCGGATTTTGCTACATTGGATGCTCAGGTTACTTATCAGTTACCTGGTATCAATGGCCGAGTTAAAGTAGGTGGTTCAAACATTTTAAATGAGAGATACACAACTTCTCATGGTAACCCAAGCATTGGGGCGCTCTACTATATCCAGTTGAACCTTGATAATATTCTAAGCAACTTCTAAAATTGAAGACAATGAAAAAAATATATAATAAACTCACATTATTACTCTTCGCTGCAGTTCTGTTCTCATGTAGCAGTGAAGATGATTTAGTTGAAGATTGGATTGAAGTAAATGAACCAACTGTGCCAAGCACTGGGGATTTGGACTTATCGAATTACGTAGCAGTTGGAAATTCATTGACAGCTGGATTTGCTGATGGAGCACTCTACCCGGAAGGTCAGGAGGCCTCTTTTCCAAACATCTTAGCAACCCAGTTCTTAACTGCAGGTGGAGGCGCATTCGTGCAGCCAGATATCAGTAGTGGAAATGGATTTGGTGGTTTGAGCGGAACGGCGGCAAGAGGTAAGTCATTCATTGACTTAGAAGCTGCCCTAGCAGCAATAGCAGGAACCGGAAGTTTCGCAAACGTAATCCAATTTACTGAAGGTACTTTTCTATCATCGTCATCAGAGACTGGGTCTTCTTTAAATAATTTTGGAGTACCTGGAGCAAGAGTGATTGATTTGACTACAGCAGGATATGGTTTTCCGGATGTGGGCAATCCTTTTTATAATGCGTTTGCTTCAGATCCGTCATCATCTTCAATCTTGAATGATGCAGTTAGCGCAGAGGCTTCGTTCTTTACACTATGGATTGGATCGAATGATGTGCTTGGTTATGCTACTGCCGGTGGTGATGAAAATATCGCAACTATTACAAGCACTGACGATTTTCAAACTGCATACGGAACAGTATTGACTAGTTTAACTGCCGATGGTGCAGAGGGAATTGTATTAAATGTTCCTCCTGTGACGATTATTCCTTTCTTTCAGACTGTTACAACTCTAAATGGTGGAGTTAATTTAATTCCGTTAGATGCGGCAACCGCCGGGGCTGTGAATGCTGGATATGCAACATACAATGGAACACTGGATTTATTAGCTAGCGCTGCTGGTGGTAATTTGATCACTCAAGCTGAGGCAGATTCGAGGAAGATAAATTTTATTGAAGGATTAAATCCTCCGGTAATAATTGATGAAACACTTACTGATTTGACAGGAGTTGATGCGGCACTATTAAGCATGAGACAAGCAGCTGTAGATCCAACAACGGGTTCATCTGACTTGTTTCCGCTAACTGCACTTTCTATAATTGGTACTTTGGCAGATCCTGACAATCCGCTTTCTGTGATTGGTGTTGGAGTCCCTGTAGAAGATCAATACACTTTGATTCCAGCAGAACAAGTTGAGATAATCACTGCATATGCTACTTATAATGCTGTCATAGATGGGATTGTGTCAGCTAATTCAAATGTAACATTGGTGGATGTTAGACCTCTTTTTGCAGACATGTATGGACTTAGCGCTGCTCAAGCAACTGCACTCCAATTAGGAGCTGATGCGATAGCCGCTGCAGATGGTGAAATTGGTATCGAAGTTGGAGGAATTAATCTGGTACCTCTCAGCTTGTCGCAAGAGGAGCTTTACAACAGTGTTTGGTCAACAGACGGTGTGCACCCCAATGCTAGAGGCTCTGCTTTGATTGCTAATGAAATTATTAAAACAATTAATGCTACTTATGGTGCAACCATTCCAGAGGTTAATCCACTGGATTATGCTCCAATCAACGCACCATTTGGTGGAAGTTGAGAAAATATTTTAATCTTTAATTAAAACCTCACCATTCTGGTGGGGTTTTTTATTTCATCGTATTTTTATCCAATGGCTCATCCGGAGTTTAAATACCTTCCTCATTTAAGAAAGCAACTCTTTGAAATTGTATTCGGTACAGAGACGCGTGCGGGAAAGCTATTTGACATCATTCTTTTGTGGGCTATTGTGCTTAGTGTCGTTAGTGTGATGCTGGAAAGCGTCAAAGAGATAGGGGAATCTTATGACACCATATTCTTTATCTCAGAGTGGTTTTTCACTATACTTTTTACAATTGAATATATATTAAGACTGACTATAACAGTTGAGCCAAAAAAATATGCATTTAGCTTTTTTGGAATAATAGATTTGCTGGCCACTGTGCCAACTTACTTGACCTTATTTGTTGCTGGAGGAAGTTATCTGGTTGTTATTCGATCCATCAGGCTACTTAGAATCTTTAGAATCTTAAAGCTTGGAAGGTACTTGAGAGAAGCCTCAGTACTGTCTAATGCATTGGCTGCAAGTCGACATAAGATAATGGTCTTTCTAGGAGCTGTATTCACCTTGGCAATGATCATGGGAACACTCATGTATATGATTGAGGGCGGGGAGAGTGGCTTCACAAGTATTCCCAGAAGCATTTATTGGGCAATAGTTACAATTACTACTGTCGGTTATGGAGATATTGCTCCGCAAACTATTCTTGGGCAGGCCTTTGCTTCAATGCTAATGCTTATGGGTTATGCAATTATTGCAGTTCCTACGGGTATTGTGACTTCAGAGATGGTTCATGCAGAGAAGGAAAAGAAGAAGACGGAATCTGCGTCTAGAAAATGTGTGGCATGCGGCAAGGCAGGCCATGATAAAGATGCTATTTATTGTAAAAACTGCTCAGCAAAGCTCTAAGCTGAAGACTTACCCCTGAATGTTCGAACTACCAGCCATAATATGACGATGGTAAATGTGGTCATTAAGATGACATTCACTGCATCCGAAATGGTGAGGGTATTTAGCCATTCAGAGAAATTCATCGATTCGGTTTCTTTCATTCTTTTTTTGGCATAAATATAGCACGCTAAAAAGTATTTATATGTTGGTTTTAGTAACTTACTTATTTAGAATTGTATTAATCTATGAAAATACTTCTAATCACACTTGTTTTATCTCTTGCACAGAGTCCTGTTATTATTGTTAAGAACAATGGAGACCAACTAGACCTATCTAACGTTGTGATATTCCAAAGTGAAACAAATGGCTCATCAAATTCTATAAGATATTCTTATCGAGGCGAAAAAGCTAAGATGGATTTTGAGCAATTAAAGCGTATTAGTTTTAAAGAAACTTTAAAAAGAAAAAAAGGAGTAACTACTTACCGTGTGATACTAGTGAAATCCAATAACAACAAGCTTGAGGTGGAAATTGACTTAGTTAAACTAGAAGGAATTGCTAAGTCCGGTAAAGTGGAAACGATGAACTTTAGTTCCATCGATAAGATTTCGTTTTAGTAAGGTAAATTCTATATTTGCGATCCCTAATTCTGCACTCGTAGTTCAACTGGATAGAATACCAGATTTCGGCTCTGGGGGTTGAGGGTTCGAATCCTTCCGAGTGCACACCAAACACCTATTAAAATAGGTGTTTTTTTATTTCCACCTTTTCCAGGGTAATTAGTTTGAGGAAGGAAGAGAACCTAGGTTCGAAATGAAGCGAAACGAATTCTAAAAGTAAAAGTCCTCTCAATTAGAGAGGACTTTTTATTAGCGGTGATCGTATGTCAATTTTTCTTTTATCAGCTAAGCATGACAAGCAAAACAATCACCGTTAATACCGATAGAAAAAATCTTACGTAACTCATATTGATTTCATTTTGTTGTCAATTATAAGGCCAACATAAACTTAGATACCCTCAATTAGTTCTTTGAATAGGTCAATTAATTCGATAAAACGAAGGTATACGTACGATCGCCTTCCTGAAAGTTAGCGGTAATTCTGTGGGAGTCAGTTTGAGTTTCTTCTATATCCCATACTTGCGTGTCACCATCAATGACAACAAACAGTGTTTCCTCAGCATCATCCAAATACCACTTTCCTATTGTTCCGGGAGGATCGCTTGGATTGCACTTCGTTGCGCCTTCGTTGATCTCATAAGTTCCATTAGGGAAGTATGTAATGAAGTTGTCCATGACGCATGACTTGGGTTGCAATGTTCCAAGCTCAATCTCAATTTCCTGAATTTGCCAGGTTTTTCCGAAGGAATCGCTTCCTGAAAATAGATCTGATCGACTATCGGGTCGAGTGCTACTTTCTGCGCAGCTAAAAATTATAAGTGATAAGAAGGTTAAACGTAAAAAAGCCATAGTTGTGTGATTTACAACTATGGCAAGCTTTTATGAATTGACCCCCAAGTTGGGTGTTATTTCTACTTTATGAAAGTACCTCTTTCACCTTGTCAGCGGCATCTTTCAATACAATCGCTGATGTTACTTTCAATCCTGATTCTTCTATGATTTTAGCACCCTCTTCTGCGTTTGTTCCTTGAAGTCTCACGATGATTGGTACATTAATATCCCCAATATTCTTATAAGCTTCCACAACGCCATTTGCTACTCTATCGCATCTCACGATACCACCGAAAATGTTGATTAGAATGGCTTTTACGTTAGGATCTTTCAGAATGATTCTGAAACCTGCTTCAACGGTTTGGGCATTAGCCCCACCTCCAACATCCAGGAAGTTTGCAGGCTCTCCACCTGAAAGCTTAATGATGTCCATGGTTGCCATTGCAAGCCCAGCTCCATTTACCATACAACCAACGTTACCATCTAGCTTCACATAATTCAGTCCTGATTTTCCAGCTTCCACCTCCAAAGGATCCTCTTCTGTAAGGTCTCTTAACTCGGCGATATCTTTATGTCTATAAAGCGCATTATCATCAATATTCACCTTAGCATCTACTGCCAAAATTTTATTGTCAGATGTCTTTAAGACCGGATTAATCTCAAACTGAGATGCATCTGTCCCTTCATATGCTTTGTAAAGTGCAAAGATGAATTTCACCATTCCTTTAAAGGCTTCTCCTTCAAGACCAAGTGCAAAAGCAACTTTACGTGCCTGGAAGCCTTGTAAGCCAACTGCCGGATCGATCCATTCTTTAACAATCTTATCGGGGGTTTCTTCAGCTACAGTTTCAATATCCATACCTCCTTCGGTGGAGGCCATTATTACATTCTTTCCAGTTCCTCTATCTAGTAGAATAGATAGATAGTATTCTTTTGGATCGGATTCTCCCGGGTAGTAAACATCTTGTGCGATTAGTACTTTGTTTACTTTTTTACCTTCAGCGCCCGTTTGATGAGTTACTAGTGTTCCACCAAGAATGTCTTTTGACTTTGGTGCAACTTCATCAAGACTTTTTGCCAATACCACACCGTTTGATCCAGTCTCGTTCACCTTGCCTTTTCCTCTTCCACCGGCATGAATTTGTGCTTTGATTACAAACCACTCTGTTCCGGTTTCGCGATTCAATTCCTTTGCAGCTTCAACCGCTTTATCAGGTGTATCAGCAACTAGACCCTCTTGAATGGTTACTCCGTATGACTTTAGAATTTCTTTGGCTTGGTATTCGTGAATGTTCATGGGAAATAAATTTTCTGCGAAGCTAAATCATCGCAAACGTATAACCAAGATTGAAGTCTATAGAGTTGGTTCAATTGATGTATATAAGCATATCTTTGCCGGCATGCTTAGGGCCGATAATATTCATAAATCATACAATGGGTTAAATGTATTGAAGGGAATTGATCTGTCTATCAAAAAGGAAGAGGTTGTGAGTATTGTTGGAGCTTCAGGGGCCGGCAAGAGCACGCTACTTCATATACTAGGAACACTAGATGTGCCAGATCAGGGAATGGTTTACTTCAATGATGTCGAAATCTCGTCACTCAGCCCGAAAAAGATGGCAAGGTTTAGAAATGAGGAGATTGGATTTATCTTTCAATTTCACAATCTTTTCCCTGAGTTTACTGCTGTTGAAAATGTTTGCATTCCAGCATTCATAAAAGGTGATAGAGAAGCTGAAAACCGTGCAAAAGAACTTTTGAAAATTTTAGGGCTCTCAGGAAGAGAGGATCACAAGCCCTCTGAGCTTTCTGGCGGAGAGCAGCAGCGAGTCTCAGTTGCCAGAGCACTGATTAATGAACCCTCCATCGTTTTTGCCGATGAGCCTAGTGGAAATCTAGACTCACAAAGTGCCGACGATTTGCATCAACTATTCTTTGATTTGAGAGACAAAATGGGCCAAACTTTTGTGATAGTTACCCACAACATGGTATTGGCCGGGATGGCAGATAGAAAGCTTGAAATAAAGGATGGAATTATAACTACCTGATTTGAGTCAAGGAGTTAAATACATGCTTTTTGCCTCATTCACTTTCACATTAATGAAAGTGTGTGTAAAGCTGGTGCCGCATATTCCTGCAATTGAAATCATTTTGTTTAGATCGGTCATCTCCATGGCAATCAGTCTCTTTTTTCTTTCACGCCAGCGGGTAAATATTTGGGGAAATAATAGATTAGTACTAGTCGGCCGAGGAGTGGCGGGTGCAATTGCTTTAGTTATTTATTTCAGTCTATTGCAGCAAATTCCATTGGCCACCGCGTCTACACTTCAATATTTAGCTCCAATATTTACAGCCGTACTGGGGATTTTTCTCGTGGGAGAGAAGGTAAAAAATATTCAATGGTTGTTTTTTACCATGAGTTTTGCTGGGATTTTGGTGATCCAGGGGTTTGATCCTAGGATATCGTTTATTCATGTAATAATGGGAATTGCAGCTTCATTGTTCATGGGGCTAGCATACAACTTTATCCGTAAACTAAAGACCAGTGAGCACCCCCTGGTAATTATTTTTTATTTCCCCTTGATAATGCTGCCTATATCTGGAATCTGGACATCATTTGTGTGGGTACAGCCTGTTGGCTATGATTGGCTTGTTTTAGTCTTCGTAGGAATTACAACTCAAATTGCTCAATTTCTCATGACCAAAGCCTATCAAAAAGAGGAACTAAACAAGGTTTCTATTCTTACATATATAGGTATCATCTATTCATTAGCGTTTGGGTTCTTCATTTTTGATGAAACCTATAACATGGTTACCTATGTTGGCATGGCATTGGTTTTATCAGGTGTTGTTTTGAATGTGATTTGGAAGCGTAGCTAATCTTGATTTTCATCGCCTGTTCGGCTTTATTTGCAAACCTTAATTAATTGATAAGAACATGGGAAGAGCGTTTGAATATCGAAGAGCTGCCAAGGAAAAGCGGTGGGATAAAATGAGCAAAGTATTTCCGAAGCTTGCCAAAGCAATTACTGTTGCAGCAAGGGAAGGCGGCGAAGATCCGGAAATGAATGCCAAACTCAGGACAGCAATTCAGAACGCTAAGGCTGAGAACATGCCTAAGGACAATATTGAAAATGCAATCAAGCGGGCTGCAGGTAAAGATGTTGATGAAATCTCTGAAGTAACCTATGAAGGTAAAGGTCCGCATGGAGTATTGGTTTTTGTAGAGTGCGCCACTGACAACACCACACGAACAGTTGCAAACGTTAAATCTTACTTTAATAAAGCAGGAGGAAGCTTTGTGCCAAATGGATCACTGGAATTCATGTTTGACCGAAAGGCTGTTTTTGAGTTTGAGAAAACTGAAGGCATGGATATCGAAGAGTTAGAACTGTCGCTCATAGATGGAGGGCTGGAAGAGATAGAAGAGAATGAAGGAATGATCTATGCTTATGCTGATTATACTCAGTTTGGAGAAATGAGTAAAGTTCTGGAAGATTTATCTATAGACGTTAAGAAGGCCAATTTGAAAAGAATTTCTAATAACCCGGTTGAGTTCTCGGATGAACAATTGGAAGAGATCGAAAAGATGCTCGACAAGATTGAGGATGATGATGATGTACAGGCAGTTTATACCAATATCGCTTAAGAGACACTTTATGATACAGAGAATAAAAAAGGGAGCATCAGCTCCCTTTTTTTATTTTGTGTTTTACAATTAAGCAATCTTGCTAATCAGGTCAGCAGCTCTTGCTGAATATCCAGCCTCATTGTCATACCATCCAACAACCTTTACAAGGTTGCCCTGGCATGAGGTAAGCTTAGCATCGAAGATATTTGAGTGAGAATTACCCACGATATCAATAGAAACGATAGGGTCTTCGGTATACTCCAGAATCCCTTTCATTGGGCCTTCAGCGGCTGCTTTCATGGCTGCATTCACTTGTTCAGCGGTTACATCTTTACTTACCACACAGGTAAGGTCTGTCAGTGAACCAGTTGGAGTAGGAACTCGCATTGCAATACCATCTAGTTTTCCATTAAGGTGGGGGAGCACTAAGCCAACAGCTTTTGCGGCTCCAGTTGAAGTTGGTATAATGGATACCGCAGCAGCTCTTGCTCTTCTCAAATCTTTGTGCGGGGCATCCTGAATACGCTGATCGGAGGTGTAAGCATGCACAGTTGTTATATACCCTTTTTCAATTCCGAAGTTATCATCCAATACTTTCGCCATGGGTGCAAGACAGTTGGTTGTACAAGAAGCATTGGACATGATTGTCTCATTACCGGTTAAGCTATCTTCATTTACACCAAGTACCACAGTTGGAATATTCCCTTTCGCAGGCGCAGAGATTACTACCTTCTTAGCACCAGCTTCAAGATGACCACCGGCACCAGCTTCGTCAACGAAGAATCCGGTAGATTCAAGAACAATTTCAACTCCTAGCTTAGACCATGGAAGATTTTTAGGATCTCTCTCGGCAGTTACTGGAATAGCCTTTCCATTTACGATAATGTTATTATCATCAGCTTCTACGGTTCCTGGGAATCTGCCGTGATTTGAGTCATACTTTAATAAATGCGCCAGCGTGTGCGTGTCTGTAAGGTCGTTGATTGCTACTACCTCTACATTATTCTTTTCTAGGAGCGCTCGGAAACTTAACCTTCCGATGCGTCCAAATCCGTTAATACCAATTTTAGTTGACATGTAATCTTGCTTTGATTTTGAGGTGCAAAAGTAAAACCACTTTTCGAGCTAATCAATTTTATTCGAAATGAGACCAATAAAACCTTTGAGATGTCCTTTCATACCAAAAATGCTTTCATGTGGACATTTCTTTAATTAAATAGCGAATACAAATAAATACTTACCAGAATATGAAAAAAATGAAAAGTTTAGCTGCCATCATGTTGACCCTGATGGTACTTATCTCAGGTTGTGCAACAAGCGAGAGTGAGAGCAGCGACAAACTCTCACTTGATTATGAGAAATTCACTTTAGACAATGGATTGGATGTAGTTCTTCATCAAGACGATTCAGATCCGATTGTAGCTGTAGCCATTCAGGTTCACGTTGGATCCAATAGGGAGAAACCAGGTCGAACCGGATTTGCTCACTTTTTCGAGCACATGCTATTCCAGCGATCTGAAAATGTACCAGATGGTGGATTCTTTAAAAATATTGATGAGTGGGGAGGTACGTTCAATGGAGGTACCGGCCCTGATGGAACCATCTATTTTGAAGTTGTACCGAAAGATGCACTTGAAAAGGTACTTTGGATGGAGTCAGATAGAATGGGGTTTTTTATCAATGCGGTATCCCTTGCCAGTCTTGAAGGAGAAAAACCGGTAGTACAAAATGAGAAAAGACAAGGGGTTGATAATCGACCATATGGACATACTCAAAGCGTAATCCTAAAAGCGCTATACCCCGAAGGACATCCATACAGTTGGACAGTTATTGGAGAGTTGGAAGATCTTCAAAATGCTACCTTGGATGATGTCAAGGAGTTTTATGAAAAATGGTATGGCCCAAACAATGCTACATTAGTTATTGCAGGTGATATTGATAAGGAAGGTGTAAAAGCTCTTGTAGATAAATACTTTGGAGAAATTCCTTCAAGAGGAATTGACACGCCAATGAATCCTCAACCAGTGACTTTGGATGAAACGAAGGTCATTTACTATGAAGATAATTTCGCTCAATTACCTGAGCTTAGGATGACATTCCCAACGGTAGAACAATACCATCCTGACCAGTGGGCCTTAAATGCATTAGGTCAGATTCTCTCTAATGGCAAACGAGCAGCGCTCTACAAAGCAATTGTTGAAGACGCGGAAGTTGCTCCTGGAGTATCTTCTTTCAACCGATCATCAGAGCTTGCCGGCACCTTTACCATCAGGATTAGGGCCAATGCCGGTACCGATCTTGATTCGGTTAGAGCAGTAGTAAACGATGCATTAATCGCATTTGATAGGGATGGCTTTAATATTAAGGATTTAGATCGAATCAAAGCCAGTCTGGAAACAAACTTTTACAATGGAATAAGTAGTGTTTTGGGCAAAGCCTTCCGATTGGCGAGATATAATGAATACGCCGGAAATCCTGGTTTTCTAGAGCAAGACATTGAGAACATCAAAGCAGTTACTCAGGAAGATGTAATGAGGGTTTTCAGAAAGTACATTCTGAATAAGAATATGATCGTTACCAACTTCGTACCTAAAGGAGCCAGCGACCTGGCAATGGAAGGTGCTCAAATGGCGGATATCAAAGAAGAAGGCATCAATGAGTATGGGCAGAGCGAAGTGATTGAAGAAGAAGGTGATTTTACCATAGTTAAAACTGAATCTTCATTTGATAGATCTAAGGAGCCGGATTTCGGTGAGAAACCACTGGTCACTCCTCCAACTATCTGGACTGACGAAACCCCAAATGGTATTAGCGTATATGGAGTAGAGGCGAATGAACTACCCCTAGTAAACTTCTCTATGCGAATTATGGGAGGACACTACCTGGATGATCCTGAGAAAGTGGGAGTTGCCAACTTGATGACTGACATCATGATGGAAGGTACAGCTAATAAAACTCCTGAAGAGCTAGAAGATGCGATAGGTCAATTGGGTGCAAACTTGAATATGTTTACGACCAATGAATACATTCAGGTTTCTGGTAATTGTTTAGCCAGAAACTTTGAGGCCACTATGGAACTTGTTCAGGAGATTTTGCTAGAGCCACGATGGGATGAGGCCGAGTTTGACCGAATCATTAATCAAACGCTTCAGAGCATCAAGCAACGTGAAACGAATCCAAATTCTATTGCGACTGTAGTAATGAATAAGAAGCTTTATGGTGATAATCACATCATGAGCCATCCGTCTATTGGTTATGAAGACCATGTGCAAAGCATCACAATTGATGACCTGAAATCTTTTTACAGTAACAACTTTGCACCGAATGTAACCAACTTCCATATAGCTGGAAAGGTAACGCAATCAAGAGCTATCAAAGCATTGGGTAGACTTACCTCTGAATGGACGCAAAAAGAAGTGTCTATGCCTTCATACTCTGTACCAGCGGTACCTTCAGAGCCACAAGTATATTTTGTGGATGTACCAAATGCTAAACAGTCTGTGATTAGAATGGCAAGGTTGACAGTGCCTGCAAATGATCCTGTTTATAATGAGATCATGGTCGCCAACGACAGACTTGGTGATGGATCATCGGGACGACTTTTCCAGGTTCTTCGTGAAGAGAAGCAGTTTACTTACGGAGCCTATGCTTTCCCTGGAAGAAATGCCATGGCACCAGGAACTTTTGCCGCTTTCTCAAGCGTGAAATCTTCAACTACAAAAGATGCCCTCGATACATTCAAGGAAGTGATAGGTAACTATGCAGAAACCTATACTGATGAAGATTTGGCAAAAACACAGACAGCTATGATTAAGGAGAATGCGAGAAACTTCGAGACCTTATTCAATCTTCTGGGTATTCTAGAAAATATCAGCACATATAATCTACCTATGGATTACATAGATCAGGAGCAGAAAACTGTTACTGAGGCCAGCATATCAAGTATTCAAGCCACAGCTAATGAATATTTCGATCTAAGCAAATACATCTTTGTAATTGTTGGAGATAAGGCCACTCAGTTCGATCAACTTCGAGTTGATGGGCCTGGTGATCCGGTTCTTGTAGACAGATATGGAAAAGAAGAAGGAGTGATGTAATTCATTCAGAAATAGAAACTTAAAAAAAGCGAAGAATTTTCTTCGCTTTTTTTATTCTCTTCTTTGTAAAAGTGAGTCGAGATTCTATATTTGCACTCCCAAAACAAACACGGTCCGTTCGTCTAGGGGTTAGGACGCCAGGTTTTCATCCTGGTAACAGGGGTTCGATTCCCCTACGGACTGCAAAAGCCACTCAATTTGAGTGGCTTTTTTAGTTTCTAAACATTTAAGATAAGAAACATCTTGATAGAGCAAGTGCTATTGAGCTACCTCTACCTCTTGATTCCAAATTCCGGTTTTTGCAGTTTCTCTAGCATATTCCTCAAACGATTTGGCCTTTCTGCCAAGGACCTTTTCAATGTCATGTACTACCGTTTGATTGTTAGGGTTGGTGAGCACATGACTGAATAGGTACTCGATAAGCCAAATGAAATCCTTAGGAACTTCTGCCGCGGTGAGACCATCCAGGTATTGCTCAAGCGTAATTTCATGCAACAGCAAGCTTTGACCACTGGCCTTGGCAATGTGATCAATTGCATCTTTGAATGTAATCAACTCAGGTCCGGTGACCTCCAGAATTTGCTTATTGTACGTATCATTCAATAAAGCCTCCGTTGCGACTTCAGCTATATCGTTTGCATCAACAAACGGAATTGGCACATCAGACACTGGGAGTGCTACCTGACCAGAAAGAATAGGCTCTAAGAAAAAACTCTCACTCCAGTTTTGATTAAACCAGGAGGCCCTAACGATGGTATAGTCCAGACCTGAATTGATAATTAATTGCTCGCAAGCCTCTGCTTCAGTTTCCCCCTTACCGGACATCAATACGATTTTCTTTACTCCCATTTCCAAAGCTAAAT
Organism: Ekhidna algicida; assembly: GCF_051379705.1. Classification (GTDB taxonomy): domain Bacteria; phylum Bacteroidota; class Bacteroidia; order Cytophagales; family Cyclobacteriaceae; genus Ekhidna. Next base: position 870,592 of record NZ_CP179868.1, on the reverse strand, counting down.
AGGTAAGGCTTTCAATCGCTTCCTGAGCTCCAGGAACGGCCAAATCAGGGTAAAAGGTAACGTACATTTTCTCAATGCCCTTGAGTGTATCTACCCAAGTATCTTTATCGGTCCAATCAAAGCTTGGACTTGCATTTCTCGAACCAAGTCTGGGTTCTATGCCTCTTTTTTTCAGTTGTTGGACTACTCGGCTACCAGTCTTACCGGTAGCTCCGATTACTAAGATGTTCTTGTTCATTGTTTTTGATTTTAGTATTGATTGTTTTGTTCTTAATTATCTTGATAGGATGATGTGATTATTAGAAGTATGAATGATGCTAATGCTGATAAAGTCCTGATAAGATGAAACCGATTCCAGTCAGACTCATAGTGTTTTCTGAACTCATTTAAGCGTGTCGGTGATAATTCAGTCAAATTGAGTGCTTCTAGCTGGTTGTTGAGTGGTACGTTACCAAGTCCGGTTACACCAATTGTTCCAAATAGGTATATGAGAGTAGCTGCCAGTACCAACCAAAACTGTGGTTTGATATCCTGTAGGCAGTAGGTGTTGAGTATCAGTGCCAGCAGGCTTCCGAAAAACACGGTGAAAAAAAGTGGGTTCAAGATTTCCTTGTTGATGCTTTGCATGGTTTCCAGATAGGTACTGTCGCCCAACTTTTTTGTACCCACAATGACTGATACTGACCAAGCGAAAAAAAATCCGGCTGATAGACCAACTAGCAAGACTGTGGTATGAAAGATGATCGTTTTCATAGGTTTGATAATTTGTGTTTTAGGAATTGTCCGAAAAGGAAGACTGTTAGGAAAAATTCAAATGCTATCAGGTAAAAGGAAAGGCTTCCAAAGAAGCCGAGATATGACCCGCCGGCTGGTATTATAAATGCAGGAACTGTAATCGCTGCATCTAATACAATTGCCGTTGCTATGAAAGTGACAGCTAAGCCAAATGGAGCCATCGAATCCTTACGGTAGAATAGGTAGGTACTCAAGCTAGCAATAGGAACAATGCCAACAGCTAAGGCAATATTTGCCTGCAACTCAGGATCGTCCATAATAGAAATGGTAAATGATCCCAGATAAATACACACGCCTAGAAACCAGGTTAATGAAGCGTAGAGAATGCTTTTTAATTTATTTTTCATGAGTTATGATTTTGAGGTTTGTTCTTTAAGTGATTCAATCCAAGCCTTAAGCACCGCGGAATCATTAACTGTTAAGGGCAGACCACCTTCTTTTGGCATTCGCTTGAGTATGAAGACTTGCTTTTCGATTTTCGAGGAACGCTTGACCATGTTTCGCTCATTGAAAACCATAAAAGGATTCTTGCTTCTGTGACACGAATTGCATTTGGTTTTGAGGATGGTCAGGACCTCCTTTTTTGATGGAGAGATCCGTACTTTTTGCTGTGAAATTGCGGTGGGTTTTGCTTCCCTTTGATTGATTACATTCTGCCCAAATGTGATTCCTGGAAGAATGCCAAATAATAGGAGAGTAGTTGAGTATAGCTCTCTTAAATGGATAGTTTTTCTAGCTGTCATAATTTGAATTATTAATTATGACGCTAAAGTAGAAGGGGCATATTCCTTCTATTTATCTGAAAAGAAGTATGATTTATTCGAAAAGATATTTACTTGATTTGGCTTGGTCTATAACCAAATTTTTTCTCGAATGCATTGGAAAATGAGCCCAAACTATCATATCCAACACTCCAGGCGGCCTCTTGCACAGTAGCCTTTTGTTCATTTAAAAGGTTGTGCGCAGTAGTAAGACGCTCATTTTGTAAATACTTGAACACGGGTGCACCGAAGACAGCTTTAAACTCTTTCTTCAATGTGGTGGTATTTATTCCAAGCTGCTCCGATAGTTTCTTTAGAGAAGGAGGGTTTTCAAGGTTTGAAAGTAAGATGTCTTTGGCTTCATTGAGCTTGCTCCGATGATCCATTTTAAGAGAAGTATCCTCCTTCTGCCCCAATTGTCCAAAAAAGTGGGAGAGAAGCGCTATAATTTGGCTCCTCATAAACATCATCTTCGTTTTTCCAGCATACTGATTAGCAAAAATTGCGTCCACAATACCTTGCATCTCTGGAGTCATGTAAAAGCTAGGGCCTTCTACGTAATGATCTTTGGGATTGGCTAGCTCATGAAGTAGGTCTTTAAATAGTTCACCTTCCTGAAAAGGTAACAAGTCCAGATTTCGAACAGTTGTGGCAATTACAATACATTCCAGATTCTTATTTGGAGCGATGGAATGCTCGAAAGCCACCTGATCATCGGCATAAAAAGACAAAGCGAGACCTTTGGTATATTGAAATGCTTTCTCGGCCTCTCCATATCTAACGGTCAGATCTACATTACCTGATCCATAAAAGGCGATTGCAATTAATGGCTCCTCAAATCGACAACTATCGATCTCTAAGGTATCCGAGCTGGCTTCTTCGAGTAGAAGTATAAAGTCGTTGATGTGAACAAAGTCTCTGGTCATACTTTGTATGAAGTTGGGAATTCAATTTTACGATGTAGAATATTTTACTAATCTATAGATTTTGAATCAGTTACAATTTCCAATTTGATCTTTTAGTTATGATAGCTAAAACAAAAAAAACCTCTCAAAACTAGCTGAGAGGTCACAATAACTACCTAAAGTTTAACCTAACTATGAGGGAATAGCTATTATTTTTTACACGTTATTAATTAATGTCTATGTCGAATGTGATATCTACGTCAGTACCACCAACTGATGAAGTTGATGTTGCAGTTTTCAAACCACCTGGTTGATGTTTCAAGATGATTCTCAATTCACCTGTTGAAGAAGTCGCACTTCCGGCAGTCCAGTTAGTTGATAATCCTACTGGATTGCCATTGTCATCTTGATCATTGTAGTTCACATCGTCTCCTCTATCATCTACATTCCCATCTCCTGACGGATCACTGAAAATGTCTGTAGTGAATTCAAAAAAGAACATATGCTCATCATCCTCGGCTTCAATTTCTTCAGTGATATCTTCGTCTTCTGTACCTAAGGTATTGGCCAATGTCATTGTTAAGGTGTATTCCGTTCCTTCAATCAACTCAATTTTGTCAATCGTTGGAGTACCTGACCCTTCACCATCTGCGTCAAACCAAGTAGCTGTAACAGCCTCTCCGTCACCTTCCGGAGTGAATGTTAAAATAACTTCTGAAATGACTTCCTCTTCTTCACCATCATCTGGTGCTGGTCCATCATCGTCAGAACATCCCACAAAAACCCCAAGGCCAAGCAATAGGAAAAAGTATAAGAGTGATTTGTTTGTTTTCATGTTGTTACAATTAGTTCTTTTAGTTAAGAAATTCTAAATGCAATAATATTGCGTTTAGATGTCAATTGCAACATTGATGCATTTAAAATTTATATGCAAAAGAGAGGGAGAAATTTCTTCCCGGAGCATCTGCGAAGTAACGCTGACGGTCAGTGTAAGAGCGATAAGATGAATTGAGCAGATTGCTTATTTTGAAAACTGCATTCCATGTTTTTTTCTCATAGCCTAGTTGTCCGTCTATCAGAAAGTAAGCATCTGGTGGTAGCATAAAATCGAAAATTTCGTTCCGGTTTATTTCAGCATCTCCATTCTGAAAGTCGATTGGATCAATTACTGGAGGTTCGTTCCATTGAGTGGCTGTGTAGTTCACTGTCAGCCCGTAATTCCAGTTGTCTTTTTTGTAATCTATTGTATAGCTAATATTCAACGGAGGTATTTCCAATAACGCTTGTCGGTTTTCTGTCTCTATGGCATAGACATATGAAACTTTTATCTCGGATGATAGATGTTTTAAATGATTGAATCTGATGTCCCAATCGCTACCAAAAAAGAATGCATCTGTTTGATCGTAAATAAAGAAGGGGAATGTCCCCGCTATTCCGGTAGTGATTCCGTAAGGTCTTAAAAAGATGTAGTCATTTATTCTGTTGGCAAATAAGATAAATTCCGAAGTGATTCGTCCTTTGTTAACCTCTATGCCGCTTACCCATTTAATTCCTTTTTCGGATGGCACTGATCGATCAGTCTCATCCAATACAGCATCAGGTGGTGTAGAGATTGGATTTAACTCATACCTCCATAATCCAAACTGAATTCTGGAATGATGATAGCCAAAGGAATACAATTCTGCTACATTCGGTGGCCTCCAAGCCGAGCCAATATTTGAAAACAATGATATCGATTCATTGAGCTGCTTTTTAAAGCCTAATGTAAAAGTGGCATTTGCGTAATCCACTTCATTGGAATAGATGAAAAAATCTCTTACTGTATCGGCGACACTTAATCGTTGAAAATCAAATCGTGCACCGACCTCAAAAGTAGTATTGTCAAATTCCAGGGACTGCACGGTAAAAACCCCAACATTGAACACATCATAATCAGGCACAAAATTGACAGGGTTGGAGCCCGGTTTATTGTTACTCTTTTGCGTGTATAATTGAATGCCTGAACTGCCATTCCATCGTCCTTTTTCAGGTTGTATCCACTCTGTTTCAAAATTGTGAGATAGCAGCTTTAAATCGATTACCGGGCGCTCATTGAGTTCTCCTCTTCTTACATCGAACTCTCTTCTCACGTTTCTTTGAAATGCATATTGAACGTTGAAAATATGATCACCTAGAAAGAGTGAAACATCTGATTTAAAAAAACCATGAGTGGTTTCCTGTCTCGGATTTTGAATGTCATAGGTAGAAGGAAATGTAGGATTCGGAACTGATCGGTCTATTGCGTTTTGTAAATCGGTGAGATTTCCAACCAAAGAGCCTCGCAGTATTCCCAGGCTTTGATCGTAGTAGCTACCAGAAACATGAACATCAAATTTGTCCTGATGCAATAGCGCATTGAAACTACCACCATATTCGCGCTTTCCCGTGTTGGAAAGGTTATAATCCGGTGCCTCCAAATCACCTTGATATATGCCATATCCTCCAATGTTCCAGGCAAAATGCTGGTAACCTTCTCCAATACTTATTTGACTACTAGGTGCCTTCCCGTTTGTCCGAAATGAAGCATTAACTGATCCATTAAGTTCCTTGTTAAAGGACGGCCGCTTTGAATTATAGAGGATTACACCGCCAAGCGCCTCTGGTCCGTATTTGACCGTACCTGCTCCCTTTACGATTTCGATTTGATCTACGTGCGAAGGATCAATCTCAGGTGCATGCTCTTGTCCCCATACCTGATATGCATGTCTCACACCATCATTGATAACAAGCACTCTGTTTGAGTGCAAGCCATGAATCATAGGCTTAGATATATTCGTACCGGTTTTTAAGATTGAAACACCTGAAAGCTCGCTAGTCAAATCGCCAATGGATGAGCTTACAACTGAAATCTTATCCAGTTCTTTCTTTTTAATAGAAAGTGATTGTAATTCCCCTTGTTGCGATTCTTCGATAACCACACTTTCCAACAACGTTGCATCTGGAGCCATGTAAATAACAGGATCGGTGTGGTGGAAATCATGATGATGGATGATTGTTTTGTAACCAACGAACCGAACTATTAAATCAATTTCCTCTTCGCAGATGTTGCTAATAATAAACTCTCCTTTGTCATTGGCAATGGCTCCATTGTCAGAATCTTGAATTTGAACCGTTGCAAATGGAAGTGGTTCTCCTGAATTCAGATCCACGATTAAACCGGAAACTTTCCTACTACAGGAATCGTCCTGTGCAAATGCATGCGCACATGCGCTCAAAAAGAATAGGAAAATGATTAGCCTCATACTATGCACATTTAGCACAGATACCATCAACGATCATATTCACTGCTTCAATATGATATCCGGTAGGTACAGTGACCGATGGAACTATCTTATCGTCGAGGCATTCGATTTGGCCGCAGTTGTTGCACTTAAAATGTATGTGATTATGATCGTGATGTTCTGGAGAGCATGTTTCATGGCAAAGACCGTACGTTGCGACACCGGTAGCATTAGGAATCTTGTGGAGTATTCCAGAATCGAGAAAACTATTCAACGTACGATATAAAGTCACACGATCATATTGTGTGAATTTGCTTTCCAGATCACCTTGGGATAAGGCTTTTTTTTCTTCTAGAAAATATTGAACGACATCAATCCTACAATCTGTTATTCGCAGGTTGTGGGATTTTAAAATATCCTTGTGAGGATCGAGTTGATTCATTCAGCAAATTTAATAAATGCAACTCAATTGCATGTTAATTGGGTTAGTAAATTTTAAGTTTTTCCATAATTAAAGTTGAGCATTGGTCTTTAATTTGAAGAGATTTGATGCCCTACATTATCGTATCATCGATTTTTAAACAACAAGCAAAAATCATTTGTTATATTAACATTTGTATGATGAGTGAGAAGTTTTGAGCAAAGTAATCCTCCAACTAGTACTAGTTTTTATTTTTATTCTTCCTGTTTATTCTCAATTAGAATTGAGTGAAGACAAGGTGTACCCACTAAACGAATTTGTTCAGGTATATGCTACACCTGATACATTGGATGGAGTCACAGCACTAAGCCAAATTGAGGATGGACAACTCCTGCCTCTTTTAAAAAAAACGAATCCGGGAATTACTAATTCCGCTTATTGGATTCAAATAGAATTGACAAATAAAACGGACGAACCTCTTTATTATATAGAGGTTGATTATCCTCAATTGGACTATCTCCAATTGTATGAAATCGAGGGTGACACAGCACGGCTACTTTTTGAAACAGGAGATAGATTTATATTTAATAGAAGGCCGGTACAATATCGAAATTTCACGTTTCCACTTGAGTTGGCAATTGGTGAAAAAACACATCTGCTGCTGAATGTAGATAAGCGTAATTCAGCGGCACGTTTTCCTCTGATACTTTATCCCAACAATTCTTTTTGGAAGATGTACAATCAAGAAACCATTTTTTATGGTTTCTGCTTTGGGTTCCTGGCTCTTGTGGTGCTGATTTCATTGATCGTTGGATACAATCTCAAAATGACGATCTTCATTTGGTACGCACTATATGTCCTTACTTTCGGTCTTAGGTGTTTTGCGAAACTTGGGTATGGGTATCAGTTCATTGCCTCCGATTATCCTGAACTGAATACACACTTATTTCCGTTTTCCACACAGCTGGCATTGGTCTTTCTGATCATGTACATCCAACGATATTTTGACACAAAGAAGACCATGCCTCGTTTTAATAAGGTCATGAACTTCCTTCTCATTTTGTTTGTGATAAGTTCGATTATATGGATTGTGTTTCCTTCCTTCATTGTTGCCGTGGCACCACTTCTTATTTCTATGAGATATGTTGTAGTGGTCACCATCATTGTATTCGCCTATGCCAGTGCAGAAAATTATTTAAGGATTGATCGGTTTAGCGCCCGTATTTTTTTGGTTGGTTATTCAGTTTTCTTCCTTGGTGTATTTAGTCAGATTTTAATGGAGTACGGTGCAATAGATCGTTCGCTAGTTCCGGGTGATCCATTATTCGTAGGATTTTTTATTGAGGTGGGTGTGTTGTCTTACGGCATGTTGGCGATCCTGGTCAACATCATAAAAGAGAAGAATAAGCTTGCGATAGCGAATGTCCAATTGAAAAACCTGGTAGATAGATTTGAAAGGGAGTCCAAGGAGCAGGAGACATCTTACGTCATGTTGAAGAGTAAAGCCGTTGTGGATCCGCAGCGCATTCGCTACATCCAATCAGATGATCACTACCTGGAATTTTATCTGAATGATAAAGACCGTCCGGAAGTAGATCGAAACAAGCTGAGTGCAATCCTTGAAATTCTGCCTGCTCAGTTTGTGCAGATTCATCGCTCCACAATTGTGAATCTGGAGTATGTGAAAACCATTTATGGCAACTATCTATTGTTGAATAATGGGGAAGAGCTTAAGCTATCAAGAACATACAAGTCACAATTAGAAGAACGATTGGCAAAATGAGCTGCATTTCGCGTTGGGCTTTCGGTCATTCACGACAAAAACTTCGCTACACCGAATTAGGGGGCTTTAATTAGAGGTAACACCAAAATGCGAAAACCTATGAAAGTCACCAAAAGAAAAATAGAAGATGAACTTACCAACCGTGAAATACAACTTATTCGATGGCTTAGTAAAGGATATTCCCGGAGTGAGATAGCAGACATGATGGCCATGAGTATTCATACCTATGATGGATACAGAAAGAATATTCGAGTCAAACTGCATATAAAGAATCAAGCGGACTGGGCAAGGGTTCTTATGCAAGTAGCCTGAAAAAATTTTAAACTCCATATTTCAACAAGCCGACATTTTAGTCGGCTTTTTTCATGGATTCCGAAATGTTGTTTTGGAGTGTTGATTTTGTTGAAATCAATGATATATACTTGCGATTTGTGATAAATAATAACCCTAGAATAAAGATGAAGAAAGTACTATTGATGATGTGTTTGATCGCAGGTTTCGGAAAAGTAAGTGCACAAGATGAAGCGACATTTAGCGATGAAGATTTGACAAAATATGCTACCGTAATGGTGTGGGCAGAGATGGAAAAAGGTAAGATGACAGAAGTATATAATGGATGGATTAATAATGATCCGACTTTAGAAGCAACCCGTTTTGTCGAGATTAAATCTGCAAAGGGAGATTCGCTGAAACTGCAGGAACTTGCAGTATCAAATGATGAGAAGGTTGCTTTTGAAAAGATCCAAATGAGCTACGATTCAATGACCGCCTCATTTAAAGACGTTTATATTGGAAAAATTAAAACAGATATTGGTGCAGGTTTATACAACACACTGAAAAAAGCACTAAAGGCAGACGCTGATGTGAAAGCACGGTACAAAGTAGTTTATGATGCGATTGCAGAAGAAAGTAAAACGACTGCCGAGGAAGAGTCCGAAGAATAGCAGGTTTGAAAATTTCAATTTTAAAACCTGTCTTTGAGCAGGTTTTTTTATGACTTTATTAATCTAATCCCTTCTTTATCCAGAGCAATCATTTTCTTTTTATACAAGATCCCAACCGAGCGTTTGAAATTCTTCTTGCTCATTTGAAGCAAAGACTGGATGTCATCAGGATCACTTTTGTCATGAAGTGGGAGGGAGCCGCCTTGCTGTTTTAGTTCATCCAAAATCTGCTGCGCTCCAATTTCTAAATTCTCAAGTCCTTCTTTTCTGAGGCTTACATCAATCTTTCCATCTTCACGAATGGTTTTAATGTATCCTTTGATGCGATCACCTTCAAGAACATCATGAAAGAGCTCACTATCATAGATCAATCCTCTATGGCTATTGTTTACAACTACATTTACTCCTAAGTCCGTAGTGTTGGCTATAAGCAGGTCTACTTCATCACCTTCTTCAACAGTAATGTCTCTGTTGAAGTATTTCACGACCTTGGCAGTAGCCGCCAGCCGATCCGTCTTTTCATCGAGGAATAGGTATACCAAACACCATTGCCCTTTCCTGAGCTTGTTATTTTGTTCACGAAAGGGAACAAGTAGATCTTTATCAATGCCCCAATCTAAAAATGCGCCAACATTGCTTGCATCTTTTACTTTGAGGTAGGCAAATTCATTGACTTGCGCATAAGGAGTCTGAGTTGTACAAATGATCCGATCTTCCGAATCTCGGTAAACAAACACCTTCAATTGATCGCCTTCTTGCGTACCACTTGGAATGTATTTGGTAGGGAGCAAAACGTCCGTTTCTCCATCCGTGAGAAAGGCACCAGGAGCAGTGATCCGATCTACTTCCAATGTATGATAGGTGCCTACATTCATTTCAATTTCTAATTAAGAATTTTCTTGGTCTCTTCAATAACTCGTTTGTCCTCAAGGTACATATGTGGTCTTGGTTCTTTGGATACAACTTGTCTCAACAATGTCTTCCCTTCATCTTCATAATTGTTTTTGATAAGCGATTCTCCATAAAGCTTGGCATTGGCCAGATTTTCCTGAGATGTTTTGTATGCTTTTTCAAGTAAAACCAATGATGTTTCCTTAGAAGGCCAGGTCATTACGAAAGGGATCTTGGGAATTTTTAAGTGCATTCCACCTAACAATCGCTTTGCTCCAGCCTCAGCAAAGGTACTATCCAATAGATCTACTTTTTTTAATGTTTCTCTTATTTCGTCCGTAATTCCTTCGTTGTGAGCTTTTAATATGCTAATCTCCTGGCCCCATCTACCAAGATTTGCGCTGTAATAAAATAGAATGCCGGCATTGTCCGGGTAGTCTTTGATTTTTTGAGATCCTAAATCAACTGCTTTTTTATAAAGCTGCTGTTTCTTCTTTTTTGAAATTTTAGTGTAGCTCCCTTTAAATTCATAGGCTCTGAGTAATAGCATGATAGCTTCTGGATTATCTTTCTCAGCATTTAAGATACGAATACACTTATTGATATTTCCTTTTCTTGCGATTAGGCCTTTCGATTTTTCAGAACGCCTTTCAAAATACTTTTTACCCTTTTCTAGATTCGATTGCGCCCCTGCAGCGAGACTTAAGAATAGAATGGAGAAACTGAGTAAATGTCTCATCCAATTAAATCTTCATTTCCGGAATATCTCCATCCACTACCAGCCGTCCGGCTGTTGCATTCTTTATTTCATCAACAGAGACGCCCGGCGCTCGCTCTACGAGTTTGAACCCTTCAGAAGTTATATCCAGCACAGCCATATTGGTCACTACTTTTTTCACGCACTTTACACCGGTTATTGGTAGTGTACATTCTGTTAAAAGCTTTGATTCACCCGCTCGATTGGTGTGCATCATGGCTACAATGATGTTTTCTGCAGAAGCTACAAGGTCCATTGCTCCTCCCATCCCTTTGACCATTTTGCCAGGGATTTTCCAGTTGGCTATATCACCATTGTCTGCTACTTCCATTGCGCCTAGCACAGTTAGTTGAACATGCTGACCTCTAATCATAGCAAAAGATGTAGAAGAATCAAATATGGATGCACCGGGTAGGGTGGTGACCGTTTGCTTACCCGCATTAATTAAATCTGCGTCTACTGCTTCTTCAGTCGGAAATGGCCCCATTCCGAGCAAGCCATTCTCGGATTGAAATTCGACACTTATGCCATCGGGAATGTAGTTGGCTACTAGTGTAGGAATACCTATCCCAAGATTGACATACCATCGATCCTGAAGTTCTTGTGCGATTCGCTTCGCTATTCCGTTTTTATCAAGCATAATTTTTTAGTTGATTGGTAATTAGAGATTAGTATAGAAGTTTGAAGATGCTTAATACTTCTGACCACTCTACTAATTAACTATTTATCTCTTACTGTGCGTTGTTCAATTCTTTTTTCGTAGGTCTCACCTTGGAAAATTCGCTGGACAAAAATTCCGGGTGTATGAATAAAGTTTGGATCTAACTCTCCGGGCTCTACTAATTCTTCCACTTCGGCAATTGTAATTCTTCCGGCCATCGCCATAGGAGGGTTGAAGTTTCTGGCAGTTCCTTTAAATACCAGGTTACCGGCGTGATCTCCTTTCCATGCTTTAACGATTGCAAAATCTGCCGTAAGCGCTGATTCCAGAATGTGAGGTTTACCATTAAATTCTCTTACTTCTTTGCCTTCGGCAACTTCAGTGCCGTATCCAGCGGGTGTAAAAAATGCCGGAATGCCTGCACCTCCTGCTCTACAGCGTTCGGCAAGTGATCCTTGGGGGATAAGGTCCACTTCAAGTTCTCCGCTCAACATCTGTCGTTCAAACTCTGCATTCTCTCCAACATAGGACGAAATCATTTTTTTGATTTGCTTCTTCTGAAGCAGGAGGCCCAACCCAAAATCATCTACGCCTGCATTATTGGATATGCATGTAAGACCTTTGATGTTGGCTTTTACCAGAGCTGCAATGGAGTTTTCAGGAATGCCGCAAAGTCCGAAACCTCCAAGCATGAGCGTCATATTATCTTCTATTCCGCGGATTGCCTCTTCCGCATTTGCTACTACTTTGTCAATCATGGTTTGAAGTTATAAAAAATGACTATTAAAGTAACCTCAAATATCTGCTGGATATGGATTAAGAATTGCTAAATAAATCCAAAAGCCTTACCATACTCCATGACATACCACCAATCAAATAGTAATAGTGCTTTAAACCCAAAATACATGGAACTCAGCGTACTTCCTTCTTTGCTGTAAGCATTGGACAGCTGGCCGAGTGCAATACCAGAATTTGGATCCAGCTCAATTGCAATCTTCAAAAGCTCGAGTCTTTTTTGCGGATCACTATCGATGTGATCATAGTAGTTAGCAATCGTTGCAAGATTGTTTCCATCCAAAGCATATAGTTCACCGCGATATTGCTCTTTAAGTTGAAGGTAGGCCTGCAAGGCATTTTCATAATCACCGTTTTCAACCAATTCTAGAGGTGTGTATTCATCATCAGCTAGTCTCATGAGTGCCCTTTGCTCAGTATCGTTTTGTAGGAACAATGAGTCATTTCTAGTCAGCAAGGTCAAATTAAGGTTTGTCGCATAGTAGCTGCTATCACTTAGTTTAACTAGCCGTGAATTCATATGCCCTGAAATTTTGATAATGTTATTATTCGTGTCAATTGTTAGCGTTTTATCTGGACTAAACTGATACCTGCCTGAGTAATTTGAAATAGTTGAGTCAATATTTTCATACCCAATTGAATCGGGATCATGATTAATAATTTCCTGAATGAGCGGAGATTCACCTTTTAGGAATTCGTTAATAGATAATGCATGAGTGATCTCAGGCTTTATATAATTCGGATCCTGATAAAATGTATTCTCCCAGTACAGATCTGATACCCACCAAACGATCTTGTTGTATTTCATCTTGACAAATCGAGCATCACCAAGCAGATTATTGGTATCACCCATTTCGCTACCTACAAATGTTACATTGGTTTTTGTAGCCAAATTCCCCGCAAAGCAAATGGCCGCTGAGAATGTTCGATGATTGGTGATGCAATACAAAACACCTTTTTTGTTGATCTTTTCATTCTTTTTGATCTCACTCACCAGCTTGATGGTCAATAGATTATTACCACCTAAATTGTCTCTTATGTCAATGATGAATTTTTCGACCTCAACAGAGTTGGTAAAATTCATTAAACTGTCCACAAAGTGGTTGAACTTCAAATTCGGGGCATCCCTTATCGAATTGTAGTTGAAATAGATAAGCTTATTGGCTTGATCATATTCATACCAAAAAGGCAGCGTTGGATTTTTTTTATGAAGCGGAACCTTATCAATTGTTTCCACTAACGAAATGCTGGTAGGCTTATCCTCACTTAATCGTATCTCCAACTTGACTTCATTTCCAACAGAATCCAGTAGGTTAAAAGTGGCCCTATCGGCACGCTTTGATATACCTAAACCATACAGAAGGCCAGGTTTGGTAATATAAGTTTCTAAATAAAGCTTATTTGTCCTCCCATCCATCTGGGGTGCAATAGCGCTTATTTTCGTGATTACATCTCCGATTTCAAAACCTCCAATACCAATGACCTTACTGCCTAGCGCAGGGCTTTTTGTTTGCTCTATTTCTGTGATATATAATCCATCATCAAACCACTCAACTTCAAGCGGGAGTTGCCCCACATCATCAACATAGTTGGCAATTCTTGTGTGTCCATCGCCAATTAAAGCTGAAATTTTCATAAGGCCGACTCGCATAATATCTTTATCAACATCACCCTTGCTCTTGATTACTTCATTTCTGAGGCTATCAATTTTTTTAGCGATTAGCGAACTGGTTTTTGCAGAAATCCAATCCGGGTTTTTGTGTCGGTTGAGAAGGCCGTCTTCGAAGGTATCCAAGTCAATCAACCATTCCTTTGTATCACTCAGGAAAAAGGATCTTGTTGAATAAAGTGAAAAATCGGTAAAGAAAATAACCACAGGTATTAGGAGGATGATGAAAATTATCAAGAGACCTCTCTTAATGATTTTCATCGCCCTCCTGAATAGTAGAGATGCAAAATTTCTAATGTTCATATGTGTCCTTTGCAAAAAGGAGTTACTCGTCCTTAAGACATTCCACAGGATTCACACGTGTAGCTTTCATCGTTTGATAGGCTATGGCGAGTAGCGTCAATATTACTGCGATGATTGCTGGCATAATGATCAAAATAACTGATACAGAGGTCCGATAGACGAAATTTTCCAGCCAGTCATTCATAAACCAGTAGGCTAGTGGGAGACCAAGCACGAATGCAATGCCTATTAAAACCAAAAATCGATTGCTTATAATCATCCAGATACTACCTGATGAAGCACCTAACACTTTTCTAACGCCAATCTCTTTAATCTTCGTTTCTATGATAAAGCCAACCATACCTATCAGGCCAAGACATCCGATCAGTATCGCTATTGCCGCAAATACCTTGATCATGCTGCCTAGTCGCTCTTCCTGCTGGTATTGTTCATTGAATAAATCGTCTACAAACCTGTAGTTTGGATCTGTATCAGCATCAAACTGAGCGTATACGTTTTCTATGTGATCCAGAGACTCGCGGATGCCCTCGGATTTTAGCTTAAGGCTTATTCTTCTATATCTATCATTGACAAGAAACAGAGTAGGAACTATTTCGCTGTAAAGCGATTCAAAATGAAAGTCTTCCATTACACCAATTATATTTCCTCTGGTAGGCCCATAACTTAACCTTTGACCAACCACCTCATTTGGATCGTCAAAACCAAGGGCCTTTGCCGTGGCACGATTAATAAGGTAGTAGCCTGTTACGACTGTATCCTGCACAATGTCAGTTTCCATTCCATCTCTGAAATTTTCACCTGCCAAAAGATCAATTCCATAGGTATCCAGGAAATACTTATCTACTGTTACAACAGGCAGTCTAAATCCTGTAGCTACAGCCGAATCTCCTTTGAAAAATCTGGAACCCCAACTGTCAGCAAGTCTGCCGGTTGGTATCCGCGAGGAGAAGGCAGCTTTTTCGATATTGGGATGTTTGAGTAACTCATTGCGAAATGTTTCATTGCTGTAATCACCTCGAGGTAGAGATAAGCTTATCATTTGTTCTCTATCATAGCCTGGATCAGAGTTCCGTATGAATCCCATTTGGCTTTCAATCACACCAATAGCAAAGATTAGTCCGATAGTTACCACATATTGAAAGGTGACCAGAAATGATCTGAAATTCCATTTGCTGGCATTCATGGATTGCTCGCCTTTCAGTGCTTGAACCAAATTGATTTTTGATAAAAACAGCGCAGGATAGAGTCCAGCCATACTGCTCACCAAAATCATAAGTACAATCATACCAACTAGTAAATCTGTTTGGATAAGTGGGTTAAAAACCAATTGTTTTTCTACAAAGTCGTTTAGATGAGGAAGTGCCAGGGTAATAAGAATAATAGCTAGTGGAACTGAAATTACGACCACTAATAAGGATTCAGACAAAAACTGCTTGATCAGCGAAGATTTAAAAGCACCAATCACTTTTCTTACGCCTACTTCCTTCATTCTTCTGGAGTAATGAGAAGTCGCAATATTCATATAGTTAACACATGCCACAAGTAGCAGCAGTATTCCAATAACGCTGAAAATATACACTTGATCAATGGATCCATTCGTTTCAAATTCTCCTTCCAGATTAGAGGTAAGGTGAATGTCTAAAAGAGGCTGAAATTCGAAATCGTAAAAATCTCTTGCATTCGCTCCTGATTGAAATTGCCCAATGTATTTATCCCAGAATTCGTCGTTCGCATCTTTCGTCAGTGCTGGCATGTTGGCACCTGTATTGGTTCGTATATACGTTAGCCAGTTGTAGTTTCCGCCAACATTGTTTGCTGCGTCTTCTCCCATTATCATCTCTACAAAGCGGATGGGAGCCAGGTAGTCAAAGTGAAAGTGCTGCTGATCAGGCATGTCTTCCATTACACCTGTAATCTTAAATGGAGCTTCGTTTCCACTTCTGGAAAGCGTCACCGTTTTACCAATGACTCCTTGCTCTTCCCAGTCACTACCAAAAATCTTCACTGCTTTTGATCGTGTAAGAACTAATGAATAGACATCAGGAAATGCGGTCTCAGCACTTCCTTCTATAAACTCGAAACTGAATATGTCGAATGCATCCGGATCGCAAAAAACCACTTGCTCACCAAGGAAATCATTTCCATCGAAGTTGATGTCCGGGAAAGCCCAGGCATAGAATCGTGTAGCGTGAGTGATTTCTGAATAGTCCTCCTTCAGTCTGGAAGCATGACCTGCTGAAGCAAATGCCCATTGCCGGCTGATGTCGCCATCAACTGTATAGTTTTTGACGGTTACTCGATAAATATCCGATGCATGCTCGTGGTGCCGATCATAGCTTATTTCGTCTTTCACGAATAGCGCGATAAGTATAAATGCAGCAATGCCAGTAGATAGACCTATCACATTGATTACCGTGCTGGATTTGTATTTCCAGAGGTTTCTTAGTCCAATTTTAAAGTAGTTTTTAAACATAGTCGTTTCCTTTTCGATTGAGTTTTGAGCTTCTATTTCTTTGATCATACTTGGCTTAAAGAGCCGAATAATCTGCCAGGTATACCACCGCTTCGCATTGATGGTATTTGAGCTGTTTGCTTTTATTTGAAATTCTTCTTCCAGATCTCCCTGCACGTCCTCATAGTAGTCCGTCTTGAGAAACCAGGCTAGGAACTTAGTAGACCAGGAAGGGGGAGTAGGCCGCTGCTTATCCATGCTTTTGAGTATTCAAATGACACATCGGGAATGGCCGACCAAAGCTTCATTCGGGTTTCTTTGGCATAGTCGAGTGCTGCTTTGCCGGTTTTAGTTACCTTAAAGTATCGCTTTCGTTTGCCACCTCGCATGGCTGTGGCTTCTCCAAATTCAGACTTTAAATAACCCTTTTTCTCCATTCGCCTGAGTGCCGTTTGTAGCGCACTCACACTAACCGTACGCTTTAGCCGCGTCTCTATATCCTCCTTTATAGATACTCCATAGGCATCATCATGTAGGATGGCAACCGTCAGTAGCACAATCTCTTCAAATTCACCTAACTGATATTCTTTCATTAATCTAGAGTTAAATTTCTAAATGTAAATTAAATATAAAATTGCTAAACGTAAATAATATCAGAAGGTTGGGCAAAAAAAAACCGCCTCGACGAATCGAGGCGGTTTACAAATTGATCTGACTTTTAAATCAGATTGTAAGCTTGAAGTTTACTGGTACAGCGATCTTACCTACAATCGCATTACCATTTGCATCCTTGGCTGGAACAAACTTTAAATCTTTAATGGCATCCTTTACTGCATCTCTTAAATCTGTGCATGGGTAGGATCCAAATTCATGGTTGATCACCTTGCCGGTTTCATCAACTTTGAGTGTAACAATTACTTTTCCCTCAATGCCTTTTTCTTGACATACTTTAGGATATTCTATTTGAGAGATTACTTCTTTGTAATTGGTTGGCTTTGGACCTTCAGCTTCACCTTTACCATTACCGTTGTTGGCTTGAGCGCCAAATACAAATAATGCCAATGTAAGTACTAATAGATGCTTCTTCATAATCTCCGTCTCTTTGAATGTTTCCTAAATGTTAAATTACTAAGGATGTAATGTTACCCACAGTTTACTTAAAATCAAAATTTTCATAATCTTTTGATAACATTAAGGTAACATTGGAAGATTTCATCGATAAAAAATGCTTTTAGAGCGGTTAGTGGTCCATTTTGTGGATAACTATTGACCCGATTTGGAGGCTTAGAATCGTCATCCAAGTATTTTCGTAACATGTCTCTTACAATCTATCGATCATCGGCTGGTTCAGGTAAAACATACACACTTGCTAAAGAATATCTCAAGCTGGCTTTACGATCCAAAGATTACTATCAAAAGATACTTGCGGTCACATTCACCAATCGGGCAGCTGAGGAAATGAAGGAACGCGTATTGGAATTCCTAATACAAATTTCCAGAGGAAAGCATGAGTTGATTCAGGTATTTGAAAAGGATCTAGGAAAGAGCGAAACCCAAATTGTTGAAGCAGCTAATCAGGCGCTGACTCATCTATTACATCATTATGGCTATTTCAATATCACGACGATTGATACATTCTTTCATCGTGTCATCAGATCATTCTCCAGAGAAATAGGTTTGCAGGGAAGTTTTGGTATTGAATTGGATGTGGATAAGGTGGCTGAATTCATTACGTCGAATGTATATGAAGGCGTAGAATCAAATAAGCAGCTTCGAGATTGGTTGGTGGAGTTTGCCATGGATGGCCTATCAGTAGGGGAAGGTTATGAGACCAAAGGGCAAGTAAGCAGGTTGGCAAAGCAACTTTTTCAGGAAGAATTTAAGAAGCTGCCGCAGGATCAATTCACCGATGAGCTGGTGAAAGAAAAGATCAAGAACCTGAAATCTGACTTGATCAAAACTAAAAAGGCTTTTGAAGACTACTTGATCAAAATAGCGGACCGGTATCAAGAAGCCATGAAAACCGCTGGGATTACCATCGATGATCTCAACTATAAAGCTTCTGGTCCGGGAGGGTTTTTTCCTAAGCTCGTTCGAAAAGAGTATGATGGTCTGATGACAAAACGCGTGGAAGCTGCACGTAACGATGCTGCAGCATGGACCTCCAAGTCAAGCAAACTCAGAGATCAGATCATTCAGGTAGCAGAATCTGAATTGATGCCGTTGATGAATGAAGCGCTTGCATTCATTGATGAAAACAAGCAGGATTATTACACGGCCAATGCTGTGCTCAAACACCTTTATACCTTAGGACTCATGACAGATCTTGCTCAAAAGCTGCAAGACTATAAACGCGAAGAGGAAGTCATTATGATTTCTGACCTCCCGGATTTTCTGTCTCAGATTATTGATGATACAGGTTCGCCTTTTATCTATGAAAAAGTAGGAACTTGGTATTCCCATTTTTTGATTGATGAGTTTCAAGACACCTCGCAGTTTCAATGGAACAATTTCAAACCTTTGTTGGAGGAGAGCCTGGCCAATGGCAATGAGAATGTATTAGTTGGTGATGCTAAGCAATCCATATACGGATGGAGAGGAGGCGATCCCACACTTCTTCTGGATAAAGTGCAACAGGATATCCCTCATCAGACGAAGGTAGATCCTACCAAGAGCACGAATTACCGAAGTGCTGCCAATATTGTCAAATTCAATAATCAGCTATTTTCTAAGCTTCCGGAAATAATGATCCAAGAGATGGGTGCTGCGATCTCAGAGGCTGATGGAAAGATGATTCTGAAAACATATGACCGAGTAGAGCAAGAGGTTGCCGATAAGAATAAGGAACTAGACGGTTTAGTTCAGTTAGAGTTTTTAGAATCTGAAAAGAACGAATGGAAGTTGCGATCCATGGAGCGAACCATTGAAAAAATGGAGTCGCTGCTGAAACAAGGTCATAAACTTAACGACATGGCCGTTTTGGTACGAACCAATAAAGAAGCCACAGATATCGTAAATCACGTGTTGGACTATCGTCGCACCGACGAAACAAACATCGAAGTGATCTCCGCAGAAGGCATGCTCCTTGAGAATTCCGCCATTGTTCAACTGGTACTTTCCGCTTTCAATCACCTCATCAATCCCAACGATATAAGCATCAAGGCAGATTTAACTTATAGGTATCAAAAAACCATTAAGCAGCGGGATTTTTCAAATCATGCGGATTTCTCCAAGCTAGCCAACTCTGGACTGCCGGGCAGTTTCACCAAATTCAAGCAACATCTCCTTCATTTGCCAATACTTGAATTGGTAGAGGTGCTTGTGCGCACATTTGAGCTCAACAGCCTGGAATCAGAATTTGTGTATCTGCAAGCCTTTCAGGATGCGGTGCTTGAATTCACCAAAAACAATCGCTCCGACCTCAGACTGTTTATGGAATGGTGGGAAGACAATGGAAAGAAGCGATCCGTTCAGTTGACAGGAGCTCTCGATGCTGTAGAAGTTATCACTTCACACAAATCAAAAGGACTCCAGTATCCAATTGTGTTTGTGCCGTTTTGCAACTTCGATATGAACAGCCGCTCCAAGCCGGTATGGTATCAGTCTCCGTATCAGGACGGAGAGAATCTTCCGGTCGATTATAAGTCTGAACTAGAGAATACGAAGTTCATCGAGAGCTATCAAAAAGAATTTGCCAAGTGGCACCTGGAAAGCCTCAATGTATTATACGTTGCCTTCACCCGGGCAGAAACAGCACTATATGTGCATTGCGATCCACCACCAGGTAATAAAGACAAGATGTATAGCACTTCGAGTAAGCTGCTGTGGAGTTTCTTCGAGCAAGAAACGTTAGATGGTTGGGATGCCAGCACCAATACATTCTCCATAGGCAGTGTGCCTCTGAAGCATCGCGAATCAGAAGATAAGATGATCAAACTCGAATCCTATACTTCAAATAAATGGAGCCCTAAGCTGGCTGTGAGAAAAACAGGAAAAGCCTATTACGACGATGAGGTTGAAAAAAGCAGGAACGAAGGTATTCTCTTGCACCAAATCCTCTCGGAAATCATACATCACCAAGACACCACTGATGTGCTGGATCGATACGAGCGCGGCATGCAAATCACAGCATCCGATCGCCAGCGATATGAAACGCTAATCGATAACCTTTGGAAAGATGAGACCGTGAAAGGCTGGTTCAGTGGAGCAGGAGAGGTGAAAACTGAGGTGGTGGTTTTACCAAAAGATGGAGAAGTTAAGCGCATGGACCGGGTGGTGATCGAGGGGAGTAAGGCGACGGTCATTGATTTTAAAAGTGGCAGACCCAAGTCAGAAGACAATCGTCAGCTAAAGGAGTACGCACAATTGCTAAAGCAGATGGGCTATGAAACTGAAGGATATCTCCTCTATCTGGTGAATGGTGAAGTGAGGAAGGTTTGACCTTTTTTCATACCGGCATTTTGTTCGTTATTCCGGTTGAGGGACGAATGCCGGAATCTTCCACTTATCATGCCGTGCTTGACATGGCATCTTCCATCTAGGGACGTAAACATGCGTTGCAACCGTCATTGCGAGGAAGCATGACGAAGCAATCTCATTCGTGATAGTACTGAATAAGGTTGAGATCGCTTCACTGCGTTCGCGATGACGACAAAGGATATTGAGATTGCTTCGACTTGCTCGCGATGACGGTACCAATGATGATTGCTGATCTGACACGTAAGTAACTTCCGCGCTAGATGGAAGACTCTCTGTCACCTTCGGAAGGCTCTCTGTCACCTCCGGAAGACTCTCTGTCACCTCCGGAAGACTCTCTGACACCTCCGGAAGACTCTCCGTCACCTTCGGAAGACTCTCTGACACCTCCGGAAGACTCTCTGTCACCTCAGGAAGACTCTCTCACACCTCCGGAAGACTCTCTGTCACCTTCGGAAGGCTCTCTGTCACCTTCGGAAGACTCTCTGACACCTCCGGAAGACACTCCGTCATTCCGGCTGAGGGACGAATGCCGGAATCTCGCCACTTGTCATACCGTGCTTGACACGGCATCTTCCATCTAGGGATGTAACATGCGTTGTAACCGTCATTGCGAGGTGGGGTACGAGCCGACGCAATCTCATTTTTTCACCGTCATAGCGAGGAAGCATGACGAAGCAATCTCATTCGTGGTAGTACTGAATAAGGTTGAGATCGCTTCACTGCGTTCGCGATGAGGACAAGGATATTAAGCTCGCTTCGCCTTGCTCGCCCTGGCTGGACCGATGATGATTATTTCTTCCCGCACGGAAGCAACTTCCGCACTATGAGAGAGCAACTTCCACCCTGACAAGGGCTGTCGATTCCATGAACGGTGACACCCAAGAGCACCCATGCACGTAGATTAGTACCATGCTCAATCAAACAACTGCTATGCTAAAACTTTGGAAGGTTACAATCCTGTTGGTCTTTGTTCCGATGCTGTCCTGCGCCCAGCAGCCCGATGCTAACCAAGAGACGTTTAATGAATTGTGGACTTTGCTGGACGAGCGCTATTCCTTATTTGAGGCTCGCGATATAGATTGGCAGGCAGTAAAAGCAAAATACGAACCTCAGCTGAGCGATATTGACACAGATCAGGAATTGTTCGACCTGTGCTGTCGCATGATCTCAGAGCTGAATGATGGTCATACTTCACTGATCGATACCGAAGCTGATGAAAGGTGCAATAGCTATACGCTTTCTAACACCCCAGCGATACTTGCAGCGTTCGAAAGCAAAGAGGCCTTTTGGGAGGTTTCTGATGCTACACTTCTGGCCAATGGCTTCAACAAGCCAACGCCAATAGATGAACATGTTTTTTACAGCTCCAATGAGCGATTCGGATATATCCGTCTAAACCTAATGGCAGGAACCTATCGAGGTTTTGCCAAAGCATTGGAACTTGCCAGGGATAAGGAAGGAATGATCCTGGATATCCGATTAAATCCCGGTGGCAATGACGAAACCTTGCACCGGATTGCCGGGCGTCTGGTGGATGAATCTTATATCTCTCATTATAAGGAGACTCGAATTGCGGGAACTGATCAATATACGTCATTAAGAAGCTGGAAGGTGAAGCCGGAGGGTCCGTTTCAATATTTGAAGCCCACCATACTATTGACCAGCGATTTCACCGCCAGTGCCAGCGATGTATTTACCCTTTCTCTGAAGGGCAGATCCAATGTGACCATTGCCGGTACGCGAACGATGGGAGCTATGTCGCATGTAGCATCTGATCGACTAAAAAACGGATGGCGGATCAACTATTCCAATAAGCGAACGTACTCGCGCGATATGGTTCTTTATGAGGGTAAAGGCATTCCACCAGATGTATTTGTTGAG
The DNA here is from genome assembly GCF_051379705.1 of Ekhidna algicida. GTDB lineage: Bacteria > Bacteroidota > Bacteroidia > Cytophagales > Cyclobacteriaceae > Ekhidna. Next base: position 847,835 of record NZ_CP179868.1, on the reverse strand, counting down.
AGCACAGACACCACCAAAGACCAAGTGATATTAAAAGCAATGGAACTGCTGCAAGATTGAGTGTGATGCTTGCTTTTTAACATGCAATTGTAGAATGTTGCCACATGGCCTTTCTCTCTGAAGTAGCAGATCATTTACTTGCAAAACATGGCGATCATTTAGGGGATTGCACGGTGGTTTTTCCCAACCGAAGAGCGGGTCTTTTCCTGAAAAAACACTTATCGAAAAAAGTCGACAAGCCGGTCTGGTCGCCAGCTACTCTCAGTCTGGAAGATTTCCTTTTTAGCTTTTCGCCAATCAAGAAAACGGACCCACTCACACTCATATTTGAGCTTTTCGAGTCTTTTAAAACACACCAGGGTCAGACCGAAGGGTTTGAGTCATTCTACTTTTGGGGAGAGATGCTATTGCGGGATTTTGAGGAGGTGGATCATTATCTCGTCAATCCGGAGCAGCTATTTACTTATGTAAAAGACGATCGTCAGCTCGCAGAGGATTTTTATTTTCTGGATGAAGAGCAGGAGAAGATCATTAAGAAATTTTGGCAGGAGTTCTTACCCACAGCCACCAAAACTCAAGAACAGTTTGTGGAGACCTGGAAGATTCTCATGCCAGTTTACAGCACTTTCAAGGAACGCATCAAAGAGCAGGGAATTGGTTACACTTCTCATGTCTATCGTGAGTTGGTAGATAATCTGGATCAGATCAAGCGAGATGAAAAGCCTTTAATCTTTGCAGGGTTCAATGCATTGACTCCTGCGGAAGAAGTCCTCATCAAGCATTTTATCTCTAATTACCATGCGGAGGTTTTGTGGGACATTGATAGTTATTATTTGGAAGATACCAATCAGGAGGCAGGAGATTTCTTGCGCAAATATGCAAAGGACCCAATTCTGGGTGCGAGCTTTCCAAAACCTGTGCCTAAGCGAATCACGCAACCTAAGGATGTTGTAGTGACCGGAGTTTCATTGGAAGTAGGGCAGGCAAAATTGATCGGTGAGGAAATCGAGCGACTCATGGATGCTGGCGCAAAAAAAGAGGAGATAGTCATTGTGCTCCCACAGGACTACATGCTTTTCCCAATCCTGAATGCCATACCCGAGCGTGTTGATAAACTGAACGTAACCATGGGTTATCCATTGAAGGATACACCGCTGTTCGGTTTGTTGGAAGCCGCACTTGAGCTTCAGGAGCATGCCAGCCTTTCTCCGGAAAATGGGTTATCATTTTACCATAAGCCGGTAATAGACATCTTGAGTCATCCGTATTTGTATAAGGAAGACAAAAATCCGTTGGATAAGCTGATCAATGAGATCAAAAAGAAAAATCAGATTCGGGTCTTTCAGCAAGAGATTCAGGGTGTTCAGTCGACAGTGCTAAACACCATCTTCAGACAGGTAGGGGAGCAATGGAGTTTGGCTCAGTATTTAGAGGAAATTATTGCCGTCTTAGGTGACCAGGTAGTTGAACGATTTGGTTTGGAGAGGGAATACCTGTATCACTTCCAGCAGCTTTTGTCAAGATTGAATGAGATCCTTGAAAAGCAAACTGCGGTAATCGATACCAAAACATTTAAGGGCTTATTTAGGAAAGCGACTCGATCGGTAAAGATCCCATTTACAGGAGAGCCGGTAGAAGGTTTGCAGGTGATGGGAGTTTTAGAAACACGTAACCTCGATTTCAAGCATGTATTGATGCTCAATATGAATGAGGACATCTTCCCGGCATCCCAACGAGCAGGCTCATTTATTCCATATCGGATTCGGAAAGCATTCGAGCTGCCCACATTTGAAACGCAAGATGCGATCTATGCTTATTTGTTTTATAGGCTATTTCAGCATACCAATAAGCTGTTCTTCTACTATAACATGTTTGCAGACTTTGGACTCAGCGGCGAGGTAAGCCGGTTTATCCGACAAATTGAATTAGAAAGTGGTCTGAACGTAGCACGGAAGAAACTCAGTAATTCAATTCAGGTTACGGAGATCAAGCCGATTGCGATAGAAACCACAGAGGAGGTTTTGAATAACCTATCGATATATACAGATGCTGTACCTGAGATGGATCAACGTCGCTTATCAGCATCCGCTTTGAATATATACCTGGATTGTCGCTTAAAATTCTACTTCAGATATGTGCTGAGACTTTTCTCGGGAGATGAGATGAGCGATGACCTCAATGCACGACATTTTGGAAATGCCTTGCATCGAACGCTGGAGTACCTCTATCAGGATACCATGAGGGAAAAAGGATCACGAATAATCGACGAAAACGATTTTTTCCGAATGGAGAGCTCCATTGATGGAGCCATGGAGAAAGCCTTCAAAGAAGAATTTGGCATGAAGGGGAAGAAGCGTTTTGAGTTCAAAGATCGAAATGTGGTGATGGCGGAGATTATCCGAAAATTTGTGAAGCAGGTAATCGAGAAAGACAAGCAATATGTTCCTTTCGAGATTGTGAGCCTGGAGGCTGAAGATAAGTATGAGCGTTTTTTTGAGATCCAACCCAATGAAAGGAATATCAAAGTGAAGCTTGGAGCAGATATAGATCGAGTAGATAGAAAAGATGGATTGACTCGTGTACTGGACTATAAAACCGGGAGGGATGAAACAGAGATAGGACAGTTTGATAACATCTTCAATCCGGATGTATTTTACAAATATCAGGCAGGAAGAAAGGCAGGATATCAGACATTCTTCTACGCCTGGTTGTACGCCGCAAAGTATGGTCAGGATAATGCTGTAGTTCCTGGTTTGATCAATATAAAACAACTGTTTCAATCAGATTTTGACCATCGATTGAAAACCAATGGTAATCCCATAGCAGATGCCCGAGCTTATTTACCGGCTTTCGAGCAAAAAATGAAAGAGCTTCTCGAAGAAATTTTTAGCTCGGAAGAACCATTTAGTCAAACCGAAGACTTGAAGAAGTGCGCCTTCTGTGACTTTAGAGGAATTTGCGAGAGGTAAAGCTATTTTATGCTTACGATAGTAGACCCAAAATTCTCATTTAGGCTATTGTCAGTCTCCGCGGATTCAAATTCATAGAATTTATAATTTTCAGATCCGGTAGCACCATAAATTCGAAATTCAACCTGGGTATTCGGACTGAGGTCTTCAAGAAACCAAACTCTGAAAAAGTTGTAGCTAAGCCTGGCTTTAGTTGAACTTAATATCTCTATTTCCATATCATTAGTTAAATCGATTTCTCTTTGAAATCCGAAAAATCTAGATGTATTTATTGGTTGTCCATTTATATGATAGACATGGAGATCGAAATATCTTTTGTCTTCTGGTTTTGTTTCAGAAAAATAGTTTTCAACGTCAAAGCTAAATTTGAATATTGGAGAATCTGAAAATAAGGATTCAGCGGTGAGATTGGACACCTCAAGAGTAGATAATGCGATCAATGAAACCTTAAATTTGACGGCATCACTAGGGTTTGATATCAATCGCTGAGTAGCAAAGCCTTCCTTTTCGTAAGTGACACTGATTACATCTTCCCATGAAGAAATCGCAGCAGCGAAATGACCTTCGCTATCCGAAAATGCTATGATATCCTGATCCGTGAGGGTAAAAGTTATCTTAACCTCGCTAAAATCTTCCAGAGGATCTGCAAACTCGTCCCAAAGCTCTACCTGCCCGCTTACTTCAAAGAGTGGTTCACTCTCTGTGTCACATGACAGCAAAAAAAGAGAGAATAACAGAAATAGAAAGTGAAGTTTAGATGAAGAATTCATTGCAAGTAGAGTTTGTTGTGAATAATTCTGAAAACAACCTTTTGATACATAACCCTGACGATTTGATCAAATGATATGCAGTTGGATTTGCTTTTAACATTTTTTAATAATTGCTGGCATTCTTCTTGATCTGTAGTCATTGTTAAAAAATGGTTTAGGTGAATTAGGTAGTCTAGTTAGTAGAGTGGTTAGCCCCGTCAAAATTGGCGGGGCTTTTTCATTTTTATGACGAAATATTTTCAGAATTATATTTCGATTACCAATTGATTATGAAATACACCAATAGATTATATGGTGATGATTGAATTGTTAAGAATTTATAAATAATTAAACCAATGCTGAAACTTTCCGTATGCCCTAATCATCTTTGTATTGTTATCACTCAAAAACGAATAATCCACCGCCATGGAACTATCTAAATCGTCTTCAATAAAAATCCGAGTAGGGATGCTAATACTGATTGGCATCTTTGTGTTACGCGCATACGCTGACTTCACTCTATAAGGATTTAAACCAAAATATAAACCAGGGCCTTTTTCGGTCACTGTGTCAAAAATCCTCTTCATACTTACCACTAAATCCCTGCCTCAGGTGGGGATTTTTTTATGACTTTAATTTTCAAAGTCAATTTCAATTAGTGAGTTTATTACTTTGAATTCATCATATAAATAAGTAACTTAATTATGGGTTTAGTAATCCTACTAAGTCCATAAGGAGGTTAGATTGGACCTGATAGTCATGCACTATTTAGGCCACACCAACCCAAAGGCGAGTAACCCTCGCCTTTTGGATTTTTAAGCAAACCATTCAAGCTTCATTTTTTGCCGATCTCCATTTGGCTGTAACCATCCTCCATTTGATAAGTATTTATAGTGTGATGCAACTTTTTTGTGGATAGTGCATCTATAATACAGACACCTATTAAAATTGAACATGGAAATCTCAGAATCACTCTCGACAAAACTTAGAATTGCAATGCTGCTTTTCTTCAGTATTTTCTTCATGAGAGCTTTTGCACAAACTTCAGTCTCTTCTTCGCAGATTATGGAAGATGTGAGAGAAGGCAAAAGCATTTCTTATAAAGATGTGACAATTGTTGGTGAACTTGATTTTACCTATATGGCAGAAAAAATGCCCGATCTTCCGAAAAAATCAAAATGGTGGAACAACGGAGGAGGAAATACAGTGGAAGAATCCATCGATGTAAGCATATCATTTATCAACTGTGTTTTCGAAGATGACGTATTGGCTTATATACATGATGATCCATCTGGCTATACATTCACAGCAGATTTTGATAAAGATGTAGTGTTTAAAAATTGTGAGTTCAAAAGGAATGCAATGTTTAAATACTCTGATTTCGATGGAATGGCAGATTTTTCTGGCACTAAATTTCAAAGAAAAACCACTTTTAAGTATGCCGAGTTTGATGAACTAGCTGATTTTTCAAGTACTTATTTTGACGATGATGCCACCTTCAAATACACTCAATTTGATGAAGGCGCAAGCTTTAAAAATGCTGTTTTCGAAGAATCATGGAATATCAAGTACATGAAGGCTAGAGGAGAATTTGATATAGCAGGACTGGACGTTAGAGACGATATAGATGCTAAATACACCAAGATTAACGGACGCAGCTTCACCAATTATTTAATAGACTCGAGAAATTAATCTCTCTTCATATATACACGAATACCAACTCGTGACTTTACTAAGCCTCATTCAATATTTGATTGAGGCTTTTTATTTTCGTTCGTTTCGCTTCCAAATAATACCTTCTATTGAGGAATCAAGGTCTACAATCTTGGCCTCCTTAAGCGAATAATGAACACCTTCCAACATTTTATTGCTCACCCAACCATTGGTAAACCATTCGGTGGCGTGATACCATCTTTCGGCATCCTTTATATCCAGATTGAACCTTTTGGCCACAAGCTTCGGCGCATCATCCAATTCCATGAAACTCTGATTTGCTTTGTGAATAACCTTCAATACTTGGCTGACAAGCGTAGGATCTGACTCAATTATATCATTGGTCGCAGCAATCATAAAGCATGGCCAAGGAGATATAAATTCGCCAATCTTCTTTAGTTTACCTTTCTCCAGATATGGTTTAGTCGTAAATTTTTCCCAGTAAAACACTTCCGTTTCATTTGAGTTTAGGGACTCGATCCCGCCATTAATGTCTTTAACCTCAACAAATTGATCTTTGTGAATGGTTTGCTCTTGCATCATCGCATTTACGATGGGCATTAGGTGTGATCCCGAGCCATAACGGCTAATAGCAATCTTTTTCTCAAAAACCGGCAAGTGATCATCTTCATATTTTAAACTTGTATGAATTCCCCAAGTCAAAGAAGTTTTCACAAAACCACTTACAATTTTGGATGGATTGCCTTTAATGGCATCAGTGACAATGCCCTCGGTAAGCAAAATGCACATATCTACATCGTTGTTTCGCAAAGCTTCCTTCATGTCCCCTGATCCGCCGGGAAAATCAGTCCATTGAAGTTCAATATTCAAATCACTGAACCAACCATTTTCGACTGCAAGATGTATGGGAAGATTGAAATGCTCAGGTACTCCTCCGATTCGTATCCTTCTCATTTATGATTATTAGACTATTGTATATGGTGAAGTTAAGACATTATATTGCTGATACATTGATCAAATAGCTATAAAACCTCATAAACATAACTAATGAAAGCATATCGTCTCAAGAAGACTGGCAAAGCGCGTGTTCTCAAAATTGAAGATATCACAGAACCAATTCCGAAAAAGAATGAGCTCAAAATTAAAGTCATTACCATCGGAATTAACTACGCAGAGGTTCTTTCCCGGAAAGGACAGTATAGTTGGGCACCAAAAAAACCATACGTTATTGGAATGGAATGCTTTGGCGAGGTGGTTGAACTTGGCGATGGAGCCTCAAAATATAAAGTCGGGGACAAGGTGATTGTTGGTCAACAATATGGATCATATGCTGAGTTTGTTTGCGCACCAGAGCATTTATGCTTTCCTGGATTCGAGCAATTTACAGCAGAAGAAAACGCAGCTTATTTAGTGAATTTCATGACAGCATGGGTTGCTTTAAAAAAACTTTGTCGTGTGGAAGCTGATGAGCGCGTACTGATTCAAGCAGCCGCAGGAGGTGTAGGTACAGCTGCTGTTCAAATTGCCAGTGCGCTCAAATGTAAAGTTTATGGTACAGCAAGTAAGGATGAAAAACTAGGCCTGATAAAGAAGCTTGGAGGAATACCAGTGAATTATATGACAAATGACTTCTATGAGGTAATTGTGAACGATGGTGGAAAAGTTGACTGTGTATTGGAGACTGTTGGGGGAGAAGTCTTCAAAAAAAGTATGAAACTTTTGGATTCTTTCGGAAGATTAGTGGTAATTGGCTTTGCCAGCATGAATCTTAAGATTTGGAACCCCATCACATGGGTTAAAACCTATATTGATGCTCCGAAGGTTAATATGATGAATATGGCTATTGAAAGCAAGGGAGTGTTTGCTTCCCATATTGGCTACTTAACAGAAAATGAAGACCTAACAGCCGCTATTTGGGATGAACTATATGCATTTACAATCGATAATAATCTAAAACCTGTAGTGGGGAAAGTTTTTGAGTTTTCAGATCTGCCGGATTCTCATACTTTTATGGAATCACGCGATTCGGTTGGTAAAATTGTAGTTAAAGTCTGAATGAGTCACGTGTAAAGCTTATTATCTCCAATAACTCTTTTATATTATCAAATGATAAAAAAAAATTAAAAATCCTTTGATAGATATCTAAAAGCTTATAAATTCGAGTATAGATAGTGAGTATCTATTTTCCATAGCTGGTTCTTAATGATGAAGGGTTACTAACAAGTGGCCCTTCTTTTTTTTCATTTCAAACTTTTTATTAAATTTATCACATGATAAATGATCGTGTTTATAAGCTTATAAGGGTTTTGGATATGAACCCAACTTCCTTTTCCGATAGTTTGGAGGTAAGTGTAACGGTCATTTTCAACATCATTAAAGGAAGAAGAAGCAAACCTAGCTTCGACCTCATCCTCAACATTCTCAAGACATACGACAAGCTTAATGCAGAGTGGTTAATCAAGGGCGAAGGCTCTATGTGGAATGACGATATCGTTACTTCCGCTGAGATTGCACCTACGCATGTAAATCTCCAGGCACGCATAAGAGAGTTATTCGTGAAAATGAGAGTAGAAAGACCGGATTCTCATGAAGTTCTTGAGCTTGAAGAATTAGTGAACTTCATGATAGAGGAAACTGCCGAACAAAAGAATAAGCTAATCTTGCTTCATGAGCGTCAAGAAGGAATGCTTAATGTTCTTAAGGAAAAATTAAAATTGAAAGTTTAATCTACAACTTTCAAGTTGATCAAATCTCGTACAATACTTTTTCGTAGTTGCACTTTTTGATACCAGTTAAGTCCTATTGTGAATAAAAGGAGTGCCAATAGAGAGCCTGATATCACTTTAGAATAAAGTAAAATGCTTGCAATTTGTTCTTGTTTAGCAACTTCTTCTAAATACCTTTTAGTAATCAAATCCATATTAAACTGGCGATCGGTTTCTTGTAAGCTTTGCTGAGATATCAAGTAACTATCCACAGTTGAAGAGTGTAGGTTGCTATATATCCTTGCTTCCTCTGAATTGTTCATTTCATAATTCAATTGAGAAAGAGATCTATACAATTCAAATGACATAGACTCGTGTTTCACTTCATCAATCAAGGTTTCAGCTTTTGTATAGACATTAAGAGCACCTTTAAAATCTTTTCTTTCAAACAAATAGTCTCCTAGCACTTTATACGAAATAAATAGACTTCTTCCATCAACTTCGCTGATTTCTTTCTTAAGTTGAATTGATTCATTTATTAATTCAATGGCATTTTCTTTATTTCCAACTTCAAATTCAATTTCTCCTAAGTTATGTAGCGCTTTCGCTGAATATATCTTAAACTTTTCCTCAACATCAAGAAGCTTTTTAAAATATAACTTAGCATTTTCGAGATCGCCTTGTTCCCAATAAATTAATCCTAATTGGTTAAGAATTCTTTTCTCTCTTTCTTCAGAGGAAGAATTGAGAAGTTCATTAAATAATGATATAGCCTTTTCGCTTTGTTTTGCTTGTTCATATGTCAGAGCAAGATTGAATTTTAACTTGACTAACATTTCTTTATCATCTATCCAATCTGCGATTTCGATTGCTTCCAGGTAATAGGTAATTGCTAAGTCATTCGCTTTATATGTACGGTACAGATTGCCCAAATTATATCTAAGAACGATAGCATCAGTACTTAAACCGTCATATTCAGCATCTTCTGAGAAGCGTATGGCCTCTAAATAATGAAGGACTGATTTTCCGATATTCTTATCTTTCTTGTGTAAATAACCCAGAAGGTAATTGAGCTTTACAAGCCCGTAGTAATCTTCGTTAGTGTTACATTCTAGAACTAGTCCATAGGAAAGTTGGTACGCAGAATCTGGATCGATTTTGTGAATAGCATAGATTTTATCTACATCTTCTTTTTGAATAGAGGAAGATTGGGCTGAAAAAATGTTGAATACGAAGAAAAAAAGCAGTAGAAGCTTTGTCATTCCTAATAACTGTTCTGATAACAATGATAAAAAAAAACGCTGAATAATTTCAGCGTTTATAGGAATCTTTCGCCCAAATCAGGCATTGCTTATGCCAACTTAGCTTGAAACCGGAGGGACATCATCATCCCCATCATCTCCATCTCCAGTTCCGTCAATGGCGTTTAGTTCAGTATCCTGTAATAGTTGTTCCATTTCTTCCATAGCTGCGTCTTCTTGACATGCGGTAAATCCAAGTGACCCCAAGATCACAAATGCTGTAAATAGTTTTCTTTTCATAACTCAATAAGGTTTTTAATGATGTGTCAAATATAAGATAATTATTTTATTTGACACATAACTACTATGTTTTTTTATTTTTTTATTTTTACATGGATAAACCATTGACCTTAAGACAGTTATATGTAATATAAATTTTAATTGAAATAAAAATTATTATGATAAAATGTACTCATTTATCTTAGCCAAAAAACAACAACTTTATGAGGTATTTTATATTGATATTAATAGCATTTGCATGCAGTGCTCCTGCTGAAAAATTTGGTGGGCATGGTGAAGAGATCACTTCAACAGATGCGATTTCAGTGAATGAGTTTCTTTCTCAAGTCGGTGAGGACGAAAAAACATTCAAGGTGAGAGGTACTATTGAAGAAGTTTGTCAGATGAAGGGATGCTGGATGACATTAAAAAATGATCAGGGAGCAAACGTCAGGGTTACATTCAAGGACTATGGATTTTTCGTTCCAAAAGACATTGGAGGAAGTGAAATCATTATAGAAGGCATAGCTAATAAAGAGGTGCTTGATGAAGATGTGGCACGACACTATGCTGAAGATGGAGGCAAGGAATATGACGAGTCAATGCGCAACTCAATCACGTTCGTAGCGCATGGAGTACTTGTGAAAGAAGGATAATTAGCTGTAAAGGCTTCTTTTTTTCGGTTTGATGAATAATTGTCTGAAGGTGGTGCCGGATAGTGATGCAAATCCTCCGGCAAGCCCACCGATTAGACCTGTGGCGAAAACCAATAGGATAGGATCTCCTATCTGCATGATTTCAGCAACCGTATTGCTGAATGCAGATTCGTTTTGGACATCAATGTTCCAGGCATGTCCCATCCAAACTAATCCTACACCAAGAAAACCTGCAACAAATGCATTAAGCCCTGATGATGGAGATGCGTAGCAGACGACAAATGCTACGATCATTCCGAACCACCAAGTAGCAAAAGGTGACAGAAAATAGGTGAGTGCACCAATTATAATGAGTCTGACGATTAATTTCATTTATCTGATTTAAGGGTAATACTATGACTAACTTCTTCGTCTGAAGGAGAGAAGGAATTTTTGAATACCAACTTGTAATACTCACCACTTGCCCAATCGTTTATCATGTGGCCATACATGGGATTTCCAGGATTACCTGTCTGGCTACCAGGGTAAACACCCCATGCATTTACTTCCCCGTCACCGAGCTCAACGATCATTCGCCAGGAAGGCCCATGGGAACTTGAGGCCGCATTTACTATGGATCGATTTCCACCGATCTTAACTTTTCCTTTGCTAAAAGGATTGATTCTGAGCAAATGCTTGATTGTCGTGTTTTTATATTCATACCATTGGATAGACCTTCCTTCCTTAGTGAGGTATTCTTCAAGCGAGCCAATGGTTTCTTTGAAAGTTTGTCTGTACAAATCACCTGCCGATTCCTTGAGAGATGTTTGCTGATTGTCGATGAAAGAAAAATCAGATTTTGTCTTTAAGATATCAACAGTTGTGTACCAATTAGGACGGTATACTTTCACCTTGCTACTATCAATTTCATCCCAAAGTTTGGTGTTTAACTTTCGCCACCATTGTTCATAAATCGATGGAGCTTGTAGGTCTGGATTATTGAAATAATCCCAATTTCTAAGTTTGTTGTAATAACTCCATTCAAGATCAGTAAAAGATGCAGAGTCGAGACTGTCCAGCATCATAGGTAATGCCTCCGACGCATTGTAGTTGAAATTGTCATGTTGAAGATTCATCATGTCTTTCACCTTGATATTATCCAAAACTCTTAAGCGATCATTGATCCTTCTGCCCCTGTAGTATTCATAATGGTAGTCATATTGGTAGTAAGGGTATAGCGTATCTGCTGCGTGTTGATTGGCTGAGCTGACGAAGTTTTGCTGAGGGTTTTTTACATGCAAGTTATGAGCATAAGGCATGTAAGCTTTCCATTCATGATCGATGTTACTTCCGTCCATGAGAAACTTACCTTGTTCTTCCCACTTCACAGGGAACTTACCATTGACCCAAAGTGCAATATCCCCACTTACTGATGCGAACGAATAATTCTGTGGAGGGCCGCTGAAATAGCTGAAAGCTTCTACAAATTCATCATAATTCAGGGCTTTATTACCTAGATATAGTGCTTTTATTTCCTTACTGGCATCATGTGCGGTCCATTTCATCGCAAGATTAGTAATCTCACTTTGGCTACTTTTGAAGTTTCTGTCATAAACAACCGGACCATGATGCGTATAGATAATGGTGTCGTAATAGCTAAAAGAACCGACCGCTTTTATTTCTTCAATGATCTTTTTGGTAGGCACCCAGTTACCGTTATATAAGTATTCTTCTCGTGACTCATCTTTGAATTGTATGTAGTACCAATCTACAAGATCTCTTTTTGCATTTGTATTCCCCCAAGCTATTGAGTCATTGAATCCAATTATTACACCAGGCCCTCCAGGTAATGTAGCACCCATCACATTCATTGAAGGTGCGTGTAGCTGCATGACGTACCAGATACTCGGGAGGTTCAAGCTTAGATCCGGTTCGTTCGCTAAAATGACTCTGCCATTTTCAGTTTTATTTCCATTAACCACAAAACTGTTGCTACCATTGTCAGGATTGGGTGCGTTAACCAATGGGTCAGTGAATTCTAAAGGGAAATTGACGTCTGGTTTTTCAACTATAATAGGGTCAAAATTGAATTCAGTTCCGATAGGAATTACCGGATCAACAACGGCGGGCCTTTCTGGATACAGTGTGTCAAAGATTTCTCGTCCCCATTTCTTCAAAGCATTGGTGTGTTCTAAATCACGCTCACCTCTCGATAGCATGTTATTCATATTTGCAATAAGCAGGAAGCATTTGAGTGGTGTCCATGGTTCTGGTTCATAGTTGAGTAGTTTGTACTCAATAGGTAAATCAGCATAGGAAAGACTTTCTATATATGCATTTACACCTGCTGTATACGACTCTATGATCGCATATACTTCTGGATCTTCTTTTTTGAATAATTCTTCAGACTTTTGGGCACCATATTTTAAACCAATTCGTCTCATCTGCCGATCGACATCAATGATGCTTGTATTCCCAATTTTTGCTCCCAGAATCTCTGCGAGCCTCCCTTCAGCTGAATATAGTTGAAATTCCATCTGCCATAATCGATGATAGGCTGTTACGTAACCTTGAGTGAAAAACAGGTCTTGTTCATTATTTGCAAATACGTGGGGAATAAGAAGTTCGTCAAAATATACATTGACACTATCTTTAAGATCTGATTCAATGGAAACAGAAGTGATGTCTATGGCCTCATTTTCAGCGTTCTGCCAAAAACCATGAAATGGACTAAGGAATTTACCAAGTGGAGGAATTGCTCCGATTTTTGTATTTAAGGCTATGCCAAGTGCAAGGGTTATACTCAAAGAAAGAACGAAGCGAAAAGTTTTCATAAAATGCGTAAAGCCTTGCGGCGATTTCAATGCTGATTGATTAAAGAACTAATTTCAAATTGAAAAATATCAAATAAATGGGGTAATGCCTATTTTAATGAGATGGTAAGTGGTAAATTTTATGTGAGGATATTTAAGCCATTTTGTGATGTTATTGTTGCTATTGCACTAGCAATTGTTTGTCTACCATTATTTACGGTTTTGGCGCTCATCGTATTCCTTGATTTTAAAGGCTCTCCAGTATTTACACAAGTCAGAATCGGGCAAAATGAAAGGGCATTTAAGTTGTTTAAGTTCAGGACTATGCGAGTGGATGGGGACGAAAAAACCGTAAGTCGATTAGGTCGATTTCTCCGATCTACCTCTTTAGATGAACTGCCACAATTGATTAATGTAATTAGAACAGAGATGTCTTTCGTAGGGCCTAGGCCACTACTTCCAGAATATTTACCATACTATACTGTTGAAGAAAGAGGAAGGCACAATAGAAAGCCCGGTATTACAGGGTGGGCGCAGGTAAATGGAAGGAATACGATAGATTGGGGAATGCGAATGTCCATGGATGTTTATTATGTAAAGAAGATTTCTTTGTGGCTGGACTTGAAGATTCTAGTTGCAACGGCAATTTTGCTTTTGAAACGAGATCGGACTCCATATAAGCGAGAGAGGACAATTAAATTTTCAGAATACGCATCAAAAAGATGAGTACAAAATATATATATCTATCGCCACCTAATATTACCAAGACTGAATTGACTCAGGTTAGAAAAGTTATGGATAGTGGCTGGCTTGCACCTGTCGGCCCAGCTATTGATGAATTTGAAGAGAAACTACAAGATAAATTTCAAGGGAAAAGGGTATTGTCGCTCAATTCAGGTACCTCAGCACTGCATCTGGCTTTGATTTTAGCAGGTGTGGAAGATGGGGATGAAGTCTTAGTAAGCAGTTTTACGTTTGCTGCATGTGCAAATGTAGTATTATATGAGCGTGCCATTCCAGTATTTATAGATAGTGATAATCGAAGTTGGAATCTTGATCCTGAGATTTTGGAAAAATATTTATCAACAGCCCGCAAACTCCCAAAAGCACTAATAATTACGCATTTGTACGGAATGCCGGCAGATATTCAAAGGATTGTTTCGATTGCTCATGAGTATGGAGTAAAAGTAATAGAGGATGCTGCAGAGTCTCTTGGATCAGCGTATGAAGGAAAATCAGTCGGGGATTTTGGCGATTTTGGAATCCTTTCATTCAATGGAAATAAAATAATCACAACTAGTGGCGGAGGAGCGCTTATCTGTAATCAAAAAGAATGGGAGAGAGGTAAACATTTAGCAACCCAGGCCAATTCTGGAGTTTTCGGATATGATCATCAAGAAGCAGGGTATAATTACCGCATGAGCAATATTTTGGCGGGTATAGGCTTAGCTCAGCTGCCTAAGCTGGAATCTTTTATTGATAAGAAAAGAGCGATCTACCAGAGATACCAGGATCAACTGTCTCAATACTTTGATTTTCTGAATGAACCAGATGGTAGCTTCTCCAACCGTTGGCTCACAACTGTCCTAGTAAAAATGGATGGTGCATCAATGGATGATTTGATCAGTTTTCTGGACAAGTCTGGGATAGAATCACGGAGACTCTGGAAACCATTACACCTGCACAGTGCATACGATAGTTCGACTTTTGTCGGTACGGGTATTTGTGAAAAAATCTTTGAAAAAGGCATTTGTTTACCATCCGGTTCGGGACTGACCAATGATCAACAGCAGTATGTAATAGATCAATTAAAAAGCTGGTTTGCTCAATAAGCAGAAGGTTTCTTAACAATCGCGTTGTTTTTTCTGCTAAAAAGATCCGGAGGCAAGAAGATTTCAGCCTTTATGCTGATTTGAAGGAAGCTATCATTTGTGTCAGGATTGCCGCGAACAGCACCTGGTTGAATGAGGTCGTAAAATTCAGGATTCACTACTCCAACCTCCTCTTTGCGGTCGCTTAATAACTCAGAGGTTGCATTTGTGAATTCAGCAGCATAGGTGCTTGAAACATCATCCAGGTAATCAGTGAAAGTAAAATGATAGGATACTTCAAGATTGATGTTTAAAAACTCATTCGCTTTAAATTTGGCACCAATGCCAACTGGGATAGTTGTCACCCACTTCCTATATTCAGCGCCTTCAGTTTGAGCTTCTCTCAAAGAGTAAGTTTCACCGCCAAGATCAGCGGTGGGATTATATTTCATGTATCCGACTCCGGTGAAAATAAATGGATCAAAAAACCACCTTTTGTAATAGTCACCTTGGTATGGCTTTAGATAATAGATGGTATGTAATTGAAAATGAAGATTTCGGGAGTTGAAAGAAAGATTTCTTTGCCGTTGAAATGAGCTGTCAGCAGCATTTCGATCAGCTCCTGAAAGTGAAAAAATACCAGCATCTATTCGAGCTCCGACCCGATTCAATAGCCTTGCTTCGATTCCAATATTAAACTGAGAAAAATCATCGCTGATTGTGTTTTTACTATTTAGTTCTCCAAAATATGTGGAAGCCCCGGTGCCAATAGATACGGCAAAATACCGATCATTGAATTGCCATGATAGGAAATTTTGGGCAGTGGCAATTAAGCTAAAAAAGAAAAGAGATATTGTGAGGAGTTTTCTCATTAGGTTCAAAAATATTGCAGAAAAGTTTCCGACCATTATAGATCGGAAAACAATTTCTACAAATAATCACCCTAATCGTTTACTTTTTCGTGTAAACCATGCTTGTTCTGTTGCTACAAACACGCCTACTAAAATCAATGAGAAAATTAATGTCGTCATAACTAATTGTTATTCACTACAATATTACGGCTGCTGTGAAAGTCTGTAAGCTAGGGTATCATCCTAAATGTAGATAAGTAAAATGCTTAGTGTAGAAATTTTCAAAGAATGAGCATAAAAAAACCCTGAATTACTTCAGGGTTAATCTAGAGGCGCTAAGCGGATTCGAACCGCTGTAAAAGGTTTTGCAGACCTCTGCCTAGCCGCTCGGCCATAGCGCCAGTTTATTTTGTAAAAGTAGGAAAAACGAGCCACCCAGCATTGTAGGTGACTCGTTATTATAGAATTACTTTTCTTCTTTCTTAGCTTTTGCCTTAGTAGTCTTTTTAGCAGACTCTTTTCCAGCATCCTCCATCTTATTTTTCAAAGCAGAGAGTGCATCCAGATCACCAAGTGTTGACTTCTCAACTTCCTTGTTGATCTTATCCAAGGTATTTCCTTTCTTACCGCCGCTGCTTGACTTTTTAGGAGAAGCTGCTTTTGGTTGCTCAGCATCCTTGTCCCAAACAGAAGTATGAGAAAGAACAATTCGCTTATCATCTTTAGAGAATTCAAGAACTTTAAACTCTAAAGTCTCTCCTTCAGATGCAGTTGTTCCATCCTCTTTCTTCAAGTTCTTTGGAATAACCTGTCCCTCAAGACCGTACGGAAGCTCAACAGTTGCCGTTTTTTCAGAAACGTTAGTCACTGTACACTTGTGAGTAGATCCTTTGGTGAATACTGTTTCGAATGTATCCCAAGGATTTTCTTCCAAGTGCTTGTGGCTAAGTGCTAATCTTCTGTTCTCGATATCAAGCTCCATTACCTTCACCTCAAGCTCATCACTAACTTTCACAAACTCAGACGGGTGCTTGATTTTCTTAGTCCAAGACAAGTCAGAAACGTGTACTAAACCGTCTATTCCTTCTTCAAGTTCGATAAACAAACCGAAGTTGGTAAGGTTTCTAACAGTTCCTTTGTGCTCAGTTCCAATTGCGTAATTGGTAAGAACATCTTGTTTGGTCCATGGATCTTCTGTAAGCTGTTTGATGCCAACAGACATCTTTCTTTCATCACGATCGATTGTTAATACAACCGCTTCGATTTCGTCCCCAACGTTGATAAAGTCAGATGGATTTCTCAAGTGCTGAGACCATGACATTTCTGATACGTGGATTAGACCTTCAACTCCAGGGATGATTTCAAGGAATGCACCGTAATCAGCAACATTTACAATCTTACCTTTCACTTTAGATCCAACTTCGATACCCTTATCAAGCGAATCCCAAGGGTGATCGGTAAGTTGCTTCATACCTAGAGAGATACGCTGTTTGTTGTCGTCGAAATCCAACACAACCACATTGACCTTCTCGTCAAGAGAAAGTACTTCTTCAGGATGGTTGATTCTACCCCAGCTGATATCTGTAATGTGAAGGAGACCGTCAACACCTCCAAGATCGATGAATACACCGAAGTTGGTCATGTTCTTAATTACCCCTTCAAGTACTTGACCCTTCTCAAGGTTGTTCAGGATTTCTGCTTTTTGCTCTTCCAGATCTTTCTCAATCAGCACTTTGTGAGATACTACCACGTTATCGTTCGTGTAGTTGATCTTCACAACCTTCACCTCCATAGACTTGCCAACGAATACGTCGAAATCTCTAATAGGCTTTACGTCGATCTGCGATCCTGGAAGGAAGGCTTCTACTCCGTAAACATCTACGATCAAACCACCTTTGGTTCTTCGTTTCACGAAACCTTCGATTACTTCATCATTGTCAAGTGCGCCTTGGATAGATTCCCAAGCCTTAACAATTTTTGCTTTTCTTCTGGAAAGAACAAGTTGCCCGTTAGCGTTTTCTTGTTCTTCAATGTATACTTGAACTTCATCACCAGCTTTTAAGTCTGGCATATCTCTGAATTCTGAAAGAGATACCAACCCATCTGATTTGAAGCCAATGTTTACAATTACTTCCCTATCTGTAATACCTACTATGGTGCCGCTGATAAGTTCTTTTTCAGTGATTTCTGTAAGTGTATCCTCGTAAAGCTTCTCCATCGCTTGGCGATCTGCTTCAGTGTACTCATCATCGAAACCATCATCATCGAAATCGAATGAACCTGCTGGCTCAATTTCAGGCTCAGCTACTTTGGCTGGCTTCTTCTCTTCCTTTTTTTCTGCTTTCGCCTCTTTCTTTTCAGCTTTTGGCTCCTCAGTCTTGGCCTCAGCTTCTACTTTCTCTTCTTTCTTCTCAGCTTTGGGAGCAGCTTTTTTAGTTTCTGCCTTTGGAGCTTCTTTCTTCTCAGCCTTTTCTTTGGTTTCTTTTTTTGCAGTTGTTTTAGAAGCTTTTTTTTCTTCTTTCACTTCCGTGTCATCTGCCTTCTTAGTTGCTGCTTTTTTTGTTGTGGTCTTTTTAGCAGCGGGTGCTTTTGCTTTGGTTTCTTTTTCCTCAGCCTTAGCAGTTTCTTCTTTCTTTGCCATAATAAAAATTGACCCCTTTAAATACACTGTATCGGTTGGAGTCAGTACCGATCAGCATTTTTGTTAAACAACTTCTGACAGAAGTCAGAATGCCCCTTTTTGGAGCGGAGCGCAAATTTAGAGAATTTGATTAATAAAACCATTGTTGCTGTTAACTTTAACAGCGAAAGAAAAACCTAATTAATCAATCATATGAGATTTCTAAAAGCTATCCTGATCATTTCGATCATTTATTCATGCCAGCCAAGTGAGCCTGAAGTTGTTGCTGACACCATTTTCTACAATGGCCCTATCTATACCATGGACGATTCCAATCCTACAGTAGAGGCAGTAGCTATTAAAGCTGATACGTTTTTATTCGTGGGCACAAGGATCGGAGCTGAGGCTTTCAAAGGGGCAACAACTTCAGTTATAGACTTGGCAGGTAAAACCATGATACCAGGTCTTACAGAGGGACATGCTCATATAATGGGTGTTGGTTATAATTTACTGAATGTAGATTTGAGAGAAGCGAAAAGTTATCAGGAGGTTGTAGAAATGGTCGCCGAGCGTGCTGCCATTACACCAGAAGGTACTTGGATACTTGGGAGAGGATGGCACCAGGATAAGTGGACAGAAAAGCCTGAGATGACAAAGGGATTTCCAACGCATGATTTACTCAGCGAAGTTGTACCGAATCACCCGGTTTGGCTTAAACACGCAAGTGGCCATGCTGCCCTTGGAAATGCAAAAGCAATGGAAGTGGCAGGAATAAATAGTGATTCACCTCAACCCGATGGTGGTGAAATTTTCATGAGTATTAGCGGACAGCCGACCGGGATTTTCAATGAGACAGCTCAAGGCTTGATTACGCAGGCTATTCCGAGCCAAACGAAAGAGAGCGACGAACAGGCTCTTAAACTTGCATTGAAGCAGTGTTTTGAATATGGAATCACTGGTTTTCATCAAGCTGGATCCGGTATGAAAGATATCAGCTTATACAAGGAGTTTGCTGAGCGAGGAGATCTGAAGTTGCGATTGTATGTCATGCTTAACGGGAGAGATCAGGACCTGCTCAACACATATTTCCAAAATGGTATAGAAGAAGATTTATTTAATAATCAGCTTACTGTTAGATCTGTTAAGCTCTATGCAGATGGAGCGCTTGGTTCTCGAGGAGCATGGCTTTTAGAAGAGTATTCTGATGCACCAGGTGTGCATGGACATAATGTGATGCCGATGGAAGAAATTGAATCCATAACAGCGGATGCTTATAAGGCTGGATTTCAAGTTTGTGTACATGCCATAGGTGATCGTGCCAATCGTGAAGTATTGGATATTTATGAACGCACTTTTAGCCTCTATCCCGAAAGTGCCCCAAAAGAACCACGATTCCGAATTGAGCATGCGCAGCATTTCCATCCAGACGATATCCCACGATTTGCAGAGATGGGTGTAATTCCAGCCATGCAAGCTATTCACATGTCATCGGATCGTCCATGGGCGATCGATCGCCTAGGTAAGCAACGAATTGAGTGGGGAGCTTATATGTGGCAGACCTTGCTTCAGTCAGGAGCGCATATTGTCAATGGGACAGACGCACCTGTTGAGCCAATCACGCCACTGGCTAGCTTCTATGCTTCGGTGAGCCGCAGAACTTTAGCCGGCAATCCTGAAGGTGGATACGAGCCAGCTGAAAAGATGACTCGAGAGCAGGCACTCAAATCGTATACTTTAGATGCTGCCTACGCTGCTTTCCGTGAGGATAGAAAGGGAAGTATTGAAGCAGGAAAGTGGGCTGATCTGACTGTTTTTGATAAAGATATCATGACTATTCCCGAAGAAGAGATTCTTAATACAACGGTAGAAATGACAATTATAGCAGGTGAAATAGTTTATAAAAAGTAGGTATGTTGACCTTTTGTTAACCGTTTTTCTAAACTCCTTCTGCAGCTATCCGTGTGCTTATTTGGTTAAAAATTGAATAAGAATGCAAAATGATTTTATGATTAGATGTGAGGATGGTAAGAACATTGTCGCCACACATTTCGGACTTGAAGGCCTGCCGGCAGTGATTGTAGCGCCAGCAGTTGGCGCGGCAAGGGGTTATTATTCGAAGTTTGCTCAATCACTTGTAGAGCAAGGTTTTCAGGTTGTCACCTTTGATTACCGCGGCATTGGTGAATCTAAGGTTGAAAAGAAAGATATAGATACCACCTTATCAAGTTGGGGGGAGCAGGACCTATCCGCAGTAATTGATTGGCTTTGTAAGCATGAGGAAGATCCTAATATTTCCCTTATAGGACACAGCATAGCAGGTCAACTTTTTCCGCTGGCCAAAAATAAATCATATGTTAGAGCGGCTTATTTTGTAGCGAGCCAGACCGCATCCAGTATTTATTGGTCAGGCGCTCAAAAACTGACCGTTGATTTACTTTGGAATTTAATCTTGCCGATTACCACCTCAATCACAGGAAAGCTACCAAGTTGGGCCTATGGAGGAAAACATGACCTGCCAAAATATGTAGCCACAGAGTGGGCAACTTGGGGGAAACATCAAAATGGGGTTTTACAAGATTGTCCTAAAAGAGCAAGAGCCTACAAAGAAGTTGATATTCCGTTGAGATTTATAAGTATTGATGACGATCAGCTTCTTGCTCCTAAGAGAGCAGTAGAGCGACTTTATGATCAATATGGAAGTATAAATAAGGATCACCAACATTGGTTTCCAGGGGATTTTGATAAAAAGTCAATCGGTCACTTTGGATTTTTCAGGTCGGCAAATAAGGAGATGTGGCAAGACGTACACCTTTGGCTAAAGAGACATATATAGCAATTTTTAAAATTCTGATTTAGAAAAAAACTAAGATTCATTTTCTGTTGAGTAAGTAATTGTTGAGGTATTTTCGTGTTTAACAAATCGAAATACTGTGATCGTACAACAAAACGTTTCGCTAAAACCTTATAATACTTTTGGGCTTGATGAAAACGCTGGCTACCTGGCTATCGTAGATTCTATTGAAGATCTGGATGAAATCTATCAGACGGGCAGGTTTCGATCACAGAAGAAGATGATTTTGGGAGGAGGCTCTAATGTTTTGTTTACTCGCGGATTCACAGGAATTGTTGCAAAAAATGAAATCCGTGGAATTCAAGTGCAAAATGAAACAGAAGAAGATGTACTTGTTTCAGTGGGAGCTGGAGAGAATTGGCATCAATTTGTTCTTTGGTGCGTTGAAAAGGGATATGGTGGTATTGAAAATTTATCATTGATTCCGGGTACGGTCGGTGCCGCTCCGATGCAAAATATTGGTGCGTACGGTGTAGAACTAAAAGAAGTATTTCATTCATTAGAAGCCTATGAGATAAAGAGCGGGAAAACCATTTCTTTTTTTAAAGAAGACTGCAAGTTTGACTATAGGTTTAGCATTTTCAAAGGTGAGTTGAGGGATGAATTTGTCATTACAAAAGTCTTTTTCAATTTATCCAAAAAACCCTCTTTCAAGATTTCCTATGGAGCCATCAAAGAAACACTGGAGCAAATGGACGTAGGTGAGCTCACACTAAAAAATGTTAGTCAGGCGGTAATCAATATCCGACAATCCAAGCTACCAGATCCTATAGAGATTGGAAATGCTGGAAGCTTCTTCAAGAATCCTATCATCGAAAAATTACACTTTGAGGCTCTAGAGGCCCAATTTGAAGATATAAAATGTTACCCAGTGGATGATGATCGTGTGAAGTTACCCGCAGGCTGGTTGATTGAAAATGCAGGTTGGAAGGGATTTCGGGATGGTGAGATTGGTGTCCATGACAAGCAAGCATTAGTCTTGGTCAATTATGGTAACGGGAGAGGTAAGGATATTTTCAAACTTTCCAATGAAATAAAGAAATCCATCCAGGGAAAGTTTGGTATTGAGCTGGAAAGGGAAGTGAATATTATTTGATAGTATTTTCGTAGGATGATTCAGGAGCCCATCTACATTTTAACTATCCTATTTCTTCTTATTTTTCTAAGTGAGTGGCTTTGTAAACACACCTTTCTGAGACACATAAGCAGCTCATTGCTTGTTATTATTCTTGGCGCCTTTGCTGCCAATTTTGGCTTCATTCCCTCAGCCTCAGATTCGAGTCCTGTCTATGACTCAATTTTTAAGTATGTGGCACCAGCGAGTATTTTCTTTCTTCTTTTGGGTGTAAACCTAAAGCAACTAAAGAAGGCTGGAGTTCCAATGCTAATGGCTTTTTTGCTTGGCTCAGTCGGTACGATGCTGGGAGTGGCAGTAGCCCTCCAGGCAATTAACTATGAAGCAGTTTTTGGATCTCAGTTTGCACCAATTGCAGGAATGATGACGGGAACTTATACGGGCGGAAGTGCAAATTTCAATGCGGTTGCGCTACACTATGAGGTTTTCAAGGAAGGTGCCGTTTTCACAGGTGTGGTGGTATCAGATAATATCATAACAGCTATCTGGATGATTGTAACGTTAAGCATTCCGGTATTTATGCAGAAGTTCCGACCGCATCCGGTAGTGCTTTCAGATCAAAGTCACGCGGATGAAATGAATCGTGAGCGAGAAGAAGTGGAACCGAAAGAACTCGCTCTGATGTTAGGCTTGGCTACTGTTGTGATATTTATTTCTGATTTAATCGCTGAAGTCACCAATGAGCTTGGTTGGGGTGTTCCCTCGGTGTTGATATTAACTACGGTAGCATTAGTACTTGCGCAATCTAAACAAGTACAAAAATGGCCTGGTGCTAAACTTCTAGGAATGTTTTCGGTTTACCTGTTTTTAGTGGTCGTTGGAGCTTTTTGTGAAATAGGAGCATTGGTAGATGTTGGTGCTCATGCGTTTGATATATTGCTATTCACATCATTGATTGTATTGATTCATGGTGCTTTTCTGATCCTCATTTCTCTAATTTTCAAAACTGATTGGTCAATTGTGGCTATCGCATCTCAGGCCAATATTGGTGGGGCCAGTACGGCACTAGCTTTGGCCAAAAGTTTTAAAAGAAATGATCTTATTCTTCCAGCAATTTTAGCCGGGTCTTTGGGTTCTGGATTAGGCACCTATTTGGGCTTCATGGTCGCCGGATTTTTGGGTATGTGAATAATTCTTATACAACTCGAGGATGAATTGATTTCCTTGACCTCTTTCGGATTTAATTGAAAGTGAACCTCCGATTTTTTTTAGCGTATCTACACACAATGCCAATCCAAGTTCCGTTTCTTCAAAATTACCCGTGATAGACGAACTGAACTTATTTCTCAAAATTTCCTCTATTGTTTCACGTTTAAGTCCATTGCTTGAATCTTTCGCAATGATTTCAAAATGATATTTATAATCGATTACTAATATCTGAATGCTTCCATTGTTTGAGGTATAAATCAAACATGCGTTTAGGATATTTTTTATGACCATCGTTAAGTGACTAGGGTCAGATTGTATATTCAACTCACCTGACATTTCGACATTTAGGATGATGTTTTTTTGAAGAGCTAGCTTTTCAAGAAGAGCAGATTCTGTTTCAATCAGGCGATTAATTGACACATTTTGAATGTCGACTTCAAACCCTTCTAATTGTGACTTGGCCCATGCGAGTACAGTTTCCATCAGGGCATTTATTCTTACAACTTTTTCTTTGATCTTTTTTCTGTGCTCAACTAGCTCTTGTTCAGGAAGCTCTTCTTCTAACTGTAGAAGTCCGGTAAGCATATGTAAAGGGTTTCTAAGATCATGAGAAACCATTGAGAATAGTTTGTTTTTTGTCCGGTTGTTTTTCTCCAGGCGGCTTTTCTGAACCTCAATTTGATTTATAAATAATTTTTGGTCTTGGCAAACTTTCAAGAATGCATTCATGTAAGAGTTAATGAAGTAATAGATAGACATGAAAACCACCAGGTAGATGGTTGAAGAAATGTAAAACATATCGTCGAGGGAAATTCCTCGAGCGTAGTACTCATAAAATCGTATTGAGAAGAAAGATGCTACCGTAATAACGTAGAATAGAAATTTCAATTCTTTATCAAAAATGATAACAAATATGGCGGCCAGAATGAGAAAGAGATTCTCAGTATTGACGTATGCGCCAGTTGAGACATTGTAGATACAAGCAGCAATAATCAGAGGCAGTTGAATGAGGCAGAAGTAATTACGAGCCAAAGAATATCGCCGATATTTTTGCAATAGAATGGTTGCTACAAATACGAAAGACATAAAAAATACAATAATGATTAGCTGAGGATATCGCTGCAGTATCAGATTAGAGGTACTCAGAAGGATCGAGATCATTATTGCAAACCCTGATATCTTATTGAGAATATTGGCCTTATGTAAATCATAAAATGAAATAGCATCATCCTTAATTTCCAAGAAATTATTTATTAGTCCAATCATGGTAGTTCTTCTAGTTTAATGGAAGTTGGATGATGAATTTGCTGCCGTAGTTTTTCTTAGATTTTATGAACAGCTGACCTCCAATTTTGCCAAGTGTTTCTGTACATAATATCAAGCCAAGTCCTGAGCCTGATTCACCCTGAGTACCTGAGGTCGATGATACAAACTGTTGACTTTGAATACTGTCGATCATTTCTTGATCCATACCTATTCCAGTATCTTTAATAATGATATTCACACAGTCTTTTTTTTCTTTTGCCCAAATGCAAATCTGTCCTTTGGTAGGTGTGAATTTTATGCTATTGTTCACTATGTTTCGTACGACTAATGAGACATGATCAGGGTCAGAATATACTTGAATGTTATGTGGTATGTCAGCTAATAAGTCAATTCCTTTTATATCAGCTTGTTCTTTATAAACCTCCATTTCTGCCGAAAATAGTTGACTTAGCTCTGTATGTTGAAGATTGATACTAAATCCCTCGAGTTGTGATCTTGCCCAAGTCAGTACGTTTTCAATTAGAGAATTAATGCTTTCAACACTCTCCCTAACTTGCTTCCTATAGGTTTTCAATTCATCTTCCGGAATCAATCCTTCCATTTGCAGAAGCCCTGAAAGCATATGTAATGGTCTTTTAAGGTCATGAGCTACTATCGAGAAAAGTTTATTCTTAGTTTCGTTTGTTTTTTCAAGCTCATCTTTTTGGTCCTCGAGTTGTCTTATAAGCTCTAGCTGATGAAAATAGATTTTATGAAATGCGTCCTTGTATGAACCTACAAAGAAATAAATGGCTAAAAAGACTGATAGGTAGATCATCGAGTTGGAGTAGAAATCTCTATCAAGCGCCAGGCCATTTTCTATAAAACTGTAGGCATGCATGACAAAAAACGCTATTACATTCGCTATATAGGTGATTGTCCTTTGCGTCTTTTCGTATAAAATAACAACAGTAGGAGCTAGCGTTAGAAACACATTCTCAGTTTGTAAAAAGTCTCCACTTTGAATATTGTAAATACAAATTCCAAACATCATGGCAAGCATGACCGATGTGAAATAGACTCGAGCGAACGAATAATACCCATGTTTCTGGAGAAGTATGACTGGTAAAAATATTATACAGATAAGGCTTAGGTCTATGATAAGCTGAGGATAGCGATGAAGGATAGCATTAATGATGGCCAGCAATAAAGCCAGGACAGAAAAATAGGAACAAATGACATTTAGCTGATTGACCTTTTTTTGATCATAAAGAGATAGACTGTCATCTGTGATTGTTAGTACTTTATTGATCAATTGCATTGCCGTCTTTAATAATTCGGCAAGTTCTAAATGATTGAATGATATCTTATCACTTGATAAGTGTACTTAAAGTGTACAAGGAGTTGAGGGTAAAAAAAACCGAACCTTTCGGTTCGGCTTTGGTCTAGGTTAGTGATCAGACATTACTTGTCCATTTGAACAGATGTTTCCATCGGATCACGGTTTTTCACATGTTCTTCCAGCCATTGATCTTGCTCCCAAAGTACATGCATGATGCTTTCCTTTGCCCTGTATCCATGACTTTCTTTTGGAAGCATCACCAAGCGTGCAGGACCTCCGAGACCTTTGAGAGCGTTAAAGTAGCGCTCGCTCTGCATCGGATAAGTACCGGAGTTGTTGTCAGCCTCTCCATGGATAAGCAGAAGTGGAGTCTTCATCTTATCAGCATGCATGAATGGTGACATAGTGTAATATACTTCTGGCGCATCCCAGTAAGATCGCTCTTCGCGCTGGAAGCCGAATGGAGTGAGCGTACGGTTGTATGCACCACTTCGGGCGATTCCTGCAGCAAATAGATTAGAATGACTAAGTAGGTTTGCTACCATGAATGCGCCATAGGAATGACCTCCTACTGCAACTCTATTTCTATCAATATAGCCAAGTTCGTCTACTGCGTCTATGCCTGCTTTCCCGTTTGCTACAAGCTGTTTTCTGAAGGAATCATTAGGTTGCTCATCTCCCTCACCGATGATCGGAAAGGCTGCATCATCCAATACGACATAACCTCTGGTGACCCAGTAAACTGGTGATCCATAATATGGATAAACAAACTCATTCGGGTTGGTCGTATTTTGGCCAGCACTTGCTTTGTCTTTGTATTCCACAGGGTAGGCCCACATGATCATCGGCATCTTCTCTTTCTTCTCCTTGTCGTATCCCAATGGTAGATAGAGCGTGCCAGTCAACTCTACACCATCGTCACGTTTGTAGGTGATTACCTCTTTCTCAACATCCATCATCGCTTTGAATGGATTCTCAAATTGAGTGATCGGCTTCAAAGCCACCTTCTTTTTGATATTTCGCAGGTAGTAATTTGGATACTCTGTGGGCGACTCGAGTCTAACAAGTATTTCACCCTTACTCATGTCAATGGCATAAACCAGATCTTCGACCTTGTCGGTGTACGCAGACTGATACAATCGACTAGTCTTCCCACTCTCCAAATTGATTTGGTCTACAAACGGAAATTGGCCTTCATCAGAAAATCCGTCTCCCATTAGAAAAGCATTCCCTTTATCAACAGACAATACATACTGGTTCAGCTTATTTTTGGTAGTCACAAAATTTCCAGGGTCACTATATGCGTCCTGATAATTTCGATCGTAAATAATTCGAGCTTCCTGTGAATTTTTAGATGGATTGAAGACATATGTTTTAGTATTCCGATTGTCGAACCAGTAATCGTATGCGATAGCCACCTCATCATTGCCCCAGGTAATACCGGAAAAGCGATTCTTCATTTTCATCATCGAGCGAGGCTCACCTGAGAAAGGTGCCACAAGCTCAAAGGCTTCATCATGGAATTCTACCTCGGCAGCAGGATCACCACCATCTAGTGCCTGGGCCCAAACCACACTTGCAGGCTTATCCCCACGCCAGCTAAAGCCTCTAGGCTTATCTGTGGTAGACATAAACCCTTTAGGTCTTACCTCATCAACTCCAATGTCCAGAAGCATCTTCACTTGCTTGCCGTTCTTATCGAAGATGGCTGTTTCAGAAGCAAACCTGTAGTAAGGTACGAGGTAGGAAAATGGCCGTTTTACTTTCGTTATTAGTATATAGTTGCCGTCTGGTGAAAAATCCAACCCTCGATACATTCCAGTGTCCATCCATTTAGTGCAATTACCATCCAGTGTCACTTTGTATATCTCAGAACGAGCGAGCTGCTCAAAATTTTTCTCATCAACCGGATTTTTTAATAAGTCCTGATAGGTCCTGTTCTGAGCTTTTGCTCCCGTACTTTCCGTAACTGTGGGACCTGTTGGAACAGCCGTTTGTGCATTAATCAATGGCTTGCGATCTGATGGGAGCATTTTTACCAACATACTTTTGCTGTCTGCACCCCAAACCATGGGCCATCCAAGATTAGCATTGGCGCCTGCATTGGTGAGTTTTTTTGCCGTTCCGCTGGTAACATCCAGCATCCAGATTTCTACACCGGTAGCTGTCGTGTGTGTAAAAGCCATCATGCTTTCATCTGGGGACCAGCCGAAATAAGCCAGTCTTGGGTTTTCTGGAAGACCAGTCACTTGCTTTGCATCCTGATCAAAAGCTTTTTTCACCTTCACATTATTATAGAAGGTGGTTCGGCTTCCTATATTGGTTACAGGATTGATTCTAAGGCCTCCAAGTCTGAGCTCTTCTTCTGATAGTTCTGCAATGGTCTTATAGGCATTGCGATATAGTAGTACTACATTCTCTCCATTATTGTCAATTCTAACTCGAGGTGCAAGTGGGGCATCAACTAGATCTTTTATTTCTTTGGGTGGCTCTTGATAACCTAATCCACCTTGGGCAAAAACACCAAGTGAAAGAAGTAGCAAGAGTGCATAGTTCATCATTTTTTTCATAGTCCAAGCTGTTTAAATTGATTTAGACCTTGAATTTAAAAAAATATGAAGTGGATTTGACGACCGCTTGTGTAAGAGTGAGATGAAACGTTCTCTTAGCGAATAGGCATAATTTCAGATTTTCTTCAAAATGAGCAACTATGTTTGAGCAATGAAATTGCTAATAGTAGAGGATCAGGATGAATTAGCATCTAGTGTGCGCAATTATTTTTCGAAACAGGGAGACATCTGTGAGGTTGCCAGCAGCTTTTCCAAAGCAACTGATAAATTGTATGCTTTTTCCTATGATGTTCTGCTACTGGATTTAATGCTGCCTGACGGTGATGGCTTATCATTATTGAAGGTGGTGAAAGAAAACTGGCCTGAAATGGGCGTTGTGATTATCTCAGCTAGAAATGCGCTAACAGATAAGTTAAATGGCCTTGAAATGGGTGCTGATGACTATTTACCTAAACCGTTTCATTTAGCTGAGCTTAACGCACGTGCAAACGCGGTTTATCGGCGCCGAAAACTCGAAGGTAAACGGACGATTGGTTTCAAGGAAATTGAACTTAATCTGGATAAGCAAGAAGCCACGGTTCATGGCACCATGCTTGATTTGACTAGAAAAGAATATGAGTTGCTTCACTATTTTGTAGTGAACCAAAATAGACTTTTGACGAAGCAAGCTATAGCTGAGCACCTTTGGGGTGATTATATGGATACTATGGATTCATTCGACTTTGTTTATCAACATATAAAGAACCTTCGAAAAAAAATAAGCAACGCCGGTGGAAATGACTATCTAAAAACAGTGTATGGCGCAGGATACAAAATGAAAGACGAGTTATGAATCTAATTGTTCGAATAACGATACTATTTGTTTTGGTATCGCTGGTTGTGTTCTTGCTCGGCGGAGTTATCAGCTATAATATTATGATGGATGAGGTGAATAGTGAACAAGAGAGATTCTTGTCCGAGCGTCTCGATAGAATGCAACTGAGATTGGCGAGAAGGCCACCGCAGGATACCTTAAAGTGGACCAAAATGATGGTTGTTCCTCTTGATGATTATCAGGAAGAGCAGCAATCTTTTTCAGATACATTGGTCATGCATAGCCAACTTGAGCGATTGGAGTCGCATCTACGTCTGGATGCAATTCGAAACATCAATGGCAAAAGCTACAAGATAAGTCTCTATGATATTATTATTGAAGCTGATGACATTAGAGAAGGGTTGACAGAGTCTTTGGTTACCATGTACCTCATTTTGTTAGCCGCAGTATTGATCATTGGATTTCTGGCATCTTACTATGTTCTTCGACCATTCAATGATACGCTGGCAGCAATTAGAAGCTTCTCCCTAACTCAGCCAGAGCAGAAGATTAGATTTCCGGATTCCAAAGTAGTTGAATTTAGGCGACTGAATAACTTTCTGATAGATATGACCAATAAGGTAAAGTTAGATTATCAGTCACTCAAGGAATTTTCGGAGAATGCTTCACACGAAATCCAGACTCCGATTGCGATCGTTCAAAGTAAGCTTGAGGTGCTTATGGACGGAGACAACTTAAACGAAGAGCAAATTCAGCAACTTAGTTTTATTCAGAGTACTATTATGAGACTGAGTCACTTAGGCAATGCGCTTTCGCTCATAACTAAGATTGACAACCGGGAATTTGTAGATGAAGCGACCATAGACCTTTCGGCAACCTTGCAGCAAATGTTGGAGGAATTCAAAGAGCTAATCGAACTAAAAGGAATCAACAAAGTGGATGAACTAGAGAAGGGTGTATCAGTGCAGGCAGATCGTGTTCTCATAGAGCTTCTTTTGACCAACTTGATTAACAATGCAATTAGACATAATTGGGAAGGTGGTGAACTTCAAATTTCCCTCAAGTCAGATCAGTTAAAGATCAGCAATACCGGACCTCAATTACAGATTCCACCAGATGAACTATTTCGAAGATTTAAGAAATCAAACCAAAGTGCAAAATCTATGGGTTTGGGCCTGGCAATTGTTAAGAAAATTTGTGATTTCTACGGTTATGAATTGAATTATGAAAATGAGGATGAATTGCATACCATTCAAATACTGTTTTGACCGTAGATAGAAACATTTAGCAAACTTCAGATTTGCTTCAAATTTCACTCAAACATACTTCAGATATCAGTGTTAGCCTTGTATTATGAAAAATACGATTCATTTGTTATTGATCAGCGCAATGCTATTCACTGTTTTTACTGGTGTTGCGCAAGCTCCTAAAGACCAGGCAGCAGCACCTTATGCTATCAAAGGAAAGTTGCAGATAGATGGCACAGATCAACCGCTGGAATTTGCCACGGTCAGTGTATTTAACCAAGCTGACTCTTCACTTGTAACAGGTGGCCTGACTGATCTGAATGGTATTTTCAATATCCCGATAAAGCCTGGTCAATACTACCTAAGAGTACAGTTTATGGGATTTCAGGATATTACCTTATCAGATATTTCAATCTCAAAGCAGAACAAAGTTTATGACGCAGGTGTCATTGGTATCAAGGAAGATGAAAAACTATTGAACGAGGTAGTGGTTCAGGCTGAGCGAACGCAAATGGAGCTCACCTTAGATAAAAAGGTTTACAATATTGGGAAAGACTTAAGTAACCTGGGTGGCAGTGCATCAGATCTTTTGGCTAACCTTCCATCTGTTGAGGTGGATGTAGATGGTAACGTATCGCTGAGAGGAAGTGAAAATGTGCAAATACTCATTGATGGAAAACCATCAGGACTAATTGGACTTTCCGGAACAGGCGGTCTTCAACAATTGCAAGGTAACTTGATTGAGAGCGTTGAAATAGTAACAAATCCATCTGCTAGATATGACGCAGAAGGAGGTGCTGGAATCATCAATATTATTCTAAAAAAAGATCGAGCTAAAGGCTTTAATGGTAGTTTCCAAGTTCAAGGAGGCTTCCCAGCCAACAATGGAGCAAGTGTAAATGTAAATTACCGAACAGGTTGGATCAATTGGTTTGTAAATTATGGAGTGACCGCAAGAACCTCTCCGGGCCAGGGATTTACCAATAACTCATTCAACAATCCAGAAAGAGATACTGTTTACTTCATCAACCAAGACAATGATCGCGAAAGGAAGAGTATATCTCAAAACATACGCTTTGGTTCAGACATTTACTTCTCTGAGAAAAACGTACTCACATTATCTGCATCTTACAGAAACTCAGATAGTGATAACACCACACAGACAGGATATGATTTCTTTGACCGCAACCGAGTACAATTTTCCGATCGATTCAGAGTAGATAACGAGGACGAAGATGACGTGAATTGGCAATATGAGTTGAACTACAATCGCGAGTTCAAAAGGAAAGGACAGAAATTGACTTTTACGCTGCAGCAGCAGGATAGTGAGGAGACCGAAAAATCATTATTTGATGATGTGACCAACTTTTCAGATGGAACTGTTTTTGATCTGGCACAGCGTGCGAGAAACGATAATGGAGAGGAGCGTCAGCTGATGCAATTGGATTATATACATCCATTTAGCAAGGCAGCCAAATTGGAATTGGGAACCCGATACAATGGAAGAACAATTTTCAATAACTATATCGTTGAATCCGATAGCTCAGCTTCCGGGTTAGAGCAAAATTTCGAGGAGGTTGTTGCCCTTACCAATAACTTCTCTTTCGAGGAGCGAATATTCGCCGCTTACGCTATTCTGAGCAACAAGTATGAAAAACTATCCTGGCAAATAGGACTGAGAGCTGAAAATACAAACTTGGACACACAGTTGATTCCGAGAAATCAACAAGAAGCCTCAAGTGATGAATATGAACCAAATAATCAAAGCTATTTTAGTTTATTCCCGAGTGCGAATCTGACTTATAAGTACAGCAAGATATCTTCGATTCAATTGAGTTACAGCAGAAGAATTACACGTCCGAGGTTTAGAAATCTGAATCCATTCATTACTTACAGCAATCCACTAAGCCTCTTTGCCGGAAATCCGGATCTGCAACCGCAGTTTACCGATTCTTATGAATTAGGAATTTTGCAAAATAGAAAATCCGCAAGTATCTACGTTGGTCTTTATTATAGGTATACAACGGACGTAGTTCAACGAATTCAGCGAACAATCGATGAAGGTGTAACAGAAAGACTTCCAGTGAATCTGGGTGTACAAGATGATATTGGAGTCGAAGCAAACATCAATTATGATTTAAATCAAAAGATCAGGTTTAATAGCAACATTAATTTCTTTAATTCGCAGACTGATGGAGGAGAGTCGTTCTCAGCCGAAGCAACTACAGTTTCAACCAGGATGGGTGCTTTCTACAGAAATAGAAAACTCTTTAACGCACAGCTTTCGTGGTTTTATCGAGCACCACAAAACAGACCTCAGGGCACCAGTAAGTCGATCCAGAGTTTAGATGTAGGATTGTCCAAAGACGTTCTGAAAAACAATGGAACAATTTCTTTTAATGTAAGAGACTTATTCAATACACAAAAATACAGGGGAGAAACAATCACTGAGACGTTCACTACAGAATCTGAGTTTCAATGGAGAAGAGGACCCACAGCAGTTTTATCTTTTACATATCGCTTGAATCAAAATAAGCAGAGAACTGGTAGAGGATCGCAAGGCTCATATGATGATGATGGAGGCGGAGAATTTTAGAAGACTAACTTTCTAAGGTTGGTGATAGCCCTCCCAAGCTGATAAGCAGGAGGGTTTTTTATTCATATTGGATCCTGTACTTGGCCAGTTCTTTACTTTCTTTCGCTTTATAAGTGAGGTTAAGTGTAGGGTTATTTCTTATCCACATAATTGAGAGGCTGGCAAAGTTTGGTTCATAAATTTTACCTTTTACTATAAATTGGTTCTGTTCCCCATCCACCCCGGCAGGACTTGTTAAACTGCTGGATGTAAGTTCATATAGCGGATAGCCATATCCTGGAACATCCATTTTAGAAACTTCTGAAAGGTGACGATCACCGGAGAGAAGAATCAAAGGAGCGTTTGTATTGGCAATCACGTCCAGTAATTTCTTTCTTGATTTAGGGAAGTTTGCCCATTTTTCCCATCGATGCTGATAAGGAATTACCTGTATACCGGAGGCTACAATGAATAAATCAATATCAGCTTCGGCAAGTTGATTTTCAAACCATTGCCATTGCTGATCACCTAAAATATCGCCATCCTCATTTATCAACGCAGCTTTGTCTCGGGTGCCCGGATTTAGCCATTTTAATGAATCTCTAAAGTAGCGGGTATCAAGCAA
Organism: Ekhidna algicida; assembly: GCF_051379705.1. GTDB lineage: Bacteria > Bacteroidota > Bacteroidia > Cytophagales > Cyclobacteriaceae > Ekhidna. The sequence goes on along the minus strand of NZ_CP179868.1, from coordinate 813,935 downwards.
GATGATTTTCACATTGCCCTGATTGCTTTTGTAAGTATAAGATTGATGAGCTCCCTGTCGCTTTTGTGCTGGATGATTTTTGTCGACATCTAAAAAGTCAAATAGTTGGTTTTTGCTCCCCTCTTTTGCAGGAAACTCCTTTCCGCCATCGTTCACACCATAGTCATGATCATCCCATATGCCGATCACGTCAGTCTTCCGTAGCAATTTTTGATAATCAGGATGCGACTTTTGAAGATCATACTTTTCTTTCATCTTCTCCATATCCTCTGTGTCTCCGTAGATATTGTCACCAAGCCAAATCCATAAATCAGGATTCGTAGACGAAACTTCAGACCAAAGTTGCTTTTCGGGTAGATCCTGAACGCTACAAGAACCAAAAGCAATTCTGGTAATTTCTTTATTTGAAGTAATGTCTGCATTCTGAGCAAAAAGCAGAACAGGAAGGAGGGTGAGCAAGGCCAAAATCGTCTTCATAAAGTGAAAGCTAATGGACATTTAAGAAAGAATTATAATAATAACTGTTATCAAAATGAGTATTTTTTGTTTGCTTAAGAGAATACCTGTAGCCACCAATGATTTTAAATCATAGAGATGACATTATAGACGGCATCATGCGCCTCACCTTTGAGGAGGATTCCTTTAGTTGTAAGCCATTTGTAGACAGTGAAGAGCGTCTACTCACCATTGCATGGAACAAAGGCCCTGATCAGCAAGTGATTGTTGATGAAGAAGAACTTATCTTAAAGTCAAACCATGTGATCATCTTTAGCCTCAGCCAGTCATTTCAATTTGATAAACCAAAAGACATCATAGCCTTACAGTTTAATCGAGACTTCTATTGCATCCTTGATCATGATCATGAAGTTTCATGCGCAGGACTGCTATTCTATGGTAAGCGGGAAAACCCGATCATCTGTTTGAGCGGCGAGCAACAAAGAAAACATGAATTATTGTTTCAGGTATTTCTGGATGAGTTTAATGAGCAAGACGATAATCTAAAGACCGAAATGTTAAGGATCATCTTGAAGCGATTGATTGTGAAACTAACAAGAACCTATAAGTCGCAGGAAAATCTAGATGCCATTGATGAAACAGATATGGATTTAATCAGGCGGTTTAATGTGCTGGTGGAGCAACATTTTAAAGAGCATCATCAAGTACAGGATTATGCAGACCTTATACATAAGTCCTCAAAGACCATCTCCAACTTATTTTCCAAGTATAGTGATAAGTCTCCCTTGCAAACGATCCATGAACGCATTCTTATGGAAGCGAAACGACTCCTCATCTATACCGATAAAACGACCAAGGAAATTGCTTATGAATTGGGGTTTCAGGATATCCCCGGATTCAGTCGTTTTTTCAAGAAAAACACCACGATCGCGCCTTCCAAATACCGTGAAGAGCAGCGAAATCGACTGAATGGGAAAAATTGACAACCCTTAGGGAAGAATAGACACTACCCACAGGTACATGTCTCGCGTTCTTTGAACCATAACAATTTAGAAAACACAAAAACTAATAATTATGGAAACAATCAAAGTGCCAACTCGCGAAGAAGTATCTGAAAATAATCAGGCGATCTTCGACAATCTGGAAGCCAACTTAGGGTTCGTGCCCAACCTTTATGCAACGATTGCTTACAGCGATACTGCGCTTGGAGATTATCTCGCTTTTCAAAACAGAAAGACTTCATTAAAAGCCAAGGAGCGTGAAGTGATCAACCTTGTGGTGAGTCAGGTAAACGAATGTGCGTACTGTCTTGCAGCACACACAGCCTTGGGAAAAATGAATGGGTTTTCAGATGATCAAATTCTTGAGATCCGTTCAGGTGGAGCAAGTTTCGACGCTAAAATCGATGCACTTGCGAACTTTGTAAAAGACATCACGATTAATCGAAGTAAGCCAAGTGCTGAAGCGCTGGAAGGACTATTAAATGCCGGATATACCAAAGAAAGTCTGATAGACATCAATGTTGTGATCGGAGATAAAATTGTGAGCAATTTCATTCATGGAGCTACCCAAATCCCTGTGGATTTTCCGGCAGCTCCTGAACTTGAAGCAGTAGCAGCTTAAGACATTTATTATTCCTTTAGCATGAAAAGAATATTATTAGTTGCATTGACGGTGTTAGGTAGCCTGGCACTAAATGCACAAGAAGCGACAAAAGTAAATCTGGTACAAACACCGGGAGAATTTCAGCAAAAAGAGCTGAAGCTGGAGGCAGGTAAATCGTACTATTTTGAAGTTGAAAATAGTGGCGTAGATCGATTGGTGGGTTTTGTGGTTGCCCCGAAAGGCAAAACAGATAAGCAGTATCACATACAGGATGCTTACTTGTACAAGACCATAGCTGACGGAGAGTCATCAAGATCTAATGAGGTGATTTTGGAAAAAGGAGAATACGTGTATTTCTGTCCTTTGAATCCGACACCACAATACATTTTAATAGTAGAGTAGATGATAGTAGGGTCGGTACAGCCGGCCCTTTTTTTATCCCTTTTAAACCCTAATCACATGTTGAACTTATTTAATTTCTATGGTTTGGACTGGCTGGCGATGACCCTAAGTGTAATGGCAGTGTGGATGCTGGGAAACAAAAACAAAAATGGATTCATCATATTCATTGTAGCTAATCTGATGTGGATCGCCATCTCAGCGACCTTGATCCACGGCTATGGTGTGATCCTGGGCAATGCTTTCTTTGTGGTTTCTAATACAAGAGGCTATATGAGATGGGTAGACCGGATGTATTAGACTAGCTCACTTACATTGTCTAGAGAACCCTCATACTTTTCTGCCTCCACTCCAAATTTTCTCAAAAAATCAACACCTTCATCGCTCGGAATGCCTTTGTATTCGGCGTATGATTTCAAGTAAATCACTTTCTTAATTTTCATGGTGTAGATGATCCGAGCACAGGCAATACACGGAGATAAGGTGACATAAAGTGTTGCACCTTCTACATCCGTTTTATTCTTTACCGCATAGAGAATGGCATTTTGCTCAGCGTGAAGTGCTAGCGAGCAGCTGCCTTTCGAATCTCTGGGACAACCATCTTTAGGCCATTCCAAATCACAATTGTGCGTTCCGGATGGTGGCCCATTGTATCCAATCGAGATGATGCGTGTATCTTTGGTTAATACCGCACCTACATGTCTTTTTATGCAATGCGAACGCTTGGCAAGGTTCACAGCCAGCTCCATAAATATATCGTCAAACTCCGGTCGCTCCATAGTGCGAAATTAACCACCTCGCATGGAATTAGAACCAAATAAATAATTGACTCGTTCGATGCGGGAGTACAGTTGTATAATTGTCTTAGAAAAAACCTAATGAAATGCGAAAAACACTAACCTTTCTACTATCCTTTATTGGTATGTCTCTCTTAGCTCAAGAGCAGGCGGAAGAACAAACCATGAGCTTCGAGGAATATAATCCTACTTCAACTCTGGTAGTACCAGAAAATCCGGTGAAGCGAGCAAAGTTTCCTTTTGTAGATATTCACAGTCATCAATGGAATCTCACCAAAGACCGTATTGCCAGTCTTGTTGCAGAGATGGATGAGTTGAACATGGGAGCGATGATCAACCTAAGCGGTAGGGGCTTTAATCGTGAAACAAGAGATATTGGAACGCAGGAATATCTGGCTGGAATGGTGAGAAGGGTAGAAGGTGAGGCGCCAAATAAAATCATAGTATTTACGAATGTGAGCTTTAAAAACATTGGAGATGAAGGTTGGACAGAGAATGCAGTAAAAGAACTTGAAGAAGATGTAGCCGCAGGTGCTAGAGGATTGAAGATCTATAAGAGCCTTGGGCTTAGCTACCAAGATAAAGATGGTAATCGAGTAGCTATTGACGACCCTCGCATTGATCCGGTTTGGGCTAAATGTGGTGAGCTTGGAATCCCTGTATTGATTCATGCGGCAGATCCGGCTTCCTTTTGGGATCCTATGGATGCCGACAATGAAAGGTGGTTGGAACTTAAATTAAGACCAGGAAGAAAACGTGGAGCCGATAATCCTGCTCCTTTCGAGCAAATCATCGCTGAGCAACACAACATTTTCAAAAAGCATCCGAACACCACTTTTGTGAATGCACATATGGGATGGATGGCTAACAATCTGGATAAGGCTGAAAAACACCTGGATATGTATCCGAATGTATATTTTGGAATAGGAGCGGTGATCGCCGAATTTGGTAGACAGCCTAAAAGGGCAGGAGCCTTCTTCGAAATGTATCAGGATAGAATCCTGTTTGGCAAAGACGCCTATAACCCGGAAGAGTTTTATACCTACTTCAGAGTGCTGGAAACCGAAGATGAATATTTTCCATACTACAAGAAATATCATGCTTATTGGAGGATGTATGGACTGGGATTATCAGATGAGGTGTTGAAAAAAGTGTATTACAAGAATGCCTGTAAGATTATCCCGGGCTTGGAAGTAAGTCAGTTTGAATAGCACTTAGTGCTCTTTAAACTGTCGCTTTTTGATCATCCCACCCTTCAGGTCTTTTACGCTATTCATAACAATGAAGGCCTGAGGGTCTATGGATTTCACAGCATTTTGCATTTGATTGATTTCCAGCCTGGTAATTACTGAATATAGTATTTCAGATTCCTGAAGGTCTACTCTCTTGCCATATCCACTCATACCTTGGTAGATAGTGACGCCTCTGCCCAGCTTTTCCGTGATCATTAATCTAATGGCCTCACTTCGCTTAGAAATAATTATTACGCCTATATATTCTTCAACGCCTTCAATGACAAAGTCTACCGTTTTGGATGCTGACAGATAGGTGAGTATGGAGTATAAGGCAATCTCCATTGAGAGTACGTAAGCTGCAGTAGAGAAAATCACTATGTTAAACAGTAAGATCAGATCGCCAATGGTGAGTCCTGTTTTTTTTCCTAAATAAATAGCGAGTACTTCTGTACCGTCAAGCACGCCACCACCTCTTACTGATAGTCCAATTCCTGCGCCCAAAAAGAAGCCACCAAATACGGATATCAACAGTTTGTCTGAAGTGATTATTGGATAGTGAATGAAATTAAGCGCCAGAGCCAGACCAATAATTGCGATGAGACTTTTTATCACAAAGGACCTTCCAATTTGGAAATAGCCAAGAATGATAAAAGGGATGTTAATCAATACAATTAGTATAGGCAGTGGATAGCCAGTGATTACTCTTGTGAGCAATGATATTCCGGTCACTCCACCATCAATGAAATCATTGGGCAATAGGAATCCATGCAATCCAAAACCGGCTGATAGTACTCCCAGCGAAAGAAATATCAATTCTTTAAACCATCGGTTAACATTATCCTTGACCTCAATCGAATAGCGTGCGATTGTGTAGTCGCTGATGCGTTTTGCTCGTCCACCAATTAGCTGTTGAACTGACTTTAAAAAGCGATATATCGGAGTTGATTTCAACGGATCAATTGCCGCTGGCGCGATAGTATTCCATAGCCTTAGGCATATTAGCGTTTAGATCAGCTATACGTGTGTCATGAGATGGGTGAGTTGAGACAAACTCTGGCGGAGCCTCGCCTCCGCTATTTGAGGCCATTCGTTCCCAGAATTTTGGGGCTTCTTTTGGATTATATCCTGCCATGGCCATGAAGTAAAGACCGAGCTTATCAGCTTCCGACTCATGCTTTCGAGAAAATGCAAGGATTCCCAGCGACGTGGCAGCACCTGCTCCTTGCATAATTAGCTCCGCTGGCACCGAAGGACCACTTCCCCCGCCTGTGAGTAGTATGCTTACTGCGGATAAACCAAATTGTGCGGCATAACCCTGGCTAATCCGCTCCCTGCCGTGATTGGCAATAGCATGAGCAATCTCATGTCCCATGACCACTGCTACACCCAGTTCATTCTCACAAATAGGCATGATCCCAGTGTAAAAGGCAACTTTACCTCCAGGCATACACCAGGCATTTACAGTACTGTCATTTTCAATCAAGTTAAATTCCCAGTTATAGTCTGATAGATATCCAGCCTCTCCTTGATCAGCAAAATATTGCTCCACGGCTCTTTGGATTCTTGTACCCACTCGCTTAACCATTCGAGATTGATCAGTACCTGTGATGATTTTACTTTCCTTTTTTACCTGGTCATATTGCTCGAAACTCATTGGAAAGATTTTGTCATTGTCGATGAGTGCCAGCTGTGACCTACCGCTTAGTGGCACGCTTGAACATTGAATCAAAAACAAAGCAACGAGCATGATTGAAAATGAAATGAGCTTACGCATGTGATTTGAATTTTTTTATTTGATACAGTAAATCTGACTCCTTTTGTTCAAAGATAGGAAGGCTAACTTTTAATTATCTTAGGATGAATAACGAAACTTATACCAAAAATTTGTATTGTGAGTTTTAGAAACGCATTTAAAAAAATAAACTATGCTTGAGATTAGACCGACATGCGAAAATTGTAATAAGCCACTACCTCCTGAGAGTACCGAGGCTATGATTTGTACATTCGAGTGCACATTTTGCAAGGATTGCGTGGAACTACTACAAGAAGTTTGTCCCAATTGTGGAGGTGGGTTTGAGCAAAGGCCTATAAGACCTGCTAATCTTTTAGGAAAATATCCACCAAGTAAAGAGGTTGTTTATAAGCCGGTCGATTTAGAAAAGCATAAGAAGCGATTGGAAAGTTCTACTTAAGCTAAAATCCGTTTATTTTTATTTCATGAAGAAAGTTAACTGGTTGGATCACATTGCCAACTTACTCGTTGTAATTCTGGGCATAAGTATCGCTTTTTATCTTGAGAGTTATAAGGAGGAAGAGAGTAATCGAGCACAAGAACGCAAATACCTCGAAAGTCTGATTAAGGATTTGGATACAGATATTGAATACCTGGATACGCTCGGAGCTTTTAATGAAAGAATATCAGAAGCTTTGGTGACCTTGTCAGAAGCTAGTCTCGGAAGACCATATGGTAATGATACAGCGTTAATGAATTATACACTAACCATTCAATATAACCCACCTTTCTCACCTCAGCGCACCACATATGAGTCTCTAAAAGCATCAGGCAAGATGGATCTCATCGGATCGTTTGAAATCAGAAACCAAGTAGTAGAATTATATGAGCAATATTATCGAGGTACGAATGAATACGATGCTTCACTCAATGAGCATATTAGAGATTTTGTAAAGCCCTTTTACATGGAAAATGTCCGATTTACATCGAGTCAGTCTATTGGTCCTGATTTCTTGTCTAAAAATGAATTTAGAAATGTGATTTTCGCTTATCGCCATCTCTTTCTAGCAAAAGACAGTTTTTATCAGACGGTAAGAGATCGCGCAGAGGAAGTAAAAAATATGCTTGAAGAATATTTGGAAGAGGGATAGTTTTTTAAGCCAACTCTTCCCACTTTTCCATTAAAGCCTCCAATTCTGATTTCTTCTCATTGTATTTGGTATTGACCTTTTCGTATTCAGTAGGATCCTCGTAAATTTTTGGATCGGCCAATTGGGTCTCTAGTTCGCGTATTTTTTCTTCAAGCGATTCGATTCGTTGCTCTACTTGCTTAAGCTCTTTAGCTGCTTTCTGATCTTCCTCATTGTTTCGCTGTTTGGTATTTTCTTTCTTTTTCGAAGGCTTTACTTCCTTGGTGGAGGTTTCTTCTCCTTTGTTATTCTTGTCCCACCACCAGGTAAATTCCTGAAAGGTACCCGGATACTCCTTTACTTCCTGATCTTCGATCCACCATATTTTGTTGGCAACTTGAGTAATGAAATGTCTGTCGTGAGAAACCAATAGGAGCGTTCCTTCATACTGCTGCAGAGCTTGTACTAAAATACTCACAGACATCATATCTAAGTGGTTTGTCGGCTCATCCAATAACAGAAAATTAGCTTCTGATATTAGTGTCTTTGCAAGTGCGACACGGGATTTTTCACCACCTGATAAGACCTTGATTTTTTTAAAGACCTCATCGTTTGAAAATAGAAAACATCCGAGAACACTTCTCAACTCTTGCTCAGTCTTTCCGGTACCGGCCTGCTTTAACTCTTCCAGCAGATCATTCTGAACGACTAGTGATTCCAACTGATGCTGAGCATAAAATGAATTGATCACGTTATGCCCAGTCTGTACTTTTCCTTCGTGAGACTCGGTTCCGGCAACTATTCTGAGTAGGGTAGATTTACCTTTTCCATTCGCTCCAATCAGCGCAATCTTATCGCCTCGTTCAATACCTATTGTAGCGTTATTTAGAATGTCTAAATCACCGTATGACTTAGAAATACTCTCCAGACGCTTCACATGTCTACCAGATTGTGTTTTGAAGTTGAATCGGAAATTGACCTTCATATTTTCGTCAATCACCTCTTCCACACGATCCATCTTCTCCAGCATCTTCATTTTAGATTGAGCCTGACTTGCCTTGGTGGCTTTGGCTTTGAATCGTTCAATGAATCGTTCGGCTTCTTTTATTTTCTTCTGCTGATTTTCGTAAGCGTTTTGCTGTAGCTCATTTCTGAGGGATTTCTCTTCCTCATAAAAATCATAGTTTCCAGAGTATACATGCAAATCTGCCTGTGTCACTTCCACGATCTTATTGACTGATCTATTCAGAAACTCTCTATCGTGAGATACGATGATATAGGCACCCTCATAAGATTGCAAGTAGTTTTCAATCCATTGAATAGAAGGTAAATCCAAGTGGTTTGTTGGCTCATCCAGCATTAGCAAACTGGGCTTCTCTAGAAGTAGCTTAGCCAGCATCACCCGCATTCTCCAACCTCCTGAAAATTCACTTAATGGCCTGGACAAATCAGCAGTTTTGAATCCGATTCCCTCCAGGATTTCCTCAGCCTTTGATTGCAAAGTATATCCCTCTTGTGCTTCAAATCTTTCCTGCAACTTCGATAGTTTATCGACTAGCTCATCGCGGTAATTTTCTTCCATCTCCTTGATCACCTTGTCGATCTCTTTTTGGATCGCCATAGTGGAGGCAAATGCTGTCATTGCTACTGAGAGAATAGAATCCTGAGTTTGGAAGGATAGCAAATCCTGATTGAGAAAACCAATGGTAGTTTCTTTGCTCATCGAGATTTTTCCACCTGATGGCTGCACGTCACCAACCATCATTTTGAGCAAGGTAGATTTACCGGTTCCATTAAGACCAATAAGGCCTATTTTGTCCTTTGGACCAATGAAAAGAGAGGCTTCATCGTAAAGTGCTCGATCTCCGAGATAGTAAGAAAGATTTGTGATATCAATCATGCGCGCAAAAGTAACTTCAATACTTTTTTAAAAATCCCTGAAGCAAAATCTATTTTTCAGAAAGGTGGATCGAAACGGTAAACTTAGAGCCTTGTTTCTCTTCACTCTCCAGACTTATAGTCCCGCCCAGTTTATCTACAAGTGTTTTGACAATAGATAAGCCAAGGCCGGCAGAGCTTTCCCCAGCGGTAGGTCTGGCAGACAAGCGTTGAAATTTGTTGAAGATTTTGGTCTTGTCAATCTTATTGAAACCTGGACCATTATCTTCTATTGTAAGTACCAGCACGTCATTTTTGTTAGAAATGTTAAGGTCTACTCTTCCACCTTTTGGAGTGAATTTTATGGCATTAGAAAGTAAATTATCAGTTATCCTGCTCAGCACATTTGAGTCTGTTAAGACCTCATTATTCGTGTAATCAAGCGTCGCAATTAGCTTGATATCTTTCTTTTCAGCCAATTGCCCAAATGCAATTTTCTTTTGCTCGAAAAAATCAACAAGCTCAAGCAGAGATTTTTTTATTTCAAAATCATCCTGCTCAAAAACCTTTAGCTCAGTAAGGTTCTCAATCATAGCTCTTCCATCAACAGTCACTTTTTTGATCATTTCATTGAATTCAGCGGATTGGCCTTTTAAATCTGATTTCATTAAGTCACTGATCCCCTGAATGCTGGAGAGAGGAGCTTTTAAGTCATGAGCTACTACTGCCATCAGGTGGTCTTTTTCCTTCATAGCCTTTTCCAACTCAGCATTTTTGAGCTCAATTATTTTATTTTTATCCAGCAAAGCTTTTGTTCGGCGATCAACCATTTCTTCTAATTCCTTGTTCACTTTTTCCAGATGTACAGATAGCTGCTCTTTACCCTCTAGAGCGAACAGGTATCTTCCGCTTAGCATGAACATTAATTGAAGAATATAAAAGGCAATTCCAACATGCATCATATCAAAAGAGTACCCTGGAATGACATAGTTGCTGGAAAGGATATCATGTAAAACGGCTAAGAAAGCGGCTATGTAACCGATCAGTAGAAACCTTGCGCCAAACTTGTTTGCTATTGCCGCGCGGATGAGACATATAAAAAGGTAGATTCCTATCAACACATTGTATCCATGGTAATATGGGATGATTGAATAGGTAATTCTTGGAGATGCCGCTAATGAAAAAGTCGTTAATAACAATGCAATTATCCCCATTGTAACCACTATTTCCTTATGAAAAAACTTAGGAAACAATTCATGTAGAAAGAGCGCATTTACGGGTCCAATAAGAATGATGGATATATAAAGTGTCTTTTTGAGTATGATCCAGCTCGTATTTGGAAAAAGATCCATGATGGGTAAATCACTTCTTGTAATCAAGAGCATGGAAAGAGAGATGCAGATCAAAAAGAAGTATAGCGCCGACTTCTCGCTTCGTCTTTTTAGGAAGATGGATAGCTGGAATAGCGCACCTATTAGTATGCATCCGATAATGATCAATTTCAAAGATCGATTAAGGTCGGTTCTTTCGAATAGATCTTTCTTAAAAGCGAGCTTAGGTGCGTACCAGAGACCTCCACTTTTATTACTGAAGTTGCTGACATGAAATATGAAAGTTACCGTATCACCTGGGTTGGCTTCAAAATCAAAGACCTGGAAATCTATTCTCGGTTCAGTTTGGCTTTTGTTTTCCCCCGGTATTCCAACTTGGCCAATGAGTTTTTCATTTGCATAAAGGCGATACGCTATGCTAACCTCAGGTACCTCAATTGCCAGGTATGGAGATGTGGAATTGTCGTCAATGATTATTGTTTTGAAATATGTTCCAAATCCGAATGGGCCTACTTTTTCACCATTCCATATGGCATCATTCCAGGTACTTGGGACATTTATTTTAACAGCTTTATGTTGCCGTGTTATTTCTGGATATATGAGAAAGGAGTTCATGACTAAGTTCCACTCACCTACAAGAGAGATTTCCTCTCCTTCAAATATTTTGGGTGATCCTTGTGCAGAGCTTAAAAAGCTTCCAACGAAAATTGGAAAATAGATGAGTAGTCTTTTAATCAAAAAGCTGAACGATAGGTTTAAACTGTACAATCTATAGAACAAATTGGACGTACAGTTTAATTATTCTATTTAACTGTAAAATCCTTCGATTTACATTTGTCAGCAGTATGATTTAACTTGAAATAAAAAACGATATGCTAAGAATTTCTTCACTTATTCTAATGATTTTATTGGTTTCTTGTTCATCTAAATCTCTTGATGAAAAGAATTCCGAAGAGGAAATTGAAGAGATTTCTCTGAATTCGAACGAAGGGTTGAATCTGGATCAGATTGTGTTGCCTGCTGGTTTTAAAATTGATGTTTTTGCCAGAGTGAACAACGCACGATCCATGGCACTCACAGAAAACGGAACCTTATTTGTAAGTAATCGGGGGGGAGACAAAGTTTATGCGCTGAGAGACACTGATGGTGATTGGAAAGCGGATGAGCGGTATGTAATTGCCAGTGGCTTACGCATGCCCAATGGAGTAGCGTTTAAGGATGGATCTCTTTATGTGGCGGAAGTATCCAAGCTGTGGAGGTTTGATGATATTGAAGCCAAATTGGACAATCCATCAGACCCAATTAAGATTTATGAAGATTATCCTACAGATGCACATCATGGTTGGAAATACATCGCTTTCGGTCCGGATGGCAAGCTATACGTACCTGTCGGTGCTCCATGCAATATCTGCGAAAGTAAAAACGAAATGTATGCAAGTATTACACGAATGAATCCCGATGGCTCTGAGCGAGAGGTATTTGCACATGGTGTACGAAATACCGTTGGGTTTACCTGGCATCCTGAAACCGGGGAGTTGTGGTTTACTGACAATGGACGTGATTGGCTGGGAAATGATAGTCCCGCATGTGAGCTAAACAGAGTGGCGGAGAGTGGCCAACATTTTGGGTATCCGTATTGTCATGCTGGAGAGGTGAAAGATCCTGAGTTTGGAGATAAATATCCTTGTTCTGATTTTGTAAAACCTGCCCAAAAATTAGGACCGCATGTAGCTCCGCTTGGGTTGAAATTTTGCACTAGCAATTCATTTCCGGCAGAGTATATCAATAAAATTTTTATCGCTGAGCATGGCTCTTGGAACCGCGATGCAGAAGTAGGGCACACTGGACATAAAATAACTCTTGTAACAGAGAATAATGGTCAAGGAACAGCTTATGAGGACTTTGCCGTTGGATTCCTAAATAAGGAAACCAATACCGCCTGGGCCAGACCCGTAGATATTGTCTTTGCAAAGGATGGCTCCATGCTGGTATCGGATGACCTGGCCGGAACCATCTTTCGAATTTCGTATATCAACTGAGTGACTTAGGAGTCTTTCGTGAATGTGGCTGAGAATGTACAGCCGGGCTCATCGTCATCCGTAAATCTGACGGAAAGTGTTGTGGAATTTGTGAAACTATAAGTCACTGTATTGCTACAAACCTCTTCTTCTCCAAACAAACCTGGTTCACAGAGCAGAAAGGATGTAGATGTCAAAGTTTTGAGCACTCCAAATGTAGTTTCGCTCAGATCAGGATCGGTATTATCACTGAAACCATATAGCCCTTCATCAGAAATCTGGACAAATAAGCAAAAAGTAAAATCGCCACATGTGTTTGTGCCATTGTCACTTGAATTGGTACAGCCGGAGGTGGAAACCGAAGTTGCAGTCCAATCACCAATAAGTGGAGCAAGTAGCGCAGGATCTAATTCATCAATATCGGCAACAGGGCCAGAATCGTCTTTACTGCAATTGATTAAAAATATGCTCAGCGCAATGAGCAGGAGGCTAAATAGGTTTTTCATGGTGGTTAGTTTAATTGAAGAAGAAAATTAATCCTTTTTCTTCTTACTCTGCTTTCTACTTTGATTGTAGTGTAGGTAAAGTGTGTTAATGAAAGATAAAATTATCCCCACTCCAATAATTATATAGATGATTGTAAATATTTTCCCACTGTCGGTTTGTGGAGCAAAGTCACCGAATCCGATAGTGGTGAGTGTGATGAAAGAAAAGTAAAAAGAGTCCAAATAACTCCAGCCTTCAAGCTCGTGATATGCGAACGTGCCAATGATCAGAATTGCAGTACTGGTGAGCAGCAGATCTCGATACTCCTTGTCAGCAAGAAATGCCCTGATGGTTCGAAAGAAAATCATGTGATGAAATTACTGATTCCCACTCAAAGTTCGCGAATGGCTGCCTTTGTGAGAAAGCCTATTTTCCCTGAAGGGGCAATTATGCGTACGTAATTATGATTGACAGCAGCGATTTTAAGTTGCTCACCTACTTGTAGCGTATCAACTATCTGTGCAGTGGTTCTCATCTCATTTTTTATTGGGAGCATCTTATCAAGTAATATTTCTTTGCCCAGCAGAAGTGTGTCGGCCGCAAACACGGATGGTCTTTTATACTCTTCTGCAATGAAGGAAAATGGATTGATTGGACCATTATTATAAATTCCAAAATGTAGGTGCGGAGGCGTGTATCGTGCGTTACCTGTATTGCCAACAGTGCCGATGGTATCACCCGGATTTACCTTATCGTATCGTTTGACTTTCTGTTCTTGCAAATGGGCAAAATAGAGATGATTGCCGGTTTTTCGATCATAAAGCCAAACTACCTTACCTCCAATTCCGCGGGTTCCAACAAAACGTACATCGGCCGTAATAGGGGCAATGATAGGCGTATGTCTCTTTGCGAAAATATCTACGCCATGATGATCTCTCCGTCCACCATCTCTCGGGTCTCCAAAGAAGCTTTGAATCGCTCGTTGATCTTTGCCTGCTACAGGAAAAGCTAACGTTGGCACGTTTTCAATGGTGATAGTAAACTGACCACCCCGGAGTAGCTCAGGCTGTAATCGAAGTAAATAGGAAGCATCTTGACGCGGAGCAAATGTCAGGTCAAGGATACTATCGGCAGAGGCCACTTGACGAAATTGATTTAGGCTGTCATTCTCCACTCTGAATAAATCCACAAATACACGAGTCGTATCCGAGGTGATCAGATCGATATTGATCAGAATCTTCTGACCTCTTTTGACATCAAATCGATAGCCTAAGGCGTCAGGCTTTAAGTCGGATATTTCAAAAGCTTCTTGATAGGGTAACTGAATTTTGATTTGCGCATTGAATGGTTTGTCTGCCGCTCCGACCCATTCTTTGCCCAAAGCGGTGCTGAGTAAGTTGGCTTGCTTGAGTGAATACCAGTAGGCTTCATGGTCATTGCGTGGATAAAACCTTTCGGGAACGACTTCCTCTGTGCAGCTAAAGAGTGTAAGTGCTCCCAGGATTGTGACAAGAAACTTTGATGACATACCCCATTTACGGAAAATCGGCTGAGGTGTTAGTTATTTTCTATTTTCTCACCTTGCTTATAGGTTATTTCTTCGATAAGGTTACCCTTTTTGTCGTAGTACATCCAAATGCCGTGGCGCCTGTTTCTTACATACTTACCAAAGTATTCTATCTGACCATTTTTATGATAGGAGACATAATCGTCTTGAAGCTTATTTAATTCATAGTTAGCTTCTACTTTAAGATCTCCGGTAGGATAAAACTCCTTATAAATTCCGTACTTGTTCCCAAAACGATATTCAGTCACTGACTGCTTTTTGCCTTTGATAAAAACTTCCTGCAGACCATGCATTTTACCTTTTTCATATCGATTGATAGTAAGTGGATTCCCTTTGGTGTCCCAGGATTTCCAAGTACCGTGCGGGAGTTCATTGAGTAGGTCTTTTTCAGCTATCAACTGACCCTTTTCACTGTATTCTTTGATGGAAGCGTTTAGTCCACCATTCGTGAAGGTGGAGGCTAGTCTGACTTCTCCGTTTTCGTGGTAGTCTATACTTTTTCCAATGCGATAACCATCCTTGTACTTGTATTCACTTTTTTTGTCACCATTATCGAAATACACTAAATAATCTCCTTGAAGACCTCCATTGGCATAATTTCCAACAGCTTTCAGTTGAGCGTTTTCATAGTACATTTTGACAGAGCCGGATCGGTCTCCCTGCTTGTTTACTACCTCCATTTCTAATTTACCTGAAGGATAATAGGTCTTGTACTGACCATCTAGAAGTCCTGCACGATAATTCGCCTCCAATTTGAGATTGCCATTCTCATAAAATTGTTGAGTGAGTCCGTTTGGTTTGCCATTTTTATAGTTAACCTCTTCTTTGAGTTTACCATTTTTAAAATAGGAGAGGACCGGCCCATCAGGCTTTCCATCCTGAAAGTTGGTTGTTCCTTTTAAGTTTCCTTCTTCGTCATATAAGCGAATAGCACCGACGATTGTGTCATTGTGGAAAGTGGATTCTTGAATCACTTTACCAGAAGATGTAAAAACTTGGGTAAGTCCTTCTCGAAGATCATTTCTGTAGATGGTTTGTCTCTGGATACTTCCATCTGGGTAGTAGTTGTAAAAGATGCCATCCTTTGCTCCTGCATCAAACTGCCCGCTTACAATGATATTACCACTCGGGTCATACATCTTGTATGGACCATCAACCAGTGAGCTGTCATTTTGGATAATGACATACTCTTCTTTCAGTTGCCCCTGGTTGTAATATGTTTGTATTTCGGTTTGTCCCAATGCTGTTAAGCAAAGTAGGATGCTGGTGATAGTGGTTAGTGATTTGGTCATATTAAAATAAAAAAGCCCAACGAAACAACGCAGGGCTAATTTATAAATTGTAAATCTTAGATTATACCTTCTCTACGACAATTGCGGAAGCTCCGCCTCCACCATTGCATATTCCTGCACATCCAATTTTTCCTCCTTTTTTGTTCAGCACGTTTATAAGCGTTGTGATAATTCTTGCTCCTGAAGTTCCGAGTGGGTGACCCATTGCGACTGCTCCACCAAACACGTTGAGTTTATCTCCATCCAACTCCAACTCTTGCTGATTTGCAAGCGCAACAGCGGAGAACGCTTCGTTCACTTCCCAGAAGTCTACGTCAGATTTTTCAACTCCGGCATGCGCCAATGCTTTAGGTACGGCCAAGGAAGGAGCAGTGGTAAACCACATCGGATCTTGTGCTGCGTCAGCAAAACCTTTGATTTTGGCAATCACAGTCAATCCTAGCTCTTCTGCTTTTTCTTTGCTTACAAGTACAAGCGCTGAGGCACCATCATTGATTGTGGATGCATTCGCGGCTGTAACAGTACCGTCTTTGTTAAAAACAGGTCTGAGTGCCGGAATCTTGTCAAAGTTCACGTTTCTGAACTCTTCATCCTCATCCATTATCATCGGATCTCCTTTTCTTTGTGGAATCTCAACCGGGACGATTTCGTCTTTGAATTCACCTGCCTCTGTTGAAGCCGCAACCTTCTTGTAAGAATTGATTGCAAATTCATCTTGAGCTTCTCTGGAGATATTCATTTCTTTCGCAGTATTGTCCGCACAGCTCCCCATTGGAAACTCGTTATACGCTTCCCATAAGCCATCATGCATCAATCCATCGACGAGCTGACCATGGCCATACTTATATCCAAATCGAGCTTTGGGCACATAGAAAGGAACGTTGGACATACTTTCCATTCCGCCGGCAACCACCACATCGTTGATGCCTAGCATGATCGACTGAGCACCCAGCATTACAGACTTCATACCAGAGGAACACACTTTGTTTACGGTTGTGCACGGCACATTGTGGCCGATGCCTGCACCAATTGCAGCTTGGCGAGCTGGAGCTTGTCCAAGACCTGCAGAAAGTACATTCCCCATGTACACTTCATTAACATGCTCTGCAGAAACACCGGACTTTTCGAGTGCACCCTTGATTGCGGTGGTGCCTAATTGAACTGCAGAAAATCCAGCCAGTTTACCACCGAAGCTACCGATGGGTGTGCGTACTGCTGATGCTATATAAACTTCTTTCATATGAATTGATTGGGTTAATTAATGGATATGTTAATAATCAATAAAAAGTCCCGATGGTTCAAATCGGGACGCAAAGATCGTAAAATCAAGTGGGAAAAAGTAATGATGTAAATGTTAGCTGATTACCAATCTGGTTTGCCGCTTGGAGGACGTTTCGTTGGTTTTCTGCGCTGATGCTGAAGGTATTTGATTTCGCTTTGTCTCATGGCTTCCAATAGCTGTCGGGCTTTCTCTTCACTGATTCCCATCTCTTCCAGCTTCTCTTTTGTCATTTGCTCCTGAGACTTTTCTTCTTCACTTTCCTGCTCTTCACCATCTTTCTTTTCTTGCTCTTTTTGCTCTTGATCCTCTTCGTCAGACTTTTCTTGATTCTCCCCGTCTTTATTCTCTTGCTCCTCTTTTTCTCCGTCTTTCTTCTGATCCTGATTTTGTTGCTCTTGCTCGTCTTCTCCGTCTTTGTTTTGCTGATCCTGTTTTTGCTGCTCTTCTTGTTTTTGCTGCTCTTCAAGCAATTTCTTCACGACTTCATAATTGTAGATAGCCTCCTGATTTGAAGGATCAGCTTTTATGGCCGATTTCAATTGTTGCAATGCTTCCTCCAATTTGTCGGCATCTTTGCTCATTACGCCAAGTTGCTGAAGCGCTATAGATTTCATACGCTTATTTTCTGATCCTGTGAGCTTGCCGTAGTTCATCTTCGCGCCTGCAGTATCACCAAGATGATAATGTGCATGAGCAAGATTGAGTTTAACTGCAGGATCATCTACTCCTAGAGAATCATGAAGAAGCGTATACTTTGAAATGGCTAATTCATAGTCCTTAGCCAGATATGCAGCTTCTGCTTCCTTTTTGAGCGAATTGATCTTGGCGATCTCTTTTGGATCATTGATCAGTATTGCAAAAATGAATATCAAAAAGGTCTTCATAGTTTTATCAATTTCACGCTAAACAATATATCTATTGCCATCAAAAACAATGCTAAACCCAGAAAGTAGTAATACCTATTCTGTGTAGCATCTACTTGCTTTGAGTCGCGCATTTCTCCTTCTACGCTGTTGATCGCATTAATCAAACGGGCCACATCGTTTCTTGATTCATTTATTTCAAAATATTCGCCTCCGGAGTTTTCCGCCAGATCTTCAAGTGAAGAAGAGTTTAGCTGCGACACTACATCATTTCCATTGTTGTCCGTCTTGAATCCGTTTCTCGTAGGGATTTTACTTCCTTGTTTGGTACCCACTCCAAGAGTGAAGAGTGTGATGCCTTCAGACTCTAACTCTTCTGCTATCTCATCCGTGTTGTCGCCAAAGTCCTCACCATCACTTATTAGTATGGTGATTTTGGATTTGGATCGGGTAATTACCGTATCGTCAGCGATCAACTTCTCGGTTGCCATTTCGAGTGGTGGGCCAAAATCAGTTCCGAAATTAGGAACCATGTTTGTATTCAATGTTTGAATGAATAGGTTAAGAGCGTTATTGTCATAAGTAAGCGGGCATTGCATGTACGCTTCACTACTAAACATGATCAATCCAATACGATCTGAGTTGAATGCTTCAACAATGTTTTTCAGTTCAAACTTTACTTTTTCAAGTCGGGAGGGTTGCACATCTACCGCATTCATGGATTGACTGAGATCAATGCAAATGAAAATATCCTTACCTACCGTTTTTACTTCTCGGGAAGCATCCCCAAAGCTTGGACCCAATAAAGCTGCCACTATTAGACCGAAGTAACTGGTACGTACGATAGTTTTAATTGCAACACGTCTTGCCGGTAGTCCAAGTCTTTTGGTTGTGCGGATTACCCGCCATATAAAAGCTATATAGAGGAGTATAAAAACTCCTGCTATTATCATTTCAAAAACTCCGATCGCGTTTACCCATTTCATTAGCGGCAAATCTAACAGAACCGAGCATTCGGAAAAGGTAGATTTGTATGGATTAACAATTTTTAGGAAGAGCGGCGTTAATACGCCTCCGTATTACTTTTAATAAAGTCGGGTTTTCATAATGATCGGATTGCCTTGCTTGCTTTCGCAATGGCAAATGATATCCTGATACCTCAGATAGCTTGGTGTATGAATATCAATATCGACAAAGTATTCACCATCTTCTTCAGCTAGCAATTTTACGTCTGGATGTACCGCGTTGAAAAATTGATCTTCAATTAGCTTTCCAATATAAAACTTGGAGTCCTTACATGCCTCTGATGTTGAAAGGTGAATAATCCTTCCACGTTTGTCTGCGACGATTTCATTTTCACTCTTTTGAGTACCGTCGAGTAAATATTCAGTGGTCGCTAATCCAGGATTTCCATTACCGTAATTAATAACCGCCTTTATCTGGCCAGAAGAATAATATAAGGTTCGCGGACCGTGGAGCAAATCGTTTTGATAAGAGGTGGAAGCATATAGCTTACCATTTTCGTAGTACTTCTTTGAAACACCTTGACGTTTTCCTTGGACGTACGGCATGGCGAGCAGTACGGTTTTGCCGTCATTGTGATACAGGTATGAGGTGCCATGCTTTATTCCTTTATCGTAGTTTACAACAGTTTTTAACCGTTGATCTTTTGTGAACTGGCGAACTTCTCCATCACGCACTTTTCTCTCTACGGCAGGCTCATCCTCTTCGAGCAACAAGCTTGAAACGTCCAGATATGTACTGATTACGCCGAATAGACTTAAGATAACAAGTGCAATTAGAACTTGGGTTTTGTTCATGCCTGAAAATTATTTGAAAGGAAATTAATAAAGAATTGAATGAAGGAAATGGATTTTTGAAGGTAACTTTTATATTTGCACTCCTTTTCAGGGATATCCTGTTTTCAATGGATGATTTGAGATGGAGTTTTGGTTAAAATGTTGACTGAAAATGAGCATTAGCTAATGCCACTGGAGAGGTGGGTGAGTGGCTGAAACCACATGTTTGCTAAACATGCGTGCGAGAAATCGTACCGGGGGTTCGAATCCCCCTCTCTCCGCAACAAAATGTTGCGAAAGCAACAACCGGAGAAATCCCAACTCAAGTTTACTTGAAGGAGGGATTGAGGAGGTTGGTCTGATACGAAGTATCAGCATTTTGTTTCATCTTTCCCCAATTTGGGGATCATGAAATAATCCCCCTCTCTCCGCAACAAAATATGGTTGCATAGCTCAACTGGATAGAGCAGCTGCCTTCTAAGCAGCAGGTTCGGGGTTCGAGTCCCTGTGCAATCACGATCTAAACCCGCTAAAAAGCGGGTTTTTTCGTTTGCGAGGGTTTGAAGAGATAAGAACCACCTTCTAAGCAGCAGGTTCTGGCGGGGAAAACTTTTTTTTCGGTTCTAAGTGAATCCAACTTGGTTTTACTTCGTTTTCTATATTTAACACATGGAAGGAATCCTGATCACTTCGGTTTTAAGTAGTATAGGTCTGGGCATCAGCTCATTCTTCGGTTTCTTCCTGCTGAAGAATAGCAAGTTGGAGAATCGGTTATTAGCCTGGCTACTTATCGCTTTATCGCTTAGGATCACCAAGTCAATTTTTTATACCCACATTGAGCTTCCGCTTGTGATTAAAAATTTAGGCCTTGCCGCAAACCTTGCAGTCGGACCTTTACTTTTTCTCTATATCAGCATATTGTTAGGTAAGCAAAAACTTCATCGACTAGACGGATTACATTTCATTCCAGCAATCGGATACTTTCTTTTGTCTCCATTGCTGCCCAATGGTGGTGACAATAATTTTTGGATAATCAGTTACTCTCTTATTTTGATGCAGTCCTTCACCTATGTAGGTTTATCTGCCTTTTGCTTAACTAAAAATCGAATGAAAGTCGGCAATAAGCATATCAAATGGGCTTCTTCCCTTACTGCTGGATTGTTTTTTATGTGGCTGATTTATGCCCTGATTTTTTTGAAGTTCCTTCCATTGTATGCGTTAGGATCGGTTTCCTTTTCAATTTTGATCTTCATTCTTCTGTTTGTAGCCCTGAATCATCAAAAACTTTTCAAAGGCTCTGCATCCAGGTATCTCAATTCAAGATTATCAGATAAGGAAGGAAAAGCCCATTTTTCCAACCTTCAACAACTGATACTTGAAGAACAGCTCTACAAATCATCAGACCTTTCGCTTGCAACACTCGCAAGCAAAATGAATCTTCTGGAACGTGATGTTTCATTGATCATTAATAAATACGGAAATTGCAATTTCTCACAGTTTGTCAATCAGCTACGGATAGAGGAAGCCAAAAAACTGATCAAGGTTGATCCTAAACAGAAGATCATTTCCATTGCTTTCGATTCGGGGTTTAATAATCTAGGGACATTCAATAATGTCTTTAAGTCGACTACCGGTTCAACCCCTTCCGAATTCCGAAAAAGCCTCAGTTGAGCATTTAAATCATTTCATCATTCATGAATTCATAGGTTTAATTTGAAGGTAACTGACTTCTTTACCTCAAAAACACTATGAGTACAACGATTAAAAGAAGGGAGTGGATAAAGCTTTCGGCACTAGCTTCTGGCGCCGGGTTTGGAATACTTAATGGGCTGGATGTATTTGGAAAGACCTCACCTAAGGTTTTATCACACATACAAGGGGATGAAAGCGTGAGAAGACTTCTCTTCAACGAAAACCCACTCGGACCAAGTGAGAAAGTCACGCAAATAATTCAAGAACAACTTCCCCGAGCGAGCAAGTACGCTACATTTCATTCATACGACTTCATGGCTCTGAAAGAGTTGATTGCCGAGCAAGAAGGATTAAAGCCGGAGAATGTACTTCTGAGTCATGGTTCATTTGAATCTCTAATTATGATTTCCTCGCACTTCGGTGCAAATGTTGGCGAGATTATTGTCCCGAGCCCAAGCTTTGATGTGGTGGGAAATTTTGGAAGAAAAATAGGAGCTAAGGTTAGGCCGATAGAAGTCGATGAACAATTCAGGATGAATTTACCGGCAATGAAATCTGCGGTTACCTCTAAAACAAAGTTGGTCACTATTTGTAATCCAAACAATCCTACCGGGACAAGTTGCAACCCGGATGACCTTCGCTCATTTTGCAGTTCGATAGCTAACAAGGCTCATCTCTTAATTGATGAGGCCTACATTCATTACCTCAATTCATGGAGGAGTCATACCATGGCGCCTTTGATTAAGGAAGGGAAGAATGTTTTGATAACACGTACCTTTTCTAAGGTCTATGGAATGGCTGGTCTCAGGATTGGTTACATGCTGGGACCTGAGGAGTTTGTTCGGTCAATGGAGGCTAAATATACATTGGGATTTCCGGGAAATATGCCTAACTCATTAAGTGTGGCTGCAGCAATCGAATCTCTTAAAGACGACAGTTTCATTGCCAGGTCAAGAACTTTTAATGAGAAGAGTAAAATGGCTTTTTATAAATCCCTGGATCAGCTGGGTATTCCTTACATAAAGAGTGATGCAAACTTCGTCTTTTATGATGTGCAAAAATTCAATGAGTATAAAAGCCTAATGTGGGGGAATAAGATTTTATTGACAGGGGGATGGCCTTCCAAATCAAACTGGGCACGGGTAACTATTGGCTCAGACGATGATATGCAATTCCTGGTTGAAAAGATGCAAGGAAAAAAGTGGCTTTAAAGAAATATTAAGAAAATCATAGTAGAGCGGGGCCCCTTGTGATTATGTAAAGTAGTCTGGGGCCTCTTCTCCTTCGTACCTCCGAACAAAGAAATTGAAGGCTCATCTGAAACGAGATGAGAGCAAATAATTTGTCATTGCTTGGCATGATTTAGGTCATATCTTCAAATCCATACTCCCGCTAAATTCGCAGCAAATCAATAGCCAGCAATTTAGCAATCCGGAATATGAAAACAGCAAAAACAGCATTAGAAGCCGTATCCTCTATCCAGTCAGGTGACAATGTTTTTCTTCATACCGGAGGCGCAGTGCCGACCGTTTTGGTAGAGGCGATGGTAGCTCGTGCAAATGAGCTTCGAGATGTAAACATCTATCAAATGCATACGGAAGGTCCGGCTCCATATGCCGATGAGCAATACAGCGAAAACTTCAGGGTGAAATCCATGTTTACAGGAGGTAATGTTCGTAAGGCCATTCATGAAGGGAGAGGTGATTTCATCCCTATTTTTTTTAGTGAAGTTCCCCGATTGATTCGGAATGAAACTATTCCTTTAGATGTGGCTCTGGTGCAGGTATCTCCGCCTGATAGACACGGCTATTGTTCTCTCGGTATTTCTGTTGAAACCACTAAAGCCGCTTTGGAGCATGCAAAAAAAGTTATTGCTCAAATCAATCCCGAGATGCCCCGAACGCATGGCGATGGACTTTTTCATGTCAGTAAGTTCCACACGGTGTATGAACACGCCAGCCCTATTCCAGAAATGAAGCCCAAAGAGCTTTCTATTGAAGATAAAAAAATTGGTACGCACGTATCGAGCGTGATTGAAGATCGCGCCACCCTTCAAATGGGAATTGGTTCCATTCCTGACGCTACGCTTTCTTGCCTCGGGAACCACAAAGACCTGGGCATCCATACAGAAATGTTTTCAGATGGCTTGTTGCCTTTAATTGAAAAAGGTATTGTCACTAACAAGTACAAGACGAAACATCCCGGCGTGATCGTTTCGGGATTTATCTTAGGCACACGAAAGCTTTATGATTTTGTGGATGACAATCCGGTTGTTCGTTTACTCGATATCCAATATGTAAATGATACAGCAGTGATTCGAAAGCTACCAAAGATGACTAGCATAAACAGTGCGATTGAAATAGACATTACAGGTCAGGTATGCGCAGATTCCATTGGGAGTTCCGTTTATAGTGGTGTTGGAGGTCAAATGGACTTTATGCGAGGAGCAGCTCTTTCGGAGGGAGGAAAACCTATCATTGCTTTGAGATCCACCACCAATAAAGGCGCATCAAAAATTGTTTCCTTTTTGAAGCAAGGTGCGGGTGTTGTGACCACACGCGCCCATGTAAACTATGTGGCCACCGAGTACGGAATTGTAAATCTCTCTGGGAAGAGTCTCAAAGAAAGAGCAAGAGCACTGATCAATATTGCCCATCCCGATCATCAGGAGGAGCTGGAGCGAATGGCTTATGAACGGTTTAAAAGCCTCTGAAAATCTTAACTATTCAGGTAGACATAATGTAGACACATTGTTTGTGATTTTCCACTTTGGTCACCTTTGCATATCCTTGTGTATTAAGATATATCAATTATCTTTTGAATTTCAAACAAAGACCGAATGCTTACGCCGCTACAGAAACAAAAAATATCACATTACTTTCATGTGGTCCTGGATCAGGATCGTAACGGGATTCTGGAATCCAACGATTTCATGGAAATTGGAGAGTCCCTTTGTGTACTATGGACACTCAAGCCTGGTACGGATGAATACCAGAAAGTGATCGATCGAAGTGTAAAGAGCTGGAAAATGTTTCAGAAATACTTTGAACGTCAGGGTGGTGAAGCTAATGAGGAGCATTTCCTGGAGTTTTTTGACAATATGTTAAGCAAGGGGAATGAGCACGTTTACAAAAGTTGGGTTGTCCATATGATAAGCTCCATTTTCGATGCATTTGATGTGAATAACGATGGTGTGATATCTGTCAATGAATACTCAGATATGTTCATGTGTTACCACATTCCAATCAAGCATTCAGCAAAAGCATTTATCAAACTAGACAGGGATGGTGACGATTTTATCACCAAGAGAGAATTGATGCATGCCGTAGATGAGTTTTTTAGGTCAAACGACGAAAAATCACCTGGCAATTGGCTGTTTGGTTTCTGGGCAGACCGTGACTAAAAAAAATAACCCTGCCTTTCGACAGGGTCATACACCTAATTGAATGAAACCTTCGTGGGCTCACCGCTAAGCCACTTTAAGCTGGTTCATATAGGTTCGACACTTTTCTTTAGATCCGATGTAGAGGATTTTCAAATTCTTCTTAACCACCCACTCTCCAGCGTTTGTTTTGGAAAGTCTATACGTGTCCTTCTTCGCAAATAGATTGAATAAATATCCCATAGCTCTTAATGTTTAATAATTATAGCTCAAAGATGTATTCAAATACTACCATTATATATTGGGATTGTACCATATATAATGGTAGGTAATTTAACTATGAATTGTAATTATTAGGCCATCAAATAGTAATATTCTTAGATAAAACTATTTATTGTTTAGATAATCGAGGGTTACGCCCATCATAGCTTTCATGCCTAACTTCATTCCACTGTCATCTACATAGAAATCAGGTGTATGATGTCCGGCCACCTTGTCCGGATCTCTATCGGGTGGGCATCCACCTACGAAGAAGAATAGACCCGGTACTTGCTCCTGGTAGAAAGAAAAGTCTTCCGCACCTGTGATCGGTTTAATGATTTCTACATTTTCTTCCCCGGCAGCACGTTTCAAGGAAGGAAGCATTTTGTTGTACAATGGAACTTCATTGTATGTTACCGGATAGCCTTCATCGATCCACACCTCAACTTCTGCATTGTTTGCTTCTCCTGTTTTGGTTGCCACTTCTCTGATACGTTGCAGGATTTGTGTTCGCATATCAGCATCTAAAGTTCGAATGGTCCCTAACATGTACAGGTCTTCCGGGATAATGTTGTATCTCACTCCACCATGAATTGCACCTATGGTCAAAACGGCAGGTGCCTCGGTAAGCTTCATGTTTCGGCTAATGACCGTTTGAAGGTTATTGATGATTTGAGCTGCAGTTACCACCGGATCAATGCCATCCCAAGGAGCAGAGCCATGAGCTTGCCTTCCTTTGATGTCTATACGCATTGAGTTAACGGCTGCCATGATTCCTTCTGGTCTCACTTTCAAGGTGCCAACACGAGATTGTGCATTGATATGCAAACCGAAAATAGCATCTACATCCGGATTCTTAAGTACACCTTCTTTTACCATCAGTTGAGCTCCGCCTTCTTCTCCTTTTGGGGCACCTTCCTCAGCAGGTTGAAAAATAAACTTTACTGTTCCGGGAACCTCGTCTTTCATTTCCCAAAGCATTTTAGCAACGCCTAGAAGTATCCCTATATGAGTATCATGACCGCATGCATGCATTACTGGAACTTGCTCACCATTATACTCTGCTATTTGCTTGGAAGCCCATGGTAACTCTACTCGTTCCTTGACAGGCAATCCGTCGATATCGGCACGTAAGCCAACTACCGGACCCGGTTTGCCTCCCTTAAGAATAGCTACAACGCCCGTCTTGGCTACTCCCGTTTGAGGTTCATAGCCTATTTCTCGAAGGATCTCAGCGATTCGCTTCGATGTTTCAAACTCTCGATTGCTGAGCTCTGCATTTTGATGAAACCAATGGCGCCACTCAATGACATCTTTCTCGGTTTCTGCGACCATTTTTTCAATCTTCTTATCAAATTTTTGAGCAGCCAGTGTGCTAATGATAGCAAGAGCTGCCAGGCTTAGAATAAATTTCTTCATGTTTTCAAGGTTAGGTTATCATTTTCAATGATTAAATCATTGGTTGAAAACTTCAATTTAGAAAAAAATTCGGTAGGAGTGTACCCGGTAACCTTCTTACATTCTTTTATAAAATGCGACTGATCGTAATAGCCAAATTTGATAGAGTCGGTAAAAAAGAGTTGTCCTTGTTGGGTTAGGTGATAGTTTGTGGTGTTTGAGAATCTTAAGATGTTGGAAAGTTCTTTCGGAAAAAGGCCCAGGTGATTTTTGATTTGTCGTTCTAGTGTCTTCCTGGAGACGCACATATAGGAGGCTAAGTCCGGTACTTTAAATCCATTTGGGAAATTGGTCAAGATGATATTCACCATTTGAGAAACCCTTGCATCAATCTTATGCCTGGAGATGGCCTTTTCAAATATTTCGTCTAACCGGCTAACCTCAATTCCCTCACCTGAAGGATTATAAAAATGACTTAGTTCTGAAAAGGAATCTTTACCCACAAACTCTTCTAGAGAAAAATCTAACCAATCGCTTTGAAACCGTCTGAAAAAGGGAAGAGCAAGGGCATTGAGTTTCCATTTGATGTTTAGACATTTGAAACCGCCTTCTATTTTGAAGAATGCGGTGGAGTTACTGGCTGGATAGAATCCACTTTGTTTGTTTTCATTGAACTTTTGAAGATTATCATCCCATAGTTGACATGAGCCATTGTTAATCACCCACGACTCAATTTTTCCGTTAGGGATGGACTTGAGAAAAGTGGTCTTTTCAATGTTGTAGAATTGATACCTATCAATAAATCGGCCAACAAGCGGATGTTTGGGATATGCTTCTTCTAGATTCAAACTGTCTGATTTTTACAATTTATAGCCAAAGCCTTCTTAGACTTTTGCTTATAGTAATGATGTTCTTTAGTGGCTTTGAGTTGCTTCACCCTTTAAATCTAAATTAGAATGATCTGTCAAAAACGAGTATTAAGACATACAACACTGTTTCTCTTATTCATTGTAGGTCGTGCCTATTCACAAGAAATACCATTAACCATCCTTGAGGGAGGTCATATTGTTGTTTCGCTGAAAGTAAACGATACAATACCCGCCAACTTCATATTGGACACAGGAGCAGGCGTCACTGTGATGTCTTCCGGTTTTTTCAAAAAAATATCCAACAATGCAGAGGAAAGCGGATTCTTTACTGGTTTTAGACACGATGGAGACCGACTGGATGGAGAACTTTATGCTATCAACTCCATTGACTTAGGTGGATTTGTACAGAAAAATATTATCGGAGCTGTATATCCGCCACTCGATGATTACGGCATTGAAGGCTTACTATCGATGACTTTTTTTCGAAATAAAGCTTTCACCATTGACTACCGGAATCAAACACTTCGATTGCTAAGCAAAGCTGAGGTTGATGATATCGCGTCGAATTATGAATCTGTTCCAATCAGCTTGCATCAGAAAGGGGACGCGTCCCTGGATATTAGCATTCCTGTTTGTGTTGGGAATAAAGTA
Organism: Ekhidna algicida; assembly: GCF_051379705.1. Classification (GTDB taxonomy): domain Bacteria; phylum Bacteroidota; class Bacteroidia; order Cytophagales; family Cyclobacteriaceae; genus Ekhidna. The sequence goes on along the minus strand of NZ_CP179868.1, from coordinate 785,812 downwards.
ACGGTCAACGCAGAATTTGATACGGGAAGTGGTCATGAGCTATTTCTTTTAAATCCCTATTTCATGAATCAGCTGGAACTGGACTCTGCCCAGTTACCTTCAAGGATCTACACAACACCTATACAAAAGCGGAGCCTGAAGGATTATTCAGCAGACCAAGCATTGACAATATGCGATGCTAATCTGCCGGTGGTTACGAAAACAGTGCTCTTCAGGGAAGGGCTTATTTATGAAGCACTCATCGGCAGTGGCCTCTTCAAGGATAAATCCATCACCATTGACATTCCGGGCAGACGTTTCTTTGTCCATGAATAGACATTTTACAATTCATCCTTTTATTTCTACAGTTCGGTAAAGCTTATTAGCGAAGGAGTGTCTTCACGTTCACTTTTGGCTTATGCTAAAAGTCAAAGAAATGAGGACACTAATTGTATTACTACTTTCCATAGGCACATTTACTGCACTGGGTCAGTTCACCATCTCGGGTGTAGTCACAGAAAAATCCGGCGAACCATTGCTGGGAGTAAATGTATATCTGAAAGGTACCTATGATGGTGCCACCACTGATATTGATGGAAAGTTTTCATTCTCAACATCAGAGACCGATAGCCTGGTACTCATTGCTTCATTTATTGGTTTTCATGAGGCAGAGCTTCCACTTGAATCCAAAGGTCAGGAACTAACAATCGCACTAAAAGAGGAAGTAAGCATACTGAATGCAGTAGTCATTACTGCAGGGTCCTTCAATGCGTCGGACGAAAATAAGCGCGAAGTGATGAAGCCTCTGGATATAGTGACTACCGCGGGTGCTACTGCCGATATCCCCGGAGCACTCAATACTTTGCCGGGTACACAAACCGTGGGAGAGACCGGCCGGTTGTTTGTGCGGGGAGGCGACGGACGTGAAACCAAAACATTCATTGATGGGATGTTGGTGCATAGTGAATATGGACCGGCAGCACCTAGCACACCAAGCAGAAGTCGGTTTTCACCCTTTATGTTTAAAGGAATGAGCTTTTCCACAGGCGGATACTCTGCCGAGTATGGGCAGGCGCTATCTTCAGCGCTCATCCTACAATCCAAGGATGTAGCTGAAGCCAACCGAACAGATATTTCTCTCATGTCTGTGGGAGCAGATATCTCAGCCACACGAGCATTTGCAAATGGATCTGTTGCCGGAAAAGTGCAGTACACCAACCTCACTCCATACTTTGAGTTGGCGCCACAAAATCTGAACTGGGACAAAGCACCGACAAGTCTAGATGGAAATTTCGCCTACAGACTGAAGACGAGTAAGACCGGATTGCTGAAGTTTTATACCAACCTGAGCACTTCCAGAATGGAGCTTTTCGAATCAGATATTGTGAATCCAGAAGTGGATCACCCGGTGAAGGTTTCCAATGATTACGGACACTTCAATGCTTCGTATCGTGAACTGATAACTGATAAATGGGGAATAAGAGGAGGGCTTTCGCTGACGCAGAGCGATGACTTTGCTTCGATTTCTACCAACAGCAGAGCGCAGCAATTGCGAGGCGGACATGTGAAAGTTGTTGCTGACTACCAGCACTCGGATCGTCTGGCTATCCTTTTCGGAAGTGAACTATTCAAACGCAATCTGGATCAAACACTTACCGATGTTAATGGTCCATTTGACCAGGACTTTGATGAGACGCTAACTGCATCGTTTGTAGAAACGGAGGTTTTTGCTTCCTCCGCGCTGGCTTTCAAAGGTGGATTGAGAATGGAGCATAATGACCTGAATAGCCAAACAACCCTGACACCACGCTTTTCAACAGCCTACAAAACAGGTGTGAACAGTCAGATATCCCTGGCCTACGGTCAATTTTATCAGACGCCTCAAAACCAAATCATCCTGACCAATCCCGGAGCGAATCCGGAAATGGCGCAACACTACATCGCGAACTACCAGTGGGTGAAAGAGGGACATAGCTTCAGAGTGGAAGCTTATGAAAAGCGCTACTCTGATCTGGTTAAATACAGCAGCATCTATGATCCGACCACCTTTCAATTTGATGGCAATGGACATGCTCGTGGGATCGACTTTTTCTGGCGAGACAACAAGACCTTCAAAAACATGGATTACTGGGTGAGCTACTCATTCTTGCAGACGGAGCGGGAGCATAGAGACTTTCCGGGTTCTTTCACGCCGGCATTTGCTTCTGCCCACAACTTCTCCTTTGTGATGAAGAAATTCATCGAGGACATCAAAAGTCAAATTGGAGTTACCTATTCATTTGCAAGTGGAAGGCCTTACAACGACCTGAACAGTGAGCAGTTTCTAGGTGGCAAAACTCCCGCATATCACGACTTAAGCTTCAATATAAGCTACCTCTATAGCAGTCAAATCATCGTGCATGCCATGGTGAATAATGTGCTGGGGATCAACAACATATTCGGGTATGAATATGCAGATCAGCCCAACGAAACCGGCTTTTACGCTAGCAAGGCCATTACACCACCAGCCAGACGTTTCGTCTTCTTAGGCGTGTTTATCACGCTTTCAAAAAACAAAGGCATTAATCAGTTACCAAATCTTTAAGATCAAAACACAAACAATTATCAATTATGAAAAAGAATCTAATACTAATACTCGGCGTACTCTGTGCAACACTCACATTGGCAAACGGCCAGTTCGAAAAAGCCATGGGGAAAAATATCCCGGCTATGTTTTCGGCGGAAACTCCGGAAGCAATGCAAGCGGTGATCAACAACCTCAACCGGATTGGGGAGGCTGAAGGTGATCGATGGGAACCCTACTACTACGTGGCATTTGGTTATTTACGAATGAGCGATATGGTAGAAGCCGCGGATGACAAGGATAAGTACCTGGATCTGGCAATGAAGGCGGTAGATAAAGGTGCTGAAATCAAACCTAATGATTCGGAACTGGAAGCCATGCGAGGCTATGTACAAATGATCAAGCTCGCGGTTGATCCGGCTACCCGAGGCATGACTTATAGTGGACTGGCTTTTGCCTCTTTTCAGAAAGCACTCGCATTGGATCCGAATAACCCGCGTGCGCACTTCCTGATGGGACGCATGCAGTATGGTACGGCACAATTTATGGGTAGCGGAACCGACGAAGCATGTGGCAGTTTATTCAAAGCGCTTGTGATGTTTGATAAGGTGGGCGAACCTGAAAATCCGTTTGCACCTACCTGGGGAAAAAACTCCACAGAGCAATCGATAAAGCAATTGTGTGAGAAGGGAGATGGAGAATAAGAGATTAAAAGCGGCTGAGGCCGCTTTTATATTTACTCAAACTGCTCGCTAAGCTCATTCAGCTCATCCAGCAGGCTCATTTCTTTTTTAATCGCCTTGCGAATGGAATAAATAAAAATCACTGCGGCTCCCAAATAGGAAAGGTCTAAAAGGATGACCTGATTGGTGGTGAAGTAATCACTGAATTCAGGTGTGAGCATATAGAAGCCTACTGTGTAGGCGATCAGAATTGCGACGGTGACAGGTCCATGGATTCGCTTGCGATAGGAATAGAATCGGAGCGATGAATCATTGGCAGTAGCCGCAGCCTGGCTCAGGTCTACTTGTTTCGATAGATAGATGCTGTAGCCTTCGATGGCGATTCGCAGTGCCAGTCCGCCCAGCATAAGCAGAATGCCAAAGTGGCTCAACGTGTTTTGAAATTGCGCTACGTAAATGAAGAATGCGGATATTCCAACAAGCGTCAATGCTAAAACAGCAATGTTGCCAATGTGCATATTCACCGCACCTTTCATCTTATTGCGAGCCAGTTGAATAAGCTCTTTTGTATCCGGGCGTTGCTCTTTTGTGGAGCTTTTCGCCGCTTGCCATTTGTTTTTCAGGCTGTCTAATAGATCACTCATTTTCTAATATCTTTTTAAGGTTCTTTTTAATTCTGTGAATTTTCACGCGAAGGTTTCCCTCTTTTATGCCCACCACACTGGCGATTTCATCATACTCAAGTTCGTCCAGCACCATCATGATGATGAGTCGGTCCAGCTCATTGAGTTGGCCAATGGCATGGTAGAGTTCTTGATGGGGTTGCTCATGGGTTGGCTGATCACCGGTAGATGCCAGATCCACTTGTGTTTCAATTGAGACCTGCGTCTTTTGTTTGTTGTCTCGGATGTACTTCAAACACGTGTTTACGGTAATGCGATAGATCCAGGTTTTATAGCTGGCAGCGCCTTTGAACTTATCCAGTGACCGCCAGGTATTGATAAACGATTCCTGGGTAAGGTCATTGGCCAGGTCGGGATCGCCTTTCATAAATCCCAAGCACATCTGATGAACCATCGCGTAGTAATCAGCGTGCAGGGATTCAAATAGTTTCGTGTTATTGGGCATTCTGTGCCAGGTAATTATTGATTTGTGAGTAAAGCCATTCCGGCTGATCAAACATGATGAAATGTTTGCTATCGTCGGCGACCTCAATGGTTTTGTTTTCCAAGTTAGCATATTGCTTTTCAAAGTTTGGAAGGACCATTTCTTTGCTTGGAAAGGAGGCGCCCAGGATCAAAGTCTGAGTAGTGATATCGCTAAGTTTCGGGCGCAAGTCCAGCTTGAGCAGATCGGTGTATCCATATACATACGTTTTGCGATCTGCAGCTATCGACCAGCCGGCGATCAAATCAACCTTGTCTTCGCTGTTGGTCATGTTTCGAGCCATCATAAGGGCGGTGTTTTTGAATGCATCATCGGGCATGTTCAGCATCTGATTGTTGTATGGGCTGTCGTATTGCAAGGAGCTGGCAGACACACCCGGCATCATCAGGTCACGCATGCAAGGCAGCGCATCTACGAGTATCAACCCGCTCAGTTCCTTATCAAATGCCGCTGCAAGATCAGTGGCTAAGTTGCCACCCATGCTATGTCCGATGATGGTGAGGTTGGTGAGCTTCTCTTGCTTGATGTAATCAATGAGTGCCTCCTGGATTGGAGCGTACCACGGCGTGCCGATAGATTCCAAACCATTGAAGCCCGCATAGGATACCACATGTGTTTCATAAGTGCCATTTAAGTTTTCGATGGTTTCGTTCCAGACGGATCCCGGCGTGGTAAAGCCGGGCAAGAACAAGATTGGATTTCCTTCGCCGCTTTTCTCTACCTGTATAGGCGACTGGCTATGGGCAAATAGTACAAGGAGGGTGGTGCTGAATATGAATAGTAATTTTTTCATGATCTGTTTTGTTAAAATTTCCCCTTTGATCCAAGTCGGGATGAATTGTTACAGACGTAGGAAAAAATATGTAGAGATGAAAAGGGACTGCACGCAGGGGAGAGGGGTCAGCTAATTAGTTTATTAGTAGATTGGTAATGACCAAAGTGAAGATGCTGAAGAATCGGCTGGCGCGCGTCTGCAACGCGTATCCAACACTGTGCGAAGAGTACGCGTTGCAAACGCGCACTAGCAGGGTTGTCGGTATGACTGCCTAAGTTGTCGGTATCACTGTCGAAGTTGTCGGTATCACTGTCGAAGTTGTCGGTATCACTGCCGAAGTTGTCGGTATCACTGTCGAAGTTGTCGGTATTACTGTCGAAGTTGTCGGTGTCACTGTCGAAGCTGTCGGTATCACTGCCGAAGTTGTCGGTACTATTTACTAATCTCTCCGCTGGCGCTCGTCTGTGACGCGTGCCCAACACTGTGCGAACGGTACGCGTTGCAAACGCGCACTAGCAGGGGTAGGATATAAAAAGAAGTCTAAGCATAGCATTAGCGGAGCATATGGACAGAAAGCGCTAAAGTAACGCAGGTAGCTGACCTTGCTAACCAGTCTTTTGCTCTTAGGTAATTACTTAGCTCCATTGGTAAGACTAAGTTAAAACGATTATATCCTAAACAAATATTTACTTAATACGTATTACCTAAACAAATATTTAGTTAATGAGCAAAAATTTAGGAGCATTAGAAGAAATCATCCTTCTGCTTGTGTTGAAGCAGGGGGAGTCATACGGCGCTGAATTAGTGAAATTATATCAGGAACAGATGAAGAAAGGGATCACTTTGCCTGCCATTGTTATGGTGCTGAAGCGCCTGGAAAAGAAGGGGTTTCTGGAGTCGAGAATGGGTGAGCCAACGTCCGAACGAGGGGGGAGGAGTAAGGTGCTCTACAAAGCGACACCATCAGCCTACCTCACTGTCGCAGATTCAATGAATGCCAAGAACGCCATTTGGAATTCCGTCCCTAAACCCATTTGATTATGCATCCGGAGAAGGAAAAGTCAACATGGGGAGATCGGATACTGCGTTTTTTTACTGGTCAGCAATTGTTTGATGAGGTCAAGGGAGATTTGGAGGAAACCTACCATTGGCGTCAGGAACAGCAGGGGAAATGGTACGCCGGCTCTAGATATTATTGGGATTTGTTTAGTGCTTCTAGGTTTATGTTTAGTAGTGGCGGATTCAAATTAATCTCTCAAAGTCTTTTATTCAGTTTCATCAAAAGTTCTTTTCGGAATTTCAGGCGCAATCTAGGTTACACTTCACTCAATATTTTAGGTCTTGCTTTGGGCTTATCAGCCGCTCTTTTTATTCTCGAATATGTTTCGGAAGAACTGAATTACAATAACAGCTCAGGGTCAGCTCAGATCTACCGTGTTTCCAACGACTATTACAGGTTTGGTGAAAAGGTCTATGAGAGTAGCATGACCTTCTCAGGGGTAGGACCTGCCATGGAGCGTGATATACCTGAAGTAACGGAGTACGCCAGGTTATTTAGTTCCAGCATCCAAAGCGGAGCGGCTGTTGTCCTGACCAGACCCGATCAACCACAGATCAACTTCAAAGAGCAAAGGCTGTTTTTTGCTGATTCTTCATATCTGGACTTCTTTGATTTAACGGTGACGCATGGTGTGAGTCAACTGGATAAACCAAACACGATCATGCTTACCGCTGAGTTGGCAGAAAAGTACTTTGGCAGCATTGAGCAAGCACTAGGAAAGACATTGAAGTACAATGACAACAAGTCAAGTCATGAGCTAATTGTTTCAGGCGTATTTACGAAACCAGATTTTAAGCTGCAGGTAGATACCGACGTTCTTATTTCCTATGGTACGTTGGTTCAGCAGAATGAGGAGGTGTTTACAAATGACTGGGGGGGGAATGCTTTTATAACCTTCGTTAAAGTGACGGAACAAGCCAGTCCACACATCATTGAGCAAGCGATGAGTGAATTAACGCTTCGTTATAAGCCGGGTTATTCGGAGAAGAATGAGCAAGGAGAATACTTGCGGGTCAACCGTTACTTCTTAACGAGAATTACGGACATCCACCTGAATTCCGACTATCAAAATGAAGTTGGACCTGTTGGAGATGCGACAACCATCCGCGTGTTACAAGTGATCGCCTTGTTTATAGTGATCATCGCCTGGATTAATTTCATTAATCTTAGCACCGCCAAATCTGTGGACAGAGCTCGTGAAGTAGGCGTCCGGAAGGTTATGGGTGCGCATAAGAACGAGCTGGTCATGCAATTCTTCACCGAGGCAATACTCATCAATGGGCTGGCGGTGTTGCTGGCACTGGCCATAGTTATGATCAGTCAGCCGTTGTTCAATATGTTTGTAGAAAAAAGGCTCTCGCTTCTAAATATCGATACAAGTCGATTTGGTATGTTGGCAGTTATCATTTTTCTGATTGGCACCACACTTTCGGGGTTATATCCGGCATTTGTCATCTCTGCACATAAAGCCATCGACGCACTGAAAGGAAAATCGAAAGTTGACGCTGGCTTGTATTTGAGAAGGGGGCTGATCGCTTTTCAGTTGCTTTTCAGTTCGTTGCTTATCATGGCCACTTTAGCCATCAATGGGCAACTAAAGTATATGAATAATCATTCCATGGGCTTTGATATGGACGAGGTGTTGATTCTTCGCGGACCCGTCATCCGCCCGGCCATTGGGGAAGAAAACATACCGAATATTGAGCTTTTCAAACAACAGGTGCTAGCCATTGCCGGCGTGAGTCATATCAGCACTTCTTCAGTTATTCCTGGCCAAGGGATATTACGTGGGCTGGCCATTTCACGGATTAGAGAAAGCGAAGCAGATATGAAGTCCATCGAACGGGTAGTCACCAGCAATCACTTTCTTACTACCATGAAGGTAAGATTTATTGCAGGTAGGGACTTTGATAAAGAGATGGTGGGATATGCACCTATCATTCTCAATGTTTCGGCAGCTAAGATGCTTGGATTCGATGACCCTTCTGAAGCGATGGGACAGATCCTGTATGAATTTACCAGGGAGGAAAGAAAGGTTGTCGGAGTGATCGAAGATTACCACCACGAGTCATTGAGTCGCGCCATTGATGCCATGTATTTCGTCCGAAATGAAGCATGGGACGCATTTTATGCTGTTCGTCTGGATACTAAAGAGATGGGCACGACGCTTGAACGCATCGAAGAACAATATAAGGCTGCCTACCCCGGAAATCCTGCCGATTACTACTTCCTTGATCAGTTTTTTGGAACCCAATACAAGAAAGATGAAGTCAACAGAAAGGTGTTCAGCGCATTTGCATTGATGGCAATTATTGTGGCTTGCCTGGGTCTCTATGGACTATCTTCATTTTCAGCGCTTCAGCGTACCAAGGAGGTGGGGGTCAGAAAAGTACTGGGAGCCAGTATTCCCGGACTTTTTATGTTGTTGTCTAAAGAAACTTTCATCTTGGTGTTGTTGGGCTTTGTGCTTGCCATTCCGATGGCATGGTTGGGGATAGAAAGCTGGCTCAACGGCTTTGCCTACCGAATGCCTATAGAGCCTTTGCTCTTTGTAACTCCACTGGTCCTGATCTCAGCAATTACACTTGTAGCAACCGGCAGCAGGATTTTGAAAGTAGCGCTGGCCAACCCTGTAAATTCACTCCGATATGAGTAGCATGAAAAGAATATTTTTCTCACTTGGGTTTTTACTTATGGCTATGGGGATTATTTCTTTTTTAGTAAGACCTAAAGAGACACAACCATCGGTCATTCTTCAGCAGGTAGATTATGAATCACTCCTGGAGCAATTCGAGCTTACTTCCAGAATGGATTATTACGGAGTGCCAGGTATCAGTTTGGCAGTCATCAGGGATGGCAAGCTGGATTGGGCCAAAGGGTACGGATGGTTACAAGCGGGAGGGACAGAAAAAGTAAACGCGCAAACGTTGTTTTCTGTCGGTTCCATAAGCAAGGTTGGAGCTGCTGTGCTGAGTTTAAAACTGCATGAAGAGGGCAAGCTGGATATTGATGAAGATGTAAACCAATACCTGAAATTGTGGAAGATTGAGGAGAATGATTATACAAAAGATCAAGCGGTAACATTAAGACACATCATGTCACATACAGCCGGTCTTACCGTTCATGGCTTTGCTGATTTCAACCCTGGAGAACCACAGCCCACTACTGTTCAGATTCTAAATGGGGAATGGCCGGCCAAGAATTATCCGGTCGTGTGAACATGCCAGTTGGAAAGGAATTTCGGTACTCCGGTGGAGGGACTACCGTTGAGCAATTGATCATTGAAGACATCACAGGGAGCCTTTTTCACGAAGCAGCAGATCGACTTTTATTTCAGCCATTGGGTATGACAAGAAGCAGTTATGAAAATCCACTCCCCGGTGCGGTTGGTAATATAGCCAAGGCGCACAACAGAAGTGGTGCTCCGGTGGCCTTACCTCGAGGCTACCAAAGCATGCCGGAAGCTGCCGCATCAGGATTGTGGACCACCCCCACGGATCTTTCCAAGGTTATGATCATGTTGATGCAGGCATATAAAGGAGATCACGATTACTTGAGCCAAAGAATGGTAAACGATATGATGACTCCAGTTGATCCGAGCAACTACGGATTGGGTCCTCGAATCAGAAAAAGGAATGAAGGCCATCTGTTTACTCATGGAGGCGCGAATGATTCGTATAGGGCAGAGTTCATGGGTGCTTTGGATAAAGAAAATGGGGTCATCATCTTCACGAATGGGACCGCCGGATCTGAATTGATAGATGAGCTATTGCCGTTGTTTGAGTCGGTGCTTTTTTGAGGATCGTTCTGGTGTGTTCGAATTTGCCTTGTCTGACTATGCTTTTTCCTTTATCGGGATTCAAATCCCTTGACTAAGAGTAGGATATAAAAAGAAGTCTAAACATAGCATGCGCTAGGCTTTTCATATTTTGTTGTTTTCATAACAACATCGTCAATTTAGAAATTGACTTTATATAGAAAGGCGTAGCTGCAACCTACGCCTAGAGTGGGTAGGATATAAAAAGAAGCTCCGCTGGCGCTCGTCTGTGACGCGTGCCCAACACTGTGCGAACGGTACGCGGTGCAAACGCGCACTAGCAGGTTGAGGCGGGCTGCTTTATTTCACCCAATCATTGGAATTTTCGCGCTGAGAATAGTCAATCAGGTCATTCGGATAATTGATCCAGTCGATGTGTTTGATGATTTTGCCTTCGTCATTATAATAAAGCAACGTCGTGAACTGCATGGCTTCTACGTTTTTCTCATCCCATACGAAAGGTGTGAAGTACCCTTTGATGGTCGCTGTGTTTCCTTCAATGATGGTGTGCTCAATGATGAATGTTTTGTCTGCACCCTTCTGAAAACGTTCATCCGGCCAATTGAAAAATTCAGCAAATTGCTCTTTTCCTTGCACCCTGTAGCCCGTGATTATGTCTTCCAGCACCATGTCGTCATCATACAGATCCAGAAAAGCATCAAAGTCAGCTCTCTGTTCATAGAGGCGAATGAATTCATCCACTTTTGGCTCAACCGTTTGGTTCTGAGGCTGACAACAAATGCAGGTGATGCAGATAAGAAGTGCTAAGTACAATCGCATTTTTAGAGGTTTTTATTCCTCCAAAGAAAGTACATTTTTAGTATTTAAATAGGCGTCTGACCACAACCTCAAAGCTATTGGTGTGGAGTAGAAAAGGTTGTTTCCATGATTGGCCTCCGGGATGTATTGATGCACAAATGACTCCTTATTGACGCGATCGAGCAAGTCGGTCATCATCACATAAGCAGCTTTCATTTTATCGTTTTCTGCTGTTCCCAGACTCAGGTACATAAATGTGCTATCTGAGCGATTGGTTAATGCCGTTTCAGCCTTTTCGACAATGATCGATCCATCTCTCCAAAAGGCAGGACTGAAACTGAAGTAGGCGTCAAATGCCACAGGATCTTCCATATAGGCATAGAAAGCAAAGAGTCCGCCTCGGGAATGTCCCGCCAACATTTTGTATCCATTGGTCGGGTAGTTCTGCTCTATATATGGAGCTACTTCGTCGGTCAGGAAGGAAAGGAATTGATCTCCTCCTCCGTAGATTTCTCCGTCTGTTTCCCGGAAAATGTAATGAGGTGTCAGGTCTCTGTTTCGATTGGAGTTGGGGATGCCTACAATGATCATCTCCGGAACCACCTCAGCTATGTTGAGTACTTCAGCAATGCGGGAAATCCTAAAATCTTGCGATGAACCGTCGAGTACATATAGAACAGGATACTTCATGAGCGGATCATATCCCCGTGGTAGAAGAATTAAGATGTTACGTTTTTCTGCTAAGATTTCGGAATCAATTTCAACCAAAACATCGGCTTCCAGCTGGTTTTGCTGAGCAATGATTTCGAAGATAGACAGCACGATCAATGCCGTGAGTATCGTCGTGATGAGGATGGTAAGGAGCGTTTTTTTCATAGTTAATTTTTTCGGCCAAGGAAGCTCGAAAAGAGAAAAGATGTTACGCCATTTCTACGTCAGATCCGTGTCATTATAGCAATGGTGGTACCCAGCTAAGGATTTTGGTCTGATGCTTATTCAATTGGATTGCAGTATTTGCTACGATAGCAGCATTGAGGATCAAGAGAAAAATGTAAGTGGTCAACCGATAGGGGAAGTGTCCGATGACGCTTTGGCCGGCAATGAGGTAGGAGATGATATGTATGAGAACGAAAGTGAACAAGGTGGTCAGCAGCCACATGATTTGAAAGCTAATGATCCTGCTCTCAACCTGGTTGCCTTTCTTATTTGTCTTCTTTCGGCGCCAGTAGATCAATTGAATAAATACGTGAATCAAAGGAGCAATGATGACCAGCAATCCGATGATATTCAGGGTTCTTAGCTTGCCCTCATGATTTTCAGAATGACCTGACTCGATTTTGGAAAGGTCGAGTTCAAGCGCTGAAGCCAGCGTCTTTAATGTGTGACCGTGCGGATTGACGGTGCCTTTTTCTATGCGCTGAATGGTGCGCAGCGAAATGCCGGATTGATGCGCCAGCTCCTCCTGAGATAAGTGCTTCGTTTTTCGCTGCGCTGTGATCGTTTGGCTGATGGATTCCACATGGTAAAAGTAAATGAATCCAAAACGTGATTTGTATGAAGACTCAGTCAGTGTTTAGGTCTGGCCAAATGAAAGTATTCACCCTTGGTGCGATCTAGTTCCTTTGTCAGCAGATCAAAGCTTTCCTGACCGGGTTTTAGGTTGATGAACTTGCTAACGATGTTACTGTTTTTGTAGATAATCAATGTGTTTGCTGCTTTGGGATTTATCCCAATTAAATCTACATCTGATGCCTGATCCGAAAAGGAAGGAACAGTGGTCAATGCCACCTTCTGAAGGTTCAGTTGTTGCCCTATCAGCTCGAGTTGTTTTTGAATTGAAGCACCATCTTCAGCATTTTCAAGGCTCATCACCATGTAGGCTTTTAAATACTGTTCTCGTTTGACGCTTTCTTTTTCCAGATATGTCAGCCAGGCTTTGATTTCGTTCCAATTGGGATGGTTTCCAACAAAATAGAGAATGCCATGATATCGTCCATACTTACAAATAGGACAAGTTTTTGTGCCTTTGTCCGGACCCCACACATGATAAGGGGTAAAGGAAAATACGTCTTCGCCCACATTCCTACCTGAGGCAATGGCTGTAGCATCTTTCGCCGGATAGCTTGGGATGTTGAGACCAAGTATGATGTTGTGCTCGGCAATTTGAACTTCATCGTTTTGGAGCACACGAAGAATGCCACTTCCACCACGGTTGGTCATTGCCTTCCGCCTTTCGGTAGTGAGCAGGATGTCATCATCAAAGACGAATTCATCGATGTAATAGGGCATGTCCATGCCTGGTTCCAGAATAGACGGATGTATGTGTGCAGGTTCATTACTGTTTGGATAAGCAGCCGGACGTATCGTATGGATCGCGTACTTTCCTTCCGCATCTGTTTTCACCCAACCTCTTAAATAGCCATGTCTGCCTGCCCGTTGATCCAGATCAGGATGATTGGAATAATAGCCTTTGGTATCGGTGTGGTAATAGTAGAGGATTACATGGGGTGCCGGGGTAATGCCGTCAGGTTTATAGATCGTTCCTGTTACAATCAGTTTTTGACCTTCGGCAAACCAGCCCAGCGTGGTATCACTTGCGGCCATATCCTTGGGCATGTCGATGAATATAAATTCAGCATTCTCGAACGGTCCTCCAATGTTTTGATTTGACTGTCCCTGGCAACTGAACAATAAAGGCAGGAGTGCAATTAGAAAGTATGTACGCTTCATGTTTTTCTTTTGAAGTACGTCTATTGACCCCAAAGAGATGATGCAAATAGGCTATCCTGAGGACTTAATGGTCTGACCTGAGTGATTGAGACGCTGTTTGAACGCTTCGCCATAGTTTCTGCTCATGCGTACAATAGATCCGTCCTTCATTTCAATGTCATAATCTCCATTGAGTCGGGACGTATAGGACACGAGCATAGTCAGATTGATAATAGTTGATTTATGGATTCTTACAAACGCACCATTATGTAGCTTTTCATGTATGGACTTCAATGATTCATTGTGGAGGTAGCTTCCTTTTGAAGTGATCAGTTTTATGTATGGACTTTCCGCCTGAATGGAAATGATGTCTTTAGGATCGACTAAAATTTTTTGAGTTCCCTTCGTCACGGTAATCATTTCTAAGGGTGAGAGCTTTGAAGGGGAGAGTTGATTGACAAAGCTGAGTGCTACGTAAATAAGTGGATATCCAATGAGTACAATGTAAAGGTACTCAGCTAGCCCATATTTAAGAACACGAGAAAAGAAGAAGGTATGGTCAAATAGGAGGTTGGACAGAATGAAAACAAGAGCCGGATACAGCAGGAAGTGAAGGGTGGCAGAGGTAATGCTTTTTATGGCGACACTAAGCATGCCTGACTTGATCCGCAGCTGTTTCACCAGCCACACAATAGGAATAAAGCAAAGCCAGAAGGAATTGAATAAAAGTGACTCACTGAGGTAGAAATTATATCCCTGAACTTTGGCATGTAGCCAATCCTGAGTCAAAGCCAGCACTAACAAGGCTGAAATGATCAGCAATGCGAATGAAAGAATTCTGTTTTTGAATAATCGGATTGAAAGCCAAGGATTCATCATGATGCTCAACTAAGTTAATCAACTGAGTTCATTGTTTTCAACACTGAAGTCAATTGTCTTAATCCCTGCGCATAAACCAAAGCGTATAATCATCGGATTCTTGCCAGGTGTGATAGACGTGAAATCCAAAACGTTCATAGACGTTCCTGTTCCGTTCTACCGAAGTTTCCAATAAGATAGGAAGCTCTTTTTCCTGCGAGAGCCGAAAGATTCCTTCCTTGAGATCGTACACGCCACCAGTTCCTTTTTTCTCCGGATCCACACCCAAAAACCAGAAGTTGAGATACGGTTCATTCGGGCGCTGCTTTTTGAGGTATCCTTCGCGTTTCAACACCTGTGGCACTCTCGAAATACCAATTGCTTTGCGGATAAGCTGCACTTGGTTCCAGTAGCTGTTGAGACTTGATTTGGCGGGTTCTTCAAAGCAAATAGCTGCAGCAGATTCATCATCCGATAGAAATACGCCATTATTTTCCAGCCCGGTTTTTACCGCATATTCAATAAGCGCTTCTAGCCGTTTTTGAACCTTTCCATCTTGCTTGATCACCCACAATGCGCTTGGATTGGTTTGAAAAGATTGGGTAAGGATGTGGATGACTTTGGCTAAGTCGGATGGGTTGATAAGTTTCATTCTACCAATGATTGTGTTTTCCATCTGGTTTCTCGCCACGCTCTTTGATCTGCTCTGGAGAGGAATGTCCAGGCCACAATACGAGTGGATTTATTCCCGGTGCCCATGGGGATGGTTTTGACCTTCTGGGCTTTGAGTGCCTTCAATGAACTGTGAATTCCTTTTAGATTTGACTGCTTGGATACCAGGGTTGAAAACCAATAGCAGTTGCTAGAGAAGCGTTCACTTTCTCTTATCATGTTTTGAATAAACTTGTTTTCTCCGCCTTCACATATAAGCTCACTGCTGATCCCGGCAAAGTTGAGCTCGGGCGTGACGACTATTTTGCCTGATAGATTCTTGATCTTTCTTCGAGTGCCTTTTTGTGCACCTTCCATCGAAGCATGAAAGGGAGGATTGCAGATGGTCAGATCAATTTTATCTTCCTGACTTATGATGCCTTGAAACATGTCTGTTGCATTTTTCTGCAATCGGCATTCAATCTTATCGGCTAGAGAAGGATTGGAACTAACAATCCGCTGTGCGGATTCAATCGACTTTGGATCAATATCAGATCCGATAAAATTCCAGCCGTATTCTGTCACTCCGATGATTGGGTAAATGCAACTGGCTCCAACACCAACGTCCAGGCATGTGATTGTATCTCCGGTCAGGAGTGTGCCAAAATTACTTTCGCATAATAGATCAGCCATGTAATGAAGGTAATCCGCTCTTCCGGGTATGGGTGGGCAGAGATTTTCATCCGGAAATTCCCAATGCGCGATTCCGTAGTAGTGCTTCAGCAATGCCTTGTTTAGCAATTTGACTGCTTGTGGGCTGGAGAAGTCCACCGATTCTTCCCCGAACTTGTTAGGTTTCAGGTGATTTTTCAGTTCAGGAATAGCAGTAATTAAAGCACCTAGATCATATCTTTCACGGTTTTTGTTACGTTCATGCAGCCGTGTTTTTGCTTGTTGTTTTTTTTCTGAAGACATGATTCGCCGGATTTCTTCTATCGCTGCGTAAAGATAGCTGCCGTAGGTGGTAGATGAGAAAGAAAGATCGATAAGTATAAGTTCAGCTAGCGGAGTCTTAATGCATTTTAAGTTATATGAGTACCAGTATTAGGCCTTTTCTTCTCGCTTAATCTTCTCCATTTTACGACCTTTTGCCAATTCATCAATCAGCTTTTCCATTCTTCTGCATTGTCGATACAAATCAAACTCATCCGCTATTTCTTCTATGCGATAACCACAAACCACTCCTTTGATCATGTGTGCATTGGGATGAATTTCTGCTTTCTCAAAAAATGTTCCGAATGTTACTTTCTCATCAATGAGTGCTTGTAATTGATCTTCATCAAAGCCCGTGAACCATTCTATTACTTCGTTCAGTTCTTCTTTGGTTCTGCCATTCTTTTCCAGCCTATCCAGATAATGGGGATAGATGGATGCGAATATCATATTCGCGACTTTTTCATTTTTTTCAGCTGTGACTTTCATCTCTTTTTGATCTTGAATGGATAGGAGATAATTTTTGTATAAACGTCTAACAACACTATCAATACTTGAGATAGTCAATTCAAATATACTTCTTTGACTAAAAAGACGCGCTCCACTTATCTTCGCACTCATGAGACCTATTCTATTCATTGACCGTGACGGCACCATCATTCAGGAGACTGATGACGAGAAGATTGAAACCATCGAAAAGCTCGACTTTCTACCAGAAGCGCTGTATTACCTAAAGAAGCTGAAGGATGAAACAGACTACTTATTCGTGATGGTCACTAACCAGGATGGATTGGGGACAGAGGCTTTCCCAGATCATGAATTTTGGCCAGTGCATAACTTCATCATGCGCTTGCTGGAGAGTGAAGGCATTCACTTTGATGCAGTCCATATCGACGAGCACTTTGAGAAGGACAATCATCCGAATCGTAAGCCGGGAACTGGCATGCTTACCGAATACATAAATGGTAATTATGACATGGAAAACTCGTACGTGTTGGGTGATAGAGCTACTGATGTGCAGCTGGCTCATAATCTGGGTTGTAAGGCGATTTATCTCACTTCGGCGTATTCAGATAATGAAACGGAGGCGGAATTGAAGCCAACGAGCTGGAAAGAGATTTATGAATACTTAGTTGCTAGTATTCAGTGAACTAGTAGACCGGTAACTAGTGAAAACTCTTATCGAGATTGCTTCTTAACTGATCACTAATTCACTAATCACTTATTTCCTGATCACCAATTAACCAGTCACTAATAACTATATCCGATCCCAAGGAATACCTAGCAGCATCAATATCAGCGACATGCCGAAGAAGATGGACTGAAATCGGAATTTCACTTGAGCGTCCTGTGTTTTCTTGCTGATCGATCGGCCTACTTGTGCAGCAGCCACAGCAAACAGCATCAAAGCCAGGTGCTCTACCGACCAGAATCGAGATACCGGATCGCTCATGTTGTACGTAATGAATGGACTGTAGAAGAAATAAAGTATCAGTCCTGTCAAAAGCTGAAGGTGCATCATTCCTACGAAAGCCACTGCCACGATTTTGTCAAACTTAGAGTAGTTCGATCCACCGAATAGACCTACCAGTGATTTGAGCACAGCGATGACAACTGCTACAAGGATTAGCCATCTAAGACCGGAGTGAAAATGAAGTAGAAATGTGTACATAGTGAGAAATTTTCGTCAAATATAATCTGGCCAACGCATTACCACTCAATTTTATTTATCCATTGTCATCAGGGCGCTCATTAGCTTGATTCCGTACCACAGATTTCCGATTCTGAGATTCTCATCTGCCGCATGCTGATTGTTATCATGATTAGCAATGGGAAGGATAATAGCTGGTTTCTTTAGTTCATCAGTGAACAGATAAAGTGGGAGGGAACCACCGAGTGTTGGAAGCAATATCAAATCATCACCAGCCACATCTTTTGTTCTCGCGATCACATCTTGGGTAATCGGCAGGTCCATCGATGTACGCGCGGCAGGATATCCGCTTTCGCGTGTCACCTTGGCAATCTTTGGGTATTTCATCCGAGTCTCCTGATCAGGATCTTCTCTAACAATGTGAAAGCCTTGTTTGCGGATATGTGCTTCTACATAATCCTTTTGTTTTTCAGGATCACACCCTTTCACCAACCGCATACCGATTGCTGCCGTTGCGGTGGATGGCACGACATTTCTGGCAAGCTTACCGGTATTTCCACTGCTCAGTCCTCTAATTGTGAGTGAGGGAAGGAGTAGTCGTTCATTGTATGATTCGGTACCTTCAGGATCATTGATGCCAAGTTCTTGTTTTAACCCTTCATCTACCAATGGGATGCTTTTCATGGACTCTTTCTCTAGCTCACTCAAAGGCTCTACATCATCGTAATATCCATCGATCACGATATTGCCATCTGCATCTTTCATGCTTGCGATAAGTTCGGAAAGCAGCTGACCCGGAACCGGCGCCCAGTTACCATAATGTCCGCTATGAAGTGGTCGATTGGGACCATAGGTGGTGATTTCCATACCTGTCACTCCACGTACACCAAAAACCAATTGCGGTTTACGCGACTGGTGAACAGGCCCATCGCAAAATAGCCAAAGATCGATCTGATCCACCAATTCACGGTTGTCATTCAAATACTGTTGAAGCTGTCTCGACCCTGCTTCTTCTTGTCCTTCGAAGAAAAATACCAGGTTTGAGGTGGCCCTCATTTTATTTGCCTGGATCAAATCCAACGCTGTAAGTATGGTGATGACGGGTGCCTTATCATCGCCGGCGGAGCGCGCATAAATTCGGTGCTCTTCATCAACTTCATCAAAGGCAACAGGGAAATCGATCGGCTCTCCATCGTCAACCATCGCCTTGGAATAGTAGGTCGGTTCCCAGGGATTATGTGTCCATTTGGTTTTATCGGCAGGTTGCCCATCGTAATGCACATAAAAGGCCAGCGTTCGTTTAGCGCCTTTCACCGGATAGTAGCCATATACAATCGGTGGAGTGCCGACCATTCGAAGGAGCTTCGTTTCTACACCTCGTTTATTTAGCTCAGCTATAATATGCTCAGCATTCTTGTTAATGTTTGGCAAGTCGTAGGCGACATTCGGGATTGCCAGTAGCGTTTTGAAATCATTAAGAATCTGAATGGCATTTTCCTCAATGTGCTTTTCAGCTAGCTTATTGATATCCTGTGCTGAAATGGTAAAAGATAACAGGACTGAAAGTGCATAAATGATGCGCATGATTTTTAAATTTGATTGTGGCTAAAATTATTAAGATACCATCTGTATTTGTTTATGATACCAAGGTTGTTGGTGTGTCTAAAGATAATCAAGATGGATCGTCCCGACAGGAGATTATCAGAAATGAGGTAGAGGAGGAAGATAAGTTGAGTCTGGAGGCTGAGCCTGGTAATTCATTTGATCCCAACGCCATCAAAGTACTTTCAAAAAAGGGTAATCAGATCGGGTATTTGAACAAAGAGATGGCAGAGACCATTTTGCCGGCCATTAAGAACGAAACGGAAATCCATGTAACGGCTAAGTGGGTGAATGGAGAGAAGATGCTGGGCGTTGGTTTAAGAATCGAGTTGGTGAGCTGATCTAACAGAATCATTATTTGAGAGTTCTACTCTTATGGCAATCAAAATACTTATTGATTTTGGTTTGGTCATCCTCATCTGGATGACCCAGTTGGTCGTTTATCCATCATTTACCTATTTCGAATCCAAAGATCTGGTACGCTGGCATGGGAAATATACCACAGCCGTTTCCTTTGTTGTGATGCCTCTGATGATAGCCCAGCTGGGATTACATAGTTATGATTTATCCGTGTCGTTTAGCTGGTTTCGTACACTAACTTACCTATTGGTATTGCTGACTTGGGTAAATACCTTTTTCTATGCTGTGCCACTTCATAATCGGATTTCAGTGGGTTCGGATGTTAGCAACTCGGCAAAAAAACTGGTGGTAATTAACAGGTATCGGACGGCACTGTGGTCACTGGTTTTTCTGATAGGTCTTTTTGAGTATCTAAAAAACGCATGATCTTAAGGTTAACCAAATCAGGTTGGTCGATGTTGCAAATGTGTCCTGCCTTCGGAATAAGTTCCAATTGAGCTTTGGGCCTGTTTTGAGTAAAACGAATGGCACTTGGCAGAAACATGTAGTCATCTTCACCCATTAGCAGCAGCATTTCATTACTGATTTCTTGCTGATAAAATGACTTTAAGAGTGTGAAAAACTCACTGTACAAGCCCAACCATTTGAGGTACTCTTCTTGTGACAACTTGCGAGCCTGCATTTGATACACTTTGCGAGCCAGCTGGTTTCTCTTTTTAGGCATTAGCAGAAAAGAGAATATGCGGTACATCGATGAGTAGGAGAGGAAAATGTTTAATGAGCGAGCAACATGTACAAATGACTTAATCATCCAGTTGGCATCAAAGATCCCACCGATAAGGACCATCTGGTCGACAATTCCGGGTTTTCTTTTATAAAGTGCCTGCATTAATACACTGCCGAATGAGAGCGTAATGAAGTGAGCCTTCTCAATTTTTTCCTTGCTTAGCACTTTGAGGATATCCGCAGCTATCAAATCGAAATCATACGAGTCGGCAGAAGGTTCTATGTTTTTTGATTTGCCGTGATCTCGCAGATCAATTGCCAATAAATTGAAACGATCCTTTAAAGCTTTGATCTGGAGTTTCCAGGTTTGAACACTGCCTCCGGCACCATGCAGGAAGACCACCCATTGATTTGAAGAAGGACATAAATGTTTTTGATAGTGCAGCGTTTTCACGCCTAGTAAACCCAATGTGAACGAGATGGTTTAGGTATCTTTTGGAAGTTGGATTTTTAGCCCTTGATCTTTTTGATCATCTCGGATTTCCTGATGTAAGTCTCGTTGAGTTTTCGAGTGAATTTATCGAGCTCCTCCGATACCGAATGAATATACCCGCTGTACTCTTTCAATTTTTTAGCATCCAGGTTTTCGTCATTTTCAATGATGGAAGAAAGCCCCAAGAGCGTAGTAACTGGCCGTCTAAGCATATGAGAGATATCAAAAGAGATCTGCTCGATGGTGTTTTCATACTCCACACGGCTGGTGATATCCTGAAAGGTGCCAAACCAGGTAATGGTTCCGTCTTCATTTCTTTCAGGTTTGGCCATGCATAGGTGCCAGGTGACTTTGCTTTTGACCCGAATTCTAAATTCAATGTTGAGGTCAACCATTTTTTCTGCAGATTCTCTCAAGCTATTTACCAGCAGTGGGAAATCTTTTTTATAAATCAATCGCTTCAAGCCATTTACATTTTTCCTGAGCAATCCTACATCCATATCCGGATCTATGTTGTGCACGCCCTTGCTGAGAAAGGGGAATGTGACGTCTCCTTTGGGAGATACTTCAAGCTGAAAAATGATGCCTGGTGCTTGATCGGTTAGTTGCTTCAGCTTTTCCGCATTGAGCTCTATGTTACGCTTCTGCTTCAATATGGTCTTTCTACCATTGAGGTAGCTCATGACTCCTTCAGCTAATATGTGCAGAAGCCTTTTTTGTTTATCAGTGAAATTATGGGGTTTCATGTCCATGAGGCACAGCGTCCCAATCGCATGTCCACGAGGAGTTGTCAAAGGAATGCCTGCATAAAACCTTAATTTGGGATTTTGCTTTACCAGGAAATGATTCATTGTGCGCTCATCTTCGGAAGCATTCTCAACCACCAGGATGTCATCAGGCTTTTCTATCACAAGTTTGCATAAAGACTGTTCAATCGGGAAGGAGTCTGAGGTAACGCCAACTTTAGCTTTAAACCACTGTCGTTTTTCGTCTAAGAAAGAGATAAGCACAATGGGAACATCAAAAGCAATCGAGGCGATTTCTGCAATCTCATCAAGCTGCTTTTCCGGAGTGGTATCCAGATTTGGTAGGATAAAAGTTCTTTTAGGCGTCCCTGCTCACTCATTTAGGCTGTTGAGTTAGTTAATCTTGGTGGTGAGAGCAAATACTGGTAAACTTTCAATAAGTTAAAAAAGTAACACGATTAATCAAAAAGTGTTTTATTAATCCATTTTTTGAGATTTAAAACAAACTTGCTTAACAATTCGAATAGCTGCGGGTTTCTACCCTAAACTGAATCCATGAATCTAAAAAGTTTGTCTCTTGTTTTGCGAATCGCAGCGATCTACAATCTCCTCTGGGGAGCATGGGTGGTTTTGTTTCCCAATCATTTCTTCGAGCTTGTGGGAATGGAACCTCCGCTTCATACAATGATCTGGCAAGGTATGGGTATGGTCATCGGTGTGTATGGTTTGGGCTACTGGTGGGCAGCTCAAGATCCAATCACACACTGGCCAATTGTGGCTGTAGGTTTTCTGGGTAAGATTTTTGGGCCACTTGGCTTTCTAATGAATTACCTCCAGGGAAACATACCGTTTGGGTTTTTCTATACTTTGATCACCAATGATTTCATCTGGTGGGTCCCATTCTTCTTGATTTTGAAGAAGGCGGCTGAGCACAATAAGATTCAATGGATATGAAGAAAATAAGTGTTTTCGTACAGGCGGCATTTTACATTTTTGCTGGCGCCAATCATTTCATCAACCCGGATTTCTATCTACCATTGATACCTGAGTACTTTTTGTTCCCAGAGTCGATCAATTACATCAGTGGATTCTTAGAGATGCTCTTTGGCTTGATGTTGATGCTTGATGCCACGAGGAAAATTGCTTCCTACCTAATCATTTTGATGTTATGCACCTTTATTCCATCACATGTATACTTCATCCAAATAGGTGGTTGTATAGAAGGAGGATTGTGTGCGCCTGAGTGGGTAGGCTGGGTTAGGCTATTCGTGATCCATCCGATACTAATCTGGTGGGCATGGAGTGTCCGTAATTACATCAAATTTGTGAAGCCAAAAATGAAGAATCCCTGGTCAAGATTTTAGCCAAGGTGCATTTTCATATTCATCGTATCGTGCATGTGCCTCACGGTTGTACATGAGAAAGTTGTTTTGATCTACCTTGATATGGCGATAACCGAATAAATGAAAGATGTCTTTGGCCAGGAAACGTGCAATTCGCTTATTTACCTGTAATCCTGATCTGTTCTCATCAATCCACCGAACGCCGGGAAGATAGGCTAGGAGGCGATCAAAACGATGTTTTCGTATGATTTCGGATATTTTTAGAAATGGATTCCAGATTTTCTTGATAGCAAAGAATCCATCCTCACCTTGAGGCTGATAGAGCGGCATGAATATTCTCCCATCATCCTTCGCTATAACAGGCTTTCCATCGCTATCTGCCACGTGTTGGTGGCGTTTTATACGTTGAAAGTTGTAGAATCCGGGGATCATCTGGAAGTCTTCCTCATCCTTGATGGCGTATCGAAAATAGATTTCATAGATATGCCTGACATCACCGGTAGTTTTGGCGAGAATGTTATTGTGATGTTCATATCTGCAATCATCCCTTTGAATGCATCTGCAAAAGACGAGGGATAGGTAAATAAAAGAGACGCAGTTTTCAATGGAAGCCATGTCATCATGCTGGCCTGCCTCAAAACCAAATGCCACATAGCCTAGCTCGTTGATATAGCTAAGTATGGGACCACTTAGGTATTCTTCAATTCCTAAAATGATTGGTAAAGGATATTGAATGGTAAAGTGTCTGTTGAGCAGACTATCGTTTACGGTAAGAAAAGGAAGGGTTGCACTGGAGGTCGTGTGCATATCAAAGAAGTAGAAAGGGCCTTCTTCTTCCCTTAGAATCTGACTTAACACCCTGTTGATTTCAATTTGCTCAGCCTGATCGTGATGAATCGCGGGATTGCCATTTTGAGGTAGTGAGGCCAACAGATCTTTGGTCCAGAGCCGATTTAGGTCCTCTTTGTGATAGCGCACACCATTTTTCAAAGCCCACAGATTACCTGCTATTCCGTAGATAGTACCACAGACATTTTCAGCTTCTAGTCGTTCAAAAACATGCTTAAGTGCAAAAACACCTGCGGGTTCATTTCCATGAATACCACCCATAAAGACTAGGGTAGGCCCTTTTTTATGTCCCTTTATATGACCAATAATTCGGTCGACTTCTATGGTGCTATCGAGTGCTCTACTATGCACTTTCACTTTGGTCATACTGCTTGATGTCTTTTATGGTGACAATGCCGATTAAATGTTGGTTATGCACCACAGGGAGACATCCAATTTCATTTTGTTTCATGATTTTTATCGCTTCTTGTATTTGCATTTCCGAATGTGCGAGTATTACGCTTTCATTCATGATGTCTCGAACTGTTAAAGTATCGTCATATGGGGTGTTTTCCTGGAAACGCTCCATGTGTGTCCAGGTAAGTATTCCGCATATTGTGCCATTGTCGCACTCTACAGGGAGATGATGAATATTTTTCCATTGCATAAGCTGTGTCGCGAGCATAGCTATATCATCAGCTTTGACCGTAAATAGCTTGGTAGACATAATATGTCCGACTTGGTAAGCGTGCTCATGTGTATTGGAAACATCCGGAACATCAGGCCATTGGTGTATGGGAAGGTCTTTCTGCTGATTCTCATACATATTTTTGGTCAATGCCAAAAGGGCATCATCCTTTCTGGTGGTCCTTTTCAGACGTCTGAAATTACTTATGCTCCACTGGGCTCCGGTTTGCTTGATTGCACGTTGATCAATGATTTCAAGCAGACGATTTGCTGTTTTTGAATCTACCTTGGCCTTAGAAAGCCCTTCATAGGCAAGTGGAAGCAACTCCCTGGTTATTAAATCTTTCACTGATACAAATCGATCTTTCCACTTCAGCACAGATTGCTTACCTGTTCGGGCTGCTTTAATAAAGTTGGCTTTAACATCCTGAAAGTCCATTTGATTGGCAATGTCGTTGTATAAAGGCGACCTACCTTTCATCAAACCCACCCAAAACGCGAAATTGGCCATCTGATCTGTGATAGAGGGTCCTGAAGGAATGTATCGGTTCTCTATCCGTAAGTGAGCAGCCGACTTGGTCGCACCATAGCATGCACGGTTCCAGCGATAAATGGTGCCATTGTGGGTATTTAATGCTTCTAGCTTAGGTATTCTACCGTTTTCAAGCTCTTCGAGTGAGGATTGCTCGATAGGTTTAGAAAGGATGATTTTGTGCTGAGCTATATCATTTTTATAAATATCCGCGACTGTTCCATATTCCCAGTCTTCTCCGAAACTGACTCTTGAAGTCTGATCTTTCAAGGCATAGGTAGAATGTCTGGTATCAATACTTTGCTGAAAAAGGGCAATTCGCGTTTCGCTCCAAAGCTCTCTGCCAAGAAGGAGTGGAGAGTTGGCGCAAATTCCCAGCACCGGACCGGAAATGGCTTGCGCCCAATTGTAGCTTTCTACAAAATCCTCTGGATCAACCTGAAGATGTAGCTGGAAGCTGGTGTTGCAGGCCTCCATCAATACGGAATCGTGCGTGATCGATAGCTCATCGACTCCTTTGATGTGCAATTGAAAATCCGCTCCCCTCATTCCTTTTACCATTTCATTCAAAGACCAGTACCGTGGCTTTGGCGTCATGTATTCGAGGGATAGTTCGGTCTTGCTGATCGTTGGTAATATTCCGGTTAGCAGTATTTGCGTGTCTCTTTCATTGGCATGCTTCCCTGCTTTCTCGAGGAGAGTTCGCAGTTGAGTCTCCATCTCATCCAGACATGTGGGACTTACCTCAACAGGATCCAGGTTTATCTCCAGATTAAATCTGGCTAGTTCGTTGGTAAAGTGTGGGTCATCGATGGCTTTCAGAATGTCATCTGCATTTTTTTCAGGTCGCCAGTTTTTTGAAATTAGACAGAATTCTTGCTCCGCTCCAATCCGACTGATTCCCGATTCGATCAGGTTTCGTTCGAGCATAAGCTCCAGACATTTTACGTCGTTGAGAAGGTGTCTGATGAATTGTGTTTTCACCAAATCCTCAGATGCAGACTTAACTAATTGATCTCCCATTTTTACCCATATTTAATTGGATAAAGATTGGAGATTAATGTGTTGCGTTGAATGATGAATGACAGGTTAAGGAATGACTTGGGTCACATCATTAATTTTAGTCTTCAATGTAAAATTGCAGGGTTGAAACAATTCTAACTTTTTTGGTTACGCCGGAATTTGGATCCAAATCATTGATGGAAAAAAGCCCTTGATTTGCAGTCTTTATTTTACCAACTTTTGAGCCCGAATCTCGGGCAAATTTCTCCGCAGCTTCACGTGCATTTTTAGTGGCTTCCTCAATCATCCCCGGCTTGATTTCATTTAGTTTGGTATAAAGATATTGAACAGGCTGCCAGGTGTTTTTAGAACCGATGACTAAACCCTGCCCAATGATACTTGGAATCCGGTACATCGCCTGACTCATTTTATCCAATTTAGTGGTGCGAAGATTGAAGTCTACTTTAGCAATATAGCGGTCTTGGTTGTAGGCACTTTGTCCTCCATAAAGTAAGGCTCGATTGTCTTGGATAGTCGGAGCACCTACAGTCAATTCAGCATCCGTAAAGTCAAGACTTGCAAAAAAATCTTGAAGTACTTTCGTTTGTTTTTCCAGCGTTTGTTGGAGCTGCCCAAGATCGTTGCCAGATACTGTTAGTTGCAATGGCCAAGTAGCAATGTCTGCCTCAACTTCCCGCTCTGCCAAGCCTTTGACTGTGACAGTTCTGTCAAGCTTTTTTCCTGCTACATAGGTTTGTCCAATGAAGTAGCCAGAGATTACAATTGCAATGGAAAGGATAATAGTGGAGGGGAGTTTAGCCTTTGACATATTGTGTGATTTTGATAGTGAATATACTAAAGACGAATGAATCCACGACAACTTTAAGGTCTGATTGATTAGAGTCTGATACTTAGTTGAAGAGCTTAATTACTCTCAATATAGATAGAAGTATTACCCGTAATAAGTATAGTTAACTAACTGAATAATAGTATTTTAAATTTTTTAATTATATAATACTAAAATAATTAGTATTCTAGTTAAGTGCGCCCTTATAAACATCTAAACATCTTTCCCTGGCTGCCTTATGTTCTACGATTGGATCGGGATAGTGTTTCGTGTCTATTTCCGGAATCCACTTGTTGATATACTTTCGATCTTTATCAAATTTGTCCGTCTGAGAGTACGGATTAAATATTCGGAAATAGGGCTGAGCATCCACGCCTGTTCCGGCCGCCCATTGCCATCCTCCATTGTTGCTGGCGAGTTCGTAATCCAATAATTTTTCAGCAAAGTATGCTTCACCCCAACGCCAATCTATAAGCAAATGTTTGGTAAGAAAACTGGCCACAATCATGCGCACACGATTGTGCATGAAGCCTGTTTGATTGAGTTCTCGCATGCCGGCATCCACGATTGGATACCCGGTTTTTCCTTTCTTCCATTTTTCAAATTCTTCCTCATTGTTTCGCCACTTCACATCGTCATATTTACGATTGAAATTGGAGTCGACAACCTGTGGAAAATGCCATAAAATAGCTTGGTAAAAATCTCGCCAGATTAATTCATTTAGGTACTTCTCATTGAGTGCATTTGCACGCCTTACAAGTTCTCGAATACTCACCGTTCCGAACCGTAAATGAATGCTCATTCTGCTTGTTCCTCTCATGGCTGGAATGTCTCTTGTTTCGTCGTATGTGTCTACTACTTTTTCATTCAATTCTCGTGAAGGAAATTCAATTCCCGCCGGCTCAAATCCGATCTCTTTTAGTGATGGAATTTTACGATCAGCAGCCTGATTCCAATTCGTTTCTTCTTCTGATTTGAATGAGTTAAGATGACCGCCGGTTAGCGTCTTTTTCCAAAGCTTACTGTATGGAGTGTACACCACATAAGGATCACCATTGTCTTTGACAACCTCATCTTTTTCAAAAATGACATGGTCTTTTTTTGCTTTGAACTCAATGCCTTTTTTGCTTAAAAAATCATAAACCTCTTTATCTCGTTCGCGTGCATAGGGTTCATAATCCCGGTTAGCCCAAACCGTTTTTACCTCATAATCCTCCACTAGGTTTTTCCAGATTTCGATTGGTTTGCCCACACGCACATCCATGGTTCCACCATGCACTTGGATTTCATTTTGCAGTCGTTCGATCTCTTGATGAATGAACTCAACTCGTGCATCTTTTTTTGGTAGTTCATCCAGAATGTTAGTATCAAAGATGAAGACCGGTTGCACAGGGTTCTCCTCCTGATGCGCATGATATAGTCCTCTGTTATCCTCCAAGCGGAAGTCTCTTCTGAACCAAAAAAGGGTGACTTGTGGTTTACTCATTTTTGTTTTGATTGATACGAAATCAGATTCTTTGCCATGTTTCTAAAAATCGGACCATGTAGTGGAAACACCAGATACCAATACAATCTTCCCCAAAGCCCCAATGGTCTGAAAGTGGCTGTTTGAACTAAGCAGTTTTGTCCTTCATTGCGCTTAATCCTAAACTCTAGCCAGGCGTCTCCCGGTAGTTTCATCTCTGCAAATAGCAAAAGCCGATATTCTTTCTTGTTAGCGTAGAGTACTCGCCAAAAGTCCAATGCATCTCCTCCTTTTAAGTCATTTGGACTTCTTCTGCCACGTCTCAAACCCACACCTCCAACCAACTTATCCAGGAAGCCTCTTATCCTCCAGAGGAAATTTCCATAGTACCAGCCACGCTCGCCACCAATCGCCCAAACATTTTCAATCACTTCATTGGGATCTCTATCGAAGGGATATGTTTTCACATCTTTAAAGCATCCGTGCTTGGGAGCTTCCAGCTGCTGGAGAAATGAATAACTGAAATCCGGATTGGAAAATGAATCTTTCCAGCTGGAGACAACCTGCTTTTGATTGATTCTTAAAAAGGTACGCTGCAATGATTCTTTGTAGCTTAATTTTTTTATCGGCACGATAGCATCGATGCTGTTGTCACGGACAATAACCTCGTTTTTCATGCTATCTACGAGATTTCGCGCCAGTCTATAGGAAGTGGAAGTGACGAGATATAGCCAAAGGGATGAAAGCTTGATGGTTAATACAGGGACCGTGAGAATATACCTTTTGAGGCTCCTGACTGCTGCGAACTGCAAAAGCATTTGCTTGTATGTGAGGATATCTTTTCCACCAATATCGAATGTTTGATCAAAGGCTTTTTCATGAGCGAGTACTCCCATTAAGTATTCCAGGACATTGTATACACCAATTGGTTGGCACTTACTATTGAGCCATTTAGGTGCTATCATAACAGGAAGCTTCTCTACCAGATCTCGAATAATTTCGAATGATGCACCTCCGGAACCAATGATAATGGCAGACCTCAACACCGTTACACTGGCCTTTGCCTGCTTCAATATCTCTTCTACATTTTGCCTGGAAGAGAGGTGATCTGACAATTCTTTATCATTGGCAATTCCTCCCAGATAGATGATCTGATTGGCATTGGTTTTGTCCAGGTATGAAATAAAGTTCTCTGCTGTGGTTGCCTCTAGCTTACTAAATTCCTTGCTATTGGAGGTTAAAGAGTGAATTAAGAAATAAGATACCTCAATGTCTTTTGGAAGTTTTTCCAGGCTTTCCCTATCAAGAAAGTCACACTCTACGACTTCCACAGATTTTAAAAATTCTTCATCAAAGTCTTCGAAATCAAACCTGCGCTGATCTCTAACCGGACATACAACCTGATGCCCGGCGTTAACCAACTCAGGAAGTAAACGTCTGCCAATATATCCTGTAGAACCTGTGAGTAGTATTTTCATTTTAGAGTGGCCGAATGGCGGACATGCCTCCGTCAAGGCCGATAATTTGGCCTGTCATCCAGCTAGATTCTTCTGTCAAAAGAAAGGTAGCCAATTTTGCCACCTCTTCCGGTGTTCCAACACGATTCAAAGCATGTCGCTTACCTGAATTCTCTTTTTTCTCGTCTGATGAAAGGATTCGACTTGCTAGCGGTGTATCTGTTACTGAAGGCGCTATGCAGTTGACACGGACTTTTGGGGCAAGTTCAGCAGCTAACGAACGTGTGATTCCCTCCAAAGCTCCTTTGCTTGCAGCAACCGAGGAGTGAAATGGCATGCCTTGCTGGACTGCCACTGTGCTGAAGAAAACAATAGAAGCGTTTCCGTTCTTTTTAAGCTGCTTTACTATGGGTTGTAATGTTTTTACAGCTCCCAGCACATTGATAGAAAAATCTTCTTGAAAGTCCTCTGGTTTTAAACCATGAAAAGGTTTAAGGTTGATAGTGCCGGGACAATATGCGAACCCATCGATGGAATCTAAATCTATTTCAGGGAATAAATCCGAGGTGACGTCATATTCGATATGTGTAACATTGGATAGTGATCCAATCTCACCTGTGCTTCGCGACAATACAGTTACGTTGTTTCCAGCTTCTGAGAGTTGCTTGGTTATTTCAAACCCAATACCCGAGCTTCCCCCAACTATGATATAGTTTTTGTTCATGCAACCTTAACCGCGAAGGCTGATGAAAGTTTTGAGCAATTTGGAATTGCCTAGCTAATTGTTGTTGATATACCTAAGCTCTAGAGAGACCAGAAGAGCAATAATGACTATCTCAAGGAAGAAATAGCAAAACCCCAGAAAAGTAAGTAATTGATAGTGCCAGATCACCAATCCCAAAGTAGCGAGACAGTAAAAGCTATTTACAATAGCGATGAATTTGAGAAACGGATGCAAATTTGTTGGAGCTAATAAATAGCAGGAGAGCGAGTAAATAGCAAAAATCAATGCTAGCGCTGCTAATGGGTAGAGAACCTCAACTGGCATTCCGACTAGGGATTGAAACCTGATCAGTATGAACCCAAGAAAAAAAGCAGAAACTAATGCACCCATTCCATCGATAAGGAAAAGGTGCTTTTGGCTGAGTTTTGAAGTTCTAGTGTAAAACACGATGAATTGAAATGATGAAGGTTGGTTTGAATTTCAACGGTGATGGAATTGATTTCAAGCAATTGCGCTTTCAAAGACCATAAGGTTTGTAGAATCCATTAATCTTCGCCTTTATTACGTTGTTTTTGGCTATTGATGTATGCAACTCCAAAAAGTGAAATACCAATAATGAGTCCAAAGAAATATTCGCTGAACGGACGTCCTATATATGCACTGTAAACACTAAATAGGAGGCTAATGGCTCCAATGACCATTACAATTCTGTTTGTTTTTTGATCTTTTCCCATGTTTATTAATTTCATCCTTTACTAAGATAGCCAACGATAGGCATCTTTTTTTAGTGAAGACTTCTTCAAAATGAAGTGATTACCTGAACACCTCGATTCTGGAATTTATCCATATTGGGTAGTGCGGTTGCCGCTTCTTCTAACGATATAGTCTGATCAATGAGTTTTTCCGGCTGTAGTGCGCCGCTTTTGATCATTTCCAACATCTCAGGATACTTGTGAGCCTGCATTCCGTGGCTGCCAACTATTTCCAGTTCATCTGCCAATACCTGATCCATGGGCACTTTTGGATGCTGATGATCTGCAGTCATTAAGCCTACCTGAACATGTCTTCCTCGCTTTCTGAGACCTGAGATTGAGTTGAAGCATGTCGTCTGACTACCCAAGGCATCAATGGAAACATGAGCTCCACCATGGGTGAATGATTTTATGGATTCTGGTATGTTATCAATCAGGGAGGCGTTTAGTGTATGCGTGGCACCAATTGATTTGGAGAATTTCAACGCTTCTTCGTTAATGTCAATAGCGATTACTTGAGCTCCTAGTGCATTTGCGATCATGATTGCGGAAAGCCCAACGCCACCACAACCATGAATAGCTACGAACTGCCCACCGGATACTTTGCCTTGTTCCACAACAGCCCTGAATGATGTAATAAATCGACAGCCAAGAATGGCTGCAGTCTGATCAGTGATTTCTTCTGGGATTCGCACCAGATTGATGTCCGCGTGATCCAATGACACAAACTCTGCAAATGATCCCCAATGTGTAAAGCCTGGTTGCCTTTGATTATCGCAAACCTGCTGATTTCCTGAGTGGCACTGTGGACAGGTTCCACATCCATTGACGAATGGAACGGTCACCCGATCACCAATCTTGAAGTTAGATACTTCTTTACCCGCCGCTTCGATGATGCCTGCAAGTTCATGACCCGGCACATGAGGTAAGTTAATATCCGAATCGTGTCC
This sequence comes from Ekhidna algicida, assembly GCF_051379705.1. Lineage (GTDB taxonomy): Bacteria > Bacteroidota > Bacteroidia > Cytophagales > Cyclobacteriaceae > Ekhidna. The sequence goes on along the minus strand of NZ_CP179868.1, from coordinate 753,633 downwards.
CATCCATCCGTGCCAATCGCTACGACATAATCCTGTAGCTGCAACGCTAACAACTACTCCATGTGGGGGAGGAGTAGGATCAGCGACTTGCTGAACGGTTAAAGGTCCCTGGAATTTTTCGTAAACGAGTGCCTTCATTTAATGACTGGTTCAGTACATCGTGTTGGGGTTCTTTGAAGTAGAAGGAATCTGCTGAATGGAGTCCCAATGCTCGCAGATCTTACCGTTTTTATCGAACCGAAAAAAGTCCATTGTCACATATTGATCATTTCCCGGCCAGGTTTGGTGGGTATGTAATGCCACCAGGTCATTTTCAGCTATGCAGCGAACGAATTCGATGGATTTGTCTGGGTATTCCTCTTGCATGCGTTCGAAGTAATCAATGAATCCCTCTAAACCATTTTCCACATCCGGATTGTGTTGAATGTATTCCTTGCCCAGATAAAGTTCAACAGCTTTTCGTGGATTACCTTCATACGCCATTTTATAGAAGGCAATCGCATTTTCTTTGTTATGTGACAAGTTCATAAGTTTTAGATTTTGGCTAAAACTACATACTCTCAAAGTTTTTCTGAATTGTGACACTCATTATCATACCTCCATTCGCCTTCTTTTATCTACGATTCAGGCAGAGATTTACTACGGTTCGGTAAAAGCGCCATATCAAAATCGATCTCATTCTGTTTAACATCAGAATCAAAAAATAAACAAAATGAGAAAATTATTTGCTTTACTATTTGTGCCGGCTTTAATGCTGGCTTCATGTGGTGACGATGATAGCGCCGGTCTAATTGAGGAGAATCCTTCTCTCGTTGATGCGGCTGAAGATGCTGGATTAACCATCCTTTTAGATGCTATTACGGCAGTAGACGGACTTTCAGGATCATTGACTGCTGCCACTGAGATTACAGTTTTCGCACCAAATAACGCAGCATTTGCCGCTGCACTTAATGCTTATGGGGTCACAACACTTGATCAGTTAGTAGCTGAATTAGGAGGTGCGGATAACCTTGAGAGTGTGCTTGGATTTCATGTGGTGGGTGCCACAGCTTTTGCAGCGGATCTTGCAGAAGGAGATCAACCATTAACGACGCTTTCAGGACAATCAATTTTAGTGAACAAAACAGGTTCTGATGTGACTGTTACAGATGCACTTGGTAATACGCGAAATGTTGTGGCTGCAGATGTGGCTATTGAGAATGGAGTGGTTCATGTAATCGATGGTGTTTTGCTTCCCGAGATCGTGTTTCCTTCTGTAGTAGATGCGGCATCCGCTGCGGGTTTGACTACACTATTGGATGCAGTTACCGCAGCTGACCTTGGCACAACGTTAACTTCTGCTGAAGCAATTACCGTATTTGCACCAACCAATGATGCATTTGGTGGACTTTTAGAAAGATATGATGCTACAGACCTAAATGATCTGGTAAGTAAAATTGGAATCGAGGCAGTTACAGAAGTTCTACAGTTTCACGTAGTACCTGCTGTAGCATTTTCGCATGACCTGAATGAAGGAGAGCAAACATTCTCAACCCTTCAAGGTCAGGATCTGACAGTGACTGTAGACGATAATGGGGTAACGGTCACTGATTACTTAGGCTTTACTTATACCGTGAACTCTGCTGACGTAGCAATAGCAAACGGGGTAGTACACGTGATAGACGGTGTGGTACTTCCGGATTTGAGTGATGATCCAAATGTGGTAGAAGCGGCGACAACTGCTGGTCTAACGACGCTGATAGATGCAGTCGTAGCAGCTGAGCTAGGTGATGCATTGATTCAAGCGACAGATATAACTGTTTTTGCACCGACTAACGATGCATTTGTTGATCTACTTGAAGCTCAAGAAGTTGAAGATTTGGAAGGCTTAATTACTAAGCTTGGTGCAGCAAACGTGGTGAAAGTATTGCAGTTTCACGTAGTACCTGCGGTAGCATTTTCAGGTGACCTTGCTGAAGGTGATCAGATGTTTGAGACACTAGCTGGTGAAATGATTACTGTGAATAAAACAGGAATGGCTGTAACAGTAACTGATGCTGGCGGAAACACTTACAATGTGTCGACTCCAGATGTCACTATCGAAAACGGCGTGGTACATGTAATTGACGGAGTTGTACTTCCAACATTATAGGAATTAGGTAGTTACATTGATAATTTGATTAGTTGATGATTGGGATGTCCGTACTTGTACGGCTCCCATTCTCTTTATAAGCCATGTTCAAGCACAAGTATAAATACTGGTCGGTCGTTGGATTGATTATCTATTCGTTCCTCAACATTTTAGTGTTGAATGGCGATAGATTGTACAACGCACAGTTGCCGACAGAATATTTGTTTTTGATCATTACTTTTTTATGCTCGGTGCTATGGCTGGCAAACTATCTGATAGAACGATTTGTAATCAATCGTCTAAAAGGAGTTAATCCGCTTATTTCACAATTTGTGTTCAGCATCTTTGCTGTTATTTTGATTGCGATAATATCTGTTTTGCTTACCTCAATATTTCTGGGACAACCATTCAATTTCATTCAAAAGAATATCTTATTAACCACAGGATTTCTGTTTCGGGTGAACCTCTTTTTGAATACCATTAACGCTGTTTACTTCTTCAATTCACGCTTTAAGGAAAAGGAGTTGGAAGCTGAAAAGCTGAAATCATCTACTATCGCAGCAAGGTATGAGGCACTAAACAATCAGGTTAACCCTCATTTCTTATTTAATACATTAAATACACTTTCAACATTGATCCATTCTGATGTTGAAAAGGCCGACCACTTTCTTCAGAAGCTCTCGGAAATTTATCGCTACATGTTACGCACACGATCGGAAGAGTTGGTTTTACTCAAAGATGAATTGGCCTTTCTTCTTGACTACATCGAACTATTGGAAATACGTTTTGGTAAGAGCTTAAGGGTAAATCTTGAAGTTGCTGAATTTCATAAAGAACAATTGGTTCCACCAACGGTATTGCAACTACTGCTTGAAAATGTAGTAAAACACAACTATTTCACTACAAAGTCTCCAGTCCAGGTTTCCATTAAGTCCAACGGAAATGGCGTTATCATAGCGAATACTTTACAGAAAAGAGAATCAAAAGAGTCATCCTTTGGCATTGGCCTGCAAAACATATCCGAGCGATATGGGTTTTTTGATAGACATATAGCTATTGAAGAGGATGATAAATTGTTTAAAGTATGTATTCCGATAATTCCTACAAATTATGAGATTACTCATTCTTGAAGATGAACCTCTAGCTATCGAAGGGCTTCTCAATATTGTTCACAAACATTTCGACTCGATCGAAAGCATTGATCAGGCACAAAGTATATCTGACGGGGAAAATATAATAGCTCAAGGGAGAAAATATGATCTGATCATCAGCGATATTCGACTTGCTGATGGATTGAGTTTTGATCTATTTAGAAAAGTGGATCTGGATATTCCAATCATTTTTACCACAGCTTATGATGATTTTGCGCTTGACGCATTTGAATGTAACGGAGTAGCCTATTTGCTAAAACCAATTCAAGAAAACAAATTGGTTCAATCCATACAGAAAGTGTATAAGTGGATTGCTGAAGAAAAGAAAGAGGGTTTTGTGAATCAGGAAGTTATTCGTTCGTTGGAAAAAGCCTTTAAGAAGTATACATACAAAAAGCGATTTCTCAGCAAGGTCGGCAGTCGCGTGGTGATCAAAACAGTTGATGAAATATCGCTCTTCTACACGGAAAACAAGATTGTCTATATGAAAGATCAGGCCAATAAGCGCTATATGATCAATCACAGTTTGGATGAATTGGAAAGTGAACATCTCAATCCGTTCCAATTTTATCGCATCAATCGATCCGCAATTGTCAACCTCGACAGCTTGGTGGAAATGAGAAATCATGAGAATGGCCGACTGAAGCTATCGATTGTTGCAAACAATGACGATCAGCTGATTGTCGCTCGAGACCGTGTGTCTGATTTTCGCGAATGGATCAATCAATAGCCCACCACTACCTTATGAATAGAGTTTTCGTATCCGTACTAATACTTGGCTTCATTCCCTTTTTTACCCAAAGTCAGCAACCATCAGTTGGGGATTTGGATTCATTGAAACGAGAGATTATTAACCTTCAGGTAGATGTTCAGAACGTGAAATTGACCTTATCTGAAACCAAGCGCACTTTGCGCAAAGGTATATTCGTCGCTACGCTTGGTTATACTGTCACGATCATTGGTGGACAATTACTAGGTGTTCGCCCTGAGCTAGGAGAGGCATTGCTCTATACTGGTGGCGCTATTGGGATAGGAGGAACCATCATTCTGGTGAATGGATTCAATAAACTGGATCAATTTAACCGGAATGCATTGCCTCCGCCGGAGAGATGATGCTAAGCCTTGTTATTACCGCTCATTCCAACCTTTTCCTTCAAAGATTTTAGATATAGAATTATCTATTCTACCGATGCGAGTTTTAGCTTGCTTAGCTGCAGAAAAGTGGAGGAGATAACCTCTTTGTCTTCCCGGTGTTAATTTCTCAAAAGCGGATTTAAAATCAGGATTCTCATCAAACTTGTCTACTAACTCTGAAGGAACTTGAAATTCCTTCGTCTTTTTCATTTCCACCTTTAATCCAGCCTTTTCTACTTCAATTGCCTCATAGATGTAGGCTTTGAGTTTTGTTTTCAAATCTGTAATCTCGTGAACATTAGTAAACCTTGCTTGCCGGGCAGATTGAACGTTTTTAGTTTGTTGGATAAGGATATCTTCCGAATCATTTAGTAAGGCTCCTTTATGAAAGAGAAAGGCACAATAGTCCTTAAAGCCATGTATCAGGACTATATTGGTTCCTTTGTAGGTATAGCAAGGACATCCCCATTTCAACTCTTCGATTAGCTCACAATCCAATGCAATTTGACGCATTAGTGCATATTCTTTCTGCCATTGTGTATCCTTTTCAAAAAACCAGTTGACTTTAGGATTCACGAGCTCAATCTTCTTCTATTCGCTTTTTGATCAGTACTATTTGTCCCATATGATTGGCTTGATGCTCCATCACATGGTACCATGCCCAGTAATAATTATACTCAGCGCCTCCAGGAGCACTGTCACGTAGTTGTGTCAGCCACTCATCATCTTTTGTTTTCAAAACCTCTTTGGTCTTGGCGCGTACTTTGTCCCACTTGTCTAGGTAGTAGGAAATAGGCTTCCCTTTTAACTCTTCACGTGCCTTGCCTCCTAGGTTTAAAGCAGTTAACCATTCAGCGTCTTTCTCTTCATCCAGTTTTTCATCATAAAATGTAGCTTTTTGATAGTAAAACTCAGTAGCTGCCAAATGAAGGATTAATGCACCGATCCGGTTTGCTTCATCGTCCAATAGAAAGTCGGTTCCAGCTTGATCTAACCCTTTGGCATGGTTAGTGACTCTGGCTTTCAGGTCGTCAAGCATACTTATGAGTGCTCCCATCTGTGGAGTATAGCCTTCCACATTTTTAATAGCGTATTGAGCGGAAAGCGTGCTGGTAATGATTACCATCAAGATAGAGGTGAAAAGTTTTCGTTTCATAACGATAGGATTTTAGTGTTAAGGTATCGTTTTTGAGAATTAATCACAATTGCAATAGTCTCAGGTTACACCCATTGGATATTGGAAATCTCTTAATTTTTGAGACAGCATTCCGTTTTATGGAAATAATTTGTAAATTTCTAGTCCACCAAAATCCACCAAAACCATGAAACTAGTTTTTGCTGTTTTTTCTATTGCTATTGCGTCATTTAGCTATGGACAGAAGCACCTTGCTCCATTGTTCACCTACGGAGGTTTACCTGAAGTCGATGATGTCCAAATTCTTTATAACAAAGGTTTCATCGTTGGCTATTCAAATGAAAAGAAGAGTCCGCTTTGGACATGTTATCGACTTGGTAATGTCAAGAAGACCTATGAAAGGGTAGATACAACACTCGTAAAATGGGAACGTCCGAGATCGTTTCAGTTAGATAATCGAACTACTGCAAGGGTATCTCATGATGATTATACACGCTCTGGATATGATCGAGGACATATGGCTCCAGATGCTGCAATTCAAGCCCAATATGGGCAATCTGCCCTTTTGGAAACCTACCTCATGTCCAATATTGCACCACAGCATCGGGACTTGAATCGAGGTATTTGGCAAAGGCTGGAAAGCTATGCTCGAAAGACACTATCGCAAGACGACACTTACAGAAAAGAGATCAATGATGTTTTTGTAATTACCGGCCCCATCTATCAGGATGATCTGGGGATGATTGGAGATGGAGTGGTAGTTCCTTCGCATTGCTATAAAATTTTCGCGTACAGCAGAGGGTACGGAGCCACTATTAAGGCTGTTGCTTTTGTATTTCCCCAACATCCGGACACGGATGATTTTTTTGATTACGTCACCACTGTTGATGATATAGAAGAATTAACAGGTATCGACTTTCATCCGTCCTTAAGTACTATTAAACAGCGTAACCTTGAAAGTAAGAAGCGGAATTTTGACCTGACTGATAGGTAATTGCTACGATCATATTGTGAACATATCAAAATAAATCAAGCTAAAGCAAATGGTATTTATCATGCCATGAGTGAGAATGGTAAGCAGGACACGTCGACCACTTAGAAAATAGATTGTACCAAGTATTGCACCAATGATTCCTGTTGTTAGCTGACCGGATATCCCTTGATAGCTGTGCAAATAGCCAAATAAGGTAGAGGTGAGAATAATTGCAATCACAGTACCTAAGCCTCCAGAGATGTAATGAGTAATACGTTCCAGAAAGAATCCGCGAAAAATTAATTCTTCACATATTCCCCCAATTACCCATCCGATCAGAAGGTAGCGCATAAGCAATTGGGGGTTACCGACCAGCGGACTGTAGATAGTCAAGTCAATGGTCTCATGTGTCAGGTATTCTATCGTAGGTCGAATGATATACATAACCAGCGCTACAATTACTACAGCAAGAAAGATGGATTGAACGAAGGAAGCCAGCCAGCTTGCAGGCTTACTGAATCCGATGGAGGAAAACTGCTCTTTATTTACCGTAGCATAGATAATTACCACAATAGCAGCGGCAATCATGTTTACGAACGGCATTGAAATAAAGGTGATGCAACCAAGAATTGCGGCAACGAATATTAGATCTTTTATGCGAGGATTTTTCATGTTGAAAGGTTTCTTAATTAGAAAACCTATCCTGCAATAATACAGGATAGGCCGGATTAGCGTTACTGTCGGTTGTCGATTGCAGGATCTACCACCGCATTTGATGGCGCGACCATTCGTGACTCGTCAAACTCTACATCCAACTTCAAATCATAAATCGCATGATCACCGTACTGGGCAGTCATCTCACTGTCGTGCGTAGTGAAAAGCACAGCAAACTTGAGACCGTTTATATCAGCTATATAGTTGTTCTTGCGAAGTACAGGCCCAAACGTATCCTGATCTTTCGGTGCGCCTACCGCGTCCAAGATCGGACCGTAGGTCAAACTGTATTCGTATCCAACAAGTAAGTAGCTTTCAGAATCTATATAGAGGACATAGCTGTCTCTGTCTGTCTTGCCAACAGTAGGTGCTTTGCTGTAGCTCATATTGATTTTATATACTTTGTTGTCAAAGCCTTTGTGTTCAATCAACTCTGGTTCACCCAGGATTACATGGTCATCTTGAGTCAGCCATGGAAGGTTGAGGTAGTAGAAAAACACAGATTGCTGATGTCCTGGTGGATTTGGCACTCGCCAGTCTACTGACCATACCTTTTCACCATCATAAGAAAGCTTGGAGCCAAAAAGTGGCCAATCTTGGTACAATCTTCGGGAATCCATTTCCACGACCTGATCATGAATCCAAAAGCGTAATATACCCAGGGCTTGGCTGTGCATGACATTCGAAAAGGACATGGTTTTGATGGATTTCCATTTTTCATAGCCTCCATGTGCCTCGACCATTTTTTGGACGATGGATTCTGTTTCCTTGGAAGCATATTTTGGCCCTTTAGCAAGCGATACGCTTACTATCAACAGGCCTGCAAATGTTAAGAGAATGTGTTTCATAGTTTTTTTGGTTTGATTCGGATGATACGATCAAGTATGTCGAGATGGATGATAATTTGCAGCGAGTAACAGAATTTGCAGCGATTGACAATGGAAACACCAACTGAATGATCGTAACACGTATATTAGTAACCGATGAACCTACTGCCTACCCGTAGACCGCTAGCATTGCCAGTTATCAACCAATTACTGGGTGTTATTATTATATCACTCATTGCCTGGGGGCAATCAAGGTTTGTTTTGGATGGAGTGCATTTGCTATTTATTACCACAAACTATACGTGCTGGCTCCTGTTGCTACCATGGATCAATGGCTGGGTCAAGTCTGAAAAGTCCTGGAAAATGAGTAGCCTGATGAGCACCGCTTTCCAACTGATCTTCATCATTGTTGCCCAATGGTTACTTTCAAACACATTCTTCCATTTGCTCCGCTTTGCGTTTTTGCCTTATCCATTGCTTCCTGAATGGAATGAAGTCTCAGGTTATCTATTCCCTTCACTAGTGGGTAGGGCCATCGATCTGGCCCTTTTTGCGGGTTTGCTGGCTTGGATTCATCAAAACAGTCTTTTGAATGAACGAAAGATGGAGGTTGTGGAAAAGGAATCTGAACTGCAGCGTAGCAAGCTTCAATCGTTAAAAAATCAGCTCAACCCGCACTTCCTTTTTAATACGATGCACAACATTGCGGCCCTTATTGGTCAGGACGATGAAACAGCGCACAAGCTCACCGTTAAGGTCAGCCACTTGCTTCGAAAAATCATGACCATCAATGAACTTGAAGAGCATTCACTTTCGGAAGAATGGGAATTTGTCCAAGACTACCTGACAATAGAATCGGAGCGATTTCAAGATCGGCTCGTACTGAATATTGAGATTGATGAACGGATCAAGCAGCGCGTGGTGCCTACCATGATCTTGCAGCCATTAGTAGAAAATGCATTCAAGCATGGCATTTCACATGCTGTCAATTCTACTACCTTGGACATCAAGGTTCAATCAACGGAGGAGGTTGATTCAATTACGGTTGTCAACGAACGATTCCCGCATGCATCAGTCAATGCTTCGAATGGGATAGGATTGAGAAACCTGCAAGAACGATTACTTACCTATTATCAGGGTAAGGGATCTTTAGAAGTTGATTCTACTGATAAGCAGTATAAAGTCATTATCAAAATACCAAAGGCATGAAGTACAGTGTACTCATAGCGGATGACGAGGCTAACGCACGCAACTACCTTTCCAGACTTGTAGCTAGTAATAAACGATTGCATTTGCTTGGGACGAAAGCCAATGGATTGGAGGTTGTCCAATTTTGTAAAACATTAGTGCCGGATGTTTTGCTTTTGGACATTGAAATGCCGGGCTTGAACGGTATTGAAACTGCTCGCAAAGTGATGAGTTTGAACCCAAATTGCTTGATTGTATTTACGACTGCTTACAACGAATATGCGATTAGTGCTTTTAAGTTAGAGGCTATTGGCTACCTCCTGAAGCCATTTACGACCGAAGACTTTGGACGTGTAATGGATCGGTCTATTGAATTTCTGGAAATCAGGGAGAAAGCCAATTTCAATGATCAAATTGAGCGGCTGTGGGAAAAGATGCGAATACCGGAACGTGTGTATCTGGAGTCGTTGGAGATAAAAGATAGAGGTTTGGTTCAATCTGTGAGGGTAGAAGATATACTTTATATCAAGTCCAGTTCAGAGTATGTAGAATTGGTGACTCTTACCGGTTCTCATCTATATCGCATTTCATTAGATTTGCTTTCTCAGCAGTTGCCACCATTCTTTCATCGCATTCACCGATCATACTTGATCAATAATCAGCACGTGGCAAAATGCCAGTATCAAAACAATGGTACCTATGACTTTCTCTTTCCAAACGATGAGGTGCTGACCAGCAGCCGATCTTATCAGGAGGCCATTCAGGCGTTTAGGAGTTGATTGACTTATTCTGTGGAAACCTTCTCAATAAATTGATCAGCCGCTTTAAATAACTTTTCTTTCTTTTCTGGACTCATCTTTCGTAGTGTAGCTACCATCATAGACATTCGTTGGTTTTTTGCAAACGTTTCTACGTTTTCATTGATGAAGCGCCAGTAAAGTCCATTCACAATGTCTTCCCAATCTCCTTTACCAAAATGACTCATCTTGCGGATGTAGTTTGCTCCACCGATGTACGGTTTGGTTGCGAAGATGCCTCCATCCGCAAATTGACTCATGCCATACACATTAGGTGCCATGACCCAATCTGAGGAGTCGACGTACATCTCCATAAACCATTTGTATACCTCTTCAGGATCAATCTCACATAGCAGCATGATGTTTCCCAATACCATCAGACGCTCAATGTGATGAGTGTAGCCAAACTTCATCGCTTTGTTTATGGAAGCATCAAGTGGAAGAATGCCGGTAGTTCCCTCATACCAACAATCTTTCATTTTTCGTTTGTGGTTGAAATGGTTAGCGTTTAATTGCTCATCATATTCATGGTAAATGCCACGCATAAACTCCCGCCAACCAATGATCTGTCGTACAAAACCTTCCACACTTGGATAGTGTGTATCGTGCGCTTCATAATATTCCAGGGCTTTGTCCACCACCTCATCCGGAGTAATCAATCCCATATTGATATAAGGAGAAAGCACGGAGTGGAATAAAAACACCTCCTTATGATCGATCGCATCTTCGTATGGACCAAAGTTTTCGAAGCGTTCTTTTAGAAAGTCATTGAGTAGATGCAATACTTGTCTTCGTGTGGTCGCCCAATGAAAATTTGCAGAGTCTCCAGGATGATCAGCAAATAGTTCGTCCACCAGTTTGATCACATCTTCAGTATGCTCAGTAGGATGGGAGGTTGGTGTATCCGGTACTTTAATGTCTTTGGGTAATTTCTTTCGGTTTTCCTCATCGAAAGACCAGCTTCCATGAAGTGGCGATTTATTGTCGCTCTCCAGCAATATTCCCAATTCCTTGCGCTGTTGCTGATAGAAAGTATGCATGAAAGGTCGCTTCGAACCTTCATTGTATGCCTTGAACTTGGCTTTGGTGGTGATAAAGCCTGGAGAGTCGACGACCGTAAGTTTGAGTTTTTGTTCCTTACAAAAGTCTCGAATTCGCTGTTCGAAGAAATGATCTTCAATGTCATAAGTAATAAGCTCAGTGATAGAATCGTGTTTACTTAAGGTTTCCTTAAGCTTTTCTTCATAGCTCAAATTCCTATTGGATGATGAAAGGTGATGATAGGCGAGTGGGTATTTCCCCTCAACATCATCCGCGTGTGATCGCATAGCGGAAAGAAACAGAATCAGTTTGTGTTTGTGATACTTAAAGTGTGTGCAGAGGCCGGCATCTTCGGCCATGAAAAACATAGTTGAATCATCGGGATTTAGTCGCTCATGATCTGAAAAAAGGCAGTTGCCGAGAATTACGGCCAGTTTTTTATATGGCATTCTATAATAACCATTTTCAGCCCAGATTGTGTGAGAGATTTAGAACTCGTATAGCTTTTACCTCATATGGTTCATCTTCTGAGTGATTTTAACACAGTTTTTCATGGATTCTCCTTCCAGTTTGGACAATAATATCCAAAGTTTCTTCTATATCCTTTTTGCTTGTTCGGTAGTTGACAATACAAGCTCTAAGATTATAGTTCTGATTGATCATCGCATTAGAAAGAAATACCATACCACCAGCTTGCAAGTCATTGAGAATTTCTTCGTTTAGCTTGTTGAGATATTCTCTTTGATGATATTTTTCAATCGTACTAATCGGGATATATCTTAAGGTTGTTATGCTGAGGTTTTGAGTTACTGCTTCTAATTCAATGTGGACATTAGCTTGTTCAAACATATACTCAGCTAATGCAATATCTTCATTGATCATTTCCTGATAACCTTTTTTACCAACTTGCTTTAATGCCAACCACACTTTCAGTGCCCTAAAACCTCTTGAGTTTTGGAGGCCATATTCATAAAAGTTGTGAGCTGATTCATTATTGAAATTGTAATATTCAGGATGTGCACTATAAGTGTCAATTAAATGTTTAGGATCCTTTACCAGCGTACAGCCAGCTTCCAAAGGACTATACAACCACTTGTGTGGATCTAAGGCAATGGAATCAGCTTCTTCAATACCATCAAACAATTCTTTAAAACGGGGGACTACAGCTGCGGGTGCACCATATGCACCATCTATATGAAACCATAAGTTGTGCATTTTACTAATGGCAGATATTTGTTTTAGGTTATCAACCACACCAGTACTCACATCTCCTGCAGTTCCAATTACCATTGAAGGTTTATAACCATTTTCGATATCTAACTTAATGGTCTCTTCCAATTTCTGAATATCCATCTGATTATCATCATTTGTGGGTATCAATTTGATGGCTTTGGTGCCAAGTCCAAATAATACAGCTGCTTTATCAATCCAAGTGTGAGTTGCCGTGGAGCAATAAACAGTCATTCTTTCCTTTTCGTTAGAAAATCCATTTTCCTTAAAATTGGCAGAAGACTTGGCAGTACGAGCTGCCAGGAAAGCAGTAAAGTTTGCCATATTACCGCCACTGACTAAAATTCCTCCGTAAGTAGGTGAGATTCCTATCATTTCGGAAAGCCACTTTATGGTCTGTTTTTCTATTTCTGTAGCAATAGGACTTAAAATATTTGCACCAACGTTTGGGTTTACAGCCGCTGCAAGTAGGTCAGCAAGCATTCCTATTGGCGCAGCTGATGAAGTGATGTATCCCATAAATTTTGGATGTCCGTTGTGCAAGGAATGATCCATAAGAATGTCACTTGTGTTGGAAAGCAGTTGATCTACTGGAGTGCCATATTCAGGTAAGGAAGTGGTTCCAATTAGTTTTGTTAGCTCTTGACCTGATTTGTTTGTTGTGACAGGTCTATCTCCAATACCATCAATAAAATCTGCGATGCTATCTACTAATTGGGCTCCGATCTTTTGAAATTCGACTTTGCTTATCTCAATGGGGGTTTTTCTTTGGTGTTCCATTTTTAGTTTCAATTGTGAAGCGAAATTGCTAGAATTTATTAAGGTTACACTTGTTCAGCAGGTATACACGTGGTGTATAAAGCAATCTAGTTAAACGGTTCCATGCCCACGACCGATTGCAAGCCTATTAAGTTTGATGTCTTTTCGCTTTTTCAATGCGCGCAAGAATCAGCCTTTTCTGACCGGCATCACTTGATATATTATGGATGAAGGATGGTCTTATTCAGAAGATATTTTCTATAACAATGCCATCGCTTTCATGGGACTTTGTAAAGAAGAAATCACCATAATAAGTCTTCATCCAGATAATTACTGTCCAAGTGCTTCCTCCAAAGTAATCAGCTTAATGTCATCTCGTTTTTGCAGTTCTCGCAAGAACCAGCCTTTATGACCTGCTCCGTAAGTAATGAGGACCCGCTTACCTTGATTAGCGTGTTCGTCCAGCGCTCTGCTAATATTGGCAAAGTGGGCCTTGTTTATGTTGTCCCATCCACCTAAACCCAACTCATCGTTGAAGAGGTCATTGTAAACAGTTAGCGCAATCTCACCTGCATCATCGTAAGCGGAAGAGTTGATCCAGAAAGGATCATACTGTCTTCCAGAAGATGTTTTTATGGAATCAGCGATGTATTTAGCCAGCCCATATTTCTGCCATTCATATTCACGTGCAGGATCGTCCCGGATAGCCCTCATTTTAGCTAGTCGTTCATTGGCCATTTCCTCGGTCCAGGCTGCAGTGGGAATAAGTTTGAAATCCATTTCCTTCGTCAAAGGAATGATTACATCGATATACTCTGGAAAGCGTGCTACTCGAGATTCATTTACCACTCCAGTTTCAGCGAAAGATGTCATGGCTTTTTCAAACCGATCAGGTGGAATCTCAGCAAGGATTATATCCGGGTCTATTTTCCGAACAAAACCTCGAAGCACATCTGTCGAGAATTCAGGTTCTGTTAGATGCTTTCCATGGATTAAACCCAGGACAAGTACCTCATTGCGTTTATCCGTATTGCATGAAAGGATACAGCCGAGAAAAAGAAAGAGGATAATTTTTTTCATTGATAAGCTCTTTACTTTCAAAAATAGTTTGTATTCGCTAAGCAAGCTGCTTATTGTTTCGTGAATTATGATTCAAAGAAATGCACATTCTTGGGCCATCAAATCCAACTTATTTGCCATTTTTGATTCATGGATCAGTGGCTTACATTTCCATGGCTAGAGACTTTTACCATGAGTGTGCTCATTTTAGGAGGACTCACTGGTTTTTTGTTGATCGGAAATAAGTATCCATCCGGTCGATGGCTCGGACTCTTGACGCTAGCATACTTATGTGCATTCGGATCGAAGCAATTTGAAAACCCTTCGATCACGTTGATTTTTATCGTTCCTGCTGCGGTTTCTTTCTTTCTTTACTGCAACGCATTCTTCTTTCAAAAGAAAAGGATTAAGGTCGTACACTTGATGCCAGTGCTTGTCATGGTTGGTGTTTTGTTTGCAGCTATAGATGTGTCTCTTTTGAAAGCTTCCGCTGGATTGCTTGTTATTGCATACGTTGGAAATGTATTGAAGCTAATGTTGGATGAAAGCCGATCCAGGGGATTTTCATATTTCCTTAATCCGGGTGGACGCATAGCCTGGTTTAGAAATTTCGCAGCATTTAATCTAGTCTTTCTCGCAATATTCTTTCTTGAATTAGGGACTCTGATCTACTCCATTCTCTTTTTGGTTTACCTCGCACAAATCCTCTATCAAATCTTCAATGAATCAAGTTTTTTCACCGCAATTCCCATTGGCAATAAGTATAAAAAGTCAACGCTGAATCCAGCCATCAAGTCGGCAATACTTGAAAAACTGGAAGCGATAATGGATAAGAATAAGTTTTACCAGAGAGACGATGCTTCTCTCAGCTCGCTTGCTGAAGAGCTGGGAGCAACTACTCATCATCTTTCTCAGGTACTCAATGAATCCTTAAAGATTAGCTTTCAGGATCTGCTGGCTCGCTACCGAGTACGTGCAGCTTGCAGAATGCTGAGACAGCAAGAGTATGAGCAAGTGAAAATTGAGAACATCGCCACAATCGTGGGCTATAACTCAAAATCTGCCTTCAATACGGCGTTTAAGAAGCGTATAGGTCTAACTCCGTCTGATTATAGGAGTGCAAAGAACGTTCTGACTTATGGGGAAGAACGTCTAACCGAACGGAAAGCACCACAAGGTGGGAGAGGTGCCTTTGATTTGAATCATGTTTTTAACCTCAAAATGAAACGTGACATGATTCTCAACTTTTTAAAAATATTTGTCAGAAATCTGAAACGGAATAGCTTCTTTTCTCTGATCAACATATTCGGACTCACTGTCGGATTTGTATGTAGCATTTTTATTTATCTCTTCATAGCAAATGAATTGTCCTATGACAAGGATATTCCAGATGCTGATCGAGTTTACCGAATTACCTGGTTAGGTGAAAACCCACAGACCCGAACGCCACATCCAATGGCTCAAGCCATTGTCGAGGATTGGCCTGAAATTGAGTCGGCCGTATCAATCTCGCCCTGGTATGGGCCTGGACTAAGTAAAGAGTCCGTGAGGGTTAAGAATCCTAAAACCAATGTGCTATTTGAGGAACCAGACTTCTTCTTTACAGATTCTACCTTTTTTGATGTTTTTGACATTGAAATATTGGAAGGTGATGTGGAAGCGTTGACCAAACCTTTTTCCCTGATCATCACTGATGAGATGGCACGGAAGTATTTTGGTGATTCCAGTGCGGTCGGTCGTGAGCTTGAACTCAATGATATGCCGATTATGGTAACTACGGTTGTAAAAGGGATGCCTAAAAATTCACATTTCCATTTCAATGCAATCATTCCATACATCACACTAAAGCAGATCAATCCCAATGATAGTTGGATGACCTGGGCGGACTTTGGTCACTTCAATTACATCAAAACCAAACCCGGAGTAGATCATCTTGAACTACAGTCTAAAATACCTGAATGGGTAGCACCTTATCTGGGCTGGAGTCAGGAAAGACTGGATGGATTGATGGAAGGAACGATCGGTTATTTTGGCATTCAGCCCATTACAGATATCCATCTAACCTCACATTTGCGGTGGGAGTTGGAAAATAACGGCAACATTTTGTATGTCTACATTTTGACTGCTACTCTTATCTTTTTGCTGGCTATTGCAGGAATCAATTACGTGAATCTGACGACTGCCAAATCATTAGAGCGTGCTAAGGAAATTGGGGTAAGAAAGACCTTGGGAGCAGTCTCTACAAACCTTACTATGCAGTTTTACCTCGAGTCGATCATTTTCTGCTTAATGGCACTGATTTTTTCATTGGGGATTTCTTACCTTCTGCTTGATGGCTTTAATTTCTTGTCCGGTAAAAACTTCTCCGTTGATTCAATTTTTAATCCAACGTTTCTTTTACAGTCATTTGGATTAGCTGTAGGTCTGGGATTGTTGGCCGGATTTTATCCAGCTATTGCGCTTTCTTCCTTTAAGCCTACAGAAGTATTGAAAGGAAAACTCACTACTTCCAGCAAGGGAGTCCGAATGCGCAGTGCCCTCGTTGTACTTCAGTTCACCGTTTCAGCCATTTTAATCACAGGTAGCCTGATCATTTTTCGCCAGATTGATTACATGAAGAATAAGGAGCTGGGTTTTGATAAAGAAGCCGTTGTTTCCTTCAATATCCCCATTAGCGTTGAATTGGGAGATATAGACCTACCTACAGTATATGCAGTTCGCCAGCAAATAGAAGCCTTGTCTGGAGTGAGTGGCACGTGCATGATTTCCAACCTTCCGGGCGATCAGTTTAACCAACATCCAGCCTATGCCAAGAACTTTCCTGAAAATAGGATCGACTTTTCTGAGGTAATAGTGGATTTTGGAATAGAAGAGGTGCTCGGACTTGAAATAGTGGATGGACGTATGTTTAATTCTTCATATGCTACTGATACCGCAACCATTAGTTTCGTCATTAATGAAGTAGCAGCAAAACAGCTGAATCTTGAGCGTGCCGTCGGGGAACAGCTTGTTTGGGTAGATAATGACACTACTTACGAAGGCCAAATTATTGGTGTGGTAAAAGATTTTCACTACAGGTCATTGCATTCTGAAATTCAGCCGCTGCTCATGGTGGTAGATCCTTATGGAGCCGGGCATGTGGTGGTGAAGTTGGATGGAAAAGAGTTTGGTCGTGTAATGGGTGAAATGGAGAAGATCTACAGCCAGTTAAACTCAGAATTGCCATTTGAATATTACTTCCTTGATAAGCAATTGGGGGAGCTGTATCAGAGTGAGATAAAGACGTTAAACATATTTTCTGTTTTTACAGGCATTGCAGTAGCGCTGGCCTGCCTTGGGCTGCTCGGTATGGCCATCGCAACACTAAATCACAGAATTAAGGAAGTTGGCATGCGAAAAATACTAGGAGCAAGTTCTACTCAAATCATGCGTATGATATTGGGTCAGTTTGTGAAACTTGTAGCTGTGGCACTTATAATCGGACTTCCATTGTCCTATCTGTTTATGCAAAGTTGGGTCAGCGAGTTTTCGTACCAAGCACCATTTGGAATCATGCCTTTTATTTCGGCAAGTCTAGCGTTGCTTGCAGTAGCCCTATTGAGTGTAAGTTCGGCGGTAGCTAAGATTACGTTTTCGAACCCATCGGATTCTTTACGCTACGAATAAATCAAAGTCAGTATAATCATTGGAAAAGATACGCCGATACGATCTGGACTGGCTCAGAGTCATTGTGTTAGGTTTGCTCATATTTTAAGGTGGGATTAGTATGCTTTGACGGACTGCTATTTATTTGGCTTTCCTTTGAAGATTCCATAGTAGTACATTTCAGTGTGAAGCACTGATAAAAGTGACCAACTTGTGGGCTTGGATCTTGACTTTTTTCGGTCTGGCATCTATGTATTTAAACAAAAAAAGTAAAGCTCTAGCTTATGCAAAGCAGGCCGTTTACCCGTTCTACATTCTTCACCAGACTATCAAGATTATTATTGAATTCTATATCTGCGATTTGGGATGGAATCTTCTAACCAAAATTCAGTCTACTACTGATAGGAAAGTTCGGAATTAGTTGGTTAATCTATGAATTTCTGATTCGAGGAGTAAAGCTGTTGTGGCCACTTTTTGGATTGAAACGTGCCAGTTAATCCAAAGTGATTTTCTTCAAACGGATTTGATCGACATCTCCCATCTCTGTCCAGGCAAAGTAGAGGGCATTGTCGTGATATTCCATTTGAGGAAAACCACTTCCTCGTTCTTCTGAGGTTTCGGCTACCACATATACCGGAGACATAGAGCCATTTTTGTTGACCGTGCGATATTTGATTGCTGGCTTATTTCCACCGTCCAGCCAGCTAACGGCGGCTGTTTGATCATTGATCATCACTAAGTCTACACGGCCCACTGGTGAAGTTTCGTCAATTATTATTGGTGTTTCAAAATCTTCGTTGCCTATGAAGGCCACTTTGATTTTAGGTTGGCTTAATGCGGCTGTGTACCAGGCTACAGCAATTGTGCTGTCTGCTGCGTCCATTCTGGGACCATTTACGGGGCAACCCGCAATGCTCCAGTTGTCCATAGCCACAAGCTTAGGTTCCATCCATTCACTGTTGATTTTCGAAACATAAGCCATATCACGTACCTCGTCCACCGAACGATCCCTATAAACAAAAACGGGTCCATCGCTGGTCATAGCCCCACCGGTCTGACAGCAATCACACACGCGTCCATCCAGTTCGTTTTCTTGTGATAGATTTCCTTGCATATCAATTACAGCAGTGCGCATGGTCATGGCTCCACCATTTCCATGATCGCTATGATCACTGCCACCTGTATTCCTTCCATCTAACCAAGCTAATGTGAAGGAGTCATCATTGTTGGGAAGCATCGTCACAAATCCATGTTCTGTAGGTGTGCCATCTGTATGAGGAACCAATGGTCTGGACCATAGTGATGAGTCCTTTGCTTTTATCACAACATTAACGTCATATGAATAGGTACCCGCGGCACTTTTGGCTAAATAGTGTGCGATTTTGTTTCCTTCCTGATCCACAGCTATCATGGGATAATCTGCCCAGTTTACAAACCAGTTATCGCCTTTTGCGATTAGCTCTGGATCTGACCAACTCTCTCCTTGTAGGATTGAAAATTTAAAATCAATTTGGTTTGAGTCTGCCTTTTCAATCCATGATATATATAAATTTTCATCTTCACCTCTGATGAGGTAAGGGAGGCTGGAGTTAGCACCAGTCGGGCCAGGCACTTCTTGAGATGGGATTGAGGTTTCTTCTTTAGGTTGCGAGCATTGACTGATGATCAATGCGAGTAGTAGGTACCGTAATTTCATTGAATCGAAATTACAACATCTTCAAGTTCAATGAGTGATAATTCTTCCAGTTTACCATCCTGATATGCCTGGTCTATTGATAATAGAGGCACACTTTCTTTGATGATAGGCTTTAAGTTTCGATAGTCTTGCATGGTAACACCATTGACTTTTCTCGAGTTGTAGGCTACTCTAAATCGAATGCCTTTGCCATCGTCTTCATTGTAGCTGTAGGCGAGGTAATCCATGCTATAATCGACTGTGTCAAACCAATAGTAAAACACATCTTCATAATCCTCTCCGCCACCTTCTACATCAAAGGTTACCTTGATTTTGTAATAGCTCCTGCCATCGACCTCCACCGTACCAACCAATGTCTTATTTACGGCAGCATCATTCAAAGAAGATGGAAGAAAGGCAAAGTATATCACGGAATTAACGGAGCTGGTGTATGCCACTCTTTTTTCTTCAGTAATGTTAGTCTCTTCATTATTGGTGAATCGCTTCAAACCATCATTGGTGAGCACGTCTTTCACTTCATTCCCCAGACTATCCGATTGAATACGTGTGTAAGTAAACCTTCCGTTTGAGGTTTGATATTCATATCGAATGTTGCGAAAGGTAAAAGTGGCACTAGCATTTCTAATAACTTGAGTTCCAGAGGCGTTAATAGCTTTGTCTACCACTTGCTGGGCAGTTGGCGTGGTACTTCCACACGACCACACGAAAAGTATAAGTACAGCGATTTTTTTCATTTCACTTCCAAACGTAAGATCAATGGAAAAGGGTTTGTTGTAGAGACAGCAAATGGATTATTAAGTAGCCTTCTGACGTTCCTTTGCTTCTTTCATCATGTCCGTAATGATGGAGTTGAGTTTCTCAACCAGTTTGTTGATTCCTTCCTCCTTGTCTTCGTCCAGCAATTCAACATGGTTTAAGAATAAGGTGATCTGTTTAGAAAGTTCCGTTTTCCAAACAACCACTTGTGGTGTTTCAGCGGTACTTCCATCATTGATTTTTTCATGATAGACCAGATTAAATTGCTCATGAGCGTTAAGCATTTCTTCCAATAGATCAGCCACTCCGGCATGAGAAATTTCAGATGAACATCTGTTGAGATCTTCTACCAAACTTCTCATGGCTTCACTTTGGGCGATATACCCGAGATTGTAAAGGCTGAAGCCTCGTTTACGTACTATTTCGACCAGCTTTTCACCGGCTGCCTTGATAGAAGGTTCAGTTCGGTAGGACGCAGATAGCACTCCGTATTTGAAGGCTTGGAATGCATCGTCTCTGATCAGATCTGCTTGCTGAACACGAGAAGCATATACATTAGAGAGGCTTTCATTCAAGGCTTCTGATAAGACATTCGATGCTTCGGTGGTCTTTTTGATTCTTTTTTCGAGTGTGGCTTTTAGAGAAGTAGTGGTAGCAGCCTGTATCATCCTTTCGGCTATGACAACCAATTCTTCTGATGTGAGTAGTGAGTGTGAAAATTGCTTTAGCATGAGTTCTAGTGGTTAGGTTTTGAAACACCAAGAAAGTCTGTTCTACTCAGACATAAAACTGATCTTCGATAAGGGTGCTAATTTTTGGGATCAACTAATCACTGCACGTTATCTGGTATGGGATATCTTTCCCCACGAACTCATTCCATTCTTCCCTGGACATAGGTCGCTCGATCATTGCGCATATGCGAAAGGCAAAATAAGCCGGATCAACTGGCCAGGTACGGATGTATTCATCGCCACCTCCGGTAATTATTTGTGTGCCTGCTGGATTAAAGCTTCCCGTAAATACCCAATCACCATGATCATCTAGTATTATTGGTAGTTTTCTGGAGTCCTTAAGATCCCATATTCGGGCTGTTCTGTCTCGGCTTGTTGTGAGTAAGAGATTTCCTTTTGGATGAAACTGGATGTCTGTGACTGTACTTTGATGACCATTGATAACGCGGATAAGTTCCTTCTTTTTTATATCCCACAATATCACATCACCTCGATCTCTCCCTATTGCAAGGGTATTGCCATCTGGACTTACATCAAGACATTTTATCGAAAATGATCCAAGCTTATACCCAAAATAGGACTGTTGCTTCCAGTTTTTCATTAAATCTTCTACCGGACTTTCTTTGACTTCATATGGTTTCTCCCAAGCTTCAAGTACACCTTGTTCAGTTCCTGCATAGATGGTGCCGTCTTGCTCGTCCACCTTCAATTTGTTCACTTTAAGAGAGGTCTTACCCACTTGTTCAGATTGAGCATTGAATCCTTTGAGTAACAAATCTCCATCTTCGGTAACGCTGAGATACTTTCTCTCATTCGGAATAAATGTAGCTGTCTGAACAGGCTCAGGATCTTCCAGAACAGTGAGATCTTCTTGCGGATTTTCGTTTGTCGGAATTAGCGCTAATCCTTGCTTGTAAAAAATGGCCATCAACACTTTACCGTCGTTTGAAATCTCAATTGATTGGATAATCTTATCTGACTCATAAACTGTCTCGGGAATGCCTGTAGGATTCCTTACATCCCATCTTAATACGCTACCATCTGCTGAAGATGAAAAGTAGTAGTTAGGGTCAGTTCCAAAAACAACTGAAGTGACCCGGTTGGAATGAAATCCTACCTGATTATAAACTCGATTTCGTAAGGAATCATAACCCAGGTATTTGTTAGCCTCATAAAGTGCTTTGTAAACATTTAAATGAGAAACATACGGTTCTACAGCTCCATTTTTCCAAAATTCATAGGCTTGAATGGCAATCAAAGCTTTGAGGTCAGTTAAATAGCCGGGCATCACCAGCGAGCGTTGTGACATGGACATCACGAGTTCGGTGATTTTCGGATCATTCTCCACTTTATTTTGCGAGAAGGAGCAATTGAGTATGAAGACAAGAGCGGTGGTGAGTAAGAGGCGCATATGTTAAAGTTAGATAACCATAAGCCAAAAATAAAAAGGCCTATCTCTGAGACAGGCCTTTTTGCTGCGTCCGTCATCTTTTGACAGATTCCCACCTGAGTGGTTCTTAATGATCAATGTGAAGTCTTGAATAAAATACACTGTCTTTCGAATTAATCAGCACGATGTATGAGCCGCTGGCTATATCGCTGATATTAAACGAGTTGGATTCAGGCTTTTCGTACATCTTAATAACCTTACCGTTCAGGTTTATAAGACGAACATGGCTAAATTGGATATAAAGAGGTTTGTAATCTTATCAGATTTGCTGAGGCTTTTGATCTGGTTTAAATCACTCCCATCTTTTTCATGATGAAGCTCGCACTTTTGTTTTCGCAGATTCCGGCTCTGAGTTTGTAATCAAAAACCAGTTCATTGTTTATGATCTCCACTTCAAACCGCTTATTCGTCAATGAATCAGGAAACTGCTCTACCACATTGCAGACCTCCAGGTCGTGTGTAGCGATACCTCCAATGACCTTTCGAATGGCCATATTTTTAATGACTTCTATGGTTCCATTCCTTTTATCATCAGAATTTGTTCCCCGCAAAATCTCATCGAGCAAAACAAAACAGGGCTGTTCTTCAAGTTTGTCCATGATATACTTGAGCCGCTTCACCTCTGCATAAAAATAAGATTCACTATCAGTAAGCGAGTCGGACAAGCGCATCGAGACAAGTACAGGCAATGGATGAACGGAAGCTTTCTTCGCGTAAACAGGTGCACCAATTCCGGCCAACACCATATTGATACCCAACGTGCGAAGGAAAGTGCTCTTTCCGGACATATTCGAACCTGTAAGTATAAAGAAGGATTGTGGCTGGAAGCCAATGGAGTTGGTTACATTTTTTTCTTGCTGGATGAGCGGATGACCCAATTCCTCGAAGCTAATGTGTTGATTGTCATTTATTTCAGGAAATGTGAAGTGTGGATTATTATGGCTGAAATTAGCCAGACTGCAGAATTTTTCGAATTCGCCAATCACTTGCAACCAGTCTTCGATATGGGTAGCATACTTTTTCCTCCAACTCGATAAACCCTTCAATACATGTAAATGGTACAACACCAGGCCATTCAATATTGGTCCTGCGAAGATATTTTGTACATGTTCAAGTCGTCCAAAAAGCAATGATAATTGATGTATACTACTGCTTGCTTTATGATCGACTTGAATAAGCTTTTGCTGCAGCCTGTTAAGTTCTTCAGATTGAAAGGTCGTGCTTTCGATTTTCCGGAGAAGCAAAGCATACTGTTTGAGAATTTGTTCAATGCGTGTGGTGGTGACAAGCTCATTTTTTATGGATTTGAACTGGGTACCAACCAGCCCAAGATTGAAAAGTGAAATCAGGAGGCAGATATTACCCATGAGGTTGTTTGGAGTAAACAGGTAGATTCCGAATGTGATAAAAACTACCGCTGGACTTAGGTAAGAAATTATGCTTAAAAAGCGGGTAATTCTTGCTGGCTTTTTACTGGCCCAATTCAACAAGTCTTCTACACTCTCATGACTATCCGGTCTCAAACGCGCCAGACTAAGTAGTTCCTGACGCCAGAAAAGCTGGTCTTTGCACTCAATTATTGCTTGCTGATTTTGTTCGATTTTTTCCTTTGGTAGTATATGCAATAATGAATTGGCAAGAACCCGCGCGCCGGTAACTGTTCCCGTGCGATTAAGATGCTGGTAAATAGAATGTTCGCCAAAAAAGTCTAAGTCGTATGAATAGTCGTGATGTGTATCAACGAATTCTTCACCGTTCTCAAAAGGCAATTCTCCTTTATCTAAATAACTTAATTCATCTTTATTGATTTCAATTTTGGCTTTAGTCAGATTATTCTCCCACCTTATGCGCTGGTGTCTTCGAAGCAAAAGGATGAAAACCAAAGCAATCAAAGCGATAGGTAGGAGGAGGACTGAGTTGTTTGAATCGATGTATTGATAGCCAAGAGCAATGACCGCTATGGCCAGAAAGAATCTATACAAGCTGATTCTACGATCACTCGCTGAGAGCTGTTGGGATTGTTCTTCAAATGATGCTAAAAGGTCTTGATATACTTTCACGTTGATACTTTCCAAAGGCAAGGATAACGATAATCAATGCCTAAGGTTAAGTACCTAATTGAAATATTTACGTCATTCATCATTGAGGGTGAGCGCTGGGTTGGTTCGTGCCCATTTTATCGATCGTGTTGCCGTGATTACGAAGATCATTACATAGGCCAAAATCAAAGCCAAAGGATAGACCCAAGGGTTCATGTCAATTGTGTAAGCATAGTCTTCCAGCCACGAGCTGACCACCAGATAGCTGAACAAACTTCCCAATATGGCGGCTGTGAGGACGATAAACCACAAGTCTTGATTCAGCACACCAATGATCCTGAGAAGTGATGCACCCAGCACTTTACGGATGGTAAGTTCTTTGGACTTGAGTCCTATGATGTAGATCATAAAACCAGCCAGGCCTAGAACGGAGAGACTGATGGCTAATACAGAAAATGTAATACTGATTTGCCCGGTTTGTCGCTCTTTGGCATACATACGCTTGATTGCGTCATCCATCAAATCGTACTCCATCGGAACATTTGGTTGGATTTCATACCACTGTTCTTCAATGATATTGACCACTTCTTCAAAGTTTTCAATATTGGACTTAACCAGGATATTGGTGTTTACAAATTGCGGATCTGTGCGTAGAGAAATGATTTGCGGTGTGATCTTTTCTTTCAATGTGTAAAAGTGAAAATCTTTGAATACGCCAGATACTTTTCTATTGAGTTCATTTTCTGTTCCTGGTCGTAAAATGATTTTCTTACCTAAAGGTTCGTCTTGCCATCCAAAGCGATTAATGAAACTGTGATTCACAAGGGAAACGATCTGACCAGCTTCTGAGGATTGTAGCACACTTTTAAAATCGCCATGCGTCAAATCCATGCCCATCACATCAAAATAGTCGATATCCACGCCGTAGGAGAGAAGGTTCTCATACGTTTCATCGACTCCTTCCACTTTGTAGGCGAGAGGATTCATGCCATCTCCCATCATGGGCCCAAAGGCAACTCCTCCGATTTGAGGGTAGGTGAGTAGCTTGGTTTTTAATAGCTCATAGTTAGAGAACTCTCCAATCTCATAGGCATTGGTGACCTTGATTACATTAGTTGCATCAAACCCCATTTCTTTATTATCCAGATACCTGATTTGCTGATTCATGAACCAGCCCGAAATACCCAAAGTAAACAGGAGAATGAATTGAAAGAATATCAAACCATTTCGGTATTTTGTTCCTCCAGTGATGTTCATAGCAGACTTACTTTTCATCAGCGAATTCACATCGGTGTTACTTAGCGCGAGTGCGGGATATAACACAGTAAGTATGCTGATGCCTGCAAGCAACCCAATCGTCCCAAAAATGTAAATAGGAGCGTGAAGTAGCACATTTTCCAGATTCACATCCAGCAGAATATTCATGGCTGGCAGAGCAAAACTGAAACCAATTAGAATGATTGGCACGGTAAGGAGCATGGTGGCAAGTGACTCATAGATAAACGCTCGGACCACTTGTGCTTTAGACTCGCCAAATACTTTCCGAATGCCAACAGCTCTGCCTTTACCCAGATAAATAGCAAGCGACAGGTTTACATAATTTGTGATTGATATGAGTAAGATTAAAGCGCCTACAATCAAAAACACCCTGAGCTGTAGCGGATCCCCTTTACCTCCAGTGCCAAATGCAGCGTCAGATTTCAGGTAGATGTCTGAAACAGGCATCAATTTCACTTCCGATAGCTTATGGAATTCGTTGATGGCAACATCCATATTTTTAATCTTCTCCTCAAGCTGTGCGATATCTACATCTGTCACCAATTCAAAATAGTTCTGTGAATGATGATGTTCCCGATCATACAAGCCTGCATTGGTATAGATCATATCGAAGTTAAGATGCGTGTTGGAGGGAAGGTCTTCGATTACGCCGGTCACTTTGTACTGAATGGTGTCCTGGGTGAGTACCTGATCGATAGGAGAGTCCTCGCCGAAATATTTAGCAGCAGTTGATTTGGTAAGAACTAAAGCATTCGGGTCAGTCAGAAGTGCTTCCATATTTCCCTCAAGAATCTTGTAGTCGAAGAGCTTAAAAAAATCAGATCCCGGATTTGTCTGTACAATGTTTGTTTCTGCAAATTTTCTGTCTCCAAAACTGAAAAAAGCTTTCGATGCTCGGTTCAAGAGGACACGATTTATCACTTCAGGATGAGCTCCTGACATCAATTCCCGTGAATGTTCCACACCCAGATTTGAAAACCAGGCCTCTCCATTGGTTTTGGCTTCCATTCGGTAGATATTGGATGCCTTTTGGTGAAATTGATCGTAATGATATTCATGGTCAGCGTATACGGTAATAAGGAGCGCGGCTATGATGCCTAGCGAAAGCCCAAGTATGTTAAGACTATTCAAACCCACTGATTTAAGGAAATTACGGATGCTTAGATTGAAAAAGATGCTCATGTTAGATATTGTTTGCTCAACAATACGGCATGAATCGAGGCAAGAAGAATAACGGTTAGTTAAATACCCATAACGAAAAGTTAATTTGGTTAAAAAAGAGTTAAATCAGCCAAATACCTTGATTTAAAGCATAACTATCCGTTATTTAAATATTCTATTAAGCGCATCTACAATGCAATTATCTAAAAGAGCAATTTTTATCGTAATAGGCTTAGCCTCTCTGGCACTCGTAGGCCTTTCCGTTTTGCAGATACAAAACCTGAGATCTTCTCTAAAGACCAACAAGCAAATCTTTCTTCAAAAAGTGGACTTGGCAGCCAGCAAAATTTCAAAGGAGTTTTTGATTAATCCTTACCACGCAGATCAACTGAGAAAGGCACAAGCCAGGATTCTTCATACGGACAACCTAAAAGATCCTATTATGGATAAGCATCTGAGAAGTATTTTCGCTCCCATTTTTGAAGAGCATGGAATTGACCTGTCATATGAATATGCCGTATTCATGCATAAAAATGATTCTGAGGGTTTCAACTACGTTATGGGAAATAATGGAGAAAGTTTAGAGTTTCAACTCGTGAGCTGTGACAACCCTAAAGAAAGGGGACATGGTTGGGCAAACCTAACATGCTCCTCAGGTGGAAACTTACATCTTGCTTTGTTTTTTCCGGATCAGGAAGCCTACGTATTTGCCCAATCAAGAGGTGCATTAATAATGTCTGTGATCTTCATCGTGCTATTAATTGGCTGCTTTGCATATACACTTATTGTGATCAGAAAGCAGAAGCGATTGTCTCTGATCAAAAACGACTTCATTAATAACCTCACTCATGAGTTTAAAACACCCATAGCTTCGATTGCACTAGCTACAAGCATGCTGAAAAACGATAAACCTGAAATAGAAAAAAGGAAGAAAGCGAATTATCTAAACCTGATTGAGCTGGAGGCAAAAAGACTTGAAGGTCAGGTCGACAAGGTTTTACAGATTGCGATGATCGATTCGGGGAATTTTACACTTGAAAAAAAGAGGCTGGATGTACATGACGTAATTCAGCGTGTAGTAGAGAGTATGGAGTTGATGGTGAGCAAAAGGAAAGGTGCGATATCGCTTCACCTCAATGCTACACAATCAGAAGTTATGGCTGACGGCACTCATTTGGTAAACATCATTTATAATTTAATTGATAATGCACTCAAATACACCATTGATGTTCCCAAGATCGCTATTACTACCTCTGATCATGCACAAGGAATTGAGATTTCCATTCAGGACAATGGTATAGGAATAGGAAAGGAAATTCAACGATACATCTT
This sequence comes from Ekhidna algicida, assembly GCF_051379705.1. Taxonomy (GTDB): domain Bacteria; phylum Bacteroidota; class Bacteroidia; order Cytophagales; family Cyclobacteriaceae; genus Ekhidna. The sequence goes on along the minus strand of NZ_CP179868.1, from coordinate 725,427 downwards.
CGATAAATTCTATCGAGCCGAATCCGGCAATATTCAAAATGCTAAGGGATTTGGACTGGGACTGAGTTATGTAAAGAAGATCATCGAAGAGCATAAAGGGAGAATTGACCTTAGCAGTACGTTGAATCAGGGTAGTGAATTCCGATTATATTTTCCATTTAGCTAAGTATGGGTAAGATACTATTGGTCGAAGACGATGAAAGCTTTGGATACATCCTGCAGGAGTACCTGGAGCTTCATGATTTTAATGTCACCCGTTCAAAGGATGGGGAGGAGGGATTGCGCACCTTCCGGGAACACACATTTGACTTATGTCTTCTCGATGTAATGATGCCTTTGAAGGACGGATTTACTTTGGCTAAAGAAATTCGGGATATAGATCCCGGCATTCCATTTATGTTTCTCACAGCTAAAGCACTGAAGGTCGACAAGCTCAAAGGGTTTAGACTTGGATGTGATGATTACATTGTAAAGCCCATCGATCAGGAGTTACTAATAGCCAGAATCAAGGCATTAATCAAACGCGCAACAGTAAAGGCTCCAGAAAAGAATAATGGGTACCATATAGGGAAGTACCATTTTGATTTCAATAATCAGCTCTTGAGCTTTGGTAGTGAATCTCAGCGGTTGACTGAGAAAGAAGCTAAAATACTACAGCTCCTCTGTGAGAATAAACATGAAGTGCTGGATCGAAGCAAGGCACTTAAAAATGTTTGGGGGAAAAGCGATTTTTTCAATCGGAAAAGCATGGATGTATTCATTCACAAGCTCCGGCAGTATCTAAAGGCCGATCCATCTGTTCAGATTGTGAATATCCACGGCAAAGGATTTGTGCTAGAAGATGGATTGAGTTAAATGCCAGATTAATGCCAATTGTGGATTCCAACACAACGCAATTTTAACCCTACATTACTGGTAAGTAATGATTTGAATCGTAGCGAAAAATAGTGGTAAATACGGTAGTGTTTCTGACAAAATTGTTTTTCATTTGATTCAAGATAACCAGCTACTACATGATACATCTTAAAAGCTTCTCTCAGCAAAGAGAGTTGAGAAGCTCGATCAAGCGACTCATTTTAAATCTTGATCAATCAAGCGAAAACCGAAAGGACAATATTGCAGATAGCGGTGAATCTATTGCTAGCTATGTTTCCAGACTCAACGATGAGTCTTTAAATCGATCTTTTCTGGATTACTGTAGTTCAGCAAGAAATTATTCCAAGCTGAAAAAAAAGTAATTAGTTATCTCCTTCACCTTTCAATGGTACCTGCGGAATAGGAGTCCCATGGGCACCATCTTTACAGCACATTGGTAGTTTATCATAGGAAATTGGATTTCGTGCAAGTGTATCTGCATGATAACCAACCATGGTAATTCGTTCTCTCAAAGTCTGCGCGTCTGTTTTCTTCGGATTGTAGGTGATACTCATCACCTTGTCATCTAGATTCAAAGTGGCCTCTTTCACACCTTTCTCAAAAGCTAAATCCTTTTCCAAAGCATATTGACACATTTCGCAAATAGCTGAAGTCTTAATTTCCACCTTAAAGCCATCGTCAACCTCAACTGGTTCTTTTTGTCCAAATACTGAAATTGACAAGAGCATTGTAATAATTGCGATTGAATTTTTCATATCTAATATCTAAAGTCTAAAAATCTAATTTCTTTTTAATTATCGCTTGATCTTATACCTAAATCCTGCATATATCATGCGGCCTGCCACAGGTGCCCAGACCATTGAAGCATCAAAGTTATCATCAAAAGGATTTTGTGCATCAATAATTGGATTGTCCTGAGTGAAACCAAGTAAGTTCTCTGAGCCCAAATAAATATTACCCCAGCGGAAGCCGCGACTGACCTGCGCATTGAGCAGAAAGAAATCCGGTGTGGCCGAGTCTCGTTGAAATTCCACTGGTTTGTCTGATGTGTCCGGCAATCTTTTCGAGCCAAACCACTGCAAAGTCGCGTCCGCTTCCCACTTATCGAACTTGGTGGCATAGCTTGTATTCAGGAAAAATCGATCCCGGGAATTGAACGGAACCTGTCTCACCTCACCATTTATCGATGCTCGCACATCATAAAATTTATAGGCGGCTTTGGCACTCAATCGATCTGAGAATTGATAGTTCCCTTCCAGCTGAAAGCTGTGAGCATATGAATCTCCTCGAAGATTGTAGACGCGCAACTCACTTGAGTTTTGGTCCATATCATAAATCAATTGGTTTTCAAACCGTGTATAGAAATAGTCGGCAATCAAGTTCAATTTCTTATCACCAACAGGAATCGAGGTAGTCATGCTGCCTCCCATGTTCCACGATACTTCAGGCTCCGGAGCTTCCTCAATAATGAGCCTTCGAGAAGATACCAGAATGTTGCTATTTTCTACTATGGTATTGGGCGTGCGATATCCTCTACCGATGGCTGCTCTGATCGTGGTGTTTTCAGAAAACTGATAACGTGTATGGAGTCTGGGTGTAAAGTATGTGCCGTAGAGATTATGAAAATCACCACGTGCTCCAAGCAACATTGTGAACTTCTCGCCCGGGGTATAGGTGTATTCATAATACAAACCCGGGACCACCTCCTGCCTGCTAAAAGCGGAATCCGCATACACTTCAGCAAAATCATCATACAGGATACTTACACCTGTTTTGTATTGATGAAAGGAGTTACCAATGATGTTTTGAAAGATTACGTTACCATATAAAGTGGTCTCAGTTCCTTCATAATTATCTCTCCCAAAGCCCGCATCTATATCGAGATAGGAAGCGGAATAAATGAATCCCCAGCCTTTATAAGGTTTGTGTGGAAATAACAATCCGATTTTTCCGAAAACCTCAGCTCTTGTGGTTTGATTTTGAAAGCCGTATTGAGGTGTCGAGCGAAAGTCATCACCAAAGTCAAATCCAAGCTGGCCGCCGGCTTTCTCGTCTCGCATAAGCGTAAATCCAATCTGCGAAACGAGCTTCTCACCCCGATATTTGTATCGATTCATCACATTGATCTGACGGCCTTTAGGAATATCCATAAACCCGTCATCGTTTTGATCTACCTCATTATTGAAATAGTCAGAATGCAATAGCACCGCCGTGCTCCATTGATCATTGATGTCTCTCGCATGATTTGCATTGATCTCTAATCGGCCGAATGAGTTTACATATCCATTGAGGTAAAGTTTTTCACTGTTCTCCGGCTTTTTCAGCTCCACATTGATTTGTCCCGTCATTGATTCAAAACCATTAACTACAGTTCCTGCTCCTTTGCCTACATCTATCGACTGAACCCAGGTGCCGGGAACGTAAGACAATCCATACCTGCTGGAAAGTCCTCTCACATTTGGAACGTTCTCCCGATTAATCTGAACGTATCGTCCGTCTAAGCCAAGCATGCGAATGGTTTTCGCCCCACTTACTGCATCTGTAAAGGAAACATCAACCGAAGCATTGGTCTCAAAACTTTCCGATAGGTTGCAGCAGGCAGCCTTGGTAAGCTCGGCTTCAGTAATGACTTCTATATGCTTCGATTCAAGGTCATCCACAAAGGTGCTGCTTGCCTGCACCACTACTTCGTCCAGCTCAGCAGTATTTTCCTGTAGCATAATGTGCATCATCTTTGATAAGTCAGCGCTAACCGTATCAGCGAGGAAGCCTGAGTACGAAATGACCAACTTACTGTCCCTAGATGAGAGTTTAAGCGTGAAACTACCGCTTGCGGCGGTGACAATACCGTTTTGAGTGCCCAGTTCCATCACCGTCGCACCAATCAATGGCTGGTGATTTTGATCTGCTACCATGCCGCGAACTGTTTGGGCCTGAATAGCTGAACATAATGTTATAAGTATTAGATATATTAATTTTTTCATCGTATGAATATTGAAGTGTCTCCCTGAAGTTGTTCCGTAGGGAACAAGGGACTATTTCGAGATAGATGCTGAATTCAATCGGCCGATGACCAGCAAGTTCAGCACGACCTTAAATCATATGAGAAATACTTGTTGATCTACCTGAAAGTCTATTTTGGGCAGAGGAGGAGAGTAGTGCTGAAAGTCAGAATCTTCGATTTCAGAAAAATCTACATCCTGAAGCAATACAAAGTAGATAGTGGCCAGTTGGTATAAATCAGGAGAAGCATCGAAATCAAAATTGACTGTGGTAATTTCTTCGACTTTCAACTGCTCACTGGTGTCCTTACAGCATGGCATTCGTTCTTCTTCTCCATCATAGCACTGTTCAGCATGCTCGTTCACTGCAATAGACTTAAGTCTGCCCATGCAATAATGCTTATTCAATGTGATGCCCGTGGTGGCTATCAGCAAAGTGATTGCTAAAAGAGTGTTCGCTATGTTTTTGAAGATGCGCACTGGTGCAAAGATACGATTGTTAATTGGTTAAGGTTTAATTAATAGGCTCAAACTCCGAGAAAAGGTTTTGGAATTCATCAATACTGATAGGTTGGACGTATTCACAAACTTCAGCATATTCACCCCACATTTTTTGAACCACCGGATTCTCGTGTGCCTTTTCAATGGCTTCCTTAGACTTCCACTCAAACACCTCCACGATGGTTCCTTCATTAGCTCTCATGACAATTGGCATACGCTCTGTGACTAAACCTTCATTTTTCAATCGCTCGACATGGGTTTTTGAAAGCTCTTCCAGTGCTTTTTCTTTACCAGGTTTTGGTCTATAACAGGCGATTACGATTCTTCCAGACATTAGTGACAGGCTTGGTTAAATTTTTTCAGTTTGTAGTAATTGTATGGTAGTGGTGTCAAAAAGCCTACGATCAAGGCCGGAATCAAAGCCAGCCAGTACGTCGGGTCGTCAAAAGATGCTTTCCCTCCGGTGATCATAAAGTCGGTGCTAGTCATAGCTAGCTCCATCGCTACCATGGAAATGAATGACATTCCAAAGGCTGTTTTCAAAGCAAATGACCATGAAAAATGCTCTCTGCTCTTTAGTATGATTGTTTCTAGCAATATTGAAGTACATAGACCAGCTATAATAGCTAAAATCATTTGCCACATGATTGGTGTGGCAGGGTAATAGGCTTGAAGGAAAAACACCATTCCAAAATCTCCAATCGAACATCCAATCAAACAGTTTAAAGTGTTGAAGGATGCACGATTCCATTTGTCACGATCAGACCAAAATCCTCCTTTTGATTTTACATGATATCCCTTCTCTTGAAGTAGTGCGTCTAACTCCTCTTCGGAAATTGATCCTTCCACGGTAAGTTTCACTTCACCGTTAATGTCGGCTTGCCAATGAGAGATTTTGTCACTGGCATCCAACGAAGGTTTTACCTTATCCACACATCCCTGGCAGTGAAGACTTGTTGCTACTTCCAGTTTTTGCATCGTTTCCATAATTATGATACAAATTTCGCACAGAAATCGTGCGTTTCATATCAATATTTGAGATTACTCATATCTCAGCGCATTCACCGGGTTCATCTTTGCCGTTTTGAAGGTCTGAAGACCAACAGTGATTAGTGCGATCACTGAGGTAATCAGAATAGTAATGATGAAGATGATAGGGTTGATACTCATGTGATATGCAAAGTCATTGAGCCACTCATTGCCGTAATACCATATCAATGGAATGGCGAGCAAATTCCCAATAAACACGAGGTACATAAACTCTTTAGAGAGTATCAGAATGATTTGCGGAATTGTCGCGCCCATTGTTTTTCTGATGCCTACCTCTTTGGTCCGACTCAATGCGACAAATGAAATCAAACCCATAAGACCTATCGCGGAAACAATGATCACCATAATGGCAAAGATGGAAAGCACTTTAGCTAATTGATTTTCTTCTCGGTATTGCCGGTCAAAATCTTCGTCAAGGAAGAAATATTCCAATGGATAACTATTGAAAGTCTGATCCCAGGATTTTTCAATGGCTTTGATCAGATCATAAGTCTGTGCCGCGTCATATTTAATGGCGTAATACCTTCCATAATTGTCGCCTGTATAATCCATGGCTTTTGGCCAGATTTGATCCTGCAAACCAAGTCCATGGTAGTCTTTTACCACACCTATCACTGTTCCTTCCGGAGTTTTTGAAGGTGATACAATACGTTTACCAATAGCATCTTCGGGGTTTTTCCAACCCATTGCAATCACACACGATTCGTTTATAATCAGTCCTTCTTTTAGTTCGGAAGGTTTGCTGTTCTCAAAATTTTTACCAGCAATAAGTTTTAGACCCAATGCATCGATGTAGTTTTCATCTATCGCCATGTATTCTGTGTCCACCTGTTCGCCTTCTTCTTTGCCCGGATATGCCCACTGTCCCTGCCAACCCGGCCGCCCCGGAAGAGCGTTAGTATGTGAAACAAACTGTACACCCGGAAGATTTTTGAGATCATTTTTTAGCACCATTCTGGCTCCATTTCTGGGCACATCTGTTGCGTCTATGATTAACATTTGCTCTTTGTCAAATCCCAACTGTTGCGTTCGCATGAAGTTGATTTGACTGATTACCAAAATGGTCGCCAGAACCAATGTAGATGAAATGAAGAACTGGATAGTAATAAGCATCTTCCGCAAACTCAACCCCTGATTGCTTTTCCCTAATTTCCCATTTAAGGCATTTAAAGGTTTGAGCCCGGAAATAACCATGGCAGGATAGTAGCCGGACAAGAATGAAACCAGCAGCAATAGGATTAAAATGCCGGCCAAAAATTCAAATTTTAAGAAGGAGCCCAAATCATAGTTCTTCGACATCAGTTCATTGAAGAATGGAAGAATGCTAAAGATTAGTATTAGCGCGAATCCAAAAGCGATGAAAGTCAAAAGTGTGGATTCGGTCATGAATTGTGCAATGATTCCTTTTTTAGAAGATCCAACGATCTTTTTCATAGCAACCTCCTTGGAACGGTAGGCGGATCGTGCAGTGCTTAGATTGACGTAATTAATCGATGCAAGAATGATCAGGAATATGGCTATAATAGAAACGGTTTTCACTCGCTTCTTAGAACCATTCGGGCCAAAGCCATTATAAAAACGTTCACCTAAATAGACTTCCTTTAGAGGAATCAACTTTGTAGTAAACGCAACGCCCATCTCCTCCAGCCATTCTCCGATATTCTCATTGTAGATGTTAGTGATTTTAGCTTGAAACTGATCGGGATTTTCACCTTCTTTCAAGAGGATATAATTTCTAATGTCAAAATTTCCCCAGCCATCGCTGTAGCTGAAATACCTAAAATCTGGGAAGGTTGAAAATGACATCAGCATTTCAAATTGTATGTGCGAATTTTCGGGTAAATCCCTCACCACGCCGGTTACCTTGAAGTCGACCGAATCCCTAAGCGTTACCGTTTGTCCCAGAGCAGAACCATCAAAGTATACATTTTCGATGCTTTCTGTGATTACAATAGAATAGGGATCTTTTAGTGCAGTTTCAGGATCGCCTGACTTTAAAGGAAATGAGAAGATGCGAAAGAACTCTTCACTTGCATAGTACACTTTGTGCTCGTATCGCTTGTCTTTGTGATTGAGTTTAAAACTGGGAGCTGCCCATCTGGTATATAATACAGCCTCTACTTCGGGATATTTGGTTCGAAGCTGATATCCGATAGGATGCGCATTGGTTTCCATTCCACCTTCCGGAGAGGCGGTGACCACTTTGTAGATGCGATCTCCCTTTTCATGAAAGTTGTCAAATGAAGCTTCATCAAGCACATATAGCAAAATCAAGCCCCCAAAAGCCAGTCCGATAGCTAGTCCAATCAGGTTGATGGCTGAATGCGTTTTGAACTTGATAAGGTTTCTGAATGCAAGTCTGATGGTTCTCATAATAGTTACAATTAGTCCGATTTTATAAATCCATTTTAAGTTTTTGAGTAAGCTTATTCTGAAAAGTTTTAAGACTCCAACATTGTATCGTCTGTAGGCTTCTTTTACTGAATAGGTCTCCAAATCATCGAAGAATACTTCTTCCAGATCTCCCTCAATCTCTTCCAGGTACTCACCATGGATAAAGAGCCGAAGTAATCTTCTGGACCATTTTGGAGGTACTATCTCGCTCATGAATTAGATAGTTTTCAACCCTTGAATGGCTATTTCTGACCAAAAGCCTTCACGTATGGCTTTGATTTCATTGAGCACTTTTTCCGCATAAGGGGTTGCATTATATATCCTCTTGCGTTTACCACCTCGCTTTTGAGTAGCCTCTCCAAATTCTGAGGTGAGGAATCCTTTTTCTTCCATTCGCTTAAGTGCTGATTGGATAGACCCCACACTCAACTGCTCGTCCATGCGTTTTTCTAGTTCCTTTTTAATTTCAACGCCGTACGCTTCTTCGCGTAAGACGATTACTGACAGGAGGACCAATTCCTCAAATTCTCCAAGTTTTGTTTTCTTCATCTCTGCTGTGGCTTAGTGCCGTTGATGATATTATTCGTAATTGCAGTAAAAATAGTTACAAATATTATTCGTAATTGCAGTTTTTATTAAAAAAATACCTAAAAGGCATGTAATTAGCTATTTAACAGGCTTTAACAAATTACTTGTACAAAACAACAACTAATTCAATAACTTGTGCGTTTGTACAACAAATCAAAATAGTAATGAGGTCAATTATCTACTTAATGCTGATAGGACTAAGTGTTTTAATTCAAGCTCAGTCTATCGGCAAGCAAAGCCTGGCGCAACTGGAAGAAAGTCCTGCGGGATCCAGAATCCTCTGGTTTATGGACATTATTCAAAAGGGAGAGGATGTGTCAGATGAAGAAGTAAAGCAAAATTTCTCTCCAAAGCTGATCGATAAAATGGGATTTGATAAACTGAAGGATACATTTTCTGATATATTGGAAAATGACGGAACTCTATTTATTTATGAAGCAAAGAGAAAAAAAATGACTGAATATAAATTGAGGCTAATGGGAGAGAAATCAGGAGAATGGCTGGAAATGCAATTCTTCTTCGAGGATTCAAACCCATACCGAATGCTTGGGTTTACTCTGGACTCCACGGACGGACCGCTAGAAAGTGGAGAGCCGATATACCCAACCAAAAACTAAGACTATGAAAGGAGAACATTTAGGTGAACTTGAAGAACTGGTATTGCTTACTGTAGGCTCATTGGTAAATGAGGCGTATGCTGTGATTATTCTGGAAGAAATTAAAAGCAACACAAAACGTAATATGGATGTAACTGCTATCCATTCGGTGTTGAGAAGGTTGGAGAAGAAAGGATATGTGACCTCAGAAATGGGTGGTGCATCCAATGAGAGAGGAGGAAGGCGGAAGCGATTCTTTACACTCACAAAAGCTGGTAGAAGCATATTGGATCAATCAATGGAGCTGCGTTATTCACTTTATCAGAAGCTACCAAAACTGACATTTTCTATTGCCAGATGAATCATCCACCCAAACTAGCGGACCGATTTCTGGAATGGTTTTGCGACCCTTTATTACTAGAGGATTTGCAAGGCGACCTCTATGAAATCTACGAGGGACGGACAGAAAAGGGAAAGAATGCGAGGCTGCTTTATTGGTGGCTTGTTTTTCGTTCGTTTCGCTGGTCTACTTTAAAAAAGAATCAAAAAATCAAAAACTCAGGACTTATGATAACTAAAAACAATTTCAAAATAGCATGGAGAGTACTGCTGCGTGATAAATTCAATACCGGGATTAACCTACTAGGCTTAACCGTTGGAATCACCTGCTTTCTTTTATTAGGGCTTTATGTCAAACAGGAAATAAGCTATGATCAGTTCCACACAAAGAAGGATCGCATTTACCGTTTGATACTCGATGAAGATTATGGGGACGGACGTACATTTTATAACTCCACTACTCCCTTAAGATTTGAATCGATGCTTGAAGAAAGCTTTCCCGAGGTGGAACGAGGCGTACAATACATACGAAGAACACATCTCGTAGGAAGAGGTGAAAAACGAATCAATGAGCCTGTTGCATTGATTAGTCATGACTTCTTTCAAATGTTTGATTTTGAGCTGCTTATGGGAAATAAGGATAAGCCTTTTACTTCTAAGAGCGGTTTGCTGATATCAATGGATTACGCACAGAAGTATTTTGGAGATATTGATGTGGTAGGTAAAGTCCTGGCCATTCAAATCAATGACGAGATAAGAGATTTTGTGATTGAGGGCGTGTTTAACAACATCCCAAAGGAGTCCAGCATAAATTTTGATCTGGCAATGTCGATTGATATGGGACGGGATCTGTTCAGTGACAGAGCATATACTGCCTGGTTTAATATCATTCCTGAAACGTACATTGAGTTGGAAGAAGGTGTGGATCCTGCTAGTCTTTACGACAAGGTTCAAGACGTACTTATGGGACAGCTGGCTGAAATGGATATGGGAGGTGAGCCGATCCAACGAGGGCAGTACAACATTGAGTTCCAGCCTTTGACAGACATTCACCTGAACCCCGATATTCCATTAGGGTATGCACCAGTCGGCAACCCACAGTATGTTGCTATTCTTGGTGCAATTGGATTGCTTGTGATTATTATCGCTTGTATCAACTATGCCACGCTTTCCATTGGACAATCATTGAAGCGATCAAAGGAAGTAGGTGTTCGCAAGGTGCTTGGTGCCTTTGGGAGTTCCCTTACAGTTCAGTATTTAATGGAGGGAGTTCTCCTTACATTGTTCGCAATGGCGATAGGTGTGATTTTGGCGTTCTTACTCGTTCCTACCTTTAATCTTTTGACTGGTACAGATCTGGTATTGGAGTTTGAGTGGTGGCATGTATTGGTTTATTTGTCCATTGCTATTGTAATAGGACTTGCTTCTAGTGTCTATCCTGCTTTGGTACAATCCAGGTTTAAAGCTATATCTGTTTTGCACAGCGGAAGCCAGTCTACTGATAAGGTGAAGGCACGAAAAGGAATGATTGTATTTCAGTTTATCATTACCGTTTTCTTGATTAGTACCTCTCTGCTGATTAGGCAGCAGGTTAGCTATCTGCAGAATAAAGATTTAGGAATAAAATATGATGCTGTTATTTCAGCGAGACTTCATGCCAGTCCGGAAGCTCAGCGTATTGCAGAGCTCACGAGTACAGCGATGGAGAATGGCGAGATATTAAAAGCGAAATTGAAAAATTACCCTGAGATCACGCAGATTGGAATGGGTAGTCATGTGTTTGGGAACAATGGGTGGGCGCATTATGGCTTCAATGATAAAGAAGGAAATTTCAAGCGTTTCCGCTTGTTGGTAGCAGATGCTGAGTACCTCGAGCTTTTTGATGTACAGGCGAAAGAGGGTAGGTTGTTTGAAGTTGGTAATACATTGGATGAACGTCAAGGGGTATTGTTGAATCCAGCCGCTGTTGAGCTTTTGGAATTTGAGAATCCTGTCGGTGCACAATTGCCAAATGATGATTTCGGTGATCATCAAATTCTTGGAGTAACAGAAGAATTTCATTTTTCTTCACTTCACAACTCTATCGAGCCATTAGTCATCGTTCAAAATCCAGTGCCGATCCTGATGGGTATTTCTGATCTGGACATCAATGATTCATTTGTTCCAAAACTGGTATTCAGGTTTAATGGAGCCAACTTATTGGATGCTACAGATATTTTGCAAAAAGAATGGGAAGCTTCATTTCCAAATGTGAGTTGGAACTATGAGTTTGTAGATGAGCGAATCAAATCTCAGTATGAGAGTGAAGCTCGCATGAACAAACTCATCTCAGTCGCTACAGTATTATCCATTCTCATTGCTTCATTAGGACTGTTAGGACTTTCGCTACTTGTTGTCAATAGCAAGGTAAAAGAGATAGGAATAAGAAAAGTCATGGGTGCAACACCATTAGCGATATTCCAATTACTTGCGAAAGGATTTTCAATCCAGATTTTGATAGCTATTGTTTTATCAATTCCGCTTACAATTCTCTTAATGAATCAATGGTTGGATAATTTTGCTTATCGTACCGAAATAGGGGCAGGATTGTTTATTGTTAGCGCATTATTATCGGTTGTTGTGGCTGCTATTGTCATTGTTTATCAAACAATAAGAGCGGCAAAGGTAAATCCGGTAGAGTCACTCAGGACCGAGTGATTATTTCTTGCTTTTAACTTTCACAACTTGTTGGAAAAACAAATTATTAGGGACGGTTATGATGCCGTCCTTATCTTGTAGTTTGGTATAAATAAGACCAATGTCGATCACTTTTCCGGTCACCTCTTTTTCTACCAGCACCAGGGTGTCCGTGATCTTAAAGGGATTGATAGTGTAGATGATAATGCCGGCAACAATGTTGCTCAGAATACTCCAAATGGCAAAGAATCCGATGGCTATCACACCTAGAATACTGCCAAGCGAGACCCAGATATTCTTCAGATCTCCTCCCCAAATAATGACTAATAGGAGGAATACAAAAACATACAAAGAGAAGATAAGTATCCGCTTTGTGGCAGCCGTTCGGTTAGGATCATAGGAAAATTGGTTGCCAAGTCGGTTGATACTCTTTTTGATCACCCAGCGAGCGGCAATAAACAAAATGATGATAACGACACTCAGTGCAGCTTGTATCAGATAGTTTGCTTCAATCTTATCAATGAAATTGGTGAATAAATCCATGTGACAAAGTTAGCAGGAGATATGTAACTAATGGAATAAAAAAAGGCTACTCGAAAGAGTAGCCGTTTCTGAAAGCAGAATGTTTGACGGTAGTAAAACTTTTTGAAATTAGCCTACGAGGATTTTAACTACTAGTAATGATAAGGCTAATCCCGTCATGCATATCACAAAACTTAAGTTGATGAAAGTCTTCTGTTCTTTGGTTAATGTTAGTAAAGCCATGATTGGTGGTGGTTTAATTTCAAGATGAAGTAAGCCATTACGAAAATGACTTCCAATTTTGTTCGTCCAACCAATAATATGTGTAGATAATGCCCCGATATTCGGAGATTAGGGATTTCTAATTTTGCAACATTTCGGCCACTTCTTCACCTACAAGGCTCCCGATTGCAACACCCATTCCACCCAGACGGACACCCAAGGCTACTTTATCAGAAACTTTTTCAACGATAGGCGCCTTAGTCTGTCCAAATGCCATGATGCCGGACCACTCCATTTCGATCTGATGTTCTTGGTTAGGAAGTATGATGGTATTCAAATCCGAGATTAGCTTCTCTTTTATGCTAGTGTTCACGCCAAACTCAGTAGTGGTCTCATCGTCTGGAGCTAGATTTCTACCACCGCCAAATAGCAGTTTTCCGTAGTAGTCTCTAAAGTAATAGTAGCCTTCATCATAGTGAAAGGTCCCTTCGAATTTGAGTGCGTTAGCTGGTTTGATACTCATGACTACACCTCTTCCCGGTGCCAGATCAAGTTTGCCTGGGATAAGAGACTTGGTAAATGCATTGGTACAGACAGCAACTTTTTTTGCTTTGAACTCAACACCATTGCAGAAAGCCACAACCCCGTTTTCTTCTTCCTGAATGTTCAACACCTCGCAACCCGTATGCACTTGCACACCGATTTCTGCACAGTATTTCCATAGCGAGGAAATGAGTTTACCTGTGTCCAGCTGACCTTCCAGGTGGTTTTCAATCAGTTGGTGTGTATTTCCAAATCCGAAGTTTTTAATCTTTGAGTTTGAAAGCTTGAAGACTTCTGTTTGAAAGAAAGGCTCGAGAAGGCCATTGATTTGGTTGATTTGTTTCTCAACATCTTCATTATCAAAAATAAGCTCATAGCCGCTTTTTACATGAATATCTATTACTTGTCTGCCCAAACGCTGGCAAGTCTTTTGCAATCCGTCCCACCTTTTCTCCACCAACTTGATCATTCCATCCTCACCAAGAGTAGCCACATCATTGATCAACTCAGAAACAGAGCCAAAACAAGCAAATCCTGCATTCTTGGTACTTGCCCCGGAAGGCAAAACCCCACGCTCCAACACAGTCACCTTAAGATCTGGTGATTGTTCCTTCAAGGTAGCGGCAGCTGACAGGCCGGTAATTCCGGCACCAATTACAAGTATGTCCGGCGAAAGAAAGGATTGTTTTTCCCAAAGGCTATGCACAGTAGTTGTTTTAGTTTTTTTGAAGTTAGTTAATCCGAATAGTTGATGCGGAGTACTTCAGCATTGATTTTAGCAGAAGCAAGAAAATTGAGCCAAAAAAGCTGCTGAGCCGACAAGTGATCATTTGGAGACTTTACTTCATAAAAATGATAACTAGCCTCAGACCAGATGAAAAGATCAGGGAAGCCCGCACTATTCTCTTTCATATTTTTAGACATCTCAATAAGGACAGTTTTCAATCCTTTCAATGGAAGTTTTTGGATCATCACTACTAAGGCAGGAAGGAGGGCTTCATGCCAGGTGACAAATCGATTGGCCACACCATATTTTTCATCATGGATTGTAGCAATAAAATCTGTGAGTTGTTTCTTAGTTCTCAACCTCTTGAGCTGATCTTCAAGTAAAGATTGACGTGATTCAAAAAAAATCGAATCATTTAAATCCGAAGGCTGACGCTGCAATGGATGATGAAAAGAACCATGATTCGTATCGAAAATGACGTGCCAAAAAACGAGTCCGAAGAGTCCTCTCCACAAGAAGTTTTCCGCATGAATTCCATCCCAACCTTCCTTTTTGAAGTGATCAAGTACCGCATCTTCCACTCGTCCTTCAGGTGTTGATATTGTTACAGATGGAGCGCTTTTGAGTCGTTGAGTCATACTTCGATCAATACGAACACCTTTGCGATTTAGAAAATCAGTTGCAAAAGTGAATTCAGAAGCGTTGCTGGCTTCCTCGAGCATTTGTCTGGCAAGCTTCATTGCTTCTTCTTTCCGATCCAGCTTCTCCAGCAAGCGTACTTTTCGTTCCCTTGCAGGATGTCTATCCGTGTAGGAATAATAGTGCAGAGCCTGATTGGGCAATTGCGTCTGTTCAAAATAGTAGGCTATTTTCAAGAGTAACTTCTCAGCAGATTTTGCTGAGCGAGGATAGGAAAGCCATGTCTCCCATGGCATTTCTTCTAGGTAGTCTTCGAGTGGTAAGTCTGCTTCCTGGATTTCATAAATCATACGCCTCAACTGGGAAATATGCATTACCGAGAGGGCTTCTTCTCGTGATTGAAACCATGGACTAAAATTTGTCTCGTCCAGTTTCTCGATTTTAATATTGCCAACATCTCGTATCACAAAATCGGTCATACGACCGCCTCTATGACCAAAGAACAAAAGTTTTAGAAACTCAACTTCTTCGTTTTTCAAGACTTGAGCAATCTCCTCTTGTTCATGCACAATAGCGATATCTGTATCCGTAAGCTCAGCCAGCAGATCTTCCTTTTTTTGAGAAGGATGAAGAAAGTCATAAAATGCAATAAGCTCTGATTTGGTAAATAAGCGAAACTGACTTGGATCTTCACTTTCATTTACATGAATAAAACCTTGATGAATCAATTCTTCTTTTGCCTCATGTACATCAGGTATTTCGCTATACGAAATCTTATTGATCCTGAAGAAATCTCCTCTACGATTAGAAAACCGAAGATATAAGCATTGTGCCGGCTCAGATAAATTCCGAAATGATTGATAAAACAAATGCTCAGGTTGGTCTAGGATGTGATCATACTGACGCTCCACAAACTCCAAAAGGTAATTGAAGTAATCTAAATAGTACTTTTCGGGTAGTATGATTGGATCATTCTTAGACATTTATAATAAATGGGACTTTTTCGGTTACTCTATGTTGCTTTGTAGTATAATAAGATTACATCACTATTTATTGATTCTATGAAGCAACTTTTTGTTGTATTTTTTCTTTTAGGTTTTACTGTGTCTTATGCTCAAAGTTATGTCGATTTAGGCATTCGCCACTTTGCCGTAGGGGAGTATGAGGAAGCTTTGATTGATTTTAAAGAAGCTGAGGAAATCGAGAGCATGATCACTGAGTCTTCTAAGGCTAAAATGTATTATTACAGAGGAATGATTTGGCTGATGAGAGCAGAAAAATCTGCTGGTGATTTTGCCGAAGAAGATCCGATCAGACTGAGTTTTGAGGATTTGTCTACAGTCATTTCAAAAAATCCTGAGTGGACACCGCAAATCGAGGAGGCCTATGAGCGATTGTATCCTCTTATTATCAAGGAAGCAGATTCCTATCTCAAATTTGAAAAAAAAGAAAAGGATTTAAATGCTAAACTTCAATTCCTTGACCAAAGAATTGCCTACTTAACGATGGCACAAGAACTTGAAGTATCTGCAAAACCCGTATTGTATTTAGGCCAAACCAATAAGCAGGCTGGTGATTTGATTTTTGAGGAATCATCAAACGTTGGTGAGCTTCAAAAAGCTAAAAATTATTACGAAACAGCGCTGATTCATTATGAACAAGCGAGGTATGAGGATCCTTTTTCAAAAGAAATTATCCAGGATTTATTAAGCATATCGAAGCGCTTAATGGACGTGGATCGAATTAGTGAATATGAGAAGCTACTCCAGCTTGCTGGAGGATAATGGATAATCAAAATTTAAGTTTCTGTACCTTTCTATTTATCAAACAGAGTCTGAGGCAGCTAAAAAATAATTTATAAAATCCTCAACTTGGCAAAGCTCAGTAGGAGGGTTTTCTCACCTGCTTTTTCAAAATCAACTTTAGCTTTCTTATTGGCACCTTGCTCATCGATAGTAGTCACTACTCCAAAGCCAAACTTAGGGTGTTCCACTTTCATGCCTTCTGCCAGGTTGGTCGTATCGCTTGGCTCGAAATCAGCACTTGGTTTATGATTGACCTTAGTAGCAAATCGCTTGGTTGTATTCTCCTTCTTAATGTTTTTGAAAAAATTCTTCGTCACATAATTAATGCCGGGAGATACCGGATCACTGGATGAAAACTTGCGATTTACTTTGATGAATTGAGGATCTACTTCTTCCAAAAACCGACTTGGCTCGCAGTTTTTCAACCGTCCATATCGGTACCTGTTGAGCGCGTAGCTCAGATATAACTTCTTCTCCGCCCGGGTAATTGCTACATAAAAAAGCCTTCGTTCTTCTTCCAAATCTGCTCTGCTGCTCAGCATCATCTGAGAAGGGAAGAGCTCTTCTTCAAGGCCAACAATAAAGACGTAGGGAAACTCCAGTCCTTTAGCCATGTGAATAGTCATCAATGTCACTGCATCATCAGACTTTTGATTTCGATCTTCATCCGTCAACAGCGCCACATCCTGAAGGAATGAACCCAGACTTTTGTCTTCTCTATCAGGATCATCGGTAAATTCCTTGATCGCATTGAGAAGCTCTTGTGTATTCTCATAGCGATTCATACCTTCTATGGTTTTGTCCTCATAGAGCTCCTTGAGCAAACCGGAAGTCTTGGCTATTTGAGACGCGGTATCGTACGCATCTTTCTTCTCATTAGTGAGTCTGAAAGATTTAATCAGAGTGGCGAAATTTTCCACTTGAGTGCCTCCCTTACCACCAACGTAAGAGCTGGCTTTCTCCATTATTTCCCAAAGCGTTTTTCCTTGCTCATTGGAAGCTACGACCATTTTATCTATGGTGCCCGGGCCAATACCACGCTTAGGAAGGTTGATGATTCTCCGCATGGCAGTCTCGTCATTGGGATTCACCGTGTATCTAAAATAGGCAAGGAGGTCCTTTATTTCTTTCCGTTGATAAAATGAAAGGCCACCAACGATGCGATACTTGATGTTATTTCTTCTAAGGGCTTCTTCTATCGCCCTTGACTGACTATTGGTTCGGTATAGAACAGCAAATTCTTTTTCAGAAGCATGCTGCTGCATCTTGGTTTCAAAGATCGCTGAAGCTACAAGTTTACCTTCTTCATTGTCAGAAGTAGATTTGATTAATTCAATTAAATCTCCCTCCTGATTGGCAGTCCAGACACTCTTCTTTAATTGTGCGGTGTTTTTATTAATGACAGAGTTCGCAGCATTAACGATCGTTTTAGTAGATCGATAATTTTGCTCGAGCCTCATGGTTTTTAGATCTGGATAGTCACGCTCAAAGTTTAAAATATTCTGGATGTCTGCGCCACGGAAGGCATAGATACTTTGTGCATCATCACCAACTACGCAGATATTTTGACGAACAGCTGCGAGTCGCTTTGCTATAAGATATTGTGAAATATTTGTATCCTGAAACTCATCAATCATCACATAATGAAAGCGTTGCTGATATTTATTAAGGACATCATCGTGATTTTGAAAAAGAATATTGGTGTTGAATAAAAGGTCATCAAAATCCATCGCATCGGCCGCAAAGCATCGTTCCGAATATGCACGATAGATACGCCCCATTTCAGGCCGCATGTTTTGCGTATCGTCTTCTAGATAGATCGGATTATTTTGATATTCAGCCCAGGATACAAGCCTGTTTTTGGCACTGGAAATTCGATTGTAGACAATATTGGGTTTGTAGACTTTATCGTCCAGGTTAAACTCTTTTACAATTAATTTGATCAGTGATTTTGAATCATCTGTATCGTAAATAGTGAAGTTACTTGGATAGCCAATCTTTCCAGCTTCCGCTCTCAGAATCCTGGCGAAGACTGAGTGAAATGTGCCCATCCATAAGTTTTTAGCTTCACCACCTACCATCTCTTCAATTCTTTTTTGCATTTCACGTGCTGCCTTATTGGTAAAAGTCAGCGCCATGATATTGAATGGATCTACGTTATGTGCTTTTATTAAATGAGCGATCCGATAGGTGAGGACGCGCGTTTTTCCTGACCCGGCTCCTGCAATGATCATGCATGGACCTTCTACATTTATTACGCCTTCTCTCTGTGGGGGATTGAGTTGATCAAGATAATCATCCTTCGCTTCTGCCATGCAGCAAATCTATTTGATTTGAGCTACAAAAATTTTCTAAATCAACCTACAAAATGAAAAAACTTGTTGAGCACGATGAATGCAAGGAAACATAGAAATAAAATCACTTCGATGATCAGGATTAGGTTGTTGGCTTTGAAGAAAGTCTTTTTCACAATTGTGATGGTGGATTCTTAGTTGTGCTTTTTCAATTGATAAAATTAACAACATTAAAACAATGTTAATGCAACGTTACCTCGCAGTTTTTAATGTGAAATTGATAAATCAGATAATGGAACATTTTTTCTATCTTGTTATTAACTGAAACTAACTTAACTACATACATTATGGATTTTTCATCAATCAATTGGTTGGCCGTTTTGCTAGCCACAGTATCAGCATTTATTGTCGGTGGTCTTTGGTATGGCCCCATCTTTGGAAAAGCCTGGATGGCAGAGATGGGCTTTACGGAGGATGACTTAAAGGATGCCAACATGGTAAAAATTTACGGTACAGCTTTTGTTCTGGAATTTATCATTGCCCTACAGCTTGCTTTTTTTCTTGGTCATGGTGATACAGATCCGTCAGTAGGACAAGGTGCAGCCTACGGATTGCACATTGGCTTATTTTTCATTGCTGCTGCAATGGGCGTGAACGCTTTGTTCTCCAGAGCATCATTGAAATTATGGTTTATAAATGCTTTTTATTTCGTGGTTCTACTCACCTTGATGGGTGTAATACTGACAGTGATTTAATCAAGATATCTGGGCTCTACGGAGCCTATTTTTTTTGCCTTACGAACTTACCTTCATGATATATTTGAATGCACTTCCCGTCCTCTGAAACTGAACAAACTCGATAGAGATATTCATCTTTGGATTGATAAATCCAACTATCGCGCAAGGTCAAATCCCCATATACATATTCGTAATAGATGTTTTGATTTTCGACTTTGATTACTCCTTTGCTAATACCTCCATTTTTGTCAAATTCATAAAATTCAAGCTGATCTGTTTCACGATTTAATGTTCTGACGCCTTCATTCCTTAAACCGAACTCCAGCGTTTTAGGATCAGTTGTGTAGGTTTTTACTTTTATGATTTTACCGTCAAGGCCTCTGTAAATTTCTTTCACCGTCTTGCCATCATGACCACCTAGCTGCTTGCCTTCTGAGATCCAGGTACTTCCAACCAAATTATCAAATACAGAAAGTGGATTTTCCTGTGCAGAAAGCATATTTATGATTAAAAGGAAAAGTGATGCAAGCAAGAACTTCATTTGCTTTTAGTTTTTTGAATTGGGAGTTAGTGGTCTTGGAATCGTCATAATCTCTATCTGTCGACCATCGATATATCGCACGTTTTCTCCATCAAAAAATGCATCTTCTTCGAGCATTATTCTGATTTCTTTGTCCCATTGCTCCAAATAAACACCAGCATTTAGCTCTATCGAATGTGCTGTGTTGGGATAGAGCGGATAGTCGCCTTTACCAGGAACACCACTCTGCTGATCCCAAAGACCAATAGTCGGTCCGGCAGCATGTCCATGGAAGCCTATTGGGTGGGTGTAGATCACACCTTTCAAACCCTCCGACTTGCATTGATCTAAGGTAGCTTTCAATATTTCATTTCCACTCCTGCCAGATTTGAAATTTGAAGTCAGTATGTCCTGAACTCTATTCCCTTTCTTAAAGGCATCTTTGAGAAAACTAGGTGCTTCACTTTCTTCTGGTTTCAAGACGTAAGCATGTTGCTGAGTGTCAGTATTCAGTCTCAAATAGGTAATGCCAAAGTCAACGTGCAGCAAGTCTCCGGGATAAATCACTTGTTGCTCAGGTCTTTCAGAAAATGACCGTAAATGATCAAAGGATTCAGGATCTTTTCGTTGCAAAGAAACCGATGGGTGAAACCAAGCAGTAAAACCTAATTCTCTTATCCGATCTCGATACCACCACACAACATCATTCGTTGTGGTAATTCCCGGCTGAATTACTTTTTCAGAAAAACCTTCACTAATGATCTGATGAGCTATTCTTACGATATTTTGATATACGATCATTTCGCTCTCGGTACGGGTTTCTAACCAACCAATCGCAATATTTTCAGCACCAACTACTCGGGACTGATAATTTTTGGGTAGCACGTCCATTAGTTGCTCATAGTGAGTAGATGAAATCCCATCGGCAAGGGCGAAAGTTTCTGATTTATTAATACCGATTTTTTTAGGATTTTTCGCAACGATCATTTCTGCCAGCGCTTTCCACTGATCCGGCTGCTCTTCCTTATTCCATATGGTTTTAAATAAATCTCCGGTATTATAACGAGACATGCCAAACGTTTCCAGTGGCTTGCCATCACCCGGATCATATGCGATCAGCATAGTTGTCCTTCTGGCAGACTGCCATGTCGCTGGTAGCAATGTTTTAATGACAGGATCTTCGTTATACTCACGAGCAATTATCACCCACATATCTATATCGAATCTTTGCATAATAGTAGGAAGTACAGTTTCTACTCGTTCTTTAAGCCATTGATCAATAACTTCGGCTCTTTCTTGCATCGAAAGAACCTTCGGAGTGTATGGGTTTTGGGCAATAGAATAGAATGATAATAAAACTAAAGAGGCTAATAAAACTTTTTTCATGGCTAAATTTCTTGTACCCGTCTAAGATACTAGAAAAGGAAAACACAATAGGTTTTTGATCCGTTTTTACGAATTTTGATTTTCACCAATTCCTTATATGAGATTACACCTTTCATTGTTTTTAACTGTATTATCTGTTTGGGCGCTGGCCAACTCAAGGATAGATAGCTTAAAGTATGAGCTATTTAATCATACTTCTGAGGATGTGGTTAAGGTTGAACTTTTAAACAACCTTGGATACGAGTATTGGATTATAAATCCGGTACAGTCAATCATTTACGGTCAGCAAGCAAAGGTGCTGGCCGAAATACTTAAAGACTCTTCAGGACTTGCATTCTCCAATCGTGTGATCGGCGTTGCGCATTGGGCCCGTGGCAGCTATGATAGAGGACTCGAATACCTTTTAGATGGTTTATCTCTTTATCGAAATCTGAGTGATACTTTGGGTGAGGCCAATTGCTTGATGAATATAGGGTTGATCTATGCTGATAGATCTGACAATGATCTGGCACTTGAGTACTACTTTGAAGCGCTCAAATTTTTTGAAAGTGTAGGCGCAGCAAATCGATCTGCTACGACTTATGTGAAACTAGCTACTATTTTCATTCGTCAGCGGGATTTTAGCGCAGCCTATGACTTTCTTCGGCGGGCAGAGTACATACATGGCAGTGATGAATTCCTTTATGGAATATCGGAGATTCTGAATAGGTATGGGTTGCTGAAAACAGAAACTCAGGAATATGATAGCGCCATTTTATACTTGAATCATTCCATGGAAGTCAGTCAAAAGATTCAGGACATTGATGGAATTATCCGTAATTATATCAGCCTTGCCGATGTTGCTCTTCAAACCAATAGAATTGATGACGCTGAGACTTTTTTAGATGAAGCATTAGTTGCAGCAAGAAAAGTACAGTCACATAAGTGGTTGAAAGAAATCTACAGTAGACTGCAACGAATAGCACGGAGAAAAGGCAATTTGGAAAAAGCAATAGTTTATCTAGATCAATATGTGCAGCAAAAGGATAGCATTTTTAATGAGCAGACGCTCAATAATATTTCGCGGTTAGAAACCGAACTGGCTACCGCTGAGCAAAAACGTCAGCTGGATGCCAAAGAGAATGAAATAGTCATTCTGGAACAAGAATCTGAGATTCAAAGGTCACGAATACTTGTTCTTTTCGTCATAATGGCTACTGTTATTATCTCGGCTATTCTATTCATTCGAAATAGGCAATTGTCTGCTCAGCGTAAGGAACAAATTGCAAAAAAAGAAGCTGATGAAGCCAGAAAGGAATTAGAATTCAAAAACAGAGAATTGGTCTCCTATACTGTAAACTTTGTTCAGAAGAATCAACTTTTTGAAGAGTTGATGAATTCAGTTTCTACGATGAAAAAAAGTACATCTGATGACACTAGAAAAGGTCTGATCGGGATGGAACGAACAATTAAACGTCACCTTCAAATCGACAGAGACTGGGAAGATTTCAAAATGCGATTTGAAAATCTTCACACTGGATTCTTTGATAAAATTCTTGAGAAAGAAGCTTCACTTACTGGGAATGATTTGAAATTATGTGCTTTGGTGAAAATGAACTTCTCTATCAAAGAGATTTCCGAAATGATGGGAATTTCAACCGAAAGTGTGAAGACTGCCAGATATAGACTAAAAAAGAAGTTGAATTTGCCCGGAGATATGGCGCTCAACGACTTTCTAAACACTGTGAGTTAGTTTTTCCAGAAAACGGTGACCTTTTGTCTACCGTTTAGGTGTTTTTCATCACTTTTCGTTCACCTACTATTAATATAAGTACGCTTAGCTCTTCACATTTTTGTGATGCACTAAAAATCATCTATTGAAATGGAGAAATCAACTAAATACTCATTGGTCAAATGTGTTCTTGTAATTATCGGAGTATCAACAGCGCTTCTATTGTTGAGCTCTTGCAAAGAACCGACTAGGTCATTTCAGGCGCCTTTGTTTGAAACCATTGGCGATTATCGAATGGAAGTAACTACAACGTCAGAAGATGCCAGACACTTTTTTGACCAGGGAATGATTTTCACTTATGGCTTTAATCACGGAGAGGCAGCAAGATCCTTTCGTGAAGCCATTCGATTGGACAGCAACTTTGTTATGGCCTATTGGGGACTTGCATACACTTTAGGTCCAAATTATAATGCTCCGCTGGATTTGTCTATGAAGGACGAAATTAGTTGGGCGGTAAATAAGGCAGCTTCATTGAAGCATTCTGCATCCGAAATTGAAAAAGGCTTGGTCGATGCAGTAGAATTGAAATACATAGCCAATATCGACGAGCCACAGCTTGATTCATTCGCAAATGCCATGAAGGAATTATGCGAATCATATCCAGACAACTCAGATGTTTGGACTTTCTATGCTGAGGCACTTTTGTTACAGCACCCGTGGGATTTGTATGACTACAAAGGTGGGCCAGCCAAAGATTGGACACCTAGGATTAAAAAAGCTTTAGCCACTGCATTAGAAATCAATCCCAAACATCCACTTGCCAATCATTTGAATATTCATGCAACAGAAGCTGCAAACTGGCCTGAAGCTGGAATGAATTCAGCGGAAGAGTTGAGAAAGTTAATAATACCAGGAGCTGGGCATCTTGTTCATATGCCATCTCATACCTATATCAATACAGGTGATTATCATTTGGGTACTCTTGTGAACCTAGATGCAGTAAAGGCAGATAGTGTTTACTCAGCTCAATGTGAGGCACAGGGTGCATTCCCATTATACTATTATCACAATTATCACTTTTTAGCAGCATGCGCTGCACTAGAAGGGAGAGGTGCACTGGCGATTGAGGCTTCATATAAGATGACTCAAACCATTGATAAGACTTTGCTAGCCAAGCCAGGCTTTGAAACAACCCAGCATTTTATGACGATTCCGTATAATGTGATGGTGAAGTTTGCACAATGGGAAAAGATATTGGCGACAAGTACGCCAGATATGAGATATCCTTACTTAACTGCACTATGGCATTATGCCAGAGGTATGGCATATGCAAATTTGAATCAACTAACCAATGCAAGTAAGGAGCTTCAAAACCTGAATCATATACAGGACGGTGCTGGCTTTGACGAGTTTTTGATTTTTGGAATCAATTCAGGTCAAACTGTGATTGATATTGCAATGAGGGTTTTAGAAGCTGAGATCGCTCAAAAAAGATTCGACTTTAGCAGAGCTCAAAACTTACTTCTAGAAGCGGCGGAAATAGAAGATAGTATGAGCTACAATGAACCTCCTGATTGGTTCTTTTCTGTGAGACATGTTTTAGGAGACCTATATATGCAGCAGGGAATGTATGCTGAAGCAGAGCAGGTATATAAGCAGGATCTGAAAAACTTCCCTAGGAATGGGTTTGCATTAAGTGGACTGTATCACAGCTTAATTGGCCAAGGAAAGGATTCGGAGGCTAAGAAGGCAAGGCAGCGATTTGAAATCGCTTGGTCTTTTGCTGATACAAAGCTTAAGTTTTCAAGAGTTGATGAAGAGTTCAGAACTGATTTAGCCTTGAAGGTATCCAATGAAAGCCCGGCTGAAATCATGCGTTTATCGGCTTCTTTCTGTGGAATACTCATTAAGTAGACCTCTAGTAAACCTAAATGATAACTTAGTTGACCTCTTGTCTACCTCAAAAAATAGGTTTGTGAATACTACAAATTGATATTTGCATGTCTTCAATTAAATAATATTAGGTTTTGATTAATGAAGACTTTTACTCTGAAAGCGGAGTAATTTTGGTGGTAGGGGCGTCTTTAAGACGCCCTTTTTTTATTTCACAATAATTCGCGAGGTGAGTTCAATACCTTCTGTTGATTGCGCTTTCATCAAATACATCCCTCTTTTTAGCTCGGCAAGATTAATACGATAACTCAGGGCATTCTCCTTTGTAGCATTGTGGGTAAGGTTTTTGGTTTCACCTCCAGAAATATTATAAAACATTATTTCTTTAACCATGAATGATTGGGTAGACGAAAGAGTTAAGATTTTGTCTTGAACCAAAGTTGGATAAGCTGTTAATTTACTTTGTGTTCTATCAAGTTTTGTGTTGACTCTTTGCACCTCGAAATATTCAAATTGGCCATCAAAATCTACTTGTCTAAGGCGATAGTATTCGATAGGCGCAAAAGCGAACTTGTCGGTGAATTCATATTGAATCATTTCACTTGTATTTCCATTCCCCTCAACCTGACCTATTTCGTAAAAATAGGATCCGTCCTCGGAGCGCTCGATAGCGAAGTAATCATTGTTGATTTCGGATGCAGTTGCCCAGTTTAATTTCACTCCATCGTCTGAAGTTGATTTAAAATAGAGTAACTCTACTGGAAGTGGCGTGGAACCACCACCTCCCACAAATTCTTCAATGGTTCCAAAACCATCATCTGAGAGGTCATCGATCAAAAATGATGAATCTCCAGATCCATCGCCACTATCATCAATCTCGGACTCAGCGTTACCTCCGTAGCTACCAGCATATACATTACCATCACCACTGTAGTCGTTATTTCCAGTCGATCCAGACATTGTAAATGTTCCTGTAGCTACAATTACACCATCCGAGTCAACAGAGATTTTGTTATTCATCGTAAGATCCCCAAAGATGATTAAAACGCCATTGGAAGTAACTGTTAATTCCATTGACTTATTTTCGAAAACTACGTCACCAAAAATCACAAGGGTATCATTAACTATAAATTCTCCAGCAAAATTGCTATTCGCAACATTGATACTGACTTCACTAACTGTAGATCCGAGGGTGATATAGTTATTAAAATTCAATGTTTCACCATCCAGATTTAAAGTACCATCACCATCGGTACCATTACCAGGGTAAGCAGCGTTCCAGTTGCCATTGACTTGCCAAGAGCCGTCAGTTGTAGTTGTCTGAGCGAATGCACAATTGAGTGCCAAACAAGCAATTATAAAAGGGAGTATTAATTTCATTTTCTAAATAAAGTATTGTACAAATCTACGGTATATGAGTTGCTATTGGATTTCACATCTGACGTATTTCGTTTATCAGATGCTTATACTCGGTATAACTTTCTTTTAGCTTGTTGAATTGCTTTTTTCTACCTTTGCAGGCTAATACTTATAACCTCATAAATGAACTACTTAAATAACCTCACAGAGGGAATCGGCAACACGCCACTACTTAAGTTAAACAGCGTAAATGAAGGAATAAAAGGGACTATTCTTGTGAAAGTAGAGTACTTCAATCCTGGCAATTCCATCAAAGATCGCATTGCCCTTAAAATGATAGAGGATGCAGAGCAGAGCGGTGTTTTGAAACCTGGCGGGACTATCATTGAAGGTACTTCCGGGAATACTGGTATGGGCTTGGCTTTGGTAGCTATTGCAAAGGGTTACAAATGCATATTTACCCTGGCTGATAAGCAAAGCAAAGAAAAAATGGATGTACTGAGAGCAATGGGAGCCGAAGTAATTGTTTGTCCGACCAATGTTTCACCTGAAGATCCAAAATCATATTATTCAGTCGCTAAGAAATTGAATGAGGATATTCCCAATTCTTTTTACCCCAATCAATATGATAATGAGTCAAATACGTTGGCTCATTATGAAACAACAGGTCCGGAGATATGGAATGATACCAATGGTGAGATCACGCACTATGCAGCCGGTATGGGTACAGGAGGCACTATAAGTGGAACTTCTAAATATCTAAAGGAGCAAAACCCCAGTGTGATCACCGTTGGATTGGATTCCTATGGTTCAGTATTTAAGAAGTTTAAGGAGACCGGAATCTTTGATGAGAAGGAAATTTACCCTTACCTCACAGAAGGAATTGGGGAAGATATCTTACCTAAGAACGTAGACTTTGATATGGTGGATCATATCGTTAAAGTTACGGACAAAGACGCTGCGATAATGACTCGCAGGCTTGCCAGAGAGGAAGGCTTGTTTGTGGGCTGGTCATGCGGCTCAGCAGTACACGGTGCATTAGAATACGCCAAGACAAATCTGAATGAGGATGATGTCATGGTTATTATTCTTCCTGATCATGGAACCAGATATCTTGGCAAAGTCTATAATGATGACTGGATGAAAGATCACGGATTTCTTGAAGAACGAAAATTCGCAACCGCAGAAGATATAATAGGGAGTAAAAATGGAAGTTCAGAATTAGTTACAATTGATCAAAACCTCAAAGTAGGAGAAGCGATAAAGCTGATGAATAAGAAGGGAATAGATCAGGCTCCCGTTACCAATGGAGATCAATTTGTTGGTAGTATTTCCGATAGTAAGATTTTAGGAAGTTTGATTGAGAATCCTGAGATGAAAGACAAGGCGGTAGCTGAAGTTATGGATGGAGCCTTTCAATTTGTCTCTCCTCACGATACCTTGGATGTAATGTCATCCATGTTAGGCAAACAGGCCAAAGCAGTTTTAGTGAGGGACAATCACAATGACGTGCATATAATCACACAAAGCGACCTTTTGGTGGCAATGACGAATTGATTAGATTTGACTAGCACATTTAAACTTTAACTCTTTACTTGCAGTCCCGGCGTAAACCGTCGGGATTTTTTAATTGTATAGATGAAATCAAGTCAACCAATAGGAATTTTCGATAGCGGAATTGGAGGCTTAACAGTCGCTCGGGCAGTAAAGAAACTATTGCCAAACGAGTCTATCATATATTTTGGGGATACAGCACATCTGCCGTACGGTGATAAGTCAACGGCAGCCATTCAGGCATATTCAGTAAGAATAGCAGAGATGTTGTTGCAGCATAAATGCAAGGTGATTTTGATAGCATGTAATTCCGCTTCTTCAGCTGCTTATGATTTGGTCACAGAATATGTTGGAAAAAGAGCTAAGGTCTTTGATGTGATTAATCCTACAGTTGATTTTATCAGGGAAAACCATAAAGATGACAAGATAGGATTGATAGGAACAAAGCAAACGGTGAGTACAGGTGTATACGCAAAAAAAATAGCTGAACTCAAGCAAAACATAACCTTTGAAGCAGTAGCTACTCCACTTTTAGTTCCTATGATAGAAGAGGGTATTTACAATGACGAGATCAGTGGAAATATTATTAAGAAGTATTTAAATGATTCGAATCTATCTGAAATTAAAGCATTGATCCTTGGGTGTACACACTATCCCATTATTCATCGTGAGATAAAGAATTATTACGATACCTTAAATAAGGAAGTTGAAATTATCGATTCTGCAAATACAGTTGCTCAAGCCCTGAAATCGTTTCTTGAGTACAATCAACTTTGCAATAAATCTGAACATTCAAACGATAAGTTTTTCGTTTCCGATTTCACAGAATCCTTTGAAAGCACCACGAAGACTTTTTTTGGAACCGAAGTTCACCTTGAGCAAATTCCCATTTGGGATGAATTAACTTAGATTTACATGATGAATATACTATCAAAGCTTCTCTTAATTCTCATAATAGCTAGCTGTTCCGTTTCTAAAAGCACCAAAACAATGCATCCGTTTTCAGGGGAAAGTGTAGGGTGCGGCAATTTTATAATCTATAAACTCGCCGAGGATAACAAAGAATATGTATCCGTAGTAGTCGATGTTTCTACAATAGAGCTCGAGCCCAGACAAAGCTATGGCATTGGTAAATCTGAAGTAGTGAAGGTGACGAGAAAGAAGTATGATAGTGAAATCAGCACTACACTTTGCAATGATGTAATGCCAAATAAGCGACCTAAAGAGCTCTTGGAAGAACTAGCTTCTGATGGCACGGTCGAATTGGTCATTAGCCCGATAGAGCTAGAAAAAGCAAAAAAAGATGAGCCTTATAAGGCCACGGTTATTTTAAGGAAGGTTGTCTTTGAAACTGTGTCAATTGATTATTTAAGATTAGAAAATATAAATGTAGGATGGTTACCAGGATAAAATTACTAGCGCTTTTTACCATTGTCAATTTTGGAGTATTTGCTCAAGAATTGGTGTGTGGTACTGAGCCAACACAAAAAGACATAGAAGCGCTTGATAAATTTGAAGTGACTCAATCCGCACAATCCAGAATTGCTGTGGCTGTTACGACCAAAATTGCAATCACAGCTCATATTGTTCGAACTTCTAATGGCACTGGAGGATTAACTGAACAAGAGCTGACTGACGCCATAGCAGATGTCAACGACATTTACACTTTGACCAATATGGAGTTCTTCATATTTGGTGATATCAATTTCATTGATAGTGATGAATATTACGATTTTAACTCCTCCCAAGAAGGTGAGCTAGCAAGTCAGCATTTTGTGGAAAATACCATTAACGTTTATTTCTTCAATTCGGCTACTTCGGGTACAACCGCAGTATGTGGCTATGCTAGATTTCCAGCTACCGGAATCGACCGAATTGTAATGGTAAATTCGTGCACAACCAATGGATCTACTTTTCCTCATGAACTGGGTCATTATTTTGCCTTGTATCACACTCATGGAAAGTCAAATACAGGAACTACCGACGAATTGGTAACGAGAGAAGAAGGAAGTGCTAATTGTGAAGGTGCAGGCGACGATTTATGTGATACCGAAGCTGATCCGAATTTATCTGGCTTAGTAGATAATGACTGTACTTACACAGGAAATGCGACGGATGCCAATGGCGATACCTACATTCCTAATCCCCGAAACTTAATGTCTTATTCGCAAAAGCAATGTAGAGACGAGTTTTCCCAAGGCCAGGCAGATCGCATTGTTTCAGCTTATGAAGAGTATAAAACCTATTTATACGATAAAAATTACGCTGCAATTTTCGATGCTTCCACTAAGGAAATATGTGAAAATGGTTCAGTCGATTTTCTGAATGAATCGGTGAATGCTGTAAGCTATGAATGGACATTTGAGGGAGGAACGCCCGCATCGTCGACAGAAGAAAATCCGACAGTGACCTATTCATCCATCGGAAATTATGATGTGACACTTGTTATCACTGAAGCAGATGGAGGTACGGATACAAAATTGCTGGAAAATCATATCACTGTGAAGAGTGAGGTGACCTCAGAAGTTACCGCTAAATCTGGCTCCTTTGAGGAAGCTGATCTTGTTGAGAATATCTATAACGATGATGAAGGATATACTTGGACAAAAACAGGAGATGCTTCTAGCGAAGGTTCTAGCTCAGTATTTATGGATTTCTACAATTATGACAATTCAGGAGCGGAGGATTATTTAGTAGTTGCAGCTTTAAATACATCGATTGAAAAGCTATTTATTCTAACTTTTGATTACGCATATGCACCATACAGCGAGAGCTACTATGATGGACTGGAGGTTGTCTACAGAAACCCTTGTGGACAATGGCAAACAGCTTGGTCAAAAGAAGGCAGTGAGCTAGCTACGGTAGCAAATCAGGAATCAGTTTTTACGCCAACAAGCAGTCAATGGGAGTCAGCAACGATAGTTTTCGAAATTGATGAATCAGACGATGTGGTTGAATTTGCTTTCAAAGCGATCAATGGATATGGCAATAACCTGTACCTCGATAATTATAGCATAGATGTATTTGATCCAAGCTTTTCGATAACAGACGTAGAAATTACAGATGCATCATGCCCGGATATGCAAGACGGGAAGGTATTAGCGGATGCTATTGGCGATGGTACTTTTGAATACAGTATTGATGGGGAGACATTCTCCGATGCAAATATCATTGAAGACCTGATGCCTGATACTTATACGTTGACTGTAAGAAACCTTATTGGAAATGAGGAAACTCAGGAAGTAGTCGTGGGATTCGAAAATGATTATCCGGAACCAACCATTGAGTTGGTAGATGGACTGCTCTCAGCAGGCGAGGAGGAAGATCAAACTTATAAATGGTTTCTTGATGGATTTGAAATCAGCGGGGCTACTTCATCAACCCTGGATTATGAAAACGCTGGAAGTTATACAGTAGAAGTATCGAATGGGGCATGCGCTACGTTATCGGATGTTTTTATCGTCTTATCAAGTGAGTCTGTGGATGCTAATCTGGAAATATATCCTAATCCAACAACGGATTTTATTAATGTAAATCTCCCTGCGCATCTAAGAAAAGAAATAGATCGAGTGACTGTTAATGATTTGCTTGGTAGAGAAATAGGCGTATTCAAGCTTGAAGATTTGCTTGATGTAAGTTCTTTAGAGGCAGGCCTTTACATTATTCAATTCGAATTAGAAGGAGAAAAGATTTACCGACGTTTTCTTAAACAATAAAGAACCGTAAATTCGAGTGTGATTTCATTCGTTTTCTACCTGACCTTTCTGTTGATTTTTGTGGTTTTCGCGGTATATGGCGAACGAAAAACAGCCGCGTTTATCCAGAATAGATTAGGTCCTATGGAAGTTGGACCTAAAGGGATATTGCAAACCATAGCAGACTTGCTAAAAATGTTGCAAAAAGAGGATATTCGAGCGAATGCTGTTGACCTTGTTCCTTTTCTAATAGCACCCTTAATTGTATTTGCCGCAGTGTTCACAGGTTATTCTGTATTGCCGATCAACTCTACGTTTGGTGGCTCTGGTATTTCAAGCGGAGTATTCTTTCTGCTAGCAATTGTTTCGCTCGACGTTTTGGGCATTCTTATGGCTGGTTGGGCTTCCAACAACAAGTACAGCTTGTACGGCGCGATGCGATCTGTGGCTCAGATTGTTTCATATGAAGTGCCCCTTGGATTAAGTGTGCTGTGCGTTGTGATCATCAGTGGCACACTTGACTTAAATCAAATGAGTGCCGCACAAAGTTTCAACGGCATACTTTCATGGAACATCGTTAATCATCCGGTACTCATCATTCCTTTCTTTATTTTTTTCATTGCTAGCCTTGCCGAATCAAATCGGGCACCATTTGATCTTCCCGAATCCGAATCCGAATTAATTGGGGGTTACAGCACGGAATATTCTGGCTTCAGATGGGGGATGTTTATGCTTTCCGAGTATGGAATGATGCTTTTACTTTCCATCCTTGGAGCCGTCATGTTCTTTGGAGGATGGAGCTCACCAATAAGTGATGTTGGTAATGGACCTATTTGGGGTTCGGTCTGGTTGTTGACCAAAGCATTAATACTTGTTTTCTTTCAAATGTGGGTCAGGTGGACACTGCCTCGGCTCAGGGTTGACCAGCTCATGAGTTTATCATGGAAATATTTAACACCGCTCGCCATTGTGATGTTGTTCATTTGTGCACTTTGGAAACTTTGGATAATTGGCTAGATATATGAGCTATTTTGGAAACATATCGACTGCTGTAAATACGACCTGGAAAGGAATGATGCTCACTATCCGATATTTTTTTCAGGCACGTAAAAGCCGAAAAAAGGAATGGGTAGGAGAGGATAACTACTTTGAAAAAGCAAATGGTACATTTACAGTTCAATACCCGCATGAGCAAATACCTATACCCGATCATGGGAGATATAAGCTGCACAATGAGATAGACGACTGCATTGTTTGTGATAAATGTGCTAAGGTTTGTCCGGTCGATTGTATTGACATTGAACCTGTGAGATCTCCGGAGGTATTCGGCCAAACCTCTGACGGAACACCCCTACGGATCCATGCTGCAAAGTTTGATATTGATATGTCAAAATGCTGCTTCTGCGGCTTATGCACGGTCGTGTGTCCTACTGAGTGTTTGACAATGACTGATGAATTTGATTTCAGCACAACCAATATATTGGACCATAATTTTTCTTTCAGCAAAATGACTGAAAAAGAAATTGCAGAGAAAAAACAAGAGTTTGAAAAGTATCAGGAAGCTAAAGTGAAGGCCAAGCCCGAACTCCCTGCAATAAAAAAGGAGGCTGATGTGATGAAAAAGCCTGCAGCCAAACCAGTGTTTAAGCCACGAATACCTAAAAAGAAATAATGATTACTGTTATTCAAATATCATTGCTGTTGCTTACGCTTTTGGGTGTTGGTATCATCGTTTATACCAAGAACATTGTCCATGCAGCTTATGCTCTATGCCTTGCACTCGTTGGAATTGCAGGTGTTTATGTCATCTTGATGTCTGAGCTTTTAGCGGTCGTTCAAATAATGCTCTATGCAGGAGGTGTGGTTATTCTGCTTGCTTTTGGAGTTATGATGACTAATCGCTTAAGAGGAAAAAGGGTACTTTCTAAATCAGGTAACATGCTAGTTGGCGCCATTATTTCGATCAGCTTATTTGGAGCTTTGGCATATCTTATTTCGACTGCAAATTTTCCTTTAGGCGATGTTGAGGAGAAAGATCAAATACGAGAAATTGGTATCTCATTTCTTACTGAACATGTGGTCGCCTTCGAATTAGTTGCTTTTATATTATTAGTAGCACTGATAGGTGCCGCATATCTTGCAAAAATAGCCGGAGATGAATGAAGAGCAGCTTACATATTACCTATATTTCGCTGCACTTCTTTTCAGTGCTGGAGTCTTCGTTGTACTTACAAAACGAAGTGCAATTTTTGTACTGATCGGAGTTGAGCTTATGCTTAATGGAGCAAATATCGTTTTGGCTTCTTTCTCACAGTTTGATCCTCAATTAAGAGGTCAGGTGTTTGCTATTTTCGCAGTGGTGTTGACAGTTTGCGAGGTATCGATTGCTCTGGCAATTCTTTTAAATATTTATCGAAAAACGAAAGCATCCAATGTGGATGAACTAACGGAGGTTGGCAACTAATGGAAACTTCGATGATCTTGGTTTTGCTTATCGCTCCTCTTGCAGGTGGACTCACGACCTATTTTAGCAAGCCGAGGGTGTGGGTTTCAGTTCTAGGTGTTTCGATTCCTTTAGTTATATCGCTTTTGCTTATCCTTTCCGGAATAGAGCTTAATCATTCCCTTGAATGGTTGCCAAATTATCATCTTAATTTCTTTGCAGATCAAGCGGCACTGATTCTGATCGCGTTGGTTTCACTTGTTTCAATGCTGGTGCATTTGTTCTCTTTGGAATACCTGAAAACGGATGATGGGAAGAATAGATATTTTTTAAAGTTAGGCTTCTTCACTTCTTCAATGACTGGGTTACTGCTGGCGGATCACCTCTTACTACTTTTTATTTTTTGGGAATTGGTCGGATTGGCATCTTATCTTTTAATAGGCTTTTGGTATCGAAAAGACGGAGTGCCTGCTGCGGCAAGACTGGCTTTCATGGTCAACCGAATTGCCGATGTGGCTCTGCTGGCAGGTATATTACTTCTAAATCAATCTGGACTGAATATTTCTCAACTTGATGGAGAATGGTTGCTATTGCCTTCCATGCTGGTAGCTATTGGAGCGTTTGGTAAGTCTGCACAACTTCCGTTTTCAGGATGGTTGACAAAAGCCATGGTCGGACCTACTCCAGTTTCTGCACTAATACACGCGGCAACCATGGTAGCTGCAGGTGTCTATTTGCTCTTTAGAGTTTCACCATTCATGCATGAATATGCCTTGATGACTGTGGCACTTGTCGGAACTTTTACTGCCTTATATGGAGGAATTTGCGCTTTAATGCAGCACGACATTAAGAAGGTTCTGGCGTATTCAACGATTTCACAATTGGGGTATATGGTCTTGGGAATAGGTGTTGGCGCACAAAGCGCTTCCCTTTTTCATCTATTCACACATGCTTTTTTCAAGGCGGGTTTATTTCTTGGAGCAGGAGCTATTATCCATTTTATGCACGATGCTACCAATGAGGACCCACAGGATATGAGGAATATGGGAGGCCTCAAAAAGCAACTACCCTGGACTTACAGAACATTTCTCGTTTGTTCTCTCGCACTTGCGGGAGTCCCGTTTTTCAGTGGCTTTATGTCTAAAGAAGGAATCATCATCGCAGGCTGGCACTGGGCAAGTTCTATTGGCAGGTGGGCATACCTTGTTCCCGACATAGCTTTGATCACTGCGTTTTTAACCGCATTGTATGTCGGACGAATGGTCTTACTGGTATTTTGGGGCGAGGCTCGAATTAAAAATTTGATCGAGGACTATACCGAAACCCTGATAATCAAGGTCCCATTAATTGTACTGGCTGTCGGTTCACTTTGGATCTTTCATAGCTTGAATCCTTTATCACATGAGTCATGGATTCATACGGTATTAGTCAACCAATCTGAACTTTCAGATGGTTTTGTTTCTATGATGGTAATGTTTCTGTCCTTACTTATGACAGTGGCTGGATTAGTACTGGCATTCTCATTTTTTAAGCCAGGTTCATCCTATCATCAGTCATATAAACAATTGGATAATAGTCGAGCTTCCGTTTTTACAAATGGACTTTTTCTGACAACAGTTTATGAATCTTTTGGTAGAGCAATTGAGAGGCTATCGACTTTTACTTTTCGAATAGATCGTAAAGTGGTAGATGGAATTCTTCATTTGATAGGTGTAGGAGGAGTGGTTTTGTCTAAAGTAATTGCTCTGGTGGATCGTTTCATTGTAGATAGCCCAGTGAATCTTATGGGTTATATTTCTGGCTTGATTGGGAAGTTGTTTGCCGGATTGAGCTCACGTGATATTCAAACACAGCTAGCTTGGTTGCTGGCAGGTATTATTTTGATTTTAAGTTGGATCCTGTTTTTTTAGCGACGCATGCAAAACACCCTAACCTACATATTCCTTTTGCCATTGCTGATTGCTTTAGTAATGCTCTTCATTCCGTCTGAGCGATGGAAGGTTTTTAGACGACTTTCGCTAGCAACTGTTGGAATCCAATTTATACTTTCAATCCTTCTAATGATCAAATTTGATCAGTCGCTAGTTGCCGATAGTTGGTCTGGAGCATTTCAGTTTGTAGAGAAAGTCGATTGGATCACAATGTCATTTGGTTCCGTAGGATCAATTAGCATAGACTATTTTCTTGGTGTAGATGGTATAAGCTTACCGTTAGTGGCGCTTTCATCTTTTGTCCTATTGATCGGGGTGATTTCATCCTGGAACATTCAAGAAAAAACTAAAGGCTATTTTATCCTTTACCTGGTTCTGAGCTCAAGTATCATTGGATGTTTCATCGCTTTGGATTTTTTCCTTTTCTACCTCTGCTTTGAATTCATGCTACTGCCAATGTTTTTTCTCATTGGTATCTGGGGAGGGGAAAGAAGATCATATGCCTCGATTAAATTTTTCCTGTATACGCTATTCGGATCTTTATTTATTCTGATTGTAATGATTGGACTTTATCTCAGCGTTGTAGATGGAGATGCAAATACCTTTAGCCTGGTGCAGATGCTAGACGGAAATTATGAATCTGGTTCGGTGTTTGATCCCAATTCTTCTAAACTCATTTTTGGTTATTCGGCAAGAGCGCTTGCTTTCATTTTCTTGATTATTGGTTTTGGAATAAAGCTGCCTGCTGTGCCTGTCCATACCTGGTTGCCGGATGCTCACGTTGAAGCACCAACACCCATTTCTGTTGTTTTAGCAGGCTTACTATTAAAAGTTGGCGCCTATGGGCTGCTTCGAATTGCCTATGGTATTTTTCCGGATGCAGCCGCAGATTATTCCTTATTGGTTGCTGTAATTGGTGTACTGTCCATTCTATATGGAGGTTTAAATGCATTAGCGCAAAGAGACTTAAAGCGGATGGTGGCTTATTCATCAGTTTCGCATATGGGTTTTGTGTTAGTCGGGTTGGCATCACTTACAGCTATTGGATTTTCCGGAGCGTTGTTTCACATGATTTCGCATGGATTGATTTCCCCCGCTTTATTCCTGATTGCAGGAGTAATATATGACCGTACAGGAAACAGGACAATGGAGAATTTCAGTGGACTCGCTAGTAAAATGCCAGTCTATACGTTTTTCATGGCGATATTCTTTTTCGCAGGATTAGGTCTTCCCGGGTTGTCTGGTTTTGTAGGAGAATTGATGGTGTTGATGGGAGCGTTTGGAAGTTCTCAATTTTCCCTTTGGATTGGAATTATGGCGACACTAGGTATAGCCATCTCGGCTGCTTATTTTCTGTGGACCATCCAGCGCATGTTTTATGGAAAGTATTTTGTCCGAGAATCTAGCTGGGAACCAAACATGTTTGACCTGACATCACGGGAAAAACTGATGCTAATACCATTAGCTATTTTGGTGGTCGCACTCGGAATTTTCCCTCGATTAATATTGGATTACAGCAGCGAATCCATCAATTTCTTTATTCAGCAGGTTAGCAGCTTTAAACCATGAACCTGACTGAACAGCTAGCATCTATTCTGAATGACCTTCAAGGAGTGTGGGTAGAAACTGCTTTGATTCTTGGCGCTATTTTGGTCTTGCTTGCAGGTCTCATTAGATCCAGTAAAGTAATAACAAAGCTGCTTTTTACAGGAACTGTAATTATTGCAGTTTGGCTCAATGCATCTTCGCAAATGTTAGGTGAGTTGATGATGAGCAGTATTCACACCACTAAGCAGGCAATCTATTTCGGATCTCTATTCCTAATTGTGTCTTTATTGATTCTTCTTTTTCCTAGAAACAAAAAGCATGCAACGGAATTCTATTTTTTCATTCTAGCTATTCTTTCCGGAAGTATCTTGACGATGAAAGCCAATAGCCTGTTGATCATCTATTTGACAATAGAATTGGTGTCATTTTCGTCATACATACTGACCAACTTTTCCGGTAAGAAACAAGGATATGAAGCCGGCATCAAATATCTACTTTTTGGTGCTATCAGTTCAGCTGTTATGCTATTTGGTCTTGGACTTATCTATGGAAGCACAGGCGTGTTTTCAATCTCCGGGTTAGGCGAAATTCAGTCGATTGAGGTGATTACGCTGGTAGGAATGATAATGATGCTTTTTGGAATTTTATTTAAAATATCAATAGCGCCGGCGCATCTCTGGGTTCCAGCTACTTATCAGTCAGCTCCAGCAGATGCTGCTGCTTTTATGTCCATCGTTCCAAAGCTCGCTGGTCTTGTTTTGTTGCAAAGGATTTTGCGTTTGGATGCATTGGGTGCTTCGCATTGGATCTTTGAACTTGTGCTTGGCTTGGGTATGCTCACCATAGTAATGGGAACACTCGGGGCATTTCGTCAAACTCACGCAAGAAGGATGATAAGTTTTGGTGCAATTGCGCATTCGGGATTCATGCTACCTTTTGCGCTAATTAATTCAAGTACCGCTCAGGATGCTTTCTGGTGGTATGCAGTCGTTTACGCCATTATGAATCTAGGAGCATTCTATATGCTTGATCAGTACGAGCGAAAAGATATTTATACACTTTCTGCCTATAGCACTACCAACCGATCAGTTTGGATGGGAGCTGGATTTACATTTATATTGATTTCATTGGTAGGATTACCACCGATGGCAGGCTTTATGGCAAAGTTGTTTCTATTCACCACATTGTGGGAACATTACCTTTCAGTGGATTCCATCTTAGTAGTGTGGTATTTGGTTATCGCTATTTTAGCCACTGTAGGCTCCCTGTTTTATTATTTACAAATACCCAGGCATATTTTCCTTGCCAAGGATCAATCAAATCAATCGACCAATTTCAGTTTATGGGCGAAAATTATTGCAACTCTTTTTACAATTGGCCTGTTATTGTTGTTCTTTGTACCGAAGCTGGTAATAGTAATGCAACAATTGCTTAATAACGTCAATGAGTGATCCCATCAAACACGAATGTGGCATAGCCCACCTCCGTCTAAGGAAACCCCTCCAATATTATATTGACAAATACGGCACGCCTGCATACGCAGCTAAAAAGATGTACTTGCTTATGAAGAAGCAAAGTAATCGTGGGCAGGATGGAGTAGGAGTTGCAAGTATAAAAATTGACCTACCACCAGGGCATAGATACATTTCTAGATATCGAACGATTAATTCAAATCCAATTGAGGAAATCTTTGGAAAGATTAGTAAAAAGTATTTTAAGGCGAAGAAGGATCCAAGTGGAGATGAGACCAATGCAGAATGGTTGAAAGAGAATTATGCATTCACAGGAGAATCATGGCTTGGACATTTACGGTACGGCACACACGGAAAAAATAGCATTGAAAATTGTCATCCTTTCTTAAGGCAGAATAACTGGAGGAGTAGAAACCTGGTGATGGCAGGTAACTTCAACATGACCAATGTGGAAGAACTTTTTAATATTCTGGTTGGTCTTGGACAGTTCCCGAAAGATAAAGTTGATACGGTGACAGTAATGGAAAAAATTGGTCACTTTCTGGATGAAGAAAATCAACGAATCTTCGACAAGTATAAAGACGACCTTTCCAACGAAGAGATTACCTACAAAATTGAAGAGGAGATAGACCTGCAGCGAGTATTACACAGGTCGTGTAGAGATTTTGATGGTGGATATGCCATGGCCGGTATCATTGGATATGGCGCTTCATTTGTAGCTAGAGATCCTGCCGGAATCAGACCAGCATACTATTATGCCGACGATGAAGTAGTGGTAGTCACGTCGGAGAAGCAAGCAATTAAAACAGCTTTCGGATGTGAGTATTCGGATATTGAAGAGATTAAACCCGGGCATGCTTTGATCATCAATAAAGATGGAAGCTATGATCAAAAGCAGTTCATCGAACCAATCGAGCGTAAGTCGTGCAGCTTCGAGAGAATTTATTTTTCACGAGGAACGGATCCGGATGTTTATAACGAGCGCAGAACACTCGGAGAGCTTCTAGTACCACAAGTTTTGAAGTCTATCAATTCTGATTTAAAGAATACGGTATTCTCTTACATTCCTAACACCGCAGAGACCTCCTTTTTAGGATTAATGCGAGGCGTAGAAAAATACCTTATCGCCAAAAGAAAAGAGGTCATATTGGATGGAAAACCTTCGGCTGATTCCATAGAAGAAATGCTGAATTTCCAGCCCAGAGTGGAAAAGCTAGTGCTTAAAGATGCGAAGCTCAGAACTTTCATTACAGATGATAGTAGCCGTGATGAGTTGGTTTCTCATGTGTATGACACAACATATGAGGTAATCAATAAAAACACCGACACGCTTGTGGTGATTGATGACAGTATTGTTCGAGGTACTACACTCGAGAAAAGCATCCTGACCCTTTTAGATCGATTAGAGCCCAAGAAAATTGTAATTGTATCATCAGCTCCTCAAATTAGATTCCCGGACTGTTACGGAATTGATATGAGCAAGATGAAAGACTTTCTTGCATTTAGAGCGGTGCTTGCATTATTGAAAGACCACAATAAAGAAGATTTACTTGATGAAGTCTTTGATAAATGTCTAGCAAGCCAATCTGAGGATAATCCAGCAAATCATGTGAATGAGTTATACAACCAGTTCACATATGATCAGTTATCTGAGAAAATTACTGAGATAGTGAAGCCGAAAGGAATGAAAGCTGAAGTGGAAGTAGTCTACCAAACGGTAGATAATTTACATAAAGCCTGTCCAAATCATTTGGGAGACTGGTATTTCACGGGTGACTACCCAACTTCTGGAGGAAATAAGGTGGTAAACCGAGCTTTCGTCAACTACATGAAGGGCGTGGAAGTAAGAGCCTACTGATCCTTCTTTGCCAATTATTATCCCCTTATCAATCGGTTGAGTTGAGCAATTGACAACACATGCATAAAAACAGCTGCAGGCATAAGGCAACCAGCCACAAGTCCATATGGATAGGTAATGGCTTCCAATGGCAATAAAGGTTCATTGGCTCCATATAAATCAGGCTTATAGATAGAAGTCATGAAAACGAATATGACAGTTGCTAAGACCGCCAATCCCAGATAGTTCCAGAATCTGACTAGCTTAAAATTCGATGAGTTCTTTCCAAAAGCTATGAAGCCTATGATTGGCACAGTCAGTGCATAGATCATATCGTAGTTATAGCCTTCGATGCTCGCTTCTTTATGTAAGATGCCAGTTGCGACTGAAGCCACAAATAAGCTCTCAACCAAAACTCTAAAGGATTGAAAAAAGAAAATATGTCTGGTAGGAATGTTTAACAACCATTCGTTCTTCCTGTTTCTAAAAACGAATACACCAGTGAAAATGAATGCAGGAACAATCATGGTCAATGCAAATCGTGGAGGGAATGAATAGGAGAGAATAAAATCTGTTGAACCAATCAATGCCAGATAAATTTGCCAAAGAACAATTCCTCCGATCAATATCATTTTCTTTTGCTTCTTTTTTGGTCCATCAAATGTTTTGTTTATCGCCGCAAAGCCAAAATGTATAAGCAACAAACAAACAGCCAATGTTAAGGTCAAGTATCCAAGTTGTAGTGTCATGAGTGTGTGGTTTTTAGTTTTGATAAAATAGTATCAACAGCCGCTTCCCCATCTTGCTGAAGTGCTTC